>DASVZA010000017.1:0-2002 GCA_036391875.1 Parasulfuritortus sp.
GGCCACGAGCGCCGCATCTACGCCGCGGTCAAGTTCTTCCTGTACACCATGGTCGCGTCGGTGTTCATGCTGGCCGCCATTATCTGGGTTTACGTCAAGGCCGGCACCTTCGACTTCGTCGCCCTGCAGAGTTCCCTGCACAGCGTCCCCGGTTTCGCCGGCGCCGCGCAGTGGCTCTTCCTCGGCTTCTGGATCGCCTTCGCGGTCAAGGTTCCGCTGTTCCCGTTCCACACGTGGTTGCCGGACGCGCACGTCGAGGCTCCGACCGCGGGCTCGGTCCTGCTGGCGGGCGTGCTGCTGAAGATGGGCACCTACGGCATGATCCGCTTCAATCTTGGCCTGTTTCCCGAGCAGGCGCGGCACAACGCGCCATGGATTGTCGCGCTCGCCATCATCGGCATCGTCTACGGCGCGCTGGTCGCGATGATCCAGCCCAACATGAAGAAGCTGATCGCCTACTCTTCGGTCAGCCACCTGGGGTTCGCCGTGCTCGGCATCTTTAGCATGACCGCGGCGGGATTGGCGGGCGCGATGTTCGTCAACCTGGCGCACGGGGTCTCCACCGGCGCGCTCTTCATGCTGTGCGGCATGATCTACGAGCGGCGCCATACCTACGAGATCAAAGAGTACGGCGGCATCGCCACCCCGATGCCGGTGTATGCGACCTTCTTCCTGTTCATCGTGCTGGCCTCGGTGGGCCTACCGCTGCTGAACGGTTTCATCGGTGAGTTCCTGGTGCTCAGCGGCGCCTTCCAAGCCAAGGCGATCTACGGCATTCTTGCCGCTACCGGCGTCATCTGGAGCGCCGGCTACCTGCTCTGGATGTACCAACGCGTCTTCTACGGCCAGATAAAGAATCCCGCGAACAGCTCGCTGCTTGACATCTCCGGCCGCGAGCAGACCGCGCTCTGGCCGGCGGCTCTGGCCGCACTGGCGATGGGCGTGGCCCCGCTGATCTGGCTCAACCCAATCAACCCTGCCGTGCAGGCAGTGCTTACTCCCGTGGTGCAAATGACCACGCAGGTGATCGGCCGATGAACGGCGTACTAACTGGTGTCGACTACATCCGAATTCTGCCCGAGCTGGTGCTCTCGCTGTTCGGCATCCTGATCATGCTCATCGAGTCGGTCCTCGGGCCGAAGACGGACCGGCGGAATCTGGGCCGGCTCGGCTTTGTCGGCGCGCTGTGCGCAATCGGCGCCACCATTGTGCAGGCCGGCTACCAGGGCGTCTCGTTCAACGGCATGGTGCACGTGGACGGGTTCAGCATTTTCTTCCACTTGGTCGTCATCCTCGTCGCCGCGGTCGTGACCCTGGCGTCGTTCGAGTATCTGAATTCGCAACAGATCCAGGCCGGCGAATACTACGCCCTGATCCTGTTCGGCACCGTGGGCATGTGCCTGATGTCCGCCGCCGTCGAACTGGTGCTGATCTTCATCGCCATCGAGATTTCGTCCATCTCCACCTACGTTCTCGCCGGATTGCGCCGCAATGTTCCGGCCTGCGTGGAGTCGTCGATCAAGTACTTCCTGCTCGGTTCCTTCGCCACCGCGTTCTTCCTCTACGGAGTCGCGCTGATGTTCGGCGCCACCGGATCGACCTACGTTTACGCTATCGGCGCAGCCCTGCACAGCGGCCATCCCTCCGGCCTGGCGTTCGCAGCTATCGCCCTGATGCTGGTCGGGTTGGGATTCAAAGTTGCCGCCGCGCCATTCCATGTCTGGACGCCGGATGTCTATGAAGGCGCACCCTCACCCGTGGTTGCACTGATGTCCACCGGTCCCAAGGCCGCGACCTTCGCGGTGATGCTGCGCATCCTCTTCGGGGCGAATGCCCCGGGCTGGTTCTGGCTGATCTGGGTATCGGCCGTGCTCTCGATGTTCATGGGCAACCTGGGCGCGCTGGTGCAGCACAACATCAAGCGCATGCTGGCCTACAGCTCGATCGCCCATGCCGGCTACCTGCTGGTCGCCTTCGCCGCCGCGCCGCAGATCGGCGTCTC
>DASVZA010000018.1:0-108768 GCA_036391875.1 Parasulfuritortus sp.
GACTTCCTTTTCCGCCGTGATGTCGGTCAGCGAACCGTTCCAGAGGATGGTGCCGTCCTCGCCACGGTGCGGATTGGCCTCGCAGTGCACCCAGCGCAGGCCGTCGAGCGTGCGGACCCGGAAGTTGATGAGCAATCTCGCCAGGCCGTCGGCCGAGTTGCGGAACCGTTCGATCACCAGCGGCTGGTCGCTCGGCTCGACGGCGGCGAAGACGCGGTCGAAGCTGTCCAGCGCGTCGGTCTGGGCGATGCCGAACAGCCGCTCGATGCCGGCGCTGATGAAGTCGACGTGGCGCACCAGCCCGGGGTCGCGCCGCAACTGGAACACCGCGCCGGGCAGGTCGTCGGTGATCTCCTTCAGGCGGGCTTCGGCCCGGTAGCGCTCGGTGATGTCGAACAGCACGCCGAGCATGCCGGCCGGGCTGCCGTCGGCGAGCTGGAAGGCGGTGATCATGTAGATGACCCGGTGCGTGCTGCCGTCGGCGTAGACGATGTCGATCTCGCGTTGCGCGGCGCCGCGGCTGGCGATGATCCGCTCGTCCTCGGCCTGGAAGGCTTCGCGCTCGGCCATGGGCAGGTAGTCTAGGTCCAGCACGCGCTTGCCGATGAAGTCCTCACGGGCGATGCCGAAGGCGGCCTCGTAGGCCTGGTTGCAGGCGCTGAAGACGGTGTCCACGCCCTTGACGAAGACCGGATAGGGCAGGGTGTCGAACAGGGCGCTCAGCACCGCGCTGCGGCGCGCGACCTGGTTCTCCAGTTCCCGGTTGAGCTGGCGCAGCGCCTCCGCCTGCCGGGCCAGGTCCGCCTTGTGCGCGGCCAGGCGTTCGGCCATGCCGTTGAAGGCCGAGCCGAGGCGGCGGATTTCCTTGGGACCCTGTTCGCGGACCCGGGCGCTCAGATCGTCGCCGGAGAGCGCCTCGACCGCCTCGACCAGGTTTTCCACCGGCTCGCTGAAGCGCCGCGCCAGCCAGGCCGAGAGCAGCGCGGCGAGGACCGAGCCGGCCAGCAGCAAGACCAGCATCTGGCCGGGCAGCCGGGCCAGCCAGGGCGCGAAGCTGTCCTGCGGGGCATAGGCCGCGACCCAGACCTGCTTGTCGCCCAGCTGTAGGGGCAGGAATTCGGCCAGCCAGTCGCGGCGGCCGGCATGCAGGTCGAACGGCCGGCCGGCCGGCTGGCCTTTTGCCAGCCAGGCACGGTAGGCGGCGGCGAGGGGAGAGCCCGGGAATTTGTCGGCTGCCTGCAGGAACAGCGCCTCGGGACCGACTTCCGGCTTTAGGTGCAGTTCGCGCGGCAGGCCGATGATCTGGCCCGCCCCGGTCAGCACGGCCACCGAGCCCCCGCTGCCGATCGCCAATGCCTGGGTCTGGGTGGAGACGGTCTTGAGCAGGATGTCCATGGCGATCACGTAGCGCTTGCCCGCCGCGTCGCGCCAGGGCATGGAGACGGTGATGCCGGGCCGGCCGGAAGCGAAGAAGATGTAGGGGTCGGTCCAGAAATAGCCGCCGTCCTTGGCCATCGCCACGGCGCCCCGGTACCAGGGCCGTTCGCTGCTGTTGAAGCCGACGTTGTCGCGCCATGCGTCCGACAACGGCGTATTCGCGTCGCGCCAGGTGTAGAAATGGGCGCGCTTGCCCCAGCTTGCCGGCTGGGCGATGCGGTTGGTCCAGGTGCCGTCGTCGTTGCGCAGCAGCAGATAGCTGCGTCCGTCGTCCTCGGCCAGGATGAATGCGGTGACCTGGGGATTGGTGGCCAGCAGCGGGATCAGGCGGCTGTTGAGGGCGCGGATCTGGTTTTCGTCCAACGGGCCGGAGGCGTGGTCGGCGGTCAGTTGGCGGGCGCTGGCCAGGGTGTTCTCGAGATGGGCGAAGTTGTCCCGGAGGCTGACCAGCAGCGGCAGGCTGGCATCGCGCATGCCGGTGGCAGCGAGCTTGCTCTGGCTGGGCTGCAGGACGACCAGGTAGGTGGCCAGGGAAAACAGGGCAAAGAATACGACCAGCAGCGCGGTCATGCCGCGCATCAGCAGGCGTCGTATGTTCACTCCGCTACCCGGCAGCATGCCTCCCCCGATGTCGTTGTCATCCGACGATGTGGGCATGCTAGCAGATTTACCCGGCGCTCCGTGCTGGCTGGAAACGGCGTATCGCTAGCACAACCGGCGAATCCGCATTCTCGGCCGGTCTGGCCAGCCGCAAAGGAGGCCGGCGGTGGCCGGCTTCATGTCCTTGGTGGTGGTGTCGACCTGCTGGATGTGGATATTGAATCGCTCGCCGTCGCCCTGATTGGTGACCAGGGCGGGCGAGCAGTTCGTTGCCGGTGCGGGTGATGAAACGGGCCGCGGTCGGGTTGACCCCATAGAGGCGCATGCCTTCCCGGCCTCGTCGAGACGCAGGTCGAGCGCGGCCGGCATCGAGCACCAGCCGCTGAAGTCACATCTCGGAGTGGCCGGCGCGAGTGCGTCGGCGATCGGCTTGCCGGAGAAACCCGGCCCGCCGGGAGCTACAGCGTGTCGATCAGACGCAACCCGTCGGCTGGGGCAGGCCGCCGTACTTCGTGATCATCTTCATCGGTCCGCGCGGGAAGAGGTCGTAGAGCTCCTGCGCCTTGCGGTCCATGCCATGCATCTTGGCGAAATCGCGGATCGGCGGCACGGCCTGGGTCTCGCTGAAGACCTCGCGTGCCGACAGGATGTACTTCACGTGTTCGTCGGTCAGGGCGAAGTTGTCGTCCAGTCGGGCCAGTTCGTACATGACTTCTTCCGTCCAGATCGAGGGGTCGGCCAGATAACCGTTTCCGGTGAGTTCGAGTTCCATGGGGATCCTGTATAGTTGAGTAAACGACTCCAGTATACCGGAGTTCCAGACCATTGTTGAACTAGGGCTGTTCATTTTTTCCAGCCATTGTAAGGGTGCGTGGCAGTGCGGGACCAGCCCGAAGGGCGCAGGACGCAACGTGGTTGCGGTCCCGAATGAAACGAGGGATGGGCCGTAGGCCCACCGAGGATGCTGTTCGAAACGGCGATCTCGAAACCAGAGCCGATCTTGCGGAGGATGCGATGACTTTGAAAAAACTGCTGGCTGCATGCGCGGCGCTGCTCAGCCTGAATGCCCATGCCGATCTGAAGGTCGGCGACCCGGCCCCCAACTTCACCGCCCAGGCCACGCTGGGTGGCAAGGTGTTCAGCTACTCGCTGCGCGATGCGCTCAAGCAAGGGCCGGTGGTCCTGTACTTCTACCCGGCCGCCTTCACGCCCGGCTGCACCATCGAAGCCCACAAGTTCGCCGAGGCGATCGACCGGTACAAGGCGCTCGGCGCCTCGGTCATCGGCGTGTCGCACGACCCCCTGGAAAAACTGCAGCGCTTCTCGGTGAGCGAATGCCGCAGCAAATTCCCGGTTGCGGCCGACACCGACGGCGCGATCATGAAGGCCTACGATGCCGTCATGCCGGTGTTCAGCGGCTACGCCAGCCGGACGTCCTACGTCATCGCGCCGGACGGCAGGATTGTGTACGTCTACAGCAGCCTGAGCCCCGACAAGCATGTCGAGAATACGCTGGCGGCGGTGAAGAAGTGGAAGGATGAGGGGCACTGAATGGTAGGCAGCTATTCGGCGCGAACCGTGACATCACCTTGTCGGGGGACCGCAACAGGATGGGAACGGTCTGATTGGTAGGTCGCAGCATGTGCGTTGGCTTCGAGGCGAAAGGGTGAGTTCGTCGCAGGGTAAGCCGGTCCTTCGCGTCGTCGAAGGCGTCACCCGCGAAAGCCGCGGGACGAAACTGCGTGAACTCGCCGACCATGGCGTCGACTGACCTTCACTGCCTCTGATCGCCCGATGTAGCCAACGCCAAACTACAGTTGCACAGATGGCTTTATTCCATACTTGATTAGTCGGGTATTTGGGCTAGATTAAATTCATCATTCAACAGTACGGTACGTTCCATTTTCAAATCATCGCGTTACCCGGCAAGCGAGTGAGGCGCGGGTACCAGAGCAGGAGGATGGCAATGAACTACGACTCTGAAAGTTTCATTCGCCCTGGATACGAGACGAAATCCGAAGTTGGGTTTCCCTGTGCGCCAGTGGATTGGACGCGGCGACGGGCAGAACAAATGGCCGAGGACGAAGGGCTGGTTTTGTCGGAGGATCACTGGGAAGTAATCAACTCCCTGCAAGAGTTCTATATGCGCCACGATGCCCCTACGATCAACGTCCGTGAACTGCATGACGCCCTTGAGGAGCACTTCCATCACGAGGGTGGCCTGAAGCACCTCTACGAGCTGTTCCCACGTGGCCCAGTCGCCCAGGGATGCCGCCTCGCCGGACTGCAAGCACCTGCAGGAGCGCAGGACAAAGGTTTCGGCAGTTCCGTCTGACCGAGAAGGCGGTAGGACAACTTGAAACAGGTTGGAGGGGAATGTGGGGCGGCCGTATGTCCTATCCCCCCCAATGCTACATACCAAGGCTAGGCAGAACAGCGTTTCAATCCGGTGCTGAGGCGGTTAATCAGTCGATGCTGGGTGAACAGCCGCTCGGCTTGACCGGAAGCTGCCCTTCACGCTGATTTCAGCCGGCGGCAGCAGTGGCCGGACCAGCGTCACCCACACAACCGACAAACCGTCATCAGCATCAAATCCTTCGCCGCGCCGTCGATCTTCGGCGCATGGATCTTCAGCCGCTTGTTGTCGTCGATCTGGCCGCTGGCCAGGGCGAGCAGGAACAGCAGCACGGCCGAGACGTCACTGGTGCGCGCGGCTTCGAGCAGTTCGTCGCCGGTCTTGGCGATGAAGTGTTCCTCGGCCGGATCGACCACGAACAGGCGCAGCATGCCCTGCTGGGTTTCGTCGAGGCGCAGGCTGAGCACGCGGCCGTCCTTCAGCATCCAGCCTTCGAAGTCCCATTCCGAGGTGACCGGCGCGAGTTCGTCGGTGATGAGGCTGCCGAAGAAGTCCGGCTCGGCCGCTGCGGCGCCGCCCGGCAGGGTGTTGAGTTGTTCGATCAGCTTGGCCCAGTCTTCGGCGGTCATCGCATACCTCGGCGGTCAGATTGAATTGAGGGGCATGAAGCAGAACACGTGGCGGCCACGTTCGAAGTCGACGACCAGGGTGCCGCCCCGGTTCTTGGCGTAGTCGATCCAGCCCGGCGTGTCGCAGCCCTGGTGGCATTCGCTGACGCCATTGGGCGATTCCAGGTTGCGGTCGCGGTCGTAGAAGGACAGCAGCATGGCGTCGCCGAGCAGGTGGTTGGCGGCGGCTTCGGCCAGCTTCAGGCTGGCGTTGAAATCGAGGCCGAGTTCGCCGGCGTCGAGGTGCAGGGTTTTCATCGGGCGAGCCTTTTCAGTTCGTACAACTGGTCCAGCGCCTCGCGCGGGGTGAGGCTGTCCGGATCGAGATCGGCCAGCCGGGCGAGGGCGGGCGAGGGCGGTTCGGGTTCTGCCGGCGGCGGCAGGGCGGCGAACAGGTCGCCCTGGCCGGCTTGTGCGACCTGGGCGTTTTCCAGTTCGACCAGCTTGCGCCTTGCGGCGTTGACCACGGCGGTCGGCACGCCGGCCAGCTTGGCGACCTGGATGCCGTAGCTTTGCGAGGCGGGACCGTCCTCGACGCTGTGCAGGAAGGTGAGGTTGCCGCCCGATTCGACCGCGTCGAGGTGGACGTTGGCCACCGTGCGGTATTCCTGGGTCAGCTGGGTCAGCTCGAAGTAGTGGGTGGCGAACAGGGTGTAAGCGCGCACTCGCTCGGCCAGGTGGCGGGCCACCGACCAGGCGATGGAGACGCCGTCGAAGGTGGAGGTGCCGCGCCCGATCTCGTCCATCAGCACCAGGCTCTGCTCGGTGGCGTTGTTGAGAATCTGGGCGGTCTCGGTCATCTCGACCATGAAGGTGGAACGACCGCCGGCCAGGTCGTCCGAGGAGCCGACCCGGGTGAATATCTGGTCGACCGGCCCGATGACGGCGCGCGCCGCCGGCACGTACAAGCCGCAGCAGGCCATCAGCACGATCAGTGCGGTCTGGCGCATGTAGGTCGACTTGCCGCCCATGTTGGGGCCGGTGACCACCAGCATCTGCCGGGTCGGGTCGAACTTGAGGTCGTTGGCGATGAAGCTGTCGACGCGCGGCTCGACCACCGGGTGGCGGCCGGCTTCGATGGTGAGCCCCCACTCGTCCGCGAAGGTCGGCCGGACGTGGTTGCGCAGCACGGCGAGCTCGGCCTGGCCGGCCAGCACGTCGAGCCCGGCGACGGCCATGGCGACCACCTGCAGCGCGGCGATGTGCGGCGCGAGGTCGTCGAGCAGTTGGTCGTAGAGCTGCTTCTCGCGGGCCAGGGCGCGCTCGGCGGCGGACAGGAACTTGTCCTCGAAGGTCTTCAGTTCCGGCGTCAGGTAGCGCTCGACGTTCTTCAGCGTCTGGCGGCGGTGGTAGTCGGCCGGCACCTTGTCCGACTGGCCGCGGCTGACTTCGATGTAGAAGCCGCTGACCTTGTTGTATTCGACCCGCAGGTTGCCGATCCCGGTCCGTTCCCGCTCGCGCGCTTCGAGCTGGATCAGGAAGTCGCCGCAATTGGCCTGCAGGCCGCGCAGTTCGTCCAGTTCCGGGTCGTAGCCATCGGCGATCACGCCGCCTTCGCGGATCACCGTGGCCGGTTCCTCCTTGATCGCACGCGCCAGTTGCTCGCCCGGCGCCTCGGTGAAGACCAGCCGCCCGGCCGTCTCGGCCAGGGCCGGGTTGCCGGCCAGCAGGCCGCGCAATGCCGGCAGGCGGGCCAGGCTGTCGCGCAGGCCGGACAGGTCGCGCGGCCGGGCGGTCTTCAGCGCGATGCGGGCGGCGATGCGCTCCAGGTCGGCCATGCCCTTCAGTTCGCGGCGGATGTCGCGGCCCGTGTCCGGGGCTTCGATCAGCGCCTGGATGGCGTCCAGGCGGCGGCCCAGGGCGGCGCGGTCGCGCAGGGGGTGGTGCAGCCAGTGCTTGAGCAGGCGGCTGCCCATGCCGGTGACGCACCGGTCCAGTTCGGAGAACAGGGTCGGCTCGACTTCGCCGCGCAGGGTCTCGCTGATCTCCAGCGTGCGCCGCGCGGCGCCGTCCATGAGCACGTACTCGCTATCCTGCTCCAGCACCAGGCCGGCGACATGGGGCAGGGTGCTCTGCTGGGTATGGCGGGCGTAGTCGAGCAACAGGCCGGCGGCGGCCTGGATCAGGGGCCGCTGTTCGACGTTGTAGGCGGAGAGATCGTGCACGCCGAAGTGCTCGGTGAGCAGGCGCTCGCCCCGTTCGGCGTCGAACTGCCAGGCGGGCCGGCGCACGATGGCGGCCTTGAGGCCGGCCAGGGCGGGGTGTTCGAAGCCTTCCGGCAGCAGGATCTCGGACGGCGTCAGGCGGGCCAGTTCGGAGCCGAGCCGGTCGGGGCCGACCTCCTTGGCCGCCAGGCGGCCGGAGGACAGGGTCAGCCAGGCCAGGGCGAGGCGGGATTTTTGCACCGCGATGGCCAGGATCAGGGCGTCGCGCTTGTCGTCGAGCAGGACGTCGTCGGTCAGTGTGCCTGGCGTGACGATGCGTACCACCTTGCGCTCGACCGGGCCCTTCGAAGTCTTGGGGTCGCCGATCTGTTCGCAGATCGCCACCGATTCGCCCATCCGCACCAGCCGGGCCAGGTAGGGCTCGCAGGCGTGGAAGGGCACGCCCGCCATCTTGATCGGCTCGCCGGCCGATTGGCCGCGCGTGGTCAAGGTGATGTCGAGCAGGCGGGCCGCCCGTTCTGCGTCGTCGAAGAACAGTTCGTAGAAGTCGCCCATGCGGTAGAACACCAGCATGTCCGGGTGTTCGGATTTGATGCGCAGGTACTGCTGCATCATCGGCGTGTGTTTTTCCAGATCGGTTTTCAAGGCGGCGGCAGTGGTGGCGGGAGGGCTATTTTAACGGGGCGGGGCGGATTGGGTGGCCGAATGAGTCAATGCCGTGACAAGGGTCTTAATCCTAGCTATGCTCCGCACCTGTTACGAATAAACCGGACGGGGCGGTCTTCAATACCATGGGTGCTCGGCAATTTTTCTCAGGTTGCGCCGGTTTGATCCTGGCGCTGTGTGCATTCCAGGTCCAGGCGCAAAGCGACGAGGCCAGGATCCAGCAGGTCAGGTCCAACCCGGAGGCGCTGGCGAAAGCGGTGGCCGAAGGCAAGAAGGCCGCCTTCTTCTGCGCCAACTGCCATGGCGACAACGGCAACAGCGATTACGACTACATTCCCACCCTGGCCGGCCAGCATCCGCTCTATCTGCTGAACCAGATCCGCAAGTTCGCCGACGGCCGCCGCCAGGACGACTTCATGAGCGGCATGATCAAGCTGATGAAGGACGAGGACCGATTCAACATCGCGCTGTTCTATTCCACCCAGCCGGTGAATGCCTCCACGGTCAAGGATTCCGCCCTGACCGCCCGCGGCAGGCAGATCTTCGGCAACATCTGCATGGGCTGCCACGGCGCCAACGGCTACGGTAACCAGAACATCGCCCGCCTGGCCGGCCAGCATCCGGTCTACCTCAGGCAATCCCTGGAGAAGTACCGCAAGGGCACCAAGGAGCGCAGCGATCCGGTCATGGGCAGCATCGCCCGCCGCCTCAGCAACGACGACATCAACGCCGTCGCCGCCTACATCTCGACGATGAAGTAATCAGGCCTTCAGTGCCGGCGTCACATGCGGGGCCAGCGTCTGCAGCAGCGGGACGAATACCTTGGGCGTGCCGGCGACGACATGGCCGGACTGCAGATAGCCTTCCTCGCCGGTGAAGTCGCTCACCAGACCGCCCGCCTCCTTGATCAGCAGGCAGCCGGCGGCGATGTCCCAGACGTTGAGCCCGATCTCGAAGAAGCCGTCGATGCGGCCGGCGGCCAGCCAGGCCAGGTCGAGCGCGGCGGAACCGGGGCGGCGCAGGCCGGAGCTTTTCTGCACCAGGTCGCGGAACATGGCCGTGTAGGCGTCCAGATGGGTAAAATCGCGGAACGGGAAGCCGGTGCCGATCAGCGCATCCGAAAGCTTGATGCGCTTGGAGACGCGGATCCGCCGGTCGTTGAGGAAGGCGCCGGCGCCCTTGGTGGCGGTGAACAGTTCGTTGCGGGTCGGGTCGTAGACCACGGCCTGGTCCAACTGTCCCTTGTGCAGCAGGGCGATGGAAATGGCGTACTGGGGAAAGCCATGCAGGAAATTGGTGGTGCCGTCCAGGGGATCGATGATCCACTGGTACTCGGATTCGCCGGTCGCGCCGGACTCCTCGGCCAGGATGGCGTGCTTGGGATAGGCCGTGAGCAGGGTATCGATGATGGCCTTTTCGGCGGCCTGGTCGACCTCGCTGACGAAATCGTTTTCGCGCTTGTTGCGGACCGTCAGGGCGTCCAGATCGTTGGAGGCCCGGTTGATGATGGTGGCGGCGCGACGGGCGGCTTTGACCGCCGTGTTGAGCATTGGATGCATGGCTTTAAAGAACTGTGACTGACTGGAGCGCGATTTTACCTTGAAGACGCAGACTCCACTCGACAATATCCGCGTGGTCCTGGTCGAGACCAGCCACCCGGGCAATCTGGGCGCCGCGGCGCGGGCCATGAAGGTGATGGGCCTGTCCCGTCTCTATCTGGTCAACCCCAAATGTGCGGTCGACGACGAGGCGCGGGCCCGGGCTTCGGGCGCGGTCGACGTGCTGGAAGCGGCCACGCACTGCACCGACCTCGATGCCGCCCTGGCCGGCACCGTGCTGTCGGCGGCCTGCACCTCGCGCCGCCGCGACCTGCCGCACCCGGCCTATACCCCGCGCCAGGCCGCGCCCGAGCTGCTGGCCCAGGCCGCGATCGAGCAGGTCGCCCTGGTGTTCGGCTCGGAGACCTTCGGCCTGGCCAACGAACACCTCATGAAATGCAGCTGGCTGCTGAACATCCCGACCAATCCGGACTATGCCTCGCTCAACCTGGGCGCCGCCGTGCAGGTCGCGGCCTACGAGCTGCGCTGCAGCCTGGAGGACGCGCCGCTCGCCCTGCCCGAATTCCAGCGGGCCGGGCACGAAGAGGTCGAGCGCCTGATGGCGGCCATGGAAGAAAAGCTGATCGAGGTCGGCTTCCTCGATCCGGCCCGTCCCAAGCGGCTCATGCCCCGCCTGCGCCGCTTCTTCGCCCGGGCCGGTCTGGAGAAGGAAGAAGTGGCCATCTGGCGAGGGATCGTCGGCGCCATGAACAAAATTTGACCGGCATAGTCGGGAATTGCGACAATTGTCTCCTTTTAATGTTCCTGTAACGGTCTGATGTTTCAGCGTTTGCGAGAAGATATCGGCGTAGTGTTCGAGCGGGACCCGGCGGCGCGCAGCTTTTTCGAGGTGCTGACGCTCTATCCTGGCCTGCACGCGATCCTATGGCACCGCCTGTCTCACCGCCTGTGGAACTGGCGGTTGAAGTGGCTGGCGCGGCTGTCCGCCCATCTGGCCCGCTGGTTGACCGGGATCGAGATCCATCCGGGCGCGACCATCGGCCGCCGGGTCTTCATCGACCACGGCATGGGCGTCGTGATCGGCGAAACTGCGGTGATCGGCGACGGTTGCACCCTCTACCACGGCGTGACCCTGGGCGGCACTTCCTGGCAGAAGGGCAAGCGCCATCCGACCCTGGAGGCCGACGTCATCATCGGCGCCGGGGCCAAGGTGCTGGGCCCAATCACCCTGGGCGCGGGCGCCAAGGTCGGTTCCAACGCGGTGGTGGTCAAGGACGTGCCGGCCGGCGCCACGGCGGTCGGCATCCCGGCCCGCATCCTGGGTGCGGACAAGGAAAAGGCGCGGGAAGAGGCGGCCAAGAAGCTGGGTTTCTCCGCCTATGCCGTGTCGAGCGACATGAACGACCCCATGACCAAGGCGATCCACGGCTTGGTCGACCACTCGGTGACTACCGACCAGCGCATCGAATGGATCATCGCCGAACTCAAGCGGCTGGGCTGCGCGGTCGAGGTCAGCCGGGAGCCTCAGGACAAGTTCGATCCCGAGTTCCTAAATAAAATCGTGGATTAGTTGACTAAAACAATCGGGAATTGTAGATTGTCGACATCGGATCGAATGAAAGCGAGGCGAACAAAATGCGGCTAACCACCAAAGGACGTTTTGCGGTGACGGCAATGATCGACCTGGGCATGCGCCATCAGCGCGGCCCCGTGACCTTGGCCGGCATCAGCGAACGGCAGAAAATATCGCTGTCCTATCTGGAGCAGCTGTTCGGCCGCCTGCGTCGGCAGGGCATCGTCGACAGCGTGCGCGGACCGGGCGGCGGTTATTGCCTGGCCAGGCCGCTGGAGGAAATCAGCGTCGCCGCCATCATCCGCGCGGTGGACGAGAACATCGACGCGACCCAGTGCGGCGGTATGGGCAATTGCCAGAACGGCGAGCCGTGCATGACCCACGAGTTGTGGGCGGGCCTCAACGACCATATCTACGCCTATCTGGAGGCGGTCAACCTGGCCCAGCTGGTGAGCGGTCAGATGGCCTGCCAGGACAAGGACAAGAAGCAACACGGCCACCACGTGGTGGGGACGGCGGACCTGAAAGTGGCCGCCGTCGGTTAATGGAGAAAAGTATGGTCAAGACCCCTATCTACCTGGACTATTCCGCCACCACGCCGGTGGACCCGCGGGTAGCGGATAAGATGATTCCCTATCTGACCGAGCATTTCGGCAATCCCGCGTCGCGTTCCCACGCCTTCGGCTGGGAGGCGGACAAGGCGGTGGAAAATGCCCGCGCACAGGTGGCCGGTCTGATCAACGCCGACGCCAAGGAGATCGTCTGGACTTCCGGCGCGACCGAATCCAACAACCTGGCCATCAAGGGCGCCGCCCATTTCTATTCCGGCAAGGGCAAGCACCTGATCACCGTCAAGACCGAGCACAAGGCCGTGCTGGATACCTGTCGGGAACTGGAGCGCCAGGGCTTCGAGGTGACCTATCTGAACGTCAAGGACAACGGCCTGATCGACCTGGACGAATTCAAGGCCGCCATCCGGCCCGACACCATCCTGGCCTCGGTCATGTTCGTCAACAACGAGATCGGCGTCATCCAGGACATTCCTAGCCTTGGCGAGATCTGCCGCGAGAAGGGCGTGGTCTTCCACGTCGATTCGGCCCAGGCCGCCGGTAAGGTCGACATCGACATGGGCAAGCTGAAGGTGGACCTGATGTCCTTCTCGGCGCACAAGGTATACGGCCCCAAGGGCATCGGCGCCTTGTACGTGCGGCGCAAGCCGCGCGTCCGGCTGGAGGCGCAGATGCATGGCGGCGGCCACGAGCGCGGCATGCGCTCCGGCACGCTGCCGACCCATCAGATCGTCGGCATGGGCGAGGCGTTTGCCATCGCCCAGCGCGAGATGCGCGCCGAGAACGAACGCATCCGCATGCTGCGCGACAAGCTTTTGAAGGGCGTGTCCGATATCGAGGAAGTGCACATCAACGGTGACATGGAGGCCCGCATCGCCGGCAACCTGAACGCCAGCTTCAACTTCGTCGAAGGCGAATCCATGATCATGGCGATCAAGGACCTGGCGGTGTCGTCCGGATCGGCCTGCACCTCGGCCAGCCTGGAGCCGTCCTACGTGCTCAAGGCCCTGGGCCGCAACGACGAATTGGCGCACAGCTCGATCCGCTTCACCATCGGCCGCTTCACCACCGAGGAGGAGATCGATTACGCTGTGAAGCTGCTGCACGAAAAGATCGGCAAGCTGCGCGAGATGTCGCCGCTGTGGGAAATGTACAAGGATGGCGTCGACCTGAATGCCGTCCAGTGGTCTGCGCATTGATGAATAGTTGAGGAGTTAGAAGATGTCCTACAGCGAAAAGGTCCTGGACCATTACGAAAACCCCCGCAACGTGGGCTCGTTCGACAAGGACGACGCCGGTGTCGGCACCGGCATGGTGGGCGCGCCGGCCTGCGGCGACGTCATGAAGTTGCAGATCAGGGTCAACGAGCAGGGCGTGATCGAGGACGCCAAGTTCAAGACCTACGGCTGCGGCTCGGCGATCGCCTCGTCGTCCCTGGTGACCGAGTGGGTCAAGGGCAAGACCCTGGACGAGGCCATGGCCCTGAAGAACACCCAGATCGCCGAGGAACTGGCCCTGCCGCCGGTCAAGATCCACTGCTCGATCCTGGCCGAGGACGCCATCAAGGCGGCCGTCGCCGACTACAAGCAGAAGCATGGTGGTAGCGGCGAATACACCGCCTGTCATCCGCCGAAGGAGAACTGATCATGGGCGCCAACACCTGCACCTCCCCCCTGGCCTCGGCCGGCGAACTGGGCATGGGTCCGGCCGCCGTCGCCGGCGCGTCGGTGACGATGTCCGAACGGGCTGCGCAGCACGTAGCCAACTTCATCGCCAAGCGCGGCAAAGGGCTCGGCATCAAGCTCGGCGTGCGCACCTCGGGCTGTTCCGGCATGGCCTACAAGCTGGAGTTCGTCGATGTGGAAGATCCGGACGACGTGAAATTCGTCTGTCACGGTGTCACGGTCTACGTCGACCCGAAGAGCCTCAGCTACCTGAACGGCACCGAACTGGACTTCGTCCGGGAGGGCCTGAACGAGGGCTTCAAGTTCAACAACCCGAACGTGAAGAGCGCCTGCGGCTGCGGAGAAAGCTTCAACGTTTGATGCGAATGCGGTGTGGCTGGTATCGGTCAGCACCTTTTGAGTCGTGACCAAGATGCGGGATTTCAGCCAGGACCACTTCACGCTATTCGGCCTCGCGCCGGCCTTTGCGCTCGACTCGGCTGCGCTGGACAAGGCTTTCCGAGACCTCCAGAACGAGTTCCATCCCGACCGCTTCGCCCATGCCGGCGAGGCGGAGCAGCGGCTGGCGGTGCAGTGGTCGACCCGGATCAACGAGGGCTACCAGATCCTGAAAAGCCCGTTCGGCCGGGCCAAGTACCTGCTCGAGCTGCAGGGCATCCATGCCATGGACGCCGGCAACACTTCGATGCCGCCGGCCTTCCTGATGCAGCAGATGGAGTGGCGGGAGGCCCTGATGGCGGCGGTGGCCGAGGCCGATTTCGACGGCCTGCAGCGCCTGGAGCAGGAGACCCGGACCGAAGCCGACAAGCTGCTGGGGGAGCTTGCGGCCGAGTTGGATGAGCGGCAGGATTACCCCTCTGCCGCCGAGACCCTGCGGAAGTACCGCTTCCTGGAGAAATTCCTGGCGGATATCGATAACGCGTACGAAGAAATAGAGTAGTCACCAAGTCATGGCCCTGCTGCAAATCTCCGAACCCGGCCTGTCCACGGCCCCCCACGAACATCGACTGGCGGTCGGCATCGACCTCGGCACCACCAATTCCCTGGTCGCCACCGTACGCAACGGCATGGCCGTGGTGCTCAACGACGAGCACGGCCGTCCCTTGCTGCCTTCGGTGGTGCGTTACCGGAAGGACGGAGACACCGTGGTCGGCTACGACGCCCAGGCCAGGCAGAGCGACGACCCGCACAACACCATCGTCTCGGCCAAGCGCTTCATGGGCCGCGGCTTGAAGGACCTGGCCGACCTGGCCACGCTGCCCTACAACTTCGTCGATGCGCCCGGCATGGTGCAACTGAAGACCGTGGCCGGCATCAAGAGCCCGGTCGAGGTCTCGGCCGAGGTGCTCAAGGTGCTGAAGAGCCGCGCCGAGTCGGCCATGGGCGGCGAACTGACCGGCGCCGTCATCACCGTGCCCGCCTATTTCGACGACGCCCAGCGCCAGGCCACCAAGGATGCGGCCCGGCTGGCCGGGCTCAACGTCCTGCGTCTGCTCAACGAGCCGACCGCGGCGGCGATCGCCTACGGCCTCGACAATGCCGCCGAAGGCATCTTTGCCATCTACGACCTGGGCGGCGGTACCTTCGACATCTCCATCCTCAAGCTGACCAAAGGCGTGTTCGAGGTGCTGGCCACCAACGGCGACTCGGCCCTGGGCGGTGACGACTTCGACCGCCGGGTCTACTGCTGGATGCTGGAGCAGTGCGGCCTGTCGGTGTTGTCCGACCAGGACAAGTCGCTGCTCATGGCCAAGGCGCGCGAGGCCAAGGAGACCCTGACCGAACACCAGCAAGTGCGCATCACGGCCGTGCTCGCCACCGGCGAGCTGATCGACCTGACCCTGACCGAGGCCACCTTCAACGAGTTGACCGCCAGCCTGGTCAACAAGACCCTGGTGCCGACCCGCAAGGCGCTGCGAGACGCCGGCCTGCAGCCGGGCGACGTGACCGGCGTGGTGATGGTCGGCGGCTCGACCCGGGTGCCGCGCATTCAGGCCGCGGTGGGCGAATTCTTCGGCCAGACGCCGCTCACCAACCTCGATCCGGACAAGGTGGTCGCCCTGGGCGCCGCCATCCAAGCCAACGTGCTGGCCGGCAACAAGCGCGAGGACGACTGGCTGCTGCTCGACGTGGTGCCGCTCTCGCTCGGCCTGGAGACCATGGGCGGCCTGGTCGAGAAGCTCATCCCGCGCAACAGCACCATCCCCATCGCGCGAGCCCAGGACTTCACCACCTTCAAGGACGGCCAGACCGCGATGAGCATCCACGTGCTGCAAGGCGAGCGCGAACTGGTGTCCGACTGCCGTTCCCTGGCCCGCTTCGAGTTGCGCGGCATCCCGCCCATGGTGGCCGGCGCCGCCCGCATCCGGGTGACCTTCCAGGTCGACGCCGACGGCCTGCTTTCGGTCACGGCGCGGGAAACCGGTACCGGCGTCGAGGCGCATATCGAGGTCAAGCCGTCCTATGGGCTGACCGACGACGAGGTCGCCCGCATGCTGCAAGAATCCTACGCCCATGCCCGCGAGGACGTGGATGCACGCCAGTTGGCCGAATTCAAGGTCGACGCCCAACGCCTGGTCGACGCCACCGCGGCGGCCCTGGCCGAAGACGGCGCGACCCTGCTCTCGGCCGCCGAACGTGTCGCCGTCGAGGCGCTGACAAAAGAGCTGGAGTCCCGCCTGCAAGGCAGCGACCAGTCCGCCATCAAGCGCGCCACCGAGGCCCTCAACCGCGGCACGGTCGAATTCGCCGCCCGCCGCATGGATGCCAGCGTCAAACGCGCGCTGGCGGGACACAAGATCGACGAGATAGGAATGTAGCCATGAGCCAATTCGAAGCGGAGTTCATCCGCGGCCTGCAGCAGCGTCTGGACAACCACCCCATCTACGGCGCCCTCGAGACGGTGGACGACCTGCGCGTGTTCATGCAGCACCACGTCCATTCGGTGTGGGACTTCATGTCCCTCATCAAATTCCTCCAGCACCATGTCGCGCCGGCGCGCTGGCCCTGGGTGCCCGGACCGGACGCCGAGGTGCAGCGCTTCATCAACGAACTGGTTCTGGAAGAGGAAACCGACCAGAACGCGCCGGGCCAGCCGACTGCGTTCGCCAGCCACTTCATGCTCTACATCTCGTCGATGCGCGAAGTCGGCGCCAATGCCGAGCCCATGCTGCGCTTCGTCGAGGCGGCGGGCCGCGGCGGCATCGCCGCCGCCCTGGCGACCGGGCTGGCCCCGGCCCCGGCGGCCGAGTTCAATCGCGTCACCTTCGGCTTCATCGAATCCGGCAAGGCGCACGAAGTGGCCGCCGCCCTGGCGCTCGGCCGCGAACACATGATCCCGGCCATGTTCCGTGCCTTCCTGGCCCGCATGGCGATCGCCGAGTCGCAGGCGCCCATCTTCCATTTCTACCTGCATCGCCACATCCATCTGGACGAGGATTTCCACGCGCCGCTGTCGCTGCGCCTGATGGAAGCCCTGTGCGGCGGCGATCCGGTCAAACTGGAAGAAGCCAAGGCGGCCGGGGTGCGCGCCGTCGACGCCCGCATCGCATTCTGGGACGGCGTCCTCGCCGCCTTGCCCAGCCGTCGGAAGGAAGCCGCGTAAAATGCCCAAGCTGATCGTACTGCCCCACGTCGAACTGTGCCCGGAGGGCGCCGTGATCGACGCCCAGAAGGGCATCTCCATCTGCGACACCCTGCTCGACAACGGCATCGAGATCGAGCACGCCTGCGAAAAGTCCTGCGCCTGCACCACCTGCCATGTCGTCGTCCGGGAGGGCTTCGACAGCCTGTCCTCGGCCACCGACCTGGAAGAGGACATGCTCGACAAGGCCTGGGGTCTGGAACCGACTTCCCGCCTGTCCTGCCAGGCGCTGGTCGGCAATCAGGACGTGGTGGTGGAAATCCCGAAATACTCGATCAACATGGTGAAGGAGGGACATTGACATGAAATGGACCGATACCCTGGATATCGCTATCGCCCTGGCCGAACATCATCCCGACGTGGACCCGCGCTACGTCCGCTTCACCGACCTGCATGGCTGGGTCATGGCCCTGCCGGATTTCAGCGACGACCCCAATCGCTCGGGCGAAAAGATCCTGGAAGCGATCCAGCAGGCCTGGATCGAGGAAGTCGACTGAATTCTAGGTTCGATCCGAGCGACAAATGAAAACGGCGCCCAAGGCGCCGTTTTCATTGCTGCAGACCTGGCTTACTTGCCGGCCTTGGCGTCGGCCTCGCATTTCTTGACGAAGCTGTTCTTTGCGGCGCCCTTCAGCTTCTTGTCGGCGGCCTTGGCCTCGCACTGGGCCTTGGCGTCCATCGGCATGGCTGCCATGCCCTTGGCGTCGGCCTCGCACTTCTTGATGAAGCTGGCCTTGGCGGCGCCCTTCAATTTCTTGTCGGCGGCCTTGGCGGCGCAGTCGCCGGCCGGCATGGCGGCCTTGGCGTCGGCTTCGCACTTCTTCAGGAAGCTGGCCTTGGCGGCACCGGACAGCTTCTTGGCGGCGGCATCGCTGGCGCAGTCGGCATGGGCCAGGCCGGCGAGGCAGAAAGATGAAATCAGAACGGCGATCAGGCGCTTCATGGATGTCTCCTTGTTGGTTTGACGGCGAATCGATTGTGCACCGCGCGGGTTAAAGCACACTTAAGAATTGACTCTCAGCGAAGCAGGGCGATCCAGAGCGGCAGCGTGACCATGAAGCCCAGGCTGCTCAGGCTGGTGGTCAGGGCGGCGGCCCGGGCGTCGAGATGGAATCGGTCGGCGAAGGACGAGGCCATCAGCATGGTCGGCATGGCGACCTCGATGATGGCCGCGGTCTGGGCGTCGCCGTGGGCGCCGAAGCCTTCCCTCACCGCCAGCCACATGGCCAGCGGCGCCAGGATCAGCTTGGTGACCACGGCGAACAGCACTGGCCTGGACGGCCGCAGGTTGCCCCACGGAATCGACAGGCCGAGCGCGAACAGCATGATCGGGATGGTGGCCTGGCCCATGAACTTGGCGGCCTTGATCAGCGGACCGGCATCGATGCCGGCGAAGTTGACCGCGAAACCCAGCAGGAAGCCCCAGACCGGCGGCAACTTGAGCATGGTGCGCAACAGGCTGTGGCCGTGACCGCCCTCGTGGCCGAGCCGGGTGGCGACCCAGACGCCGAGCGTCCAGAGGATGGGCGTCGAGGCGAGGAAGTCGGCGAAGGCGGCGTAGGTGCCGCCCTTGTCGCCGTACAGGAAGGTGAGGGTGGGGTAGCCCATGAACAGCACGTTGCTCCAGGTGCCGGCCAGCAGGATGGCGGCCCTGGTTTCCCGCGCCAGGCCGTGGCCGAGCCGCGAGTGGTACAGGGCCAGGTAGTTGAGCGTGCCGGCGACGGCGATGCCGCCCGCGACGATCAGCGGCACCGAGAGCAGCTCGCGGGTGATCGAGGCTTGGGCCGCGAGCGCGAACAGCAGTGGCGGGGCGAACACGTCGACCACCAGCCGGTTGAGCTGGATGCGCAGGGTGGCGGCCGGGAAGTCGGGCCTGAAGCGGGCCCAGAGGCCGCCCGCGATCACCAGAGAGACGATGGGCAGCCAGACCTGGAGCAGCAGGTTGAGCAGGAAGGTGGGGGTCATGGGCCGGGGGCCGTAAGTGTTGGAAACCGGCCGCGATTATAGGCGAGTCGGGGTGACCCGACCGTGACAGTCGGGCCCGTCCGGCCTTATTCGCCGTTCTCGTCCGGCATCAGCTCCTGGATCTTGCGGGTCAGGGTGTTGCGGCCCCAGCCCAGCAGGTTGGCGGCCTCGATTCGGCGGCCGCCGGTGTGGTTGAGCGCGACCCGGATCAGGGTGCGTTCGAATTCGGCGCTGAGATCGTCCAGGATGCCGGATTCGCCCTTGGCCAGGCGGCCTTGGGCGATACGCGCCAGGGCCTCGGTCCAGTCCAGTGCCGCCACCGATGGCTCGTGCAGGGCATCGGGCGGCAGGTCCTTGGCCTCGATCACCAGGCCGGGGGCCATGACGGTCAGCCAGTGGCAGAGGTTTTCCAGTTGCCGCACGTTGCCGGGGTAGGGCAGGTTGGCCATGGTGCGCAGCGCCTCTTCGGAGACCTGCTTGGCCTCGACGCCGAGGTCGCGCGCGCTCTTCTGCAGGAAGTGCTTGACCAGGAGCGGGATGTCCTCGCGCCGTTCGCGTAACGGCGGCAGCTTGATGCGGATGACGTTGAGGCGGTGGAACAGGTCTTCCCGGAACTGGCCCTGGCGGACCCGGTCCTCCAGGTTCTGGTGGGTGGCGGCGATGACCCGGACGTTGACCCGGACCGGGGAGATGCCGCCGACCCGGTAGAACTCGCCGTCGGCCAGCACCCGCAGCAGGCGGGTCTGCAGCTCGGCCGGCATGTCGCCGATCTCGTCCAGGAACAGGGTGCCGCCGTCGGCCTGCTCGAACCGGCCGCGCCGGGAGGCGGTGGCGCCGGTGAAGGCGCCGCGCTCGTGGCCGAACAGTTCGGATTCGAGCAGGTCCTTCGGGATGGCGGCCGTGTTGAGGGCGATGAACGGTTTTTCCTTGCGTGGGCTGTGCCGGTGCAGGGCGTGGGCGACCAGTTCCTTGCCGGAGCCGGTCTCGCCGGTGATCAGCACGGTGGCGTGCGACTGCGACAGGCGGCCGATGGCGCGGAACACGTCCTGCATGGCCGGCGCCTGGCCCAGCATGCCCTGGCTGGCGGCGGCCTGCTGGCCGTCCAGGTTTTCCTCGCCCGAACCGCTCTCTTCCAGTGCGCGGTGGATCAGCGCCAGGGCGTGGTTGATATCGAACGGCTTGGGCAGGTACTCGAAGGCGCCGCCCTGGAAGGCCGAGACGGCCGAATCGAGGTCTGAGTAGGCGGTCATGATGATGACCGGCACCTTGGGCAGACGGGCCTTCAGGCGGCTCATGAATTCGAGGCCGTCCATGCCGGGCATGCGGATGTCGGACAGGATGGCTCCGGCACTGTCGGTTTCCAGCGCCGTCAGCGCTTCCTCCGCCGACTCGAAGATGCGGTGCGGCAGGTTCTCCCGCTTCAAGGCCTTTTCGAAGACCCAGCGGATGGAACGGTCGTCGTCGATGATCCAGACTGGTTTCATGGTCAGCTATCGGTAGAGGGATAGGCCGTCCCTTGGACGGGGATGTAAATCGAGAAACAGGTGAAGCCGGGTTCGCTGACCATGTGGATCACGCCTTCGTGGCGTTGAACCAGACTCTGGGCCAGGGTCAGGCCGACCCCCGTGCCATTCTCCCGGCCGGAGACCAGCGGGAAGAATATCTTGTCCTGCATGTCCTCCGGGATGCCGGGGCCGTAGTCGACGATGTCGATGCGGGCGGCCAGCTTCCAGCGCTTCATGGCCAGGGTCACCTGTCGGCTGATGCGGGTCGAGAACTTGATCACCCCCTTGCCCTCGTTGGCCTGGGCGGCGTTGCGGGCGATATTGAGCACGGCCTGGATGAGCTGCTCCTGGTCGCCCTGGATGTCAGGCAGGCTGATGTCGTAGTCGCGATGGATCTCCAGGCTGGGAAATTCGGCCAGGATGAGGTTGCGCACCCGCTCCAGCACCTCGTGCACGTTGACCGGGCGGATCTCCGGCCGCTTGGCCGGGGTCAGCCAGCGGTCGAGCAGGCTTTGCAGGCGGTTGGTCTCCTGGATGATGACCTGGGTGTATTCGGACAGGTCGGCGCCGTTCAACTCCGCTTCCAGCAGCTGGGCGGCACCGCGGATGCCGCCCAGCGGGTTGCGGATTTCGTGGGCCAGCTGCTTGAGCAGCATCTGCACGGTCTGGGCCTGGGCCATGGCCTGTTCGTCGCGGGCGATCTTGACGCTGCTGCCGGCGGAATGGAACTCCAGAACCACGGCGCCTTCCTCGCCCTCGATCGGCGTGATGGCCAGATTCAGGGTCAGGGTCTCGTCGCCCAACTCGATGGGGATTTGGTGTTCGGTGAAACTGACGCCTTCCCGGACTGCGGTGTTGAGTGCACGCACCAACTCGGTGCGTTCTTTCATGATGGCAGACAGTGGGCGGCCCAGGGTGTGATAGGCGGAAATGCCGAACAGGTTCTCGGCCGCCGGATTCAGGTGCCGGATGATGCGGTGCTCATCGATAATGAGTACGGCGGTGGCGAGGATGTCTAGCCCTGGGCTGGTGTCTTTCATGTGAGGTTGTTTTATCTGTCCTTGCTATGTAAGGTTAGCAAGAAGCGGGCCACGAGGCGGGAATACTGCGTGCGGCGCGGGTTTCCGGCCGAGGCGCGGGGCTATTTGATGCGGGCCAGTTCGGCGTCCAGCAGTTCGATGTTCTTTTCATGCAGGCGGACGTTTTCGGCCTGCTTTTCCCGCTGGTCGGGCGTGCCTTTCCCGGTGGCCTGGGCCGCCTTGGCGGCTGCCAGGTTCTTTTCCTCCTTGCCGCGCTCTTCCTGCAGCAACATCCGTCTGACGTCGTCCCGTTTCTGTTGGGTGGCGGCGTCGACCCGGGGAAAATTGGCCGGGGTGGCACGGGAAAGGGATTTGCCGCGCCGTCGGTTCTTTGTCGCTTTCCCCGGCTCCACGTCGGGCGATTCGGCGATCTTGACGGCGCCGGGGCGATATTGGTCGGAAAATGTGATGTTGCCGTCGCTGTCGACGTATTTGTAGATGGCGGCCTGGCAGGGGAGGGCCAGGAGCGCTAGAGCGGTCACGACAGCAGGAGTGATCCAGGATTTCGGCATGGCCAGAGTGTAAGGAATGGCGCCGCGCCGGGCAATGAAAAAGGGCGGCCGAAGCCGCCCTTTCAATGCCTTGTGCAACCAGGTTACACGGAATAGTACATGTCGAACTCGACCGGATGGGTCGTGACCCTGATGCGGTTGACTTCCTGCATCTTCAGTTCGATGTAGGCATCGATGAAGTCGTTGCTGAACACGCCGCCCTTGGTCAGGAACTCGCGGTCCTTGTCCAGGGCATCCAGGGCCATGTCCAGGCTGTGGCACACGGTCGGGATCTTGGCCTCTTCCTCGGGGGGCAGGTCATACAGGTTCTTGGTGGCGGGGTCGCCCGGGTGGATCTTGTTCAGGATGCCGTCCAGGCCGGCCATCATCAGGGCCGCGAAGCACATGTACGGGTTGGCGATCGGATCCGGGAAGCGGGTCTCGATCCGGCGCGCCTTGTCGCTGGCCACGTGCGGGATGCGGATGGAGGCGGAACGGTTGCGGGCCGAGTAGGCCAGCATGACCGGGGCCTCGAAGTGGGGCACCAGGCGCTTGTAGGAGTTGGTGCCCGGGTTGCAGATCGCGTTCAGGGCGCGGGCATGCTTGATGACGCCGCCGATGTAGTACAGGGCGGTCTCGGACAGGCCGGCGTAGCCGTTGCCGGCGAACAGGTTCTTGCCGTCCTTCCAGATGGACTGGTGCACGTGCATGCCGGAGCCATTGTCGCCGACGATCGGCTTGGGCATGAAGGTGGCGGTCTTGCCGTAGGCATGGGCCACGTTGTGGATCACGTACTTCTGGATCTGGGTCCAGTCGGCGCGCTGCACCATGGAGCTGAACTTGGTGCCGATCTCGCACTGGCCGGCGGTGGCGACCTCGTGGTGGTGCACTTCAACGGGCACGCCCATCTCTTCCAGGGCCAGGCACATGGCGGAGCGGATGTCCTGCAGGGAGTCGACCGGAGGAACCGGGAAGTAGCCGCCCTTGACCTTGGGCCGGTGGCCGATGTTGCCGGCTTCGGTCTGTTCGCCGGTGGACCAGGCGGCCTCTTCGGAGTTGACCTTGACGTGGCAGCCGGACATGTCGTCACCCCAGGTGACGGAATCGAAGATGAAGAACTCGGGTTCGGGGCCGAAATAGGCGACGTCGCCGATGCCGGTGGACTTCAGGTAGGCCTCGGCGCGCTTGGCGATGGAACGCGGGTCGCGGTCGTAGCCCTTGCCGGTGTCGGGCTCGATGACGTCGCAGGTCAGGATCAGGGTGGGTTCGTCGAAGAAGGGGTCGATGTTGGCGGTGTCCGGGTCCGGCATCAGAAGCATGTCGGAGGCCTGGATGCCCTTCCAGCCGGCGATCGAGGAGCCGTCGAAGGCGTGGCCCTCGGTGAATTTATCTTCGTCGAAGGCGGAAACGGGCACGCTCACGTGCTGCTCCTTGCCCAGGGTGTCGGTAAAACGGAAATCGACGAACTTGACGTCGTTTTCCTGGATCATCTTCATTACGTCGGCGACCGCCATGATTCACTCCTAATCACTAATTGCACGGAAATTGAGGTAACTCCCCGGGGGACTGACTTAGCATGTGCTGTGCCAGTCATAATTACAAGCGGAGGCATTGTGCCACAAGCATTCTGGGGCGAAACCAGATTTTTGAGGCACCAAAATGGTGCCGAATGTTTCGTTTTGGTGCGGATAGGTTTGTGGCGGCAGCAGTCGTACAATCGCGCGGTTTTCATCATCTTGATTGCCATGGCAGACCGCTACGCCGTATTCGGCAACCCCATCGCCCATTCCAAATCGCCGCGCATCCATGCCGAATTCGCCCGCCAGACCGGGCAATCGCTGACCTATGAGGCCATCGAGGCGCCTTTGGACGGCTTCGCCGCTGCCGTATCGGCATTCCGGGCGGCTGGCGGCCGCGGCTGCAACGTGACGGTGCCGTTCAAGGAGCAGGCCTATGCCTTGGCGGCCCTGCGGACCGAGCGGGCGGAAGCGGCCGGTGCGGTGAACACGCTGAAATTCGACAATAGCGCAATGCTGGGCGACAACACCGATGGCGCTGGCCTGGTCGCCGACCTGAGCGGCAATCTGGGCCTGGACCTGGCCGGCCTGCGCATCCTGCTGCTCGGCGCGGGCGGGGCGGCACGCGGCGTGGTGTTGCCGCTTATGGAACGGAAGCCGGCGCAGTTGTTCATCGCCAACCGGACGGCCGACAGGGCACGCGACCTGGCCGGGCGCTTCGGCTGCACTGGCGGAGGCTTCGACGAACTGGCCGGGCGCCGGTTCGACCTCGTGGTCAATGCCACGTCGGCTAGCCTGGCGGGCGACCTGCCGCCTCTGCCGGCCGATGTGTTTGCCCCCGGTGCCTTGGCCTACGACATGATGTACGGCCGGGAGACGCCTTTCCTCGCTTTCGCCCGCGGGCATGGCGTGCGGACGGCCGACGGCCTGGGCATGCTGGTCGAGCAGGCGGCCGAGGCCTTTTACCTCTGGCGCGGGGTGCGGCCGGATACCGCGCCGGTCCTCAAGCTGCTGCGGGAGGTCTGATGCGCCGTTGGTTCTGGCGCGGCGTTGCGATCGCGCTCATTCTGGTCGGCTATTTGCAGGTCGGTTTCTTCTCGGCCGTGCTCTGGTGGAAATATTTCAATCCGGCCAATACCGCCTTCATGGAGGAGGGCCTTGCCCGCCTGCAGGAAAGGAATCCGGACGCTGAATTGCGCCACAAGTGGGTGCCCTACCAACGCATCTCGCTCAACCTCAAGCGGGCCGTGGTCGCGGCGGAGGACAGTCGTTTCCTCGATCATGAAGGCTTCGACTGGGAGGGCATGCAGAAGGCGATGGAGAAGAACCTGAAGAAGGGCCGCATCGTGGCCGGCGGTTCCACCATTAGCCAACAACTGGCCAAGAACCTGTTCCTGTCCGCTTCGCGCAATCCGCTGCGCAAGGTGCAGGAAGCGGTGATCACGGTGATGATCGAGCAGGTCTGGGGCAAGCGCCGCATTCTCGAGGTGTACCTGAACGTGATCGAATGGGGCAACGGCATCTACGGCGCCGAGGCGGCGTCGAGGCGCTACTTCAAGACCTCGGCGGCGAACCTCGGTCCGTCCCAGGCCGCCCTGATGGCGGCCATGATCCCCAATCCCCGCTATTACGAGATCCACCGTTCGGGGCGTGGCCTGTCGTATCGGCAGGGTATCATCGAGGCCAGGATGTGGCAGGTGAGCGTGCCCCGCTGAGCGTTATAATCGTGGACGCATGTTTTTAGGTTGTGCGGCGGCCGGGCCGCGTTTTTCGAACCCATGTGAAATCGAACTGGAGTGCTCATGTCCTTGCATGTCGTGAAGGAGTTGCTGCAGAAGCACAAGCTCGTCGAAGGGATGCTGCATAACCAGCCGATGCCGCGTCACGACCTGGTCGAGAACTTGGTCCAGAAGCAACACCTCACAGCGCTGCGCAAGCACTTGGACAGCCTCATCCCGGCCGAGATCGCGGTCATCCTCGGCGAACTGCCCCTGGACGACGCCCGGCTGATCCTGGACCAGGTCGACGAGGAACGCCAGGGCGACGTGCTGTTGGAAGTGCCCGATGCATTGCGTGAGAAACTGGTCGGTTCCAAGGATCCGTACAGCGGCCGCGGCCATATCAATGCCTTCGAACTGGTCAACGGCCGGCTGTCCCAGGTGACGGTCAACGGCCGCGAGGACCTTGAGAACATCAAGCCGATCTGGATCGACCTGCTGGGCGCGACCAAGGCGGAACGCGCCCTGATCGGCCAGCATTACGGAGTGGAACTGCCCAATCCGGACGAGAACACCGACCTCGAGGCCAGCGCCCGCTACTTCCTGGGCGAGAACGACGAGATGTTCCTGCTCTCCGACTTCCTGCTCGACCGGGAAGGCGAGTCGCGCGGCGTGCCGGTGGTGTTCGTCCTGCAGCACGACATCCTGTTCACGGTGCGCAACGAGGAACTGCCGGTGTTCCGCCTGCAGCGCCTGCGGGCCCGGACCCAGCCGGGCTACGTTTCGGACTGCAAGGACGTGCTGATCGATCTGTACAGCGCCGATGCGGAATATTCGGCCGATGCCCTGGAGGCCGTCTATGCCACCCTGGACAAGGTGGGCAAGACCGTCCTGAGCCAGGCCATGACCGACAAGGAAGCGGCCCGCATCCTGGCCGACATCGCCGAGGAGGAGGACCGCAACGGTCAGATCCGGCGCAACATGCTGGGCACCCAGCGCGCCGTGTCCTTCCTGCTGCGTGGCAAGCTGCTGACCCAGAACCAGCTCGACGACGCCCGTCAGATCCTGCGCGACATCGAGTCGCTGAACAGCCATACCGCCTTCCTGTTCGACAAGATCAACTTCCTGATGGACGCGACGGTGGGTTTCATCAACATCAACCAGAACAAGGTGATCAAGATCTTCTCGGTGGCCAGCGTCGCCATGCTGCCGCCGACCCTGATCGCCAGCATCTACGGCATGAACTTCCAGGGCTGGTTCCCGGAGTTGCACTGGCAATACGGCTACCCGTTCGCGCTGGTCCTGATGGGCATATCCGTGGGTTTGCCGTTCTGGTATTTCCACAAGAAAGGCTGGCTCGAATAGACGGTTTTCGGCCGGATCGCGGCGTTTCCGGTCCGGCCCCCGTATAATCGCGCCCCTGAACAGGAGAAAAATCATGATCGTCATTACTGGCGGCGCCGGCATGATCGGCAGCATGATCGCCTGGCACCTGAACGTTAACCTGGGCCGGGACGATGTGGTGGTGGTCGACCGCTTCGAACACCCGGACCAGTGGCAGAACCTGTGCCACCGCAAGCTGGCCGACATCCTCGACAAGGACGAGCTGACGGCCTGGCTGGATCGGGCCGGCAAGGTCGACGCGGTGATCCACATGGGTGCCATCAGCGCCACCACCGAGCGCGACTTCAATCGCCTGCTCGACACCAACATCCGCTACAGCCAGAACCTCTGGCGCTGGTGCGCCGACCGCGGCGTGCCCTTCCTCTACGCCAGCTCGGCCGCCACCTACGGCGGCGGCGAGGCCGGCTACAGCGACGACCACGACATCGACAAGCTGCGGCCGTTGAACGGCTACGGCTTCTCCAAGCAGTTCTTCGACCAGTGGGCCTTGCGCCAGCAGCGCGAGGGCGCGCCCTGTCCGCCACGCTGGTACGGCTTCAAGTATTTCAACGTCTACGGCCCGAACGAATACCACAAGGGCCGCATGGCCAGCGTCGCCTTCCACACCTTCAACCAGGTGCGCGAGAGCGGCTACATGAAGCTGTTCCGCAGCCACCGCGAGGGTTACGACCACGGCATGCAGATGCGCGACTTCGTTTACGTCAAGGACGCGGCCATGGCGACCAGCCACTTCATCGACCACGCCGCCGAATCGGGCCTGTACAACATCGGCACCGGTAAGGCACGCGCCTTCCGCGACCTGGCCACGGCGGTGATGAAGAACATGGACCGCGCGCCCAACATCGAATTCATCGACATGCCCGAAGACCTGCGCGGCAAGTACCAGTACTTCACCCAGGCCGACATGGCCAAGCTGAAGCAGGCCGGCTACGACCGCCCCTTCATGGAGCTGGAGGACGGCGTGGCCGACTACGTGCGCAACTATCTGACCCTGGACGACCCCTACTGCTGATGGATTCCCGCAACCTGATCGAACGCGCCCTGGCCGATCACCAGGCCGCCGTGGCCGCCATGGGCTGCCTCATCCCGCAGATCGAGGCCCTGGCGGACCGTCTCAAGGATTGCCTGCAGGCCGGTGGCAAGATCGTCCTGATGGGCAACGGCGGCAGCGCCGCCGACAGCCAGCACATCGCCGCCGAACTGGTCGGCCGCTTCAAGCGCGAGCGGGGCGGCCTGGCCGCGCTGGCCCTGACCACCGACACCTCGATCCTGACCTCGGTCGGCAACGACTACGGCTTCGAGCACGTCTTCGCCCGCCAGGTCGGCGCCCTGTGCGGCCCGAACGACGTGCTGGTCGGCATCTCCACCTCGGGCAACAGCGGCAACGTCGTGCGCGCCGTCGAGGAAGGCAAACGGCTCGGCATCTACACCGTCGGCCTGCTCGGCGGCAGCGGCGGCAGGCTGGCCGAGCTGTGCGACTTCGCTCTGGTGGCGCCGTCGGCCGACACCCCCCGCATCCAGGAGATCCACATCCTGATCGGTCACATCCTGTGCGAACTGCTGGAGGTCTGATGTCCCGCCAGCTGGCCGAGATCGTGCACCGTGCCTTCCGCCGCGACGGCCAGACCCCGGCCCGGGTCCTGGTGGTCGGCGACCTGATGTTGGACCGCTACCTGTGGGGCGACGTCGACCGCATCTCGCCCGAGGCGCCGGTGCCGGTGGTGCGCGTCACCCGCAACACCGAACGCCTGGGCGGCAGCGCCAACGTCGCTGCCAACCTGGCCGGGTTGGGCCTGGAGGCAGCCCTGGCCGGCCATGTCGGCATCGACGTCGAAGGCACGCGGCTGGAGGCCATGCTGGGCGAGGCCGGCATCCGCCCGGTCCTGACCCGGACCGAGGGCCGGCCGACCATCACCAAGACCCGCGTCCTGGGCGGCCACCAGCAGATGCTGCGGCTCGACCAGGAAGAGCACGGTCCGCATGCCGAGGCCGCCAGCCAGGCGCTGCTCGACTCGGTGCTGCACGAGCTGGAAAGCTGGCGACCGGGCGCGCTGATCCTGTCCGACTACGCCAAGGGCACCTTGACCGCCGCGGTCTGCCAGCGCCTGATCGCCGCCGCCCGGACCCGCGGCATCCCGGTCCTGGTCGATCCCAAGGGCCACGACTATGCCAAGTACCGCGGCGCCACCGCGCTGACACCCAACCAGAAGGAGGCCGCCGAGGCCAGCGGCTGCGGCCTGCGCGACGTCGACTGCATCCTGGCCGGGATGGAAGCGCTGCGCCGCGAACTGGAACTCGACTTCCTGCCGGTCACCCGCGGCGAGCATGGCATCGCCCTGATGCAGGCCGACGGCGTGACCCACCTGCCGGCCACGGCCAAGCAGGTGTTCGACGTCTCCGGCGCCGGCGACACCGTGATCGCCACCCTGACCGCCGGCCTGCTGGCCGGCCTGGCCCCGGCCGAATGCTGCCGCCTGGCCAACCTCGCGGCCGGCGTGGTGGTGGGCAAGGTCGGCACCATCCCGGTGACCCGCGACGAACTGCTGCACGAGATCGAGTGGCAGGACGCCTCGACCCAGGCCGACAAGGTCTGCGACGAGGATGCGCTGCTGCGCCGGGCCGCCTACTGGCGCTCACGGGGCGAGAAGATCGTGTTCACCAACGGTTGTTTCGACATCCTGCACGCCGGCCACGTCAGCTATCTGGAAGCCGCGCGGCAGCAGGGCGACCGGCTGGTGCTGGGGCTCAACACCGACCGCTCGGTGTCGGCCCTGAAAGGCCCGACCCGGCCCGTGGTCCAGGAACAGGACCGGGCCCGCGTGCTGGCCGCGCTGGAGGCGGTCGACGCCGTGGTGCTGTTCGACGAGGACACGCCCGAGCGGCTGATCTGCCGGCTGTTGCCGGACATCCTGGTCAAGGGCGGCGACTACCGGCCCGAGGACATCGCCGGCGGCGACTGCGTGCGTGCCAACGGCGGCGAGGTTCAGGTTCTCAATTTCGTCGACGGCCGCTCCACCAGCCGCCTGATCGCCGCCATCAAGGAGGCGTAGTCCGTGCCGCTTCAGCGAGCCAAGCAGTTCCTGCGTTCGGTGTGGCATGGCAAGGCGTTGCGCCGCAACCAGGCGGTGTTCGACGATCCCGTGCTGCAGCCCATCCTGGTGCAGGACTCGGACCACGGCCTGCGCGTCCTGCGTCCCTATCTGATCCGCGGCCTCAAGGCGTCCGGCCGGGCCCAGGCCGTGGTCGACCATTACGCCTACCTGCGTTCCCATCTGAGCGACGCGGCGGTGCACGAGGTGTACATCGACGGTGCCGTCCTGGCCCGGCGCGAGACGCCGGTCGGCGAACTGCGTCTGATGTTGTACGCACCGACCGGCCTGGGCCGCGAGGGCGAGTTGCGCATGGCCCTGGAACTGGACGGCCGCACCCTGCACATGTTCGCCATGGCGATCGCCACGCCGGCCACGCTCGGTCTGCCGGAAGGCCATGGCCCGGTACTCTGGATCGGCTGCAACAAGGGGCCCGGCCCGGAACCCGACATCCCCGAGCTGATCAAGAAGGTGACCAAGGCCATGGCGGGCCTGCGGCCCAAGGCCCTGATGCTGCACGGCGCCCAGGCGCTGGCGGCCGGCTGGGGCCTGGCCGGGCTGTACGGGGTGGCCAACGAGGGCACGGTGTTCGCCGGCTACTACCACCTGCGCAAGCGGATCAAGGCCGACTATGACGCCTTCTGGCAGGAATACGACGGCCAGGCCGTGACGCCCTACGCCTACCGTCTGGCCGCCGTACCGGTCGCCAAGGATCTGGCCGAGGTGGCGTCCAACAAGCGCGCCGCCGCCGCGCGCAAGGCCGCCGCCGCGCAGCAATGGTTCGACGACGTGCTGCAGGTGGCGTCGGCCATGCGGATCGCCTGATGGCGCGCTGCCTGGTGGTCGGCCCGTCCTGGGTTGGCGACATGATCATGGCGCAGGGCCTCTACCGTGCCCTGCGCGAACAGGGTCCCGATCTGGTGATCGACGTCCTGGCCCCGGCCTGGAGCGGGCCGATCCTGTCGCGCATGGCCGAGGTCGAGCGCATCGTCGTCTCGCCCTTCAGCCACGGAAAATTCGACCTGGCCGGTCGGCGGGCCCTGGCGCGCGACCTGCGCGGCGCCGGCTACGAGCAGGCCTACGTCCTGCCCAATTCCTGGAAGTCGGCCCTGATCCCTTGGCTGGCCGGCATCCCGCGCCGGACCGGCTACGTCGGCGAGTTCCGCTACGGCCTGCTCAACGACGCCCGGCGCCTGGACAAGGCCGGCCTGCCGAGGCTGGTGGACCGCTACCGCGCGCTGGCCGACGCGGCCCCGGCCGGGCCGGCCGACTATCCCCGGCTGACGGTCGACCCCGACAAGCAGGCGGCCAGCCTGGCCCGCCTCGGCCTGGTTCTCGACCGGCCGGTGCTCGCATTGTGCCCCGGCGCCGAATATGGTCCCGCCAAGCGCTGGCCGGAGGCGCACTACGCCGAGGTGGCCAAGGCCATGCTGGCCAGCGGCTGGCAGGTCTGGCTGTTCGGATCGGCCGCGGACCAGCCGGTGGGCGAGGCCATCGACGCCTTGGCCGGCGGCGCCTGCCGTAACCTGGCCGGCGCGACCGCGTTGGAGGAGACGGTCGATCTGCTGGCTTGTGCGACGGCCGTGGTCACCAACGATTCCGGTCTGATGCACGTTGCCGCGGCGGTCGGCGTGCCGGTGGTCGCGGTCTACGGCTCGACCGACCCGGGCTACACGCCGCCCCTGTCGGAGCGGGCCGCAGTGGTCCGCCTCGGCCTGGACTGCAGCCCCTGCTTCGAACGCACCTGTCCGCTCGGCCACCTCGACTGCCTGGTCAAGCTGGGGCCGGAACGGGTGCTTGATATACTCGCCCGCATCCCTCCAACGGACCACGCGCCTTCATGAAAGTCAGCGGCTTCACCTTCATCCGCAACGGCAGCCTGCTCGGCTATCCCTACCTCGAGAGCATCCGTTCGGTGCTGCCGATCTGCGACGAGTTCGTGGTGGCGGTGGGCGACAGCGACGACGACACCCTCGAGCAGATCCGCACCATCGGTTCCGACAAGCTGCGCATCGTCGAGACCTGGTGGAACGAGCGGATGCAGGACCGCGGCTACGTCTACGCCCAGCAGAAGATGATCGCCCAGTTCAACTGCAGCGGCGATTGGGCCTTCTACCTGGAGGGAGACGAGGTGGTGCACGAGGACGACCTCGACACCATCCGCGCCGCCATGGAACGGAACCTGGCCGACGACCGGGTCGAGGCCCTGGTCTTCGACTACCACCATTTCTTCGGCAGCCCGGACTGGCGTGCCATCAGCCCCGGCTGGTATCGCCGCGCGCCGCGCATCATCCGCAACACCATCCGCAGCTGGGCGCCGGACGGCCTGTTCTGGGTGGTCATGGACAAGAACAAGCGCGGCCGCTATCCCGATGCCGCCCTGGTCGGCGCGCCGATCTACCACTACGGCCACGTCCGCAGCGTCGCGGCGATGCGCGAGAAGACCCAACGGGTCGGCAAGTACTGGGGCCACGACCATCCGCTGTTCAACGGCTACCAGATCGACCCCGCCGCCCTGGCGCCCTTCGCCGGCAGCCATCCGGCCATCGTCCGCGACTGGCTGGCGCAGGAGGCGGAACGGACGTTCGCGCCCGACCCGGTCTATCGGCCGACCCGGAAGGAACTCAAGCACCGGCGCATGATGGCGTTGGAGCGCATGTTCGGCCTGGAGCTGTCCAAGAAACACTACCGCCTGGTGCGGCCGTGAACGCCACGCTGTCGGTGGTCATCATCACCAAGAACGAGGCGGGCCGCCTGCGGCCGACCCTGGAGTCGGTGCGCTTCGCCGACGAGATCGTGGTGCTCGATTCGGGAAGCGACGACGGCACGGCCGATCTGGCCCGAGAGTACACCGACAAGGTGTTCGTCGATCCGGTCTGGCCCGGCTTCGGCGAGCAGAAGAACCGCGCCCTGGCCCACGCCACCGGCGACTGGGTGCTGTCGCTCGATGCCGACGAGCGGGTCTCGGCGGCGCTGCAACGGGAGATCCGTTCGGTCATCGAAGGCGGCGACAAGCCGGTCTACGCCCTGCCGCGCCTGTCCAGTTTCTGCGGCCGCGACATACACCATTCCGGCTGGTGGCCGGACTACGTGCCGCGCCTGTTCAAGCGGGGCGCGGCGAGCTTTTCGCCGGATCTGGTGCATGAACGGCTGCTGTTCGAGGGCGAGGCCGGCAGGCTGAAGAACCCCCTGAGCCACGAGAGTTTCCGCACCCTGGACGAGGTCCTGGACAAGATCAACCGCTATTCCACCGCAGGGGCCGAGCAGGCCTTGGCCAAGGGTAAGCGCGGCGGTCTGGCCAAGGCGCTGTTCCGGGGCGGTTGGGCCTTCATCCGGTCCTACTTGCTGCGGGCCGGCTTCCTCGATGGCCGCGAAGGTTTGATGCTCGCAATCTCCACGGCAGAGGGTGTCTACTACCGCTACCTCAAGCTCGGTTACTTGGCCGAGATGGCTCGGCGCGGGTCGGGCCGGGAATAGGGCTTGGTCAGCGTCTCGGCCAGTTGGCCGGCGCTGAACTCGGCCTGCAGGGTCTTGCCGGCCAGCCGCGCCCGGTCGCGGAAGCTGGGCCAGTCGGCGAGGATGGTGCGGATTGCTGTCTCCATGGCGGGTGCGGACATGTCCTCCAGCGCGACACCGGCCCCGAAGCGCTCGACGACCCGCGCCATCCAGGTGCCGGCCGGGACGACCAGGGGCGCGCCGGACGACAGACCATCGAGCGAGATGCCGCTGATCCGGTCGGCGAAATCGGCCGCGTCATAAGGCTGCAGGCAGATGCCGCCTTCGAACTGGGCGAGGTAGTCGTCCTGCGGCAGGGCGGCCTCGATCAGTTTCAGGTTCGGGTAGCGGATGCCCTCCAGGCGCTGGATGTCCTGGGCGGTCTTGTCGTCGAAGCGTTGGCGGTGGTCGGCCGAGGCCTGGATCAGCAGGGGCAGGTCGCTGCCCTGCCGGGCCAGGTGCGCCACCAGGTCGACCACCTTGCCGATGCCCTTGTCCTGGCGGGCGATGCCGGCGAACAACAGGTGGCGGAACGGCGTGTCGTTGTCCGACTGTTCGCGCGGCGTGATCGGATAGGGCACGACCCGCACATCGGGAAAGCCGGCCTGGCGGAAGGCCTCGACCGCGCTTTCGGTCGGGCCGAGGATGACCAGGTTCGGCTGCCGGATGGCGTATTTGCGCAGGAAGGCGAGCTTCTTCGGCGTCGGCCGGAACCAATGGAAATAGAGGAAGATACGGCCCGACTCGATGGTGCCGCGCGCTGCCAGATCGATGAGGCTGAGGTCGGTGCGCGTCGCTGTGGACAGGAAGATGCGGCCAGGCTGGCGCAGCAGGCGGCGGTACAGGAAGAAAGCCTGGAACCGACGCAGGGAGCGGCTGAAATAGGGGACGACCCGTGCCTGCGGGCCGGGGGCTTGGAACTCGGCGCCGCGGCCGAGCCAGAGCTGCATCGGCGTCTCGCCGACCGCATCGAGGACGCTGGCCAGGAAGCTGTTGCAGTGGCCGGCCAGGCCGGTCAGGGTCGGCTCGATGACGTGCAGGGTGGTGTTTTGATGCATGATTCGCGTTCGCTCGCCGGTTGTCTGCCGCTGGAGATGGCCGGCAGGGGGTTCGAAGGCAACGATTTTACTGACAGATGACGAAGAAACTGATCCTTTATTCGCACGACGGCAAACTGGGCGATGCCGTCGTGATGACCGGCCTGGTCGAGGCCTTGCACCGGGCCGGCCATGCGGTCTACGTCACCGCCAGCCGCGGAAACATCGCCTTTTGGCGGGCCGATCGCAGGCTTGCGGGCGTGGTCGAAGTACCAAAGACCGGACTGTTCGGCAAGCTGTCGGCCATCCGGCAACTGCGCTGGATCAAGGCCGACTGGCTGTTCTCCTGGGACCTGCACCGCTCCTCGACCGGCACCTTGCTGGCCCGGCTGTCCGGAGCCGGCCGCAAGGTCGGCTTCTGGCGGGGTGGCGCGGCGGTGTTCGACGACCTGCTGGCGTTCGATCCGGCTTGCGAACACATCACGCGCAAATATGAACGGGCGGCCGCGCTGCTCGGCGTGTCCTTGTCCAGGCCGAAGCTGGGTTTTCCCGTCGCGGCGGCCGATCTCGATCTGCCGGCCGGCAAACGGGTGTTCGTCAATTTCTTCGGCTCGGTGCCGGACAAGAGTCTGAACGAGGTGATCATCAGGTCGGTGCTGAAGCGTCTGGCCGAAGATTTTGCCGATTGCATCTTCCTGGTTTGCCACATGCGGCACCAAGGCTGGATCGAAGAGCGGGTGGCGGGCTATGCCAACATCCGGGCGATCCGCACCGATGCCGGGCCGGACGACTTGTATGGCGCGATCCAGGCCTGCGACGCGGTGATGACCGTCGACACTTCGATCGCCCACATCGCAGCGGCGCTGGGCAAGCCGCTGCTCGACATCTTCTGCAAGAATGCCCAGGCCCGGGTGAATTTCAGTCCGGTCGGCGAGCGCGTGATGATCGTCGAATCGGCTTCGCCGGAGGTGATCTCCGAGATCGATCCGGACGAACTGGTCAGCTCGCTGAGGGCGCTGCTCGCTCAGAACTGAACGGCAACGGGCCGGCGACCAGGGCCGCCAGCAGGACGACGAAGGTGTAGCCCGAGACGTGGTCGAGCATGACCGAGTTGGCGGTGCCCGGTACGCACCAGGCCAGCGCCAGCCCGGCCAGCCATATGCCGTGCAGGCCGCGTTCCTTGACGGCCGAATAGAACATCGACAGGTAGACCCCGATCAACGCGAGCAGGCCGAAGATGCCGTTCTCGGCCCAATAGAATATGTAGTCATCGTGCGGGTTGGCGAACGGCGGTTCGATTGTTGGGTGGGTCTTGTAGTAGTTCTCGTAGCTTTCCCTGAAGGCGCCGGTGCCGTTGCCGATGATCGGATGCGTGTCCCGGATCAGAGCCAGGGTCGACTTCAATGCATTCATGCGGAAGCCGACCGAGGTGTCAGTCTGTCCCTCCTTGTATTCGCTGACATCATGTGTGGCGAGTTTCAGCCCCTGGTTGAGGGCCGAGTGGCCGTAGAGAGCGGCCAGCCCGACTGCGGCGAGAAAGCCCAAAGTGGCCGCGACCTTGAGCAGTTTGGAACGAAGCAAGGTGGCGAACAGCAGCATGGCCAGGATGACCAGGACGATCTGGCCGGTGCGGCCGCGTACCAGGAAGATGATGTCGACGAAGGCAAGCGCCACGGTCAGCCAGCCCAGCCAGGCCAGGATTCCGCGCGGGCGCAGGGCAGCCAGCAGCGTGACCAGGCCTAGCGTGACCAGGCTGAGGAAGACGTTGTGTTCGGTATGGTTGAGGAACGGCGCCAGTTCGCCCGTGCCCGGAACGGCATGAAATATCTGGATGCCGATCACCTGGGACAGCACCGACAGGAACATGGACAAGAGCATGCCGAAGGCGAAACCGAGGAAGGCCGCCTGGCGTCGCTCGGTTTTTTGCAGCAGGCCGATCAGGACGAAGAAGACCATGAACTTGGTGTGCTTGCCGACGATCTCCCACGGCGAATGGTTGTGTAAGAACGAAACCAGCACGCCCAGCATCAGGATGGCGAGGAAGACCAGCATGGCCTTGAAGACCGGATCCCGGCGGCGTTCGGATACGGCGGCGTGCCATTCCCTGAAATGGGTGGCAAACCAGATCAGCGAGATCGAGGCCATGATGCTGGTCAATGCGGTCGAGACGGTCAAAGCTAGGCCGAAGGCGAATGCATACCAGGCCCAGCCATCGTAATTTTTGAACATCGTCAGCCTCCGAGGCGCTCTTTCAGTAGTTTCAGGTCCGCTTCGGACCATTTGTCTTCCAGGCGGGACAGCTTGTCGGCGTCGGCGAAGCGCGGTGGCCTGGCCTTGACGGTCAGCCGGATGAAGTGGTGGTTGAAGGTGTCGAGCGCGATGTGCATGGGCCGGATGTCGCCTTGTTCAAGCGCCCGCTTCTTGCTGCGCAGGTAGAGATCGAAGTCGGCGCCCTGCATGGTCTCGTCCCAGGGGCCGAGTTTGTCCAGGGCGGTGCGGGTCATCATCACCGTGTTGCCGACGAAGCCCTCGGCCGCCTGCAGCCTGAAGCGCCGGTAGCGCTCGGCGCAGAAGCCCTCCCAGTCGCCGCGGTACATCCAGCGGTGCATCAGGCGCAGGCTGAAAGGCGTGATGCCGAACAGCGAGCAGATGCCCTTGATCCGCTTCCAGCGCCGCTTGACCGCCTGGGTCGCGGCCTGGGTCTCCAACTGCTCCAGGCCGCAACAGGTGGCGACTTCCAGGCCGTTGGCGGCCATGTTGTCCATCAGGTGCCGGTCCCAGTCCGGGCTGACGATGATGTCGTTGTTCAGGAAACCGAGCCATTCGCCTTTTGCGACGGCGATGCCCTGGTTCTGGCTGACCGGGTAGGAGTAATTGACCGGGTTGCGGATCACCTTCGCGCCTACGCTCTCGAAGAATTCGGCGCTGCCGTCGGTGGAGGCGTTGTCGATGATGATCAGCTCGAACGGCGAGGACGTGTAGCGCTGGAGGTGCTCCCAGAACAGCCGGTTGACCGGCAGCTGGTTGTGGATGGCGGTGATGATGCTGAGCATGGCGTACCTATGGGAGAATGAAGGCCATGCCTTCCGATTGTCCGAAATAACCCGTGCCCATGCGCATCCTGGTGGTCAAGACGACCTCGCTGGGCGATCTGGTCCATATGCTGCCCGCTTTGACCGAGGCCGCCGCCGCGGTTCCCGGCCTGCGGGCCGACTGGGTCGCCGAGGAGGGGTTCGCCGCTGTTCCGGCGCTGCATCCGGCAGTGGAGCGGGTGATCCCGGTCGCGCTGCGCCGCTGGCGGAAGGCACCGCTGTCCGCTGCGACACGTCGGGAATGGAATGGGTTCATCAAATCCTTGCGTTCGGAAAACTACGATCTGGTTCTGGACAGCCAGGGGCTGCTTAAAAGCGCGTTGCTGGCGACGTTCGCGCATGGCCCACGCGCAGGGCTGGATTTTGCCAGTGCCAGGGAGCCCTTGGCGAGTCTTGTTTATCGATACCGCTATGCCGTTCCGCCCGGGTTGCATGCGATCACGCGCAACAGGCTGCTGGCCGCCCAGGCCCTGGGCTACGCCATGGCGGCCGAGGACGCATTCAGCTACGGCGTGCAGCCGCCGGCCGCCGATGGGCACGATTTGCCGGATGATTTCATCCTGGCGCTGCACGGTACCGCTCGGCCGGAAAAGGAATACCCGGAGGCGGACTGGCTGGCATTGATCCGGCTGATCGGAGCGGCCGGCCGGCCCGTGTTGCTGCCTTGGGGCAATGACCGGGAACGGATTCGGGCCGAACGCCTGGCGGCCGCCTGTCCGACCGCCGGCGTGCTGCCCAGGCTCGGTTTGGCCGATATGGCCGCCGTGCTGGGCCGGGCAGCCGGGGTGGTGGGGGTGGATACCGGTCTCATGCACTTGGCGGCGGCCTTCCGCAAGCCCGGCATCGGTCTTTATCCCGCTACGCCGCCGGCCCGGTTCGGTGCCCGTTCGGAACCGGGGGCGCCTGCCATCGAGAATTTGTCGGCAGAAGCCGACCTGGCGCCATCGGAAGTCGCTAAAAGGCTGCTGGAGCGGCTCGAACGATGAGTTTTGAGTGCCAAATCGACGTAGATGTCAACTGCTTAATAATCGTTTTTTACCGTCATAAACCTGGACAGATCGGTGCAGGTTGCGGCAGAATTCGCCCGCCTCAACTCGCCCATGCGGCTCACTGAGATGCCCAGAAAGCGCCCGTCACGAACTGCAACCCGCACTCCCAGCGTGGATATCCGCAAGATACTGGTTTTGCATGGCCCCAACCTGAACCTGCTCGGCAGTCGCGAACCGGAACATTACGGCAGCCAGACCCTGGCCGACATCGACCTGGCCCTGCAGGAACAAGGCCGTGCGGCTGGCGTGGCCGTGGAATGCTTCCAGAGCAATGCCGAGCACGCATTGATCGAGCGCGTCCATGCTGCCCGGGACGAGTCGGTCGGCTTCATCATCATCAATCCTGCCGCCTACACCCATACCAGCGTCGCGCTGCGCGACGCACTGGCGGCAGTGAAAATCCCATTCATCGAGGTGCATCTGTCCAATGTCCATGCCCGCGAGCCCTTCCGCCAGCATTCGTACTTTTCCGATCTGGCGGTCGGCGTCATCAGCGGCTTGGGGGCCAACGGCTACCTGTTCGCCCTGGGCTATGCACTGAACGCCTTGGAGGAAGACTAAATGGATCTTCGTAAGCTGAAAAAACTCATCGATCTGGTGCAGGAGTCCGGCATCGCCGAACTGGAGATCACCGAGGGTGAGGAAAAGGTGCGGATCACCCGCGCCGTGGCGAGCGGCGGCAACTTCTATTCGATGCCGGCCGGCCCCATGCCGATGCCCATGCCCGCCGCGGCAGCCCCGGCCGCACCGACCGCCGACGAGCCGACCGCTCCGGAGGGTCATTCGGTCAAGTCGCCCATGGTGGGCACCCTCTACCGGTCGCCGTCCCCTGGCGCCAAGGCTTTCGTCGAAGTCGGTCAGCAGGTCAACGCCGGCGACACCCTGTGCATCATCGAGGCCATGAAGCTGATGAACGAGATCGAGGCCGACGTCAGCGGCGTGGTCAAGGCGATCCTCGTCGACAACGGTCAACCGGTCGAATACGGCGAACCGCTGTTCATCATCGGCTAAGCGCCGGAGGCAGCCATGTTTGAGAAAATCCTGATCGCCAACCGTGGCGAGATCGCCCTACGGATCCAGCGTGCCTGCCGCGAGATGGGCATCAAGACCGTGGCGGTGCACTCCGAGGCCGATGCCGAGGCCAAGTACGTCCGTCTGGCCGACGAGTCGGTCTGCATCGGGCCGGCGCCTTCGGCCAAGAGCTACCTGCACGTACCGGCCATCATCGCCGCGGCCGAGGTCACCGATGCCGAGGCCATCCACCCAGGCTACGGCTTCCTGTCCGAGAACGCCGACTTCGCCGAGCGGGTCGAGCAGTCCGGCTTCACCTTTATCGGGCCGCGGCCCGAGACCATCCGCCTGATGGGTGACAAGGTCTCGGCCAAGAACGCCATGAAGGCGGCCGGCGTGCCCTGCGTACCGGGCTCCGAAGGCGCCCTGGGCGAGGACACCGACGAATGGCTGCGCATGGCCAACGAGATCGGCTATCCGATCATCATCAAGGCCGCCGGCGGCGGCGGCGGGCGCGGCATGCGGGTGGTGCACACCGACGCGGCCCTGATCCAGTCGGTGCAGATGACCCAGTCGGAGGCCGCCGCGGCCTTCAACAATCCCATGGTGTACATGGAGAAGTATCTCCAGAACCCGCGCCACATCGAGATCCAGGTCCTGGCCGACGAGCACGGCAACGCCGTGCACCTGGGAGAGCGTGACTGCTCCATGCAGCGCCGCCACCAGAAGGTGCTTGAGGAAGCGCCTGCGCCCGGCCTCGACCCCAAGCTGCGCAGCAAGATCGGCGAACGCTGCGCCGAGGCCTGCCGCCAGTTCGGCTACCGCGGCGCCGGCACCTTCGAGTTCCTGTACGAGAACGGCGAGTTCTACTTCATCGAGATGAATACCCGGGTCCAGGTCGAGCATCCGGTCACCGAACTGATCACCGGCATCGACATCGTCCAGGAGACCATCCGCATCGCCGCCGGCGAGAAGCTCTCGGTCAAGCAAAAGGACATCCATTTCAAGGGCCACGCGATCGAATGCCGGATCAACGCCGAGGATCCCTTCACCTTCGTGCCGTCGCCCGGCCGGATCACGCTCTACCACGCCGCCGGCGGGCCGGGCATCCGGGTCGATTCGCACGTCTACCAGAACTACTACGTGCCGCCGCACTACGACTCGATGATCGGCAAGCTGATCGCCTACGGCGCGAGCCGCGACCAGGCCATCGCCCGGATGCGGGTGGCCTTGTCCGAGATGATCGTCGAAGGCATCAAGACCAACATCCCGTTGCATCAGGAACTGCTGCAGGATGCGACGGTGCTGCAGGGCGGCATGAGCATCCACTACCTGGAACAGAAGCTCGCCGCCAAGAAAGGCTAGGGGCATCGTGACCTGGCTGTCGCTCAGACTGGCGGTGGACGGCGACCGGGCCGACGCCCTCGCGGACGCCCTGCTGGAAGCCGGCGCGCTGTCCGTCTCGACCGAGGACCGCGACGCCGGCACCGAGGCCGAGGAGGCGCAGTTCGGCGAGCCCGGCCTAGCCGATCCAAAATCCTGGAAGCACAACTGGCTGGTGGCGCTGCTCGACAGCGATACCGACGTGCCGGCCCTGCTGGCCGGGCTGGGCTTGTCCGCCGGCGTCGAGCACCAGGTCGAAACCGTGCCCGAGCAGGACTGGGTCAGGCTGACCCAGTCGCAGTTCGACCCCATCCCCATCTCGGGCCGCCTGTGGATCGTGCCGTCCTGGCACGAGACGCCCGATCCCGATGCCATCACCATCGTGCTCGATCCCGGCCTCGCCTTCGGCACCGGCAGCCATCCCACCACCCGGTTGTGCCTGCAATGGCTGGAGGCGAACCTGCGGCCCGGCGAGACGGTGCTCGACTACGGCTGCGGCTCGGGCATCCTGGCCATCGCCGCGGCCAAGCTGGGCGCGGGTCACGTGGTCGGCGTGGACATCGATCCCCAGGCCGTCGAGGCGGCGCGCGACAATGCCGAACGCAACGGCGTGCAGGCCGACTTCCGCCTGTCCGGCGACTTGCCCGAACGGACGTACGACGTGGTGGTCGCCAACATCCTGACCAATCCGCTCAAGGCGCTGATGCCGCTGCTGGCAGCCCGAGCCCGGCCGGGCGGCCGCATCATCCTGTCGGGCATCCTGGACAGCCAGGCGGAGGAGGTGATGGCGATCTACAGCGTAGCCTTCGAGATGCGCCTGGAAAAGGTCGACGAAGGCTGGTCGCTGTTGACGGGCACGCGCAAATGAGGGCATGTTCGGGCCTATGACCGAACCTTGAGCCCGGATAGCCGATGCTGACCACCTGCCCCGAGTGTCACACCACTTTCCGCGTCGCCCACGACCAGCTGGAAACGCGGCGCGGCCTGGTCCGCTGCGGTTACTGCCGGGCCGTGTTCAATGCCTACGATACGCTGCTGCCGGAATTCGAGTCGCCGACCTCGGCGGAGGCGAACGCTAGCCCGGTGCACGATCTGCCGATCGAGATGCCGCCTCGCAAGCCCGAGTCGGCACCAGTATCCGAACACCCGTTCGAGCCCATGGCAGAGCCTGCGCCGTCGGCGCCGGCCGCAGCGTCGGAATTCGAACCTTTGCCCGAGTTCGAGCCGCTGCCGGAACCGTTTGCCGAATCTGAATCTGTTGCGGGAACTGCGTCCCAGGTGCAGCCGGTACCATGGCCGGAACCGGCCGCCGCCGATCCATTCCATGATGTCGGTGGCGATATTCCGCGGTTGACGCTCTATGACGAGGTTGTTCGCCAGGTCGAGACGGGGCAGCCCGAAACGGCCGGCCCTGAGCTGCCTCTGCTCGAAACCCCCGATGCCATCCTGCTGTCCGAACTGCCGACCCGGGCTCGGATCGAACCCAGGCCGCAGCCCTGGAAGGCGCTGCTGCTCGGACTGATCAGCGTCCTCCTGGCCCTGGGCCTGGTCGCCCAGGCGGCCTATTTCTTCCGCGGTGCCATCGTGCAATGGCGGCCAAGCTTGCGGCCGGCGTTCGAGCAGGCCTGCCGGAACCTGGGTTGCGAGGTGCCGCTGAGTCGGCAGCTCGACCTGCTGAAGGTGGAGTCCTCCTCGCTGGAAACGGACCCCGAGCAGCCGACCCGGGCCAAGCTCAAGGTCGATTTCAGCAATCGCGCCCAGCAGGCCCAGGCTTGGCCGTGCTTCGTCCTGCGCCTGAGCGATGTGCAGGGCGGGCCTCTGGCCCAGCGGGTATTCTGGCCGAAGGATTATCTGCCGCAGGGCAAGGACCTGAAGGCCGGCATCGCCCCCATGAGCGAGTTGGCGTTCACGCTCGACCTCGATCTGGGCGGACTCAGTGCGTCGGGTTACGAGATCAAGCCCAAATACCCCTGACAGCCCCGTTGTCGCTGGGAAAAAATCGCCTTGCCCCCCCTAGGGGGTGGGGGCATAATCCCCCTCCCTTTTTTGTAACCTTATCTTTTTCTTGGGGGAATGGGCCATGTCCGAACCGGCAGGCGCTTCTGTTCTCACTAAGACCAGTCCGGCCCTGCCGGTGGACTGGTACTTCGACCCGAAGCTTTACGAGCTGGAGTTGAAACTCCTGTTCGAAAACGGACCGGGGTACGTGGGACACGAACTGATGGTGCCCGCCATGGGCGATTATCACGTCCTGGATTGGCTGCACGGCGGCGGCAAGATGCTGGTGCGCAATGCGGCCGGCGTCGAGTTGATGTCCAACGTCTGCCGCCATCGCCAGGCCGTCATGCTCAAGGGGCGGGGCAACAATCCGAACATCGTCTGCCCGTTCCATCGTTGGACCTACGATCTCGGCGGCAAGCTGATGGGCGCGCCGCAGTTCCCGAACAACCCCTGTCTCAACCTGGGCAAGAAGGCCTTGCAGGGCTGGAACGGCCTGCTGTTCGAGGGCAAGCGCGACGTGGTCGCTGACCTTTCTAAGATGGCTGCGGCCAAGGATCTCGACTTCTCCGGCTACGTCTACGACCGGACGGTGATTACCGACTACAAGTTCAACTGGAAGACCTTCATCGAGGTCTACCTCGAGGACTACCACGTGGTGCCCTACCACCCCGGCCTGGGCCAGTTCGTCGACTGCGACGAGTTGAAGTGGGAATACGGCGACTGGTGGTCGGTGCAGACCGTGGGCGTCAACCATGCCCTGGCCCGGCCGGGCAGCGCGGTCTACCAGCGCTGGAGCGAACAGGTGCTGCGCTACCGCGACGGCAAGCCGCCCGAGCATGGCGCCATCTGGCTGACCTACTACCCCAACATCATGGTCGAGTGGTATCCGCACACGCTGTGCGTCAGCACCATCGTCCCGGCCGGGGTCGAGTCCTGCCTCAACGTGGTGGAGTACTACTACCCCGAGGAGATCGCCCTGTTCGAGCGCGACTACGTCGAGGCGGAACAGGCCGCCTACCGGGAAACCGCGATCGAGGACGACGATATCTGCTACGGCATGCACAACGGCCGCAAGGCCCTGCACGAACAGGGCATCAGCCAGGAAGGCCCGTACCAGTCGCCGACCGAGGACGGCATGGTGCATTTCCACGAGTGGTACCGCCGGATCATCGAGCCGCACCTGTGAGCGGTGCCGCAAGCCCCGAACGGCCGCCTTGTGCGGCCGTTTGCATATTCCGGGACCGCAGGCACAATGACCGCTCGGCACGGAGAAACGGAAAACGATGCAGGTATTGCTGATCGAAGATGACCAAAAGATCGCCTCGCTGGTGGTCAAGGGGCTGGCCCAGGCCGGCTACCGGGCGGAGCATGCCGCCGACGGCAGGAGCGGCCTCGAGCGGCTGCGCCAGCCAGGCTGGGACGTGGCGGTGGTGGACATCATGCTGCCGGTCATGGACGGTCTGACGCTGGTCCAGGTGGCCCGCCGGGAAGGGGTCGGCACACCCATGATCTTCCTCTCGGCCAAGCGCGAACTGGACGACCGGATCCGGGGTCTGCAGGCCGGCGGCGACGATTACCTGGTCAAGCCGTTCGCCCTGTCCGAACTGGTGGCCCGGATCCAGGCCCTGGCCCGGCGGGCAAAGGGCGTCGCCGAGCCAGTCAGGCTGATGGCGGCGGATCTGGAAATGGATCTGGTCCGGCGCAAGGTGAGCCGAGCCGGGCGCGAGATCGTGCTGCAGCCCAGGGAGTTCGTGCTCCTGGAATACCTGCTCCGCCACCGCGGCAGCGTGGTGTCCAAGACCAGCCTCATGGAACATGTCTGGGACTACAACTTCGATCCCGAGACCAGCGTGGTGGAGACCACGGTCAGTCGGCTGCGCAACAAGCTCAACGAAGGCTTCGAAGGCAAGCTCGACCTGATCCGGACGATCCGTGGCGTGGGTTATGTCGTCGACCGCTAGACGGCCCCTCCTGAGCCGTTCGATCGCGCTCAGGCTGACCCTGTTCTACGTCCTGTTCTTCGCCCTGGCGACCCTGGCCGGCGGGATGTTGCTCTATCACCTGGTGGAGCGCCACGTGCTGAGCGAACTGGACGGCGACATCGCTCGGCAGAAGGACGAGTTCGTTCGTGTCATCCGCTACGGCGACCTTGCCGAAGTGGGCGACGCCTTTGCCGCCTATGAAAAGGCCAGCGGCAAGGATGACTGCTTCGCCCGGCTGATCGATCGGCAGGGCCGTGTCCTGCTGGCCACCAACATGACCGACTGGCCGGACATGCCCCTGCCCGGCGCGCAGTGGTCGCGCCTGCCCGGCCGGCAATCCGATTTCGCGACCGTGCCGTTGCCCGACTACCGGCAAAAGGCCCGCCTGCTGTCGGTCGCCGTGCCCAACGTCGGCTATCTGCAACTGGGCGTTTCGCTCGAGGAAAGCGAAATATTGTTCGACCACTTCAGCCGTTTCGGCATGGTCATCCTGGCCGTCATGCTGATGCTCGGCACGCCGATCGGCTGGCTGTTGGCGCGCAAGGCGATGAGCGGGGTCGAGGTCGTCGCCCGCACCGCCAGCAGCGTCGCCGACGGCCATTTCTCGGACCGGGTCGAGGTGTCCGGCTACGGCCAGGAGATCGACGACCTGGTCGTGTCGTTCAACCGGATGGTGGAGCGGGTGCAGGCGGTGATGGGCGAGATGCGACAGGTGAACGACAACATCGCCCACGACCTGCGCAGCCCGCTGACCCGCATCCGGGGCCTGGCGGAACAGGCCGCGGTCAATGGCGGGCAGACGGCGGATGCCGCCGAAGTGGCCGGCAACATCGTCGAGGAGTGCGACCGGCTGATGCAGATGATCAACACCATGCTGGATATTTCCGAGGCGGAAACCGGGGTGGGACGCTTGCATCGCGAGCCGGTCGATCTGCCCGTATTGCTCGATCAGGCGGTGGAACTGTTCGCCGGGGTCGCCGAGGACAAGGGCGTGACGCTGAGCGCCGAACACGGCGCCGAGGCAGGCGTCATGGCCGGCGACCGGCGCAAGCTGCAGCGGGCGATCGCCAACCTGGTCGACAATGCCATCAAGTACACCCCGGCCGGCGGCCGGGTCAGGCTGGGTCTGCATCGGGAGCCGGGCCACATCCGCGTCGAGGTGAGCGATACCGGCATCGGCATCGAGGCCAGGGACCTGCCGCGCATCTTCGAGCGCTTCTACCGCTGCGACGAAAGCCGCCATCAGGCCGGCAACGGCCTGGGCCTGAGCCTGGCCCAGGCCATCGCCCGGAGCCACGGCGGCGGCATCTCGGTCGATTCCAGCCCCGGACGGGGCAGCGTCTTCACCCTGATCCTGCCGGCCTGAGCCGCAGGGGGCTCAGGCCTTTCGGCCGGCGCTGTAGTCCATGAGCAGCGGCGTCTGTCTGGCCAGCGCCTTGTCGACCAGCCCGGGCAGGATGGCGTTGAGCCGGGCGAAGAAGCTTTCCGGGAAGCCCAGGTAGGCCTCGCTCCGTTCCTGCTCGATGGCCCGCACGATGGCCCGGGCCACCGGTTCGGGCTCGTCCATGTGCATCATGCCCCGGGCCGCCATCTCGTGGACCACCGGCGGATTCAGCCGGGTATTCACCGCCCGCGGCGCGACGTAGGTCACGCCGACCCCGGTGCCGGCCAGTTCCCGGCGCAAGGCCTGGGAATAGCCGCGCAGCGCGAACTTGGTGGCCGAGTAGGCGGTGAAGAGCGGGAAACCGATGCTGCCGAAGGTCGAGCCGACGTTGACGATGCGGCCGTGGCCGCGCTCCAGCATGCCGGGCAGCAAGCTGCGCGCCAGTTGCATGGGCGCTTCCAGGTTGACCTGGATCATGCGCTGCAGCATGGCCGGGTCCTGCTCCTGGAAGGGCCGGAAATCGAGTACGCCGGCCAGGTTGATCAGCACGTCGACGCCGCCCCAGGCCCGCTCCAGGCTATGCACGGCCTGGCTCCGCTGTTCGCCCTGGGCGACGTCGCAGGCCAGGGTGAGCACCTGGCCGTCCTGGCCGTTGGCGGCCTGGTAGCTGTTGCCTTCGCCTTGCCGGACCAGCCGGCACAGGCGGGCGCCCTTGGCCGCGAGCAGGTCGCCCAGGATGCGGCCGATGCCGCCGTTGGCGCCGGTCAGGAGGATGCGTTGGTCGCGCAGTTCCATGTCAGAGCTCCGCCGCCTTCAGGCTGCCGCCGGCCTTTTCCTTCACTTTGGCCATGAGCGCCGCGATCTCCTGGCGCCGGCCCTTGTCGGCCAGCGGCCGGTCCGGCCGGGCCGGTGCGGCCCAGGCTTTCTTCAGGGCCTGCATGGCCTCCGGATAGCGGTGCTTGCCGTACAGGAAGTCGGCGTAGAGATAGTTGGTGTCGATGCCGTCCGGGTCGATCTGCAGGGCGTTCTTGAAGTGGACCTCGGCCTTGTCATCGTCGCCGAAGCCGATCGGCCAGCCGGGCACCCGATAGTAGAGCGTGCCGAGCGAGGCCTCGGCCGAACCGTGCAGGGCGGCGGGATCGATCTTCTCCGAGGCGAGCAGGTCGGCGCGCGCCTGCTTGGCCAGGCCGAGCGCGCCCAGGCTGCGTTCGGCGCCGGCCAGCGAGCTGAGGATGATGCCCTGCCAGACCAGCGGCTCGGCGCGGTTCGGGTAGCTCTTCACCAGGGCGTCTTCCTGCTTCGCCAGGGTCTCGAAGGCGGCGGCCTTCTGATCGGCGGGCAGCGTGTAGTTGATGCGGGCCCAATGTTCCTGGTAGCCGAGCAGGGCGCGGTCCATGGCGGCGTCGTCGGCCAGGGCGGGGCCGGCGGCCAGGGCGGGGCCGGCGGCCAGGGTCATGGCGAGGGCGGTAAGGATGGTCTTCATGGCAGGGTCTCCTGAGATGGCTTAGGGATTGATGGAACGGAAGATGTCGCCGTACAGGCCGAAGAACATGCCGGCGGAGTGGGTCACGGCCGCCTGTGCTTCGGTGTCGTCCAGGCGGTTGAGCAGGTCTTCCAGGAAGCGGATGTGGTCCTGGTCGACGCTGCCGTGCGAAGTGAGGTAGCGGAAGGCGTCGGCGGGCAGCTGCAGGCGTTGCTGGATGGCGCCGGCGGCCTGGTGGGCGAGGGCGACGCTGGTGCCTTCCAGGACGTGGACCATGCCGAAGAAGCCGGCCGGATTGCCCCGGTCGATGGTGTGGTAGGCATAGGCGACCATGAGCTCGGTGGCCGGCAGCGGACGGCTCTGGCGCACCGCGTCCGGGTCGCCGCCGGCGGCGGCGATGTCGTCCAGGATCCATTCCTCGTGGCCGATCTCCTCCTCGATGTAGCGGGCGACCGCCTCGCGCAGCCAGCCGAGCCGTTCCGGCAGGCGGGCGCCGCAGGCCATGAGCAGCGGCACCGTGTGCTTGACGTGGTGGTAGGCCTGGCCGAGGAAGGCCAGGTACTCGTCGCGGCTGACGTCGCCGGCCAGGGCGCGGCGGATGATCGGCACCGCCTGCAGGCCGGCGCGTTCGGTTGCGGTGGCGGCGATCAGTCGGTCATAGAAAGGCATGGTTCTCCTCGGTCGAATAAAGTTGCTCGATGCGCTCCCGGTAGTGGCCGTGGATGGCCTCGCGCCGGATGCAGCCGGTCCGGCCGGCCTGGCCGTTGCCGGGCGTGAAGGGCTGGTCCGCGGCGATCCAGCCGCCGATCCGGGCGTAGTCTGGCAATTGTCCGTTGACGGTGGCCACGGCCTGGTTCAATTCGTGGGGCGCGATGCCGGGGCGCGGCACCAGGATCGCCACGTTGAACGGCCGGCCCTCGCCGTAGGCCGCCGCCTGGGCGATGTAGGGGTGGCCGGCCAGCGCGCCCTCGAGCCATTCCGGCGCCACGTTGCGGCCGAACGCGGTGCAATAGACCGTCTTCTTCCGGCCGGTCAGGAACAGGTAGCCGTCCGGGTCGAGATAACCCAGGTCGCCGGTATGCCATGCCGTTTCGCCGGCCGGGCCGGCGTCGCCCAGATAGCCCAGGAACAGCCGGCCCTGGACGACCACTTCGCCGTCGTCGGCGATCCGCACCTGGACATGGGGCAGCGGCCGGCCGACGCTGCCTTGCCGTTCGGCGCCGGGCAGGTTGAGGCAGGCGACCGAGCCGGCTTCGGACAGGCCGAAGCCCTGGAACACAGGCAGGCCGAACAGGCGGGCCTGCTGCAGCAGCGATTCGGGGACCGGTGCGCCGCCGACGGCGATGAAGCGCAGCGTGACCGGGGCCGGCAGGCCGGCCAGGATGCCGCCGACGATCGCCTTGAGCAGTTGCGGGACCAGCACCGCGACGGTGGGGGCGGCCCGCCGGATGGCGGCGAACAGCGTTTCGACCTGCAGGCCCGAGGAGCCGGACAGGCCGCATTCGGCCAGGCTCGGCACCTGGGCCAGGGCGCCGCTGCGCAGCGGTGCGTAGAGGCCGGCGATGTTTTCCAGCAGGGTGGACAGGGGCAGCAGCGACAGGCAGCGGTCGGCGGGCGAGGCCCCGACCGCGTCGCACAGTGCGGCGGTGACCGTCTCGACGGTGGCGGCGGACAGGCAGACGCCCTTGGGTTGGCCGGTGGTGCCCGAGGTGTAGGTCACCTTGGCGGTGCCGACGGGCAGGGCCGGCGCCGGTCCGGAAGGCTGCGGCCGGAACAGGGCGAGGCTCCGGCCGGCCACTTCCAGCGGCGTGGCCGCAGCGTCGCCGAGCAGGGCCGCCAGCCGCTCGGGCCGGTCGGTCACGATCCGGTCCAGGCCGGCATCGCCGATCAGGTGCTGCAACTGGTCGTCGGAGAAGAATCCGGGCATGGGCACGCAGACCGCGCCACGCTGCAGGATGGCCAGATCGAGGCAGGCCCAGGGCAGGCCGTTGTCGAGCAGCAGGCCGATCCGTTCGCCGTCCAGCGCCGTGGCCAGACGGTCGAGTTCGCGCGCCAGTCCGGCGTAGTCCAGAGTGCCGATCTCATCGCGCAGGGCGGCGGCGTCCGGCCGTTGTCCGGCGTGACGCCGGATGTGTTCCAGGATGGTCGTCATGGCCGGCCTCCGGCCGCCCGGGCCACCGGTACCAGCCGTTCCGCCGCGATGTCGTTGCCCAGCGCTTGGGCGGCGTGCAGCAGGCGTTGCAGGTTGGGTCGGCGCTGGACGGTACCGTGCAGCTTGCGGCAGCCGGCGTGGATGTCGCCCAGGTAGACCATCGGTCCGCCGTCGTAGTAGCGGCCCCAGGCCGCGCCCCGGTCAGGCAGCCGGCTCGGGTCGGCCACCGCCAGCGGCAGCGGTTTCAGGCCGAGCCGACTGAAGGCGTTGGCCAGCGGCCGGATCGCCGTGAACAGCACCCAGCGGTAGCCTGCCGCGGCCAGGAAGGCGGTGCTGGCCGAGATGATCCAGCGGGCCTGGCCGGGATCGTCGATCGCCAGGTTGCCGACTTCGACCATTTCGGCGCGTTCGATCGTCTCGCCCAGGCGGGCCGAGGCCAGGGCCTGGGCGGGTTGATCCAGGTATTGCTCGCAGAACAGGTCGTGCGCGCCGGCGTCGCGGTAGCCGAGCGCGGCGCCCAGCCGGCCTTCGATGTCGAAGCGGAGCAGTTCCGGATGGAAGGCCGATACTTCGGCGCCGTGGCTCCGGCGGAAGGCCTGGCCGATGAAGTCCTGGGTATCGGGCCGGGCCGGGTGCCGGGGGCCGATGTGCTGCAGCGCGATGGCATTGGCCGGGTCGGCCAGCAGGGGGTCGATGCCGTGTTCGACGAAGGGTGAGCCGGTGGTGATCATGGGCAGGTCCCGTTGAAGGAGTCGGGAGCTACTCAGCGACAACCGTGCCAGCTTTATATCTATGTGTTTATTAAGGTTTTTGCTCGAAATATGGGCGATCGGAGCGCCTGCAAATTTCGGGAGTGCGCAAAAATTGTATACAGCCTGTGCAGGCTATTCGGCTTTGCCCGGGCTGTCGCACAACTGATGGATGGCGCCCGCCAGTTCGGCCGGCACCGGCAGCCGGGCCACCACGTGGACCCGGCTGTCCGCCCGGCAGGTGGCGACGTAGCCGATCGCGCCCGGCGTCTCGGCCACGAAGCGCAGCATCGATTCCTCGGAATGGACCGTGTAGGGCGGCGAGATGCCGTGGAAATAGCGTTCGCTCCAGTAGCGCTGCAGTTCCTCCGGCCGCTCGCCGAGCAGGCTGAGGGAGAAGGCGATGCGCAGCGGCTCGGTGGAGGACAGGTTGAGCGGCACCAGGGCGGCGCGCTCGTCGTCGACCTGGATGCGCCTGAGGAAGATGTCCTCCAGGTTGGCCCGGTCGAAGGCGATGTGGGGCGGGCTCTTGCCGACGATGACGGCGATGGCGTCGTCGGCCCGCGCCGGCCCGGCGAGGATGCCGCCTGCCAGCAGGACGAGAAGGAAATGCCTGGCGCTCGGCATGTCCGTCCTCAAAACAGGACCGCCACCGAGAACAGCCAGCCGTCCGGCGCCAGGCGCTCCTCGCCGCGCGACTCGCGCCGCTCCAGCTTGATCGAGAAGGGCGGCGTCGGCCGGTAGGTGATGCCCAGGCTGGTGCTGTCGACCGGCCGGTCGAACAGCTCGGCCTTGTAGCGCTCGTGCAGGACGATGCCGTAGAAGGCATGGCCGAGCGGCACGACCGCTTGGACGAAGCCGCCCCATTCGCTCAGACCGCCGCCGTCGTCCTTGCGGTAGACCGCTTCGCCCGAGAATTCGTAGTCGTCGACGGTGTAGAACAGGTCGGCGCCGACCAGGTTCTTGTAGCCGGGCCGATCCTTGAGTTCGAAGCGGCCGGCCGAGACGCCGGCCAGGAAGTCGTCGTCGAAGCTGCGGTATTGCAGCCTGGCGCCGCCGCCGTGGCGGAACGAGCTGGGCGGATTGGGCTGGACGCTCAGGTCCATGAAGGTCTTCTCGTGGCCTTCGCTGGGGTCGAGCCCGGCCGTGTCGTCAAGGTAGAGCTGATAGTCGACGGCCGAGCGGCCGACCGGCCAACTGCCGTAGAGCTGTGCGCCGGAAGCGTTCTTGGCGAAGGCGGCCGAGGTGGTCAGCGGCCGCGACACGGTCCAGACCAGCGGGTCGGCGTGGATCTGGTTCCAGCGCCCGACCGGGGTCAGGAACTTGCCCAGGCGCAGGGTGGTCCGGGCGGCCAGATTGTGGTCGAAATAGAAGCGCTCGAAATCGAGATCGATGTCCTTCGAACTCAGTCCGTCGCGGCTGATGGTGACCGGCGTGCTCAGTTCGACCTCGGTGAAGAAATGCCAGTCCGGGCGCAGGTCGCCGTGCAGGAACAGGCTCAAGTCCTGGAGTGTGGCCTGGCTTTTCTCGCCTTCCAGGGCATTGGCCTGGATGCTGAGATAGCCGCCGGCGGTCAGGCCGAGGATGGGCAGGCGGTAGCCCTGGCCGAGCGTGTAGGGCGCGGCCTGGACGAGCCCGGGCAGCGCCAGCAGGATGCCCAGAGCGGCCGTGCGCAAGGCGCGCCGGATAGCGGTCGGCACCGGACCGGCGCGGCTCGGATTGGGGCAATTCGGGGCTGGCACGCTATGATCTCCGCTTGTCTGGATAAGGATCTTCGCAACGATGGCTGATAGTCATACCCAGGCTCCGACCGGCCGACGGGCAGCGTGGTTCGGGGCGGAGCCGGGGGCTCGGGTGGCGGCAGTGTACAGCAAGCCGGTTTTGGCCGACGGCCGCCCCGTGGCCGCCCGGAAGGTGTCGCGTTGACCGGCGCCGGACGCACTATCACCATCCGGGCCGCCATCTTGCGGGGCTCGCTGGCCCTGGTCCTGGTGGCCATCGTGCTGAGCGGCAGCCTGTCGTTCATCGAGTTCCGCCGGGCCCTGCAGTCCGAGATCGCGCGCAACCTGGGCAACAGCGCCTCGGGCCTGCTGGAGCGGATCGACGTGTTCTTCTTCGAACGGTTGGAAGACCTGCGCGAATGGCGTCAGGTGGAACTGCTGCAGGACATCCAGGTGGGCGACGTCGACAAGCGCCTGGCCCGCCTGCTCAGCGACCTGCGCGCCGGCCACGGCGACGTCTACAGCGCACTCTATTGCACCAACCTGCAGGGCCGCATCGTCGCCGCCAGCGATCCCGCCCTGGTCGGCGTGATGCGCCAGCCGGGTGCGCCGATGCCGACCGCCTACCAGGCCGGCACCGATGTCGTCGTACTGGAACAGACTGCCGCGAATACCCCGGAAGGCGCCGGCCGCTTCGTGTTGCGCACCACCGTGCCGGGCATGTTCGGCACCGGCGACGTGGGCTACCTGTACGCCGTCCTCAACTGGCGGGTGGTGCGCCGCTTCCTGGCCGACGACATCGCCGACAGCGAACGCACGGCGCTGCTGCTCGATACCGGCGACCGGGTGATCGCCGCTTCCGGCCCCCTGGCCGTCACGCTGGACCGCCAGACCTTCCGCCTGCCGCGCGATGCCTGGGCGACGGACCGGCCGCGCATCAAGATCCGCTCCGGCGAGATCGCCGGCGCCGGCGATCTGCTGGTCGGCGCCGCCGCTTCGCCCGGCTACCAGGGCTTTTCCGGCTTCGGCTGGCACATGCTGGTGGTGGAACCGACCCGGGTCGCCTTCGCCCCGGTCTGGCGCCTGGCCTGGGTCATCCTGGCCGGCCTGCTGTTCAGCCTGGCGGTGGCCGGCTGGCTGTCGATCCGCTTTTCCAGGCGACTGGCCTCGCCCATCGCCGGGTTGACCGAGTTCGCCCGCAATTTCCGGCGTGGCCAGAGCCGCGAGCCGCCCGCGATCGAGACCGGCATCAGCGAGGTGGGCGAACTCAACCGGGCCTTCGGCGAGATGGTCGAGGCGCTGGACCGCTCCCGCGAACAGCTGGTGCGGGCCGGCAAGCTGGCCGTGGTCGGCGAGATGGCGGCCATCATGGCGCACGAGGTGCGCACGCCGCTCGGCATCCTCAAGTCGTCGGCCCAGATGCTGGAGCGGCGCCCGGACCTGTCGCCGCAGGACCGGGAGCTGACCGGCTTCATCGTCAGCGAGACGGACCGCTTGAATCGCCTGGTCACCACCCTGCTCGAATGCGCCGCGCCGCGCCTGCCCCAGTTTCAGCCGCACGATCTGCACGACATCGTCCGCCACGTCCTCGCCCTGGTCGGCGGCAAGGCCGAGAAGAAGAACATCGCCATCGAAACCGATCTGGCGGCGCAGCAGTCGATCCTCGACTGCGACCGGGAGCAGATGATCCAGGTGTTCCTCAATCTGGTCATCAACGCCATCCAGCACGTGCCGGACGGCGGCCGGATCCGCATCGTCAGCGCGGATGCCGGCGGCGGCATCGAACTGCGGGTGGAGGACGACGGTGCGGGTATCCTGGCGGCCGAGCGGGAACGGGTGTTCGACCCGTTCTTCACCCGCCGCGAGGGCGGCATCGGCCTCGGCCTGACCATCGTCCAGCAGATCGTCCAGGCCCACGGCGGCGAGATCGCGGTGACCGAGTCCGCGCTGGGCGGTGCCGCATTCGAGATCAACTTCATGCCTGAACGGAAAGGGGAAGCAAAGTGACCAGCCGCATCCTGGTGGTGGACGACGAGGACAAGATGCGCCGCCTGCTGGAAATGGCCCTGCTGGCCATGGGCCACGACGTGGCGCAGGCCGCCGACGGCAAGGAGGCGCTGGCCCGCTTCGCCGACGGTCCGTTCGATCTGGTGCTGACCGACCTGCGCATGCCCAACCTGGACGGCATCGGTCTGTTGCGCACGCTGCGCGAACGTGGCGAGGAGGTGCCGGTGGTGGTGCTCACCGCGCACGGCAGCGTCGAGACCGCGGTCGAGGCGATGAAGCTGGGCGCGGTCGACTACATCATCCGGCCGTTCGAGATGTCGACCGTGGAACTGGCGGTGACCCGCGCCCTGGCCATGGAGCAGGTGCAGCGCGAGAACCGCTTCCTGCGCGAGGAGATGGCGCGCGGCTGGGGCGAGTTCGTCGGCCAGAGCCCGGCCATGCTCGGCCTCTACCAGCTCATCCGCCAGGTGGCGCCGGCCCGCAGCAGCGTGTTCGTGGTCGGCGAGACCGGCACCGGCAAGGAACTGGTGGCCCGCGCCATCCATGAGGAGTCGGGCCGCAATGGCCTGTTCGTGCCGATCAACTGCGCCGCCATCCCGGCCGATCTGTTGGAGAGCGAGCTGTTCGGCTACCGCAAGGGTGCCTTCACCGGCGCCGACAAGGACCGCATGGGCCGTTTCGAGGCGGCCAGCGGCGGCACCCTGTTCCTCGACGAGGTGACCGAGATGCCGCTGGCGCTGCAGGCCAAGCTGCTGCGCGTGCTGCAGGAGAACAGCGTCGAGCGGCTGGGCAGCCACAAGCCGGTGGCGGTCGACCTGCGCGTGGTGGCGGCCACCAACCGCGATCCGCAGCAGGCCGTGGCCGAGGGCCGGCTGCGCCAGGATCTCTACTTCCGCCTCAACGTGGTCCGGGTCGACGTGCCGCCGCTGCGCGAGCGGCGCGACGACATCCCGCTCCTGGCCGGCTATTTCCTGGACAAGTACAGCCGGGAACTGGGCCGGCCGACGCCGCGCCTGGACAGCGACGCCCTGGCCCAGCTGGCCGGCTATGCTTGGCCGGGCAACATCCGCGAGCTGGAGAACATGATGGAACGGGCGGCGGTGCTGAGCCAGGGCGACACCATCAGCCCGACCCTGCTGCCGGACGAGGTGTTCAACCCGGTCTCGGCACCGGTCGCACCGGTTGGCACGGCCGAAGTGCCGCCGGAAAGCCTGGTCCTGGAGGCGCAGGTCGCCCAACTGGAAAAGCGCCTGATCCAGGAGGCCTTGCGCCGGACCGGCGACAACAAATCGGGCGCCGCCCGATTGCTGGAAATCAGCGAGCGGTCGCTCTGGTACAAGATCAAGAAATACGGCATCTAGCCGGCATGGCCGGTGGTGGACCGATCCTTACAAAACGGTAACCTCAGGCCCGGATTTTCTTGGCTATGAATCGGGACATGAGAGTCTTTTTTTGCAGTTCTTGTCCCGAACCAACCCAAGGAGAAATCATGTCCTCGCACCGTGCGACTCAGCCATCCGGCCGGCGTCCAGCCTGGCAGTTGTTCCTGTCCTTGCTGGGAGCCTGCCTGGCCTGGGCCCTGGCATCCGTGCCCGCCTATGCCCTACCCAGCTTCGCTCGCCAGACCGGCGCGGCCTGTGCCGATTGCCACGTCGGCACGTTCGGTCCACAGCTCACGCCGTTCGGCATGAAATTCAAGATGGAGGGCTACACCCAGGGCGGCGGACAGGGTCCCAACATCCCGCTCTGCAGTCCTCCTACCAGGACCTGAAGACGGCCCTGTCCGACGGCACCCAGCACCGCTACCTGCTGGCCCAGCAGGCTTCGCTGTTCTACGGCGGCCGCATGACCGACCATATCGGCGCCTTCATCCAGGCGACCGCGACCACCGAGCCCGGCGGCGCCGGCACCGACCATCTGGCCATGGACAACACCGACATCCGCTTCGCCCATCCCCTCACCCTGGGCAGCGCCAGCGGTACAGTCGGCCTCAGCCTGAACAACAACCCGACCGTGACCGACGTGATCAATACGGTGCCGGCCTGGCGCTTCAACTACATCTCGCCGACCCTGACTCCGGGCGGCGCTTCGCCCATGCTGGACGGTGGTCTGGCCGGCCAGGTCTGGGGCCTCAACGCCTACGTCTTCCTGAACGACTCCTGGTATGCGGAATTGGGTGGCTATCAGGGGCTGTCGAGAAGCTTCCTGGAACACAGCAACGTCCTGGCCGCTACCGACCCGTACAACAAGCTGGACGGCACCAACCCCTACTGGCGCCTGGCCTACATGAAGAATGACGGCAAGCAGTTCTACTCGGTCGGCCTGTTCGGCATGAACGCCAGCATCATGCCGGATGGTCAGACCGACACCGACAAGTACCGCGACATCGGCATCGATGCGTCCTACCATTTCCACCAGACCTACGGCGTGACCGCCGGCCTGTTCCGGATCAACGGCAGCGCCGACAGCGGACTCTACGCCTCGGCTGCCGACAGCGGCTTCGCCGGTAATCCGGATACCGACGGCTACATCCTGCAGGCCGACTGGACGCCGCTCGGCAAGCACGGCTCCTGGGGCGAGCCGTGGGCCAACCTGCGCCTGGGCCTGCAATACACCTGGTACACCAAGTTCAACGGCGCGACCAACAACTACGACGGCAACGGCCGCAACGCCAGCGACAACAACACCCTGTACGCCTTCGTCTGGACCTCGTTCTGAGGTCGTGCCCGTTCATGCCGGCCGGCATGAGCGGATAAGGCAACGCCCCTGCGGATGGAATCATCCCGGGGGCGTTGTCATTTCGGTCGACTATTCCCTATGCTGTCCCCACTGTCGCCGGATTGCCGGCTGGAAGGAGAATGTCATGGCCACTGTTCGTCGCGTCACGTCATCAAGCAGGCCGGAGAAACGCGGTTTCGATGCCGTGCTGCCGGCCCCGTTCGGCGCGCTGGGCGTCCGCCTGCAGGACGGCCGCCTGGCCGGTCTCGAATTCCTGCCGCCGGGCACGAAGACGTTTTCCGGTGGACCGGAGGTTGAGTCGGTCGCCGCCGAACTGGAGGCCTACTACGCGAATCACCGGCATCGGTTCGGGCTGCCGCTGGCGCTGGCCGGTACGCCGTTCCGGTTGCGCGTCTGGCAGGCGCTGCTGACCATCCCGCCGGGCGAGAGCCTGACCTACGGCCAGGTAGCCGCCCGCCTGGGCAGCAGCCCGCGCGCCGTCGGCCAGGCGGTGGGCGACAACCCGGTTCCGGTCATCGTGCCCTGCCACCGGGTGCTGGCCGCCCAGGGCCTGGGCGGCTTCATGCATGGCCGGGACGGTTTTCCGCTCGAGGTGAAGAAATGGCTGCTGCGCCACGAAGGCCTGCTGTAGGCGCTTCGACGCCGGGACCGAATTCCGATCCCGAACTCGATGTTTTCTGCGACGCGCTCTGGCTGGAGGATGGCCTCAGCCCGAAGAGCCTGGAGAGCTACCGGCGCGACCTGACGCAATTCGCCGCCTGGCTGGCCAAGGCGGGCGGCCGGCTACCGGAGGCGAACGCCGGCGAAGTGCAGCAGTTCCTGGCCGACCGGACCCTGCGCCAGGGCGTGGCGGCGCGCAGCCTGGCCCGCCAGTTGTCGGCCCTCAAGCGCTATTACCGCTGGTTGCTGCGCCAGGGCCGGCGCAGCGACGACCCGACCGTCAACATCGAGGCGCCGCGCCTGCCGCGCCCGCTGCCCAAGAGCCTGACCGAAACGGACGTCGAGGCCCTGCTGGCGGCGCCCGATGCCGAGGCGCCGCTCGGCCTGCGCGACCGGGCCATGCTGGAACTGCTCTATGCCTGCGGCCTGCGGGTGTCGGAACTGGTCGGCCTGCCCATGACCGCGGTCAGCCTGGACATGGGCGTCGCCCGGGTGTTCGGCAAGGGCGCCAAGGAACGACTGGTGCCGCTCGGCGAGGTCGCCCTGGAATGGCTGGAGCGCTATCTGGCCGAGGCCCGTCCCGCACTGCTCGCCGGCCGAGCCAGCGACGCCCTGTTCGTGACCGCGCGGGGCGAGGCCATGACCCGCCAGGCATTCTGGTACCTGATCAAGCGCTACGCCGGCCAGGCCGGCATCGTCGTGCCGCTGTCGCCGCATACCCTGCGCCACGCCTTCGCCACCCATCTGCTCAACCACGGCGCCGATCTGCGGGTGGTGCAGATGCTGCTCGGCCACGCCGACATTTCGACCACCCAGATCTACACCCACGTCGCCCGCGAGCGCCTGAAGCAGCTGCACAGCCGTCACCATCCGCGCGGCTGAGTTAATATCCGTCGGGCTAGGCAAGGGGAGATACGGTGAGCGAAGCGGACGACAACAGACTGATCGAGGCGATCCTCGCCTCGGGCGTGAAGATTCCGCCCATGCCTTCGATCTTGATGGCGGTGATGGCGCTGGAACGGAACGAAGCCGCCGGCCCGCACGAATATGCGGCCCGGATCGCCGACGACCCGGCCACGGCCGGCGCCCTGTTCCGGGTGGTGCGCTCGCCGGTGCTCGGCCTGCGTGTTCCGGTGGAAACCCTGGACAAGGCCATCACCGTGCTCGGCCTGAAGACCACGCTGGCGGTGGTGCGCACCGAAGCCCTGCGCAACGCGCTGCACGATCCCGCCTTGGAGGCGGTCATGGCCACGCTCTGGAAACGCATGAATACGGTGGCCGACCTGACCCTGGCCATGATGCGTTCGATCCGGCCGCGTGGCGTGCGCGAGGACCTGTTGTTCCAGTCCGCCGTATTCCACGATTGCGGCGTGGCGGTGCTGATGCGCCGCCACCCGAGCTATGCCCAGGCCTTCGCCGGCCCTCGCTGGCCCGATCTGGTGGCACTGGACCACGAACACCAGACCAACCACGGCGTCATCGGCCAGATGGTCGCCCGCAGCTGGCAATTGCCGCAGGAGGTGGTCCAGGTCGTGCGCTACCACCACGATACCCACCTCGACGCCCTGCCCGAGCCGGTGCGCAAGATGATCGTGCTGATCCACTTCGCCGGCCACCTGCTCGACCTGATGGCCGGCGCCGACGCAGGCGACTGGGGCGAGGTCTGGCAGGAACGGACCGAGGAGATTCTGGCCCAGTCCGGCCACGAACTGGCAGAGGTCGAGCAGGAGATGGCGCCGGCGTGGCTCGGCGCCGGCTAGTGCATGGCCTTGATGTAGAGCGAGGCGCCGCTGCCCAGCAGGATCAGGGCGATCACCTTCATCATCTGCGCCTGGGTGAGCCGGGTATGGACATGGCTGCCCAGCCATAGTCCGGCCAGCGCCACCGGCAGCGCGCCCAGGTAGGCCAGGACCAGCTTCATATCAAGCAGACCGGACAGCGTGAAGCTCACGATCCGGCTCAGGCCGTCCAGGATGAACAGGCCGGAAAAGGTCGCGCGCAGCTGGCCCTTGTCGAACAGCCGGTGGGTCAGGTAGATCACGTAGGGCGGCCCGCCGGTGCCGAACAAGGCGCCGACCGTGCCGCCGGTCAGGCCGGCCGGCCAGGCCCACCAGGTGGCGACGGGTTTCGGCGCGCGGCCGGACAGCAGCAGGGTGCGCAGGGCGAACAGGATCACGAAGCTGCCCAGGCCGATCAGCATCGGCGTCCTGGGCAGCGAGACCAGCAGCGAGGTGCCCAGCACCACGCCGATGATGCCGGCCGGCAGGAGACGGCGGATTTCGGCCCAGGCCACCTGCCGGAAGGTGAAGCCGCCGAGCACCACGGAGGATGTGAAGTCGGTCAGCAGGATGACCGGGACGATGGAGGTGAGCGGCAGCTTGAGGGCCAGCAGCGGCACCGCCACCAGGCCGGAACCGAAGCCGGAGATGCCGCGGATGAAATAGGCGCCGAGCAGGACGACGCCGGCATAGAGCATGAGGTCGGTGGACATGGTTTATTCGGGGTGGGCCGCAGGCCGGGACCGGCGGCTGGGGTTCAGAGCCTGCTGCCGCGTTCGATGATGATGCCGAGTTCCTTCACGCCGCGCATGATGGCCAGCTTGCGCAGGGTGATCCGCACCCAGGGGGCGCCGAATTCGCCGCGCACGATGTCGGCGATGTGCTCGCCCAGCGCCTCGACCAGATGGAAGTCGTTTTCCGCCGCGAATTCGCGGATCCGGTTGGCGACCTTGCCGTAGTCGATGGTGTCGGCGATGTTGTCGCTGTGGCCGGCCTTGTGGTCGTAGAGGCCGATCTCCAGGTCGATCAGGATGGGCTGCGGCGCTTTGCGCTCCCATTCGTATAGACCGATAATGGTCTCGAGTTTGAAGTCTTTGAGAAACAATACGTCCATGATGCGGACCACGAAGGAAAGACCGCCATTCTACCCATGATTGCACTCCTGCTGATTGTCCTGGCCGCATATCTGATCGGCTCACTGTCCTTTGCCGTCATCCTGTCGCGGCTGTTCGGCATGCCCGATCCGCGCAGCTACGGTTCCGGCAACCCCGGCGCCACCAACGTCCTGCGCAGCGGCCGCAAGGCCGTGGCGGCCCTGACCCTGTTGGGCGACGCGCTCAAGGGTGCGGCCGCAGTATTGCTGGCCCGCTGGGCGACGGCCCACTACGGCCTGCCCGATTACACGCCGGCCCTGGCCGGCCTGGCCGCCTTCGCCGGCCATCTCTGGCCGGTGTTCTTCGGCTTCAAGGGCGGCAAGGGCGTGGCGACCGCGCTCGGTCTGCTGCTGGCCCTGAACCCGTGGCTGGGGCTGGCCTGTGCCGCGACCTGGCTGGTGGTGTTCGCGGTGACCCGGGTGTCGTCGCTGTCGGCGCTCATGGCGGCCGGGCTGGCTCCGGTCTACGCCTGGCTGCTGGAAGGCAACGCCGTCCAGACGGCGGCCATCGGCGGCCTGGCCGTGCTGATTTTCTGGCGCCACAAGGCCAACATCGCCCGGCTGCTGTCGGGCGAGGAATCCGCATTCGGCAAGCGCAAGGGTGCCGCCGAATGAGTTTGATTAGGGCGCGGCGGCGCGTTTTCCAGCGTATCTGACGGAGGGGCACGGATGGCCTGGTTCCAGAAGGAAATGGATTACGCCAAGGAGAGCCTGGCCGAGGCCTCCGGCGCCGCCATCGACCGGGCCGGCGACCGCCTGTCGGGCGTCTTGCAGGACGGCGTGCGGGCCGCGGGCCTGGAGTTGAAGGAGGTGGTGGCCGGTGCCAGCGCCGAGATCGACGCCAAGCTGGACAAGATCTCCAGCGAACTGCACAACCAGCGCCAGTTCACCAAGGACGACGTCAAGGAACTGGTCGATTACGCGGCGGACAGGCTGTCGAACGTGCTGGACGACCGGATCCAGGTCATGAAGCGGGAGATCTCCGAACTGGTCGAGGAGAAGACCGAATACTTCAAGGCCGAGGTCGACGAGTTCTTCATCCAGCGCCAGAGGGATCTCGCCCGCGAGCGCCGCCGCCTTGTGATGAACATCGTTCTGGCCTTCATCGCCTCGCTCGCCGTGGGCGGCGTCTCGCTGTTCTATCGTGGCCTGGGCAAGGAGCCGGTCGACATGCTCACCGTGTTCCGCATCGTCCTGGCCTCGCTGGCCGGCGGCTATGTGGTCTATCTGGGGTCTTCGATGCTGAACCGCTGGATGGCGATGTCGGAACACCGCAAGGACGCCCTGTTCCTGGCCGCCCGCTACTGGGGCTGGCTACGGCCCGGCAGCGTGTTCGCCACCCTGCTCGTCCTGGCGGTGATGCTGTTGTTCGCGGTGGTGATGCTGTTCCCGCAGGATGCGATCCGGCTGCTGCACCTGAACGACTGGCTGAACCGCTTCAGACCGGCGCCTTGAGTTCGGCCAGATCCCAGCGGGGACGGACCGAGAAGCGGCCGTCGATGGCGGCGCCGGCCTGGATGCGCAAGGCCCCGGCGTAGGCGATCATGGCGCCGTTGTCGGTGCACAGGTCGAGCGGCGGATAGAACACCTCGAATCGCTGGCGTTCGGCCTCGGCATTCAGCCTTTCCCGCAACAGACGGTTGGCGCCCACGCCACCCGCCACCACCAGGCGCCGCAAGCCGCTCTGCTTCAGCGCCTCGATCGATTTCGCGGCCAGGACCTCGACGGCGGCCAACTGGAAGGAGGCGGCGATGTCCTGGGCATTGCCCGTGCCTTCGCGTTTCACCAGGGTGAGCACGGCGGTCTTCAAACCGGCGAAGCTGAAGTCCAGGTCGCCCGAATTCAGCATGGGCCGGGGCAGCTTGTAGCGGTAGGCGTCGCCGGACGCGGCCAGCTTCGAGATGGCCGGGCCGCCGGGGTAGCCCAGGCCGAGCAGTTGGGCGGTCTTGTCGAACGCCTCGCCGGCGGCGTCGTCCAGGGTTTCGCCCAGCAGCCGGTACTGGCCGACGCCATCCACCCGCATCAATTGAGTATGGCCGCCGGAGACCAGCAGGGCGATGAAGGGGAAGTCCGGGCATGGCTCGGCCAGGCGGGGCGAAAGCAGATGGCCTTCCAGGTGGTGCACACCGACTGTTGGCACCTTGAGGGCTAGGCCCAGGCCGCTGGCGATGCTGGCGCCGACCAGCAGCGCGCCGGCCAGGCCCGGTCCCTGGGTGTAGGCGATGCCGTCGATGTCGGCCAAGGTCAGCCCGGTATCGGCCAGGACCTTGCGGGTGAGCGGCAGCGCGCGCCGGATGTGGTCGCGCGAGGCCAGTTCTGGCACCACGCCGCCGTATTCGGCATGCATGGCCACCTGCGAGTGCAGGGCATGGGCCAGCAGGCCCCGTTCCGTGTCGTACAGGGCGATGCCGGTTTCGTCGCAGGAGGATTCGATGCCAAGAATGCGCATGGTCTTGAGTCGATAAATACGGGAGGTGACGATTTTAACTTGTCAGGCCGCCCCGCCTTGATATAATTCCGCCTCTTTTTTGTTGCTTGGATAGTTCCATGCCTAGTGTACGCGTCAAGGAAAACGAGCCGTTTGAAGTCGCCATGCGCCGCTTCAAGCGCACCATCGAGAAGACCGGTCTGCTGACCGAACTGCGCGCCCGCGAGTTCTACGAGAAGCCGACCCAGGAACGCAAGCGCAAGCTGGCTGCCGCCGTGAAGCGTCAGCACAAGCGCCTGCGCAGCCAGAAGCTGCCTCCCAAGCTGTACTGATCCAGGCCAGGCTCCACGACATGTCCCTCAAGGAACAGATCACCGAGGACATGAAGGGAGCCTTGCGCGCCAAGGAAACGGCGCGTCTGTCGGCTCTGCGGCTGTTGATCGCCGCCATCAAGCAGAAAGAAATCGACGAGCGCATCGAGCTGGATGATGCCGCCGTCACCGGGGTGGTCGAAAAGCTCATCAAGCAACGCAAGGACTCGGTGACCCAGTACCAGGCCGCCAATCGGCAGGACCTCGCCGACAGCGAACAGTTCGAGATCGACGTCCTGATCGCCTACATGCCCCAGCAATTCAGCGAAGCCGAGGTTGATGCCCTTGTCAGGCAGGCTTTGGCCGAGACCGCCGCATCCGGCGCCAAGGACATGGGCAAGGTGATGGCCTGGATCAAGCCCAGGCTGGCCGGCCGGGCCGACATGGCCGTAGTCTCCGCCAAGATCAAAAGCAGCTTGGCTTAATCGCCAGGTTGCCTACAATCCCTTCATCCCCTAACGCCCTTGGGTCATGATTCCCCAGGATTTCATCCATCAGTTGCTGGATCGCGTCGATATCGTCGACGTGGTGGATCACTACGTCCCGCTCAAGAAAAAAGGCGCGAACTACCAGGCCTGCTGTCCGTTTCACACTGAAAAGACGCCATCCTTCACGGTCAGTCCGACCAAGCAGTTCTACCATTGCTTCGGTTGCGGCGCCCACGGCACCGCCATCTCGTTCCTGATGGAATATGCCGGCATGGGCTTCGTGGAGGCGGTCAAGGAACTGGCCGGGCGGATCGGCATGACCGTGCCGGACGACGGCCAGGCCGTGCATGCGGAGAGCGACGGTCGCGACCGCCTCTATGAACTGATGGAGACTGCGGCCCGGTTCTACAAGGAGCGGCTCAAGGGCAGCGACAAGGCGGTCGATTATCTCAAGGGCCGCGGACTGGAAGGCAAGACGGCGGCCCGGTTCGGTCTCGGCTATGCGCCGGACGACTGGCGAGGCCTGGAGAAGGTTGTGCCGGATTACCAGGGCCAGGATCTGGAGACGGCCGGCCTGGTGATCGCCGGCGACGGAAAACGCTACGACCGCTTCCGCGACCGGGTGATGTTCCCGATCCGCAACGAGCGGGGCAAGGTCATCGCCTTCGGCGGCCGGGTGCTCGGCCAGGGCGAGCCCAAGTATCTCAATTCGCCGGAGACACCCCTGTTCCACAAAGGGCGAGAACTGTACGGCCTGTTCGAGAACCGGCGCGGCATCCAGCAGGCCGGCCGGGCCGTGGTGGTGGAAGGCTACATGGATGTGGTCATGCTGGGCCAGTACGGCGTGGAGAATGCATTGGCCACGCTGGGCACGGCGGTGACCCCGGATCACGTGGCCAAGATATTCAAGCTGGTCGACGACGTGGTGTTCGCCTTCGACGGCGATGCGGCCGGTCGCAAGGCCGCCTGGCGGGCGCTGGAGAATTCGCTGCCGCAGATGCCCGACGGCAAGCGGGCCACCTTCCTGTTCCTGCCGGAAGGCGAAGATCCCGACAGCTACGTGCAGAGCGCCGGCCGGGAATCATTCGAACGCCTGTGCGATCGGGCCAAGCCGCTGTCCGATTTTCTGTTCGAGGAATTGGCGGGCAAGACCGATACCGCCTCCGAGGAGGGCAAGGTGCGCCTGTTCACCCTGGTTGAACCGTACCTGAATCAGATGGCCAAGGCGCCGCTCCTGGCCCGTTCGCTGCGACAACGACTGGCGGCCCTCTCGGGTGTGCCTACAATGGAAAAACGCGAGCGGCCCGCTATGCGCAAGGGGACTGGAAATTCAAGGCAGTCGCCCCAATTGTCACCTCATCGCATCGTGCTGCAGGCCCTGCTGCATCGACCGGAACGTCTCAAGACCCTGCCGGAGCTCCCAGTTCAGGAGGGTGGGGCGGCCAGGCAATTGGAAGTGGTGCTGGCGGTGTTGCAGGAGCATCCCGAACTGGCCGATGCCCGGGACCTGCTGGAGTATTTCCGCGGCCAGCCCGAAGAGGGATTGGTCACGGCGGCAACGGCCGGATTGCTGGAATGGGGCGACGACTATGATTCGGAGTCCGATCTGCGCGGTGCTTGGGCGACTTTGATGGAGCAGGCGGCCAAGCAGCAGTCGGCGACGTTCAAAGGCAAGAAGCTCAGCGACATCTCTCCCGAGGAGCGTGCCAGCTACATGGCGGCCCTGAAGGAGAAGAAACTTGACAAATTAAGTCGGGTCAAATCCGACGAGTAGGGCGTTTAAGGCTATTCGTGTAAAATGCGAAACTTTTGCGCTAATCCAGTTTTGGAGATTGACAGGCGATGGTGACCGACAAAAAACCGGCGCGGAGAAGTACCGCTAAAACCCCCAGACAGACGGCCAAGCAGGCTGACAAGCACGCGGCTGCGCTGGCCCAGGTGGTGGACAAGCAGGATTCCGCCAATGCCAATGAAGACCGGCGGACCCGGCTGAAAAGCCTCATCCTGCTCGGCAAGGAACGGGGCTACCTGACCTACGCGGAGATCAACGACCATCTGCCGGACGATCTGCAGGATGCCGAGCAGATCGAAGGCGTCATCAGCATGATCAACGACATGGGCATCCAGGTCTATGACGAGGCGCCCGCCGCCGAGGACCTGCTCATGTCCGAGTCGCCCGCCCCGGTGGCGGACGAGGATGCCGTGGAGGAGGCCGAAGCGGCCCTGTCCACCGTCGATGCCGAATTCGGCCGGACGACCGACCCGGTGCGCATGTACATGCGCGAGATGGGTACCGTCGAACTGCTGACCCGGGAAGGCGAAATCGAGATCGCCAAACGTATCGAGGAAGGCCTCAAGCACATGGTGCAGGCCATTTCCGCCTGTCCTTTCTCCATCACCCAGATTCTGGACATGGCGGCCAAGGTCGAAGCGGAGGAGATGCGCATCGACGAACTGGTCGACGGCCTGGTCGACAGCGAAGGCGAAGACATCGCCATGCAGATGACCGAGGAAGTCGAAGCCTCCGAGGAGGACGAGGACGAGGACAGCGAGGGCGGCGGCATGTCCACGGCCAATCTGGCCCAGTTGAGGGCCGATGCCCTGGAACGCTTCACCGCCCTCCGCAAGAGCAACGACAAGATGCGTTCGGCCCTGAGCAAGTACGGCCGTGGCAGCAAGCAGCACCAGAAACTGCAGGAAGAATTGAGCGGCCACCTCATGGGCATCCGCTTCACCGCCCGTCAGGTGGAAAACCTGTGCGACAGCGTGCGCACGATGGTGGAGTCGGTCCGCACCCACGAGCGCGCCATCATGGAGATCGCCGTCACCAAGTGCGGCATGCCCCGTCCCCATTTCATCAAGACCTTCCCCGGTCATGAAGGCAGCGACGAATGGGTTGCCAAGGAAATCACCGCCAAGAAACCCTACTGCGAGATGCTCGAGCGCCAGCAGTACGATATCAACGAGCATCAGGAAAAGCTGCGTGGATTGCAGGACCTGGCCGGCCTGCCGGTCAAGGAACTGAAGGACATCAACAAGCAGATGTCGACCGGCGAAGCCAAGGCGCGCCGCGCCAAGCGGGAGATGATCGAGGCCAACCTGCGTCTGGTAATCTCCATCGCCAAGAAGTACACCAACCGCGGCTTGCAGTTCCTCGACCTGATCCAGGAAGGCAACATCGGCCTGATGAAGGCCGTGGACAAGTTCGAATACCGGCGCGGCTACAAGTTCTCGACCTACGCCACTTGGTGGATCCGGCAGGCCATCACCCGCTCGATCGCCGACCAGGCCCGCACCATCCGCATCCCGGTGCACATGATCGAGACCATCAACAAGATGAACCGGATTTCCCGCCAGATCCTGCAGGAAACCGGCCAGGAACCCGATCCGGCGACGCTGGCGCTGAAGATGGAAATGCCCGAGGACAAGATCCGCAAGATCATGAAGATTTCCAAGGAGCCCATCTCCATGGAAACCCCGATCGGCGACGACGAGGACTCGCATCTGGGCGACTTCATCGAGGACCAGTCCACCCTGGCCCCGGTCGAGGCTGCGTTGTATTCCAGCTTGCAGCACGCCACCCAGGATGTGCTGGATTCGCTCACTCCACGCGAGGCCAAGGTGCTGCGTATGCGCTTCGGCATCGAGATGAATACCGACCACACCCTGGAAGAGGTCGGCAAACAATTCGACGTGACCCGCGAGCGCATCCGCCAGATCGAAGCCAAGGCCCTGCGCAAGCTGCGCCATCCGTCCCGCTCCGAGCGGTTGCGCAGCTTCCTCGATTGATGTTTCCACGGGGCGGGCAACCGCCCCGCAGGGCCTGTAGCTCAGTTGGTTAGAGCAGAGGACTCATAATCCTTTGGTCCAGGGTTCAAGTCCCTGCGGGCCCACCATGTATTTCAAAGCCTCCCGATGTGGAGGCTTTTTTGTTTTTTGATTCGGCAACCACGGGGGCTATTCGCGCCCTTCAGTGTCGAATATCGGTTCGTTGCGTCAAGGCCGGCCAAAGTCCGCCGCACCACTTGAACTGTGCTGCGATGGCGAGGCGGTGGTCAGAAAATACAGTTTCCACTTCATATCGGAATACGTGGTTTGCTGTAGAGCCGTCTGCTGTCCCATTGCTACGCTGATCCTATAGCCCTAAGGCACAGTGTTTTTGTACCTGAGGAAGGAGAGGGACTGGAGCGGAGGATTCGGGATGAACGGGCGATTGGCTAGAGTTCAAATGCCGAAGGCGTCGGGGTTTACCCTTATCGAACTGCTGGTGGTGATGGTCATCCTGGGGCTGCTGGTTGGTTTTGTGGCGCCCCGGTATTTCGCCCAGGTCGGCAAGTCCCAGGTGAAGGCCGCACGGGTCCAGATTTACGGTCTCGATCGCGCCCTGGATCAATACCGCTTGGACACAGGTCATTATCCTTCCACCGAGCAGGGTCTGAATGCCTTGTACAGCCGGCCCACCGATGAACCAAACTGGGGCGGCCCCTACTTGAAGAAGCCGGTGCCACCCGATCCATGGGGCAATCCCTACGTCTACCGGATTCCCGGCCAGACCGGCGACTTCGATCTGCTTTCCTACGGCAAGGATGGTCAGCCGGGCGGTACCGGCGAGGCGGCGGATATCACGGACTAGGGGGCGACGATGCAATTCCAGGTTCGAGCACTGCGAGATGGGGAGGGGGTGACGGCGCTCACCTTCGAGGCACCGAGCGCAGCCGACGCACTGGAACAGGCCAAGGCGCAAGGCCTCGCGGTGTTGTCGGTACGTTCCCATACCGTATGGCCCATCCATATCTTGGGCTACGGGTCGACTTTTCAGCTGACCCTGTTCAGCCAGGAGCTTCTGGCGCTGTTGCAGGCCGGGCTCAACCTGGTCGATGCGCTGGAAACGCTCGCGGAAAAGGAGACCAGGGCCGAGCAGCGCAAGGTAATGCGCCAGATATTGGCCCGCCTGTACGAGGGCCATCCACTGTCCTTTGCCTTGCAACAGTTCCCGGCCGTTTTCCCGGCTTTGTACATCGCCGCCGTGCGTGCCAGCGAAAAGACCGGAGACATTGATGAGGCTCTGGGCCGCTACGTGGCCTATCAGACCCAGGTGGACGCTGTACGCAAGCGTATCGTCAGTGCCTCCATCTATCCCGTACTGCTGCTGGCGGCGGGAAGCATGGCGACGTTGTTCCTTCTGTTGTATGTGGTGCCGAAGTTCAGCCGCATCTACTCAGATCTCGGCACCCAACTACCCTTGTTCTCGAAGTTGCTGATGGCCTGGGGACAGTTGCTTGAGGCGCACAGCCTGGTGGCGGTGGTGGCCTGGCTAGTCACCATGGCCGGGCTGGCTTGGGCCGTCGCCCAGCCGGGCGTCCGGCGTGCCTGTATGAGCCAGTTATGGCGCTTGCCAAGCCTTGGGAGCCGGCTCAAGGTCTACCAGCTGGGCCGTTTCTACCGCACCCTGGGAATGCTGCTGCGCGGCGGCATACCGGTGGTCAGCGCCATCGACATGGTGTCCGGTCTGCTGTCGCCCCTGCTGCAAACCCAGCTCGGTATGGCATCGCAGGCAATCCGCGAGGGGTTGCCCATCTCGGCGGCGATGGAACGCCATGGTCTCGTTACTCCCGTGGCCCTGCGATTGCTGAGGGTGGGTGAGAAGAGTGGCGAGATGGGGACGATGATGGAACGCATTGCCGGATTCCATGACGAGGAGATGAGCCGCTGGGTGGATTGGTTCACCCGCCTGTTCGAGCCGATTCTGATGGCCTTCATCGGCTTGGCCATCGGCCTCATCGTCGTTCTCATGTACCTGCCGATCTTCGAACTGGCCGGGAGCATTCAATGAACCCCGCGCAAAGCGCCCAGTTGGTCCGGCCGGAGCGCCAGTGTGCTGGTCGGCATCTACCCGGTCTCCATGGCCGCAGCCGTGTTCGAGGGAGGTCCATATGAATCTCAGCGACGGCATTGAAGCTGGTGTTCCCATGATTGGAGCCAAGATCATGCATGAGGCCAAGGAACGTGCCGCACAGAGCCATCGGCCCACGGTCGAGGTGCTGGAGGAGATACTTGCCTTGCCGGCGACACGCTTCACCGCAAACCTCGGCGCGATCTTCGGTTACCCGACCTTGGATATGATGGCGCTCGATAGTATGGCGCCCGACTTCGAGACGATCGCTTTTACCGAGGCCCTGGAACGGGATTGTCTTGCGTTCCGGAACCCGGAAAGCCAGTTGGTGGTGGTGTTCGGTGACCCATTCGATATGGGGCTCCAGGCATGGCTGGAAGAAAAAATTCGTGGCCCCTTCCAGCGGGCCATTACACACCGCTCCAACATCGCCGCCTGGCTCAGCCGTCAGGAAGAGAAGATGCATGCGATGGACAGCGCGCTCTCCGGCTCTTCCGGTGCGACCAGCGCCGGCCCGGTGGCGGAAGCGCTTTCGCTGAAGAGCATCAGCGGCGATACCAGCCCGGTGGTCAAGCTCGTCCACTCCACGCTGTACGATGCCCTGAGGACCGGTGTGAGTGATATCCACCTCGAAACCGTGGCGGCGGGCCTGGTGATCAAGTACCGCATGGACGGGGTGCTCACCCAGGTGGGGTCCCTGGAAGGCCGCGAAGTGGCGGAGCAAGTGCTTTCCCGGGTCAAGGTCATGTCCGAACTGGACATCGCCGAGCGGCGTATTCCGCAGGACGGGCGCTTCAAGGTGTCCATGCGCGGCCGGGAGGTGGACCTGCGGGTCTCGGTCATGCCCAGCATCTTCGGCGAAGATGCCGTGCTGCGCATCCTGGACAAGCAGGCCCTGGCCGACCAGGTGACCGGGCTGCGCCTCGATTGCCTGGGCTTCAACGCCGACACCATAGGCCTGATAAGGAATCTGGCGACCAAGCCCTACGGCATGATGCTGGTCACCGGCCCGACCGGGTCGGGCAAGACGACCACCTTGTACGCCGCGATTTCGGAAATCAACCATGGGCAGGACAAGATCATCACCATCGAGGATCCGGTCGAGTACCAGTTGCCCGGCGTACTGCAGATACCGGTCAACGAAAAGAAGGGGCTCACCTTCGCCCGCGGCCTGCGCTCGATCCTGCGCCACGACCCGGACAAGATCATGGTGGGCGAGATACGGGATCCCGAGACCGCACAGATCGCCCTTCAGTCGGCCCTGACCGGGCACTTGGTATTCACTACCGTGCACGCCAACAACGTGTTCGACGTCATCGGCCGGTTCATGCACATGGGCGTTGACCTGTACAACTTCATTTCCGCGGTGAACGGCATCCTGGCGCAGCGGCTGGTGCGGATCAACTGCCCGCATTGTTCGGCGCCGGTCGAGCCGGATGCGGTTTTGCTGAACGACTCGGGCCTGACCTCGGCGGAGGTGGAAGGCTTTCGTTTCATGGCAGGGCACGGTTGCGGGCACTGCCGAGGAACCGGCTACAAGGGGCGAAAAGCCATCGCCGAACTGCTCTACCTGAACGACGCGATCAGGGAAATGACCGTCGCTCGGCAGCCGGTCCGCGTCATCAAGGAAGCCGCCCGGCGCAACGGCACTCGTTTTCTGCGCGACGCCGCACTGGACATGGTGCGAAGCGGAGAGACCACATTGCAGGAGATCAACCGTGTCACTCTCGTCGACTGAGCCGCTGCGCGCAGCCCTGAGCCCGGACCGGGTCAGCCTGGTCCAACTGGGCGGGAGAAAAGGACTGCTGCGGGCCGAGTTCGCGGAATGTGCGGCAGCGGAACGCGGTGAGCCGGTCTGGGCACCGGCACTGCGCTGGTTCCGGGATGGACTGGCGGGGCTCCCCGGTCGGCCGTCCGGCATCCGGGTCGTGTTGTCCAACCATTTCGTGCGTTATGTCCTGGTGCCTTGGCGCGGCAGGCTGAACGGCAAGGAGGAGGAGTTGGCCCACGCCCGGCACTGCTTCGAGCAGGTGTACGGGGGGATGGCCTCAGCCTGGGAGATCAGGCTCAGCCCGTGCGCAGACGGTGAGTCGCGGGTGGCCTGTGCGGTGGACGCGGAACTGCTGGCCGGTCTTGATCAGGCGGTGGCTGCGGCGGGGAAGCGTTTGCGTTCCGTCCAGCCTTACCTGATGAGCGCCTTCAATCGCTGGCGCCGCGAGTTCGACGTACCGCAGGCCTGGTTCGTGCTCGCAGAGCCGGGGCGCATGTGCCTGGCGATTGTTCAGAACGGCCGCTGGATCGATTTGCGGAACCAGTATGCCGGCCCGGATTGGGCAGCGGGTCTGCCGGCCCAGCTGGCCCGTGAACGGGTGCTGACGGACCTCGATGGCGAGGCGCGGGTGTGCGTGTGTGCGCCGGACGAGGTCGCGGAAAAGATCCTGCAGGACGCGGGCGAGAACGTCCGCATCCTGCGCACGCCGCTCCCCGCCGGTGTTCCAGAGGAGCATGCCGCCGCAGTTGGAATGGCCTTGTGCGGGTGATGCGATGCGAGCGCTGAATCTCGATTTCCGAAACGACCATCCTTGGCGGACGCGGAGTGGCTGGGTGGCCTTGCTGGTGGCCGGCGCGGTGTTCGGTCTGATGGCCTGGCATCAGCGCGCGGTGTCGGATGCCACTGCGATACAGCAGGCCCGGCTGGACGCGCTGACCGAGCGGTTATACCCCGGGGAACGGGCTCGCCGCGACCCGCATGCCCCGCGCCTTGGGAACGAAGTCCGTGCCGCACGAGAAATACTGGTTCGGCTGGATCTGCCCTGGGGGCGCCTGTTCGGTGCGGTCGAGGCGGCCAATGACCAGGACATCGCCCTGCTCGGTATCGATCCCAACCCGAACAAGGGCACGGTACTGATCACCGGCGAGGCCAAGGGCTACGACGAGGTTCTGGACTACACCCGCCGCCTGGAAACCAGCGGCTCGCTGACCGGCGTCTACCTGCAGCACCATAAGGTCGAGCTTCAGGATCCCCAACAGCCGGTGCATTTCACGGTCGGCGCGGCCTGGGTGTCCGGATCATGACCATCTTCCCCAGCCTTCGCCTGCGCGGCCTGGACGGCTTGCCCAAGCCATGGCTCGCCGCATTGGGCATGACAGTGCTCGGCCTCGGCTTCTACCTCGGCGTCGTGCTGCCGGCCGAGCAGGACCTCGCCGACCTGGAGAGCCGAGTCCAGGCCCTGCAGATGAAAACCGCCATGGCGGGGCGGACCAGCCGCATGGACCCCGGTCGTCAGCTGGCTGATTTCTACCGCCGGTTCCCGACCACCCAGAGCGCACCCGACTGGCTCGCGAAGATCAAGGCGGCGGCGGTGAGCCACCATCTGAAGTTCCTGGAGGGAAACTATCGGCTGGTCGCCGAGCCTTCCGGGCAATTGGCCGGTTACCAGATCATCCTGCCCTTGAGTGGCGCCTATCCCGACATCCGCGGCTTCATCCAGGACGTGTTGAGCGCCGTTCCGACCGCATCCCTGGACAATGTCAGCTTCGAGCGGCAGAAGATCGGCGATTCGGGCGTCCTGGCCACGATCCGGTTGACCCTGTACCTGAGGCGGACGTCATGAACGCGCCGGCGGCACGCAGGCTGCTGGCCGTCCTGGCCTCCACCCTGGTACTCGGGGGCTCGGCAAGCGACAAGCCGCAGACCATGGGCAAGGTGCCGGCGGCCCGGGCCCAAGTCGTTCACCTTGCGGCTTCACGGGAGCGGAAGGCGGTGCAGGGGCTGGCCGAGATGTTGCCGGCCATCCAGCGCAGTCGTCTGAATCAGGCCGATCCTCCCGCGCCGAACCTGTTCACCCAGAAATCCTGGTACGTCCCGCCGCCGCCCCCGCCGCCGCCTAAACCGCTGCCGCCGCCTCCGCCGACGGCGCCGCCGCTGCCGTTCGGCTACATGGGCAGCTACGAGGCCCCCAATGGTCCGCTGATCATCTTCCTGACCAAGGGAGACCAGCTCTACACCGTTTCGCCGGGGGATGTGATCGAAGGCATCTACCGGGTGGAAGGCATTTCCGCGGGCCGACTTGGCCTGACCTACCTGCCGCTCAACATCCGGCAGTCCCTGCCGGTGGGAGGGGTGTCGTGACCGGGGCGGCCGACACTGCGCGGCTTCCACCGCCACAATGGACTTCGCTGAACGGCTTCACGCTCATCGAACTGGTGGTCACGGTACTCATCATTTCCATTCTCTCGCTCATGGCGCTGCCTTTGGCCGAAACGGCGGTACAGCGCAGCCGCGAACAGGATCTGCGCGTCGCGTTGCGCGAGATCCGGAATGGAATCGATGCCTACAAGCTGGCCGCCGACCAGGGACGGATCGTGAAGAAGGCCGACAGTTCGGGATATCCCGACTCGCTCGACGAGCTGGTCAACGGCGTCGACGACGCCACCAGCCCCACGCCGCGCAAGATCTATTTCATGAGGCGTCTGCCGCGCGATCCGTTCAACACCAACCCGACACTGAGCGCGGCCGATACATGGGGCAAGCGCAGCTACGAGAGCCCGCCCGACGACCCGCAGGAAGGCGACGACGTATTCGATGTCTATTCGCTGGCCACGGGCAAGAGTCTGAACGGCATCCCATATCGGGAATGGTGACATGAGCGCGAGCCTCTTCTCCCGACGCGACGGCCCGACAGGCTTCACCCTGATTGAGCTGCTCGTGGTGATGAGCATCATCGCCCTGCTGTTGACCATCGCGGTGCCCTACTATTTCAACAGCGTGCGGCACTCCCGCGAGGCGGTCCTGCACGAGGACCTGGCCTTGATGCGCGACGCACTGGACAAGCGCTATGGCGACACCGGACGCTATCCGGATGCGCTGCAGGATCTGGTGAGCCGACACTATCTGCGATCCATCCCGGTGGATCCGATCACCGGGAGCGCTACGACCTGGGTGGTCGTCCCGCCCGAGGATCCAGACCAAGGCGGTGTCTACGACGTGAAGAGCGGTGCGCCGGGGCAGGGCAGCAATGGCCAGCCCTATACGGACTGGTGACGATGCGCCGGTTCTCCCGCCTCCCCGTCGCCTGCCGCCAGTCCGGCTTCACGTATCTTGCCGTGCTGGCGCTGGTCGTCCTGATGAGCGCGGTGGCGGGGGCTACGGCCGAGGTCTGGCATACGGCGATGCGCCGCGAAGACGAGCGCCAGCTGCTCTTCGTCGGCCAGCAGTTCCGCATGGCCATTGCCCGCTACTATCTGGCGGGCGTCGGAGGGAATCGCCATTACCCCGCCAGTCTCGACGACCTGATCAAGGATCCCCGTTTCCCGGATACCCGGCGCTACCTGAGACGAATCTGGGTCGACCCGATCACCGGCAAGGACGACTGGGGCCTGGTCCGCGGGCCGGATGGAGGGATCGTCGGCGTATACAGTCCCTCCAGGGAGAAGCCGATCAAGGTGGCCAATTTCAGCCAGGAGGAAGGGGCGTTCGACGGCTTGGAGCATTATTCGGACTGGGTATTCTCGGCGCTGCCGGCCGGCTCGGGCGGCTCGGTCACGACCGATCAAGGCGCCGCCCAGGCCGTGCCGGGGAATCAGAATCAGAAGAGCACCGACCTGTTCGGAAACGACATCTTCGGCGGGCCGAGTGCGGCCGGAAAGGCCGGGCCATGATCGAACGGCGGCCCGATCTCCGCGAACCAGGGTCGACCCGCAGTGTTCGGGGCATGGCCCCCTGTCCGAGCGCCTTCGACGTCCGGCAAGACCCGTCCGGGGGCGGTGTCCGCCGACAACCCGGCCGGGGGCCGGATGGAATGCTATGCTGTCCAGACGGGGCTGAACTCGCCGCGATCGCGTTGCGCGGCGGCACGGCTCAAACTCGGGAGAGGGAGAGATGGAACATAGGCACCGATTGCTCCTCGTAGAGGATCACACACTTCTTCGTCACGGAATCAAGGCCATGCTCGCCTCGGATACGGATATCGAAGTCGTGGGCGAGACCGACAATGGCCGCGATGCGGTGCACCTCGCGGGCACCCTTTCGCCGGGGCTGATCATCATGGACCTTTCCATGCCCGGTACGAACGGCATGGAGGCGATCAGCCAGATCAAGCGGCGGTACCCTGAGATTCGCGTCCTGGTCCTGACCGTGCACAAGGCCGAGGAATACATTCGGGAGTCGCTGCGCGTCGGCGCAGACGGCTACGTGCTCAAGCACGCGACGCGGGAAGAACTCATGCTCGCCATCCGCAGCCTGCTCAGGGGCAAGACCTACCTGAGCCCGGATGTGGCCAACAGCGTGGTGACGGGCTACCTGGATGGCCGGGCCGCACCAGGCGAGCAGACCCCATTCGAGACCATGACCCAGCGGGAGCGCGAGGTCCTGAAGCTCATCGCCGAGGGGCACTCGAACAAGCACATCGCCAGCTATCTCTGCGTCAGCGTGAAGACGGTGGAGAAACACCGTTCCAACCTGATGAAGAAACTGAATCTGCACAACGCCGCCGCCCTGACGGCGTTTGCCATCGAGAAGGGGATGGTGATCCTCTAGTGGTGCCAGCCGCTTCATCCGGCTCCGACAAAGGCGGCCAGCCGCACGGGAACAAGTCTCCTGTCCCTATAAGAAACACTTCGAACATCTTCCGAGCGATCGTCTGATCCAATTTTTTTCGCTACTGAATCCGCTCGGATAAATCCGATTGCGCCGCACGTTCAGGAGATTCCGGTCTGACCGGTCGTTGTCTTGCTCCGGTCCCGGAATGGCAAACGGTGTTCGCCGCAATCAGAGCCGGCTAGAGCCGGGCATGGCGCTGGTTTTCGCCGCTCCCGGGAGATTTTCCGCGCACCGTACCAAAGGTTCCGTACCTACGACCACGTCTCAACAAATACAGCAAACCCGTCCCCAGCATACTGTGTTCCCTTTAGATGCATACCGGACTTTTCTAACTAATGTGACATCACGATGACCGTAAGAACGATTGCCATTGCGATTAATGACAGTTGGAGGAGCAGATCAGCGGGTAGTCAACCCATGTTGAGACAGTTCATCGGCACCTTTGATTCAAGGGGGCAAAGCCCCCGCAAACGGGAAGGAGGACGCGACATGTTGAACTTTTCCCAGTTCGGGCGTCTTGTTATCGCCCTGTCATTGGCGCTATACGCCATGAGCGCCGGCGCCACGAGCTTCCGGGTGCAGTGTCCGATGAGCACCACGCTGCACCCGACTCCGCCTCTGTCGGCCGCCGACAACCAGAATCCCATCGGTGGTTCTATCAAGTGCCAGCAGATCGGCGGCGGCGACGGCTTCGCCACCATGGCCGACGGCAACCAGATCTACCTGTTCGCGTTTGGCCCGCTGTCCGGGCTGGGCGACATGGCGGCCGGCCAGCCTGGGACCGAGCCCGCATGGGTGTTCGACCAGGTCGACCCCTCCAGCCCGCAGGTCGGCGATCCGGTGGACCAGTCGAGCACGGCCAGCCCGGCGCCGATCAAGCCCGGCTTCTTCAACGGTGCCGTCGGCCTCACCCAGGACCCGCAGGTATCGACCGACCCCGACTGCTCCGCCAGCAATCCCAAACCGCCGAGTTACTGCAACCCGAGCAGTCCCTACTACGGCCTGGACGGCTTCGTCGATCCGCGGCCGATCATGGACGTCGGCGTGATGAACGGCAACGAACCGGCCCCGACCATGGCCATCGACGAGGACGACGAGTTCTTCCTGACCCTGACCAACGTCGGCATGATCATGCGGCCCGACCTGTTCGAGCAGCACACCGTGCACTTCCACGGCTACCCGAACGCCTCGGCCTTCTACGATGGCGTTCCAGATCCCTCGGTCGCCATCAACATCGGCGGCAGCATGACCTACTACTACCTGGCGCCGGACGCTGGCACCTACATCTGGCACTGCCACATCACCCCGCCCGAGCACCTGCAGATGGGCATGGTCGGCCAGATCTACGTGCGGCCGCGGCAGGACCGGGTTCCGGCCGGCGGCAACCTGTACACCGACACGACGGTCGGCGTACTGGCCCAGCAGAAGGACCCGCGCACCGCCTGCTATCCGCAGGGCGACACGAATCATACCGATCCTGACATCCTATGTTCCGCCCCGTTGCCGGCCGTGGTCCCCGCGAGCGATATCCACGCCAACAATCTGAGCGGCCAGCCGACCCACTACACCTACAACGACGGCGACGGCTCCACCGCCTACGACGTCGACTATCCGATCCAGATGCACGGCTTCGACCCGAACTTCCACTTCGTCGGCATGACCTTCAACCCCGAGCCGTTTACCGACATGAAGGACAAGTATTTCCTGCTCAACGGCCGCAGCTATCCGGACACCGTCAGTCCGGCCAACTACATTAGCGGCTGGACTCCCTACGGCCCGATGACCACACAGTCGACCGACGGTACCCAGCACGACTCCCAGCCGCTGCCCAGCCTGATCAACATCCCGGTCGGCGGCAAGGCGCTGCTCCGTATCTCCGACCTGGACGTGACTGAGGAAGACACCCTGGCTTCGCTGGGCATCCCCATGCACGTGATCGGCTACAACGCCAAGCTGTTGCGCGATCAGGCCGGCAACAACATGGACTACTACACCAACTCGATCACCTTGGGCGGCGGCGAGTCGGCCGACATCATTCTGGACGCCAGCGACACGACCAAGTACCAGGTTGGCCAGACCTTCTATATCTACAGCCCCAACCTCGACCACCTCTCGAATGATGCCGAGAACTTCGGCGGCATGATGACCGAGATCCACATCTGCAACGCCGTAGACCCGACCACTAAGGCCTGCAGCTAGGAGACGAGCCATGAGCCAAATCCCCCTGAACATCCTGATCGCACGGCTCCTGTCCATGGTCGTACTGGCGCTCGCGGCGCTGGCTGCGGGACACGCCCGAGCCGCCGCGCCGGGCATCACCGGCCCCGCCTTCAACCTCGACGCCGCGCCGGCCTACATCAGCCAGCCGGATGGTTCCAGCATCTATTCCTGGGGCTACGGCTGCAACGGCTTGCCGGCGGGCTTCGCACCGGCCGCCATCGGCACGGCCCAGGGCGCCAACTGCCCGGGCATGCAGATCCCAGGGCCAACGCTGATCGTCCATGAAGGCGACCAGGTCTCAGTGACCCTGACCAACAACCTGCCGCCTGCCGCCGGCAACACCTCGATGATGTTCCCGGGCTTCACGGTCACCGCCGCCGCGGCGGCCAGCCAGCCGGCGACCTGCACCAACGGGGCCCCGGCCCAGCAGGGCCTGCTCGCCATGGAGGCCGCGACCGGCTGCGCCGTGACCTACACCTTCACTGCCACCACTCCGGGCACCCGCACCTATTACAGCGGCACCCAGGGCGACCTGCAGATCGAGATGGGCCTGTACGGCGTGATCATCGTCCTGCCCAACGCGGTGCCGGCCGAGACCCTGCTGGCCGGCGTGCCGCCTGACTGCCACGGTCTCACGGCAACGCTGCCCGATGGCCAGACCGATTTCAGGCTGGCGGCCTCGGCCTACGATATCCCGCAAAGCTGCTACGACCGGGAGTACCTGTTCCAGTTCTCAGAGATCGACCCGGTCATCCACAGCCAGGCCGAGGTGCAGGCCGCATTGCCCTGCACCCAGCCGACCGGCTGCATGACGATCCAGACCGAGCCCTATCACCCGGCCTACTTCATGATCAACGGCCGCTCCATGCCGGACGACATGGACCCCAACTACGCGCCTCAGTACCCACACCAGCCGTATAACGGAAACCCGCATGTCCATCCGGGCGAGCGTGCCCTGATCCGCGAGACCGGCACCGGGCGCTGGCAGCATCCGTTCCACGAACACGCCAACCACCTGCACGTTCTGGCCTGGGACGCCAACCTGCTGCTCGCCAAGACCGACCCGACCAAGCTGGCTGGCCCGTTGCTGTTCACCACCACCTCAACCCCCGGCCAGGCGATGGATGCCATCTTCTATTGGACCGGCAAGGGGCTGAACTGGGACGTGTTCGGTCACACGGCGTCAGGCGCGGGCAGCGTGTACAACATCGACCCGGCAAGCCCCTTGTACAAGTACAACGGCAAGCCGGTGATCTGCACGCCGGACGCCAACGGCTACTACACCGTGGCCAGCGGCGCGCCGCCCGACGCGCCGAATTACTACGAGTGGTGCCAGGACCACGACAAGCCGCTGGAGAAGCACCCCTTCGGCCAGGTCGGCTCCGGAGGCCCGGTGACGCTGCCTGACTCGAACATCCTCACCAACGGTTTGTGGTACGGCGGCAGCCCCTACCTGGGGCCGGATGCGACCGGCCGTGCGATCGGCACGACCTCGACCACGCCGCCCGCCGGGACGATCGGCAACCCGAGGGAGGAATCCGGCTTCGGATTCATGTGGCACTCGCACAACGAGCGCGAGATCACCACGAACAACATCTTCCCAGGGGGAATGATGATGATGCTGCTCGTTGATCCTCAGGTATTCGCGATCAACGAAGCGAATTAGAGCCTGTCCCCAACGGAAATAGGCTCTTAGGACAAAGGAGAACCGCAATGGGATCGAACCTCTTCAAGACGATTCTGAACAAGACGGGGCTTGCGGCATCCGTGCTCCTCTTGGCCAGCGGCGCCGTCTTCGCCGACACGGTCAACCTGGCGGCGGGGCCGAGCACGGCCACGTTGCCGGACGGCCAGGCCGTGCCCATGTGGGGCTTTACCTGCGGCGCTGTCGTCACCGGCAGCATGGCAACCTGCGCGTCCCTGAATGCGAACGCCGGAACCGGCTGGTCGCCGGTGGTCATCACGGTACCGACCGGTACCAACCTGACCATCAACCTGACCAACAATCTGTCGTTCTCAGGCGGCAATATCCCGACCTCTCTGATGATCGTCGGCCAGTTGGGCGGCGGCTTGGGCGACGCCCCGACCCGGACCACGAGCCCGGTTCACGCGGGCGTGGGTCTCACCTGGCCGATCGCGGCCGGTGCCGGTGGCGGTAATCCGACCTTCACGCCGCCGCCCCAGCCGCCCCGAGTCGAGTCGTTCGGCACCGAGGTTGCGACTGGCGCGACCACTGCCCTCACGTGGAACAACCTGCGGCCCGGCACGTACCTGATCGAGTCCGGTACCCACCCCTCCATCCAGGGGCCGATGGGCCTGTACGGCATGCTGGTGGTGACGAGCGCCCCCAGTGGATCGACTGCAGGCTGCGCCTACCCGGACCCGGCCAGCACGACCGGGGCTTGCCTGGCAACGGCGTCGTACAACGCTGAAGTCCCGATTCTGCTGAGCGAGATCGACCCGGCGCAGAATAGTGCAGTGAACATGGCCGTGAATACCACCGGGTTCAGCGAGACACGGGTCTGGAACGGCCAGGCCGGCCAGTGCGGCGATCCTGCGGTCCATACCTGCTATCCGCCGGCGGTGAACTACAGCCCGCGCTATTACATGATCAACGGCGTGTCGTTCGACCGTACCAACGCCAGCAAATCGCTGTTCGCCGCGCTGCCGGCCACCTCGACCGGTACCGTGCTGGTACGCTTCGTCAACGCCGGCTTGCGCATGCACATCCCGTCGATCGTCGGCGCCCAGACCAAGGATGCTCAAGGCAGCACTGTCGACGGCTTCTCCCTGATCGCCGAAGACGGCTTCCCGCCACCCGGCAATCCGAAGGTCGAGACCGAGGTCTTCATGGCCGCCGGCAAGACCTTCGACGCATTGATCAATGCCCCGGCCAGTGGTGCTCCGGCCCTGCCGGTGTTCGACCGCGAACTCTCACTGTCCACCAACAATCACCGCGACGGCGGCATGCAGGGCTATATCAGCGCCAACGGTGCCTTACTGCCCGCCAGCGCCGCCGCGGTGGCCAATCCCGACACCTACAACTCGCTCGTCGCCAGCCAGACGCTCAGCGTCTCGGACCCGGCAAAAGGCGTGATGGCCAACGACGTCGGCGTGTCGGGCGTCACGCTCCTGACGGCTCCGGCCAACGGCACGGTGACGTTGAACCCGAACGGTACCTTCTCCTATGTCCCGACCGGAACCGCAACCTCGGATTCCTTCAGCTATTGCGCCAACGGCACGGTCATCGGCGGGGTGTGCTCCTCCGGCATCACCGCCCAGGTCACGCTGGGCGCTGCGACGGTCGAGGCGGCGAGCGGGATCGCCATGAATCCCATCACCTATACGTCGAACGTGGCCAGCTCGCTGACCATCAATTCCCCCGGCATCCTGTCGGTCGACAGCGATGCGGCGGGCTATCCCCTGACGGTCGCCACGGCGACGGTCAAGCCGTCAAGCGGTCTGACCGTCACGGTCGATCCGAGCGGTTCGTTCAAGGCGAGCGTCACCGTGCCCGGCACCTACACCTTCACCTACCAGGCACAGAACTCCCAGGGGACGCTCAGCGCTTCGGCCGCGACCGTGACCCTTGATTTCCCGGCTGCCAGCGGCCTCAAGGTGACGGTACTGGACGGCAAGGATCGCACCACGGCGATCACGGACTACCGCTGGATCATCGAGGAGGACCGGACCTTCCCCATCGATCCGACCAAGACCACCAACACCGGCACCGGCATCGTGCCGACCTTCGGCACCAATTTCCACACCAGCTACATGCCGGTGGTGGCGACCGGTTGCACCGGGCCGCTGTCCTGCGAATCGGGCCAGACCATGCTGGACCCGAACACCGGACTGCACGTACCCGCCGTCTGCGATACGGCCGACGGTGTCTGCCAGCCCGGCACCCAGGAGGCCCAGCTCGACCCGGGCCAGGTCGCCCTCGACCCGACCAAGCGCTACTACATTTCGGTCCTGCCGGGTGACGCGGCCCAACCGTTCATCAGCGGCAACGCCTCGGCCGACTGCATCAGCGGTTCGGCCAGCGCAACCAATCCCGGCGCCTGCGGTCACGGCATGGGCGGCGCGCCGATCTCGCCCGGACAGAACTCGGTCATCGTCCTTTCGGAGCCGAGTCCCTATCAGACGGCGAAGCTCTCTGTGTTCGTGTTCGAAGACGACTTCCCGCTCAATGGCGAGAACGACGCCGGTGGTGGCGTCGACGTGATTTCGCCCAACGAGCCTGGCCTGGGCGGCTTCCAGATCACCCTGTTCGACGAGGCGGGTGGTTCGGGCGACGCAACCGGCCAGATCACCTACGACATGTTCAACATGCCGCTGTCGAACTCGCTGGCCGGGACCAAGGACCCGAATACCGGCCTGGACGCCTGCCCGATCTCCAAGAACCAGCTGACGGGTTCCGGCGGGACCGCCAGCAACCAGGGCATCACCGGCGTGGTCGTGACCTGCCCGAAGTATGAGTCGGATGGCACCACGCTGTCCCCGCTGGCCGGCCAGGCGGTGATCGCCAACATGTATCCGGGACGCTACGGCGTGGTGGCCAATGCCGGCGCCGAGCGGATTGCCAAGGGCGAGGAATGGCTGCAGACCAACACCCTGGACGGCCAGAAGGCCCACGACTCCTTCCTGCGCATCGCCGAGCCCAGCTACTTCCAGGAGTACGGCCCGGCCAGCTACCACGTGTCGATCGGCTTCGCCAACCCGGCGATCATCAACAGCCGCCTGGCCGGGGTGTGCGCCGGCACCGACCTCAACATCACCGGGACGAACTGCACGAACACCGTGTCAGGCACCGTGACCGACGAACGCATGAGCCGCACGCCGGATCAGCGGCTGTACAGCAGCGGCTCGAACGACGCGTTCTCGTTCACCCAGTGCTACGTGAGCTTCGGCGACCCGGACGGCGAGGACTTCGCGTTCACCAAGTGTGACGCCAACGGCCACTTCAAGCTGACCGGGTTGCCCGACGGCGACTGGCGGGTCACGGTGTTCGACCAGTGGAACGACATGCTGGTGGACGGTCTGTCGACCCCTGTCCGGCTCGACCATACGAATCCGGCCTCCGGGAACATGGGCGACATCGCCACCAACGCATGGTGGTCCAACATCTCCACCGCCACCTTCGACGACCTGAACGGCAACGGCGTGCGCGACCCGAATGAGCCGGGCATCGCCCTGGTGCCGACCAACATCCGGTACCGGGACGGCAGCTTCTCCAACTTCAACACCACCAGCTTCACGGGCGACGCCGACTTCAATGAGGTGTTCCCGCTGTTCAACTGGTACGTGATCGAGACCGACTCGACCCGCTACAAGAACACGGGTACCCACGTGGTCTACGACGCCGGCGGTCCGGCCGACGGCAGCCCGGCTTGCCTGGCTGGCGGCACCGCGCCTTGCGGCAACTCGACCATCGGCCACCTGTTGGCGAACACCGCCGAGCAGGTCTCCCTGCCGACCAACCTGCGCTTCCCGGGTTCGGTGTACTGCGCCACAGCGGATTGCACGGGCAAGTCCATTGCCAATGGACCCGCCAGCAGCGACCCGCCGAGCAGTTGCACCACCGATAAGAGCGGGGCAACCACCTGCAACACCCTCCTGTCGACCGGCCGCATCGATCCTCCGTGGGTCACCAGCGAGGGCTGGGAAGGCATGGCCGGGGAGTACTCGATCGTCGAGTTCGGCAAGACACCCTTCGCGGCCGGCGAGAACGGCGGCATCCGGGGCGACGTGGTGTACGCCTCGACCCGTCCGTTCGACGATCCGTCCTACCTTATCCAGAACCAGTGGGAGCCGATGGTCCCGCACGTGACCATGAACCTATACCAGGTGGGAACCGATCCGACTTCAGGTGCACAGACCATGAAGCTGGTCGACACCACCCAGACCAGCAGCTGGGACGACTGGGCCCAGGGCTTCCGGTCCGATGGCATGCCGAACATGAACTGCCCGGGCCAGATGGCCGGGCCGACCGCAAGCAATGGCGGCGACCTGTTCTTCTTCTCCCTGTACGACCAGCCGATGTGGCTCGACCAGTACGCCAACGGCGGCACGGCGACCCACACCCTGCCGTACAACGCCCAGTTCAAGTGCTACGACGCCATGCACATCTGGAACCAGGTCCAGCCTGCGCCCTATGACGGCGCGTACAAGTTCCCGAGCATCGTCGGCCGCGATCCCACCACGGGAGCGCCTGCCAACCCGCCGGGTAGCACCGGCAATCCTGCCGGTACCGGTACACCCGGGTCGATGGCCGGCACCAACTGCACGATCTGCACGGCCGATCCGACCGACGGCACTCCCATGCTGCCGACTGGCAAGTACGTGGTCGAGGTAGTGGTGCCGCCCGGCTTCACCCTGGTCAAGGAGGAGGACAAGAACATCCTGATCGGCGACAACTTCATCGCCCCGGTGGCGCAGCAGTTCGGCGGCCTGGGCAACGTGTTCATCCTGCCCGACCAGGCGGCCATGAATGCGGCCAACAATCCGTACAACGCGCAGAACCCGACCACCAACCTGGGCTTCCATACCTATGGCGCCGGCATCGACGCCACGAAGACGCAGGAACAGGCGTGGCCCTGTGTCGGGCAGGAGCGCATCGTGCCCGACTTCATCAGTCTGTTCCCGGGGTCCCAGGAGGTTGCGCCGTTCGCGGGCGCCACCCGGCCGCTGTGCGACCGCAAGGAAGTGACTCTGGGTGACCAGGTGTCGGCGCAGGCGAAGTTCTTCATCTTCACGCCGACCCACGTGGCGGCACACTTCACCGGCATCATCACCGACGACTTCACCTCGGAGTTCGATCCGTTCGCGCCGACCTTCGGCGAGAAGTTTTCGCCGCCGGACATGCCGGTCTCGATCAAGGACTGGACCGGAGCGGAGATCTCCCGGGTCTATTCCGACCATTGGGGTGCCTACGACGGCCTGACCTACTCGACCTGGGAGGTCAATCCGCCCAACCCGACCGGTTATGCGCCGACCATGATGGTCACCTGCATGAACGACCCCGGCAACGGCACGGTGCCAGACCCGCTGTTCAACCCGGCCTACAGCCAGTTCTGCTATGAGATTCCGTTCATGCCGGGCCAGACGCAGTACATGGACACGCCGGTGGTGCCCACCGCAGCCTTCGCCGGCGCGGGCTACAACAACGTCGACTGCTCCTATCCTGACGCCACCCCGGCGATCAAGGAAGTGGACGGCGACGGCGTCGGACCGTGGGTCAGCGCGGCCGGCCATACCCTGACCATCACTGCCCTGGGCGACCAGGATGTCTTCAACCAGGCCTACTCCGGGCCACAGGCCAACACCTCGCCGTTCAACCTGAAGACCGTCAAGCACCACTACGGCTTCGGCGCTACGGCGGGAACCGTGGCCCTGGTCGGCCGCGACGGCGAGGCTCACCCGCTGACGGGGGTGTCCTGGAGCGACACGTCCATCACCGGTACCGTGCCCACCGGGGTGCCTGAATGCGCCATCCAGCAACAGCTGCAGTACGGCGGCCCGAGCGGCACGGCCAACGCCGCGCGCTGCGGCGAACTGGTGATCACCACGGCCGCCGGCAAGAAATCGGTCGACACCGTCACCGTCACCATCGGTGGCAAGGCTCCGACCCTGCTGGCTCCTGGACAGACGATCCAGTCCGCGCTCGACGCCGCGGCGCCGGGCGACCTGATCATCGTGCCGCCTGGGCAATACGACGAGATGCTCGTTATGTGGAAGCCGGTCCGTCTGCAAGGGGTCGGCGCCGCGTCCAGCATCATCAACGCCAACGCCCACCCGGCCGGCAAGATGGACGTCTGGCGCAGGCAGGTGAACTGCCTGATGGGCATCGCGATCGACGGCGCGCCCATCACCAGCAGCCACCCGTACGACCCGACCGGCACCTACACCTGCCCGAGCACCAACGGCGACACGTGGAACTACTTCACGGCGAAGACTGCGCCGGTGCCCGATCCACAGGTCGACCGCCTGCCGCTGGAATCCACGGTCGGTTGGGACGCCAACCTCAACGGCAACCTGGCCGAGCTGCTCCAGGAGCCCTCGCTGATGGGCGCACTGGAAGGCGCGGGCATCACCGTCCTGTCCAAGGGCGTGAATTTCCACGGCCGGGATCCGTTCACGCCTTCGCTGTTCGCGGGCTTCCCGACCGGGACCACGCTACTGACCCGCAGCAACCGGGATTGCGGTTCAGGCACGGGTGGCGGCAACAACGTCAATCCGTACCCGAGCAGCTTCTGGTGCAACCCCTCGGGCGTCGACGGCCTGTCCATCACCGACAGCTCGCAGGGCGGCGGCGGCGTGTGGGTCCACGGCTGGGGTCATAACATCCAGATCGCCAACAACCGGATCTACAACAATGCCGGCACGTTCTCGGGCGGCATCAGCGTCGGCCAGGGCGAACATCCGGGCGTGAACCTCCAGGGCAGCACGACCAACACGCCGCCTGGTTCATGCGAGTCGAGCCGCACCGCGAATGTCGCACTGCCGTACTGCTTCGACATGAACGTGAACATGCACAACAACGCGGTCACGCTCAACTCCTCGCTGGGCGACGAGCTGTTCTCGGCCACGCCGGCCGGCGCGGGCGGGGTCAGCATCGCCTCCGGCTCGGACTACTACACATTCAGCCAGAACTGGGTGTGCGGCAACCTGGGCACTGGCGACGGCGGCGGCTTCGGCCATATCGGGTTCAGCAAGAATGGCGACATTCAGCACAACGCCTTCCTGTTCAATCAGAGCTCCAACCCGACGATCCCGGCCAACGGCGGCGGCCTCATCATCATGGGCGCCCCGGACGTCGACCCGCCATGCGGCGTGACGACCGATGCGGACTGCGTGCCGGCCAACCTGTCCACCATCGGGCCGAGCGACGGCGTCGGTCCCGGCCTCAAGATCAACGCCAACCTGATCCTGGGCAACCAGGCGGAGAGCGGCAGCGGCGGCGGCATCGCTTTCCAGAGCGTCAACGGCTCCGAGGTGGTCGCCTTCCCGACCCAGCCTTCCCAGTGGTACCGGGTCGACGTGACCAACAACATCATCGCCAACAACGTGGCGGGGTGGGACGGCGCGGGTATCTCCCTGCTGGATGCGTTGAACCTGAACCTCGTCAACAACACGATCATGTCCAACGACTCCTCCGCCTCCTCGGGTGTGCTGTTCAACACCATCGGGGCGCCGCTGGCCAGCACCCTGGGCAACAACTGCAGCCTGAACGGCGGGACGACATCGTGCCCGCAGCCGGCCGGCGTCGTGAGCATCCAGAACAGTGCGGTGCTCCAGGCCAACCTGCCCACGTCCGTGACGGTGACCTGCCCAGAGGGGCACTACACCGGTGCGAGTGCGACCAATGGCAATTGCCGTTCGTTCTCGGTCCCGCTCGTGTTCAACGATGTGTTCTGGCAGAACCGGTCGTTCGACATCGGCGTGGGGTCGCTGGGTGCCGGTACGCTCAACCAGCAGAACGTGGTGACGCTGTACAACGCATTCACCAACACGGCGGCGGCGAGCCAGCCACAGGCTGACGCAACGACGGCCAACGGCAACGGTACGATCATCACCGGCGGCACCGGCGCCTGCGTCCCCGGCGTGAGCTACTGGGACATCGGCGTACGTGGCGACACGGGGCCGGGCAACCATGCCTCGGGTCTTACCCTGACGCCCAGCTACTCGGTGATCACCGCGGGCTATGGTGGTTCCAACAACACCAACGCCAACCCGACCGTGCTGAGCCAGTACTGCAACGGTTCGCGCGTGCCGCCGGAAGGCATCTGCTACTCGGCCACGGGGCAGGCGGTGCCATGCGGCTGGCAGGTGCCGCCTGGGATCGCCGATGCGACCGTGCCGAACCCGGTGTTCAACCTGACCCCGTCCGCGACGGTGGACGAGGGCAACAACTGGATCAACATCGGTTGGGGCCCGCTGACCGTCACCAACCCGACGGTACTGGGCACGGACGGCAACTACGGCGGTGGTCCATCGCTCGGCAATTACGGCCCGGCGGCCGGTTCTCCGGTGATCAATGCCGGCACCGCCAGCACAGTGGCCGGCGTGAGCCCGCCCGAGACCGACTTCTACGGCAACGAGCGGAACTGCCCGGACATCGGCGCGGTCGAGTTCCAGGGCGCGACCGGAGGATGCGGCGGTCGCGGTGGTGCCAACGTCGTGCCCAATGCGCTGAATTTCGGCCAGGTCCAGGCTGCCCGGTGACGACACAGGATAGATGAAGGAGGTCCAGACCATGAAACCCAACAGCTACCTGCTCACGATGGCGAGCGTCCTTGTCCTGGGTTTGTCCGCGACGCCGGCACTGGCGCGTCATTCCGGGCGCAACCAAGGTGATCACGTCCAGCATCAGCCCGGACCGGCCGGCGGTTCGACCGGCACGCCCCGGACCGGGGTGGTCCAGAGGGTGACACTGTCCAACCCGGGCGGCCAGCCGCTGCACGGTATCCACATCACGTTCAGCGGCAAGGACAGCCGGGACTTCAGCGAGACCGACAACTGCGGCAAGCAGCTGAACGGCGGCGCGAGTTGCACCATCAACGTGGACTTTGCTCCGCGGACGACCGGTCCGAAATCCGCCACGCTGGACGTGTCGAGTTCCGGTGGCCACGCGGCCGTAGCCCTCTCGGGAACGGGTGTCTGAATGCGTCGGATCGGGGAGGTCAGGACATGATGGTCGGCACCACACGGATCAGGGCAACGCTGGCCATGCTGATCACGGCCAGCGTTGCCGCATTCGCCTTGTTCAGCCCATCGGTCGAGGCCAGGGTCGAACACCCGGCCGCCCCGGCGGCGCACAAGGTATCGCCCTATCGGCCCTCGGGCATCGCGCTCCGGGCCAAGCAGTATTACCTGTCGGTCTGGGGTGTCGACAATTTCCTGGTGCGCAAGATCTCCTCCGGTGAACTGGTCCGGTTCAGTTTCAGGGTGGTGGACCCGGCCCGCGCCGCGGTGCTGATCGATCACCGGGTCAAGCCGCACCTGATCGATCCGGTGCGCGGCGTGGAGCTGGAGATTCCGGTTATGGAACAGGTCGGCGACCTGCGTCAGAAGGGCGAGCCGGTGGCCAACATGAACTACTGGATGGCCTTCTCGAACAAGGGAGATCCGGTCAAGGCCGGCGATCGGGTCAGCGTGATAATCGGTTCGTTCCGGGCCGACGACCTGCCGGTCGAATGACTGCAGATGAACGCGCCGCGTGGCGCATTGACTGAGGGAGGTTGGACATGTTGAGCAGATATTTTCTGGCGGCCTTTGGCCTGGCCCTATCCTTCACCGCTTCGGCTGCGATCCCGGCGAAGCAGCCGGACAAGGCCGGCGCGCCCGCTGCAGCCAAGCTGACCGCGGCCCAGATCGTTGACCGCAACGTGGTCGCGCGGGGCGGGCTGGCCGCCTGGCGGGCGGTCCATACACTGGTATTGTCCGGGCAGATGGAAGCTGGCGGCACCAAGAACGAGTCGCTGCCGTTCGTGCTGGAGATGAAGCGGCCCCACAAGAGTCGGCTGGAAATACGTTTCGAGGGCAAGACCGCGCTCCAGGTCTATGACGGCGAGCAGGGCTGGAAGGTGCGACCGTTCCTGGGCCGCGACGACGCGGAGCCGTTCACGCCCGAGGAGACCAAGCTGGCGGCCGATTGGGGCGAGCTCGACGGTCCCTTGGTCGACTATGCGGCCAAGGGCACTACGGTCGCGCTGGAGGGAATGGAGGACGTGGAAAAACACCCCGCCTACCGGATCAAGTTGACCATGAAGGATGGCGCGGTGCGCCATGTCTGGATCGACGCGTCGACCTTCCTGGAACGCAAGATCGAAGGCGACCAGCACCGACTGGACGGCAAGATGCGCAACGTGGCCATCTATTACCGGGACTACAAGGCCGAGCACGGCCTGATGGTGCCGCACGTCCTGGAAACGGTGATCGAGGGTGGCAGGATGCCCCACACGATGACCATCGATCGGGTGACGGTCAACGCGTCCCTGGACAATGCGCTGTTCGGCAAGCCCCAGCTGCAGGTGGCCGCCGCGTCCACCAAGTAGGGAGGCGGACCGATGAAACGGATCGTGCCCTGGGCGCTCGCCGCCTGCCTGTCGACGCCGGCTCTGGCGGCGGTGTCCGTCCCGAAGGCGGAGGTCCCCCAGACACCCGGCGTTGCCCGGATCGTCGAGAGGAGTGTCGCCGCGCGCGGTGGGCTTGATGCCTGGCGCAAGGTGACGACCATGGTCTGGACCGGCCACGTCGAGACCGTCGACGGCCCGGCGCCCGCCATGCCCTATGTCCTGGAGATGAAGCGGCCCGACAAGACGCGTTTCGAGATCACCACGCACGGCCAGGTCGATGTGCGCATGTTCGATGGGGTCCGCGGCTGGAAGATGCATCCGACCCCGGGCGGCGAGCCGCAGCTGCGACCTTTCACGGCCGGGGAGCTGCGGTTCGCGCGCGACGAGCCCGGCATCGGCGGACCCCTGATCGGCTACCCGGCAAACGGGGTGACGGTCACCCTGGACGGGATCGACCCGGTCGAGGGCAGCCCGGCGTACCGCCTGAACGTCCGGCTGCCATCCGGGGAGAGCCATCACGTCTGGATCGACACCAAGTCCTTCCTGGAGGTGAAGGCCGACCGGCAGTCCCAGGATCCGACCGGGAGGGTGCACACGGTCTACGTCTATTACCGAAATTACCATGTGACCACCGACGGCCTGCAGATCCCGTTCATGATCGAGACCCGGGCCGGGGCCGGGATGGCCGCAGACCGGATGGTGATCGAAAAGGTCGCGATCAACACCCCGTTGAGCGACGAACTGTTTTCCGGGCCGGCCATCTGGTCGCGACGCTCCCGGTTGGGCGTTGATGGCGGCATCCGCCCGGTTGCCGCTCGCGCTTTCAGGCCGGGGTCCGACGGTGCATCGGGCCAGTCGGTACCGACCCCGGGAACGGCCTCGGGTACCGGCCATGCCCCCTAGCCCGAATGCAAATCCCCCACCTGCCAGCGAAGTCGGTCATCGAGTCCTCAGCTGGCTCGCCCTGGCCGCGGGGCTGCTGTGCTGCATGCCGGCGTTCCCGGCCCGGGCCGGCGATCCAGATGCCGGGAACGACCGACTGGTCCAGACCGGCAAGGACATCTTCCTGCGCGGGATTCTGGGTTCGGGCCAGCCGCTGGTATCGACCCGCATGGATGGCATGCGGGTATCCGGCGCCGACGCAGCGTGCGCCAACTGCCATCAGCGCAGCGGCCTCGGCGAGGAGGAGGGCAACAACTATGTGCCGCCGATCACCGGCCGATTCCTGTTCCATCCGCGCAATGCCGGCAAGGAGTACCAGGACCTGCCCTTCGTGATCGGCTATCGGCCGGATCGCGATCCCTATACCGGAGCGACCCTCGCCCGCGCCATACGGAACGGCCTCGATGCCGACGGCAGGCCGCTCAACTACCTGATGCCCCGCTTCGAGCTGGGCGACGCGGACATGTCGGCCTTGATCGCCTACCTGAACTACCTCGGCGACCGGAATATCCCGGGCGTCGATTCTCACGTGCTGCAATTCGCCACGATCGTCACGCCTGATGCCGATCCGGCCAAAAAGCGCGGCATGCTCGCGGTGCTCAATCAGTTCTTCCTGGACAAGAACGCGTTCGAGCGCGGGCCGAGCCAGCAACTGCTCTCCACTCACGTGGTCCGGTTCCAGGTCAACCGGGTCTGGCAGCTGCACGTCTGGCAGTTGAGCGGGCCACCAGACACCTGGCAGACACAGCTCAAGGCCGACTTCGAGCGCGAGCCGGTGTTCGCCGTGATCTCCGGCCTGGGCGGCAAAACCTGGGCACCGGTGCAGAAGTTTTGCGAGGCAGAGGAGGTGCCCTGCCTGTTTCCGAACATCGAGGTGCCGCCGTCCGATGCCGACAAGGAGTTCTATACCCTCTACTTCTCCAAGGGGCTGCTGCTCGAGGCCGGCCTGATCGCGGACGGCATCCTGGCCGGAAACGGGAAGCCGCCCAAGATGGTGGACCAGATCTACCGGGTGGGCGGCGACGCGGAAGCGGCTGCGCGCGCACTGGCAAACAATCTCGTTGGACACCGCATTCGCGTGATCAATCATCCTGTGGCGGCGGGGCAATCCACCGAGCGGGTCACGGCAGCGGTGCGCAAGGCAAAAGGAACCGGCTCTCTCGTGCTCTGGCTGCGGCCCGACGACATCGCCGCATTGCAGGACGTTGCCCCGCCCGCCGCGCCGGTCTACCTGTCCGGCACCTTGGGCGGGCTGGAGAATGCGCCACTGCCCGAGGCCTGGCGGCCGAAAACCGAACTGGCCTACCCGGTCGCTCTGCCCGAGGACCGCCTGATCAACCTCGACTTCGCGCTCGGCTGGTTCCGCATTCGGCAGATCCCGGTCGTCGACCTGCGCGTCCAGGCCGACACCTATCTGGCCTGTGGTCTGCTGTCCGAGATCATCATGCACATGGTCAATACCTTCGTACCGGAATACCTGGTCGAGCGCACCCAGGACATGGTCGAACACCGCATCATCACGGGCTACTACCCGCACCTGTCGCTGTCGATCGGCCAGCGCTACGCCTCCAAGGGCGGCTACCTGGTGAGGTTCGCCGGCCCGACCGGCGCCAGGCTGGCCGCCAACCCGACTTGGCTGGTGCCCTGAAAAATCCGCGAGTGTCGTCCATGCCGAGCCGCTGTTTTCCCGGCAGGCTTTTCGCGCTTGGTGCCGCCCTGCCGGGTAGAGCATGCAAGGCATATTTCAAGACATGAGCGTTCCATTGTCCGACTGCACGTACGGTAGTTCGCAAATACGGCCTCGGTAGGCGGCGAATACAGCGTTTACCCAAGGTGCTTTCAAGGCCGGAGGCTCTATCTTTCACAAAACCCCTCGTGGGTCTGGCCTTTCCCGTCCGGCCTTCCGGCAGCATCCGCGCCGGACCCGGCAAGCCGGGACGATGCCAGACCCACGCAGGTTCGTCGCCGGCGGCATGTCCGCATCGGCAAGGAGTTCCGCCCGAGAGCCTCCGGCGATGGACAGACACAAGCAAGCGTTGGACTGGAGGTCCGCCATGACGAAGCCCGCACCTACCACCGGCATCCTGATCAGCCTGTTCTGGCTACTCATCGGCCTGGCCTTCCTGCCCGAAGCTGCCCACGCGGCAACCTTCACGATTACCAACGCGAGTTGGAGCGGCGAGCATAACCGCCTGTACGTCGCCGGCAACGGTACCGCCGGCGACTCCGTGACCATCGCCAACGCCGATACCGGCGCGACCCTGGGCACGACCACTGTTTCCAACTCGTCCAGTTGGAGCGCGCGCTTCAGCAACCTGACCGCGGTGCCTTGCCGGGTCCGTGCCACGCAGTCGAACGGCAACGTGGCCGAGGCCTTTGTGTCCAACGCCCCGTCGAGTTGTACGCCGCCGCAGCTATCGATCAACAACGTCACCGTGAACGAAGGCCAGACGGCGAACTTCACGGTGCGGTTGTCGACGGTCAGCAACCGGACCATTACTGTGGTGGCCGCCACGGCCGACGGTACGGCCCATGCCGGCACGAACTACACGGCCAAGACGGCGACCCTGACCTTCCCCGCCGGCACCACCACCCAGACCTTCTCGGTGTCGACCCTCGACGACCACGCGGTCACGAACACCCTGACCTTCTACGTCAACCTGAGCAGTCCAAGCAACGCCACCATCTCCGACGGCCAAGGGGTCGGCAGCATCCTGAACATCGACCAACCCGCACTGACGATCAACAACGTCAGCGTGAACGAGGGCCAGACCGCGAACTTCACGGTGCGGCTCTCGGCAGCCAGCACTCACACCATCACCGTGGTCGCCGCCACGGCCGATAACACGGCCCACGCCGGCACCAACTACGTCGCCAAGACCGCGACCCTGACCTTTGCCCCAGGCACCACGACGCAGACCTTCTCGGTGTCCACCATCGACGACCATGTGGTGACCGGCACCTTGAGTTTCTACGTCAACCTGACGAGTCCGACCAACGCCACCATCTCCGACAGCCAAGGCGTGGGCAGCATCCAGAACATCGATCAGGCGGCTACGGCATCGCTTTCGATCAACGACGTCACGGTGAATGAAGGCCAGACCGCCAACTTCACGGTCACCCTGTCCGCCGCCAGCACCCTGACGGTCACGGTGGTGGCCGCGACGGCCGACAACACGGCCCATGCCGGGACCAATTACGTCGCCAAGACCGCGACCCTGACCTTCGCGCCGGGCGTGACGACCCAGACCTTCTCGGTGTCCACCATCGATGATCACGTGGCAACGGGCACCCTGAGCTTCTACGTCAACCTGACGAGCCCATCCAACGCCACCATCTCGGACAGCCGAGGCGTGGGCAGCATCCAGAACATCGACCAGGCGGCGCAGCCGGGCCTATCCATCAACGACGTGAGCGTGACCGAAGGCCAGACCGCCAACTTCACGGTCAGCCTGTCCGCCGCCAGCACCCAGACGGTGACCGTGGTGGCCTCGACGGCCAACAACACGGCCGTCGCCGGCACCGACTACGTCGCCAGGACCGCGACCCTGAGCTTCGCGCCGGGGACGACGAGCCAGAGCTTCTCGGTCACCACCCTGAACGACAACGCGCCGGGCTCGGCCAAGACCTTCTACGTCAATTTGACCAGCCCGACCAACGCCACGATTTCCGACACCCAGGGCGTGGGCACCGTCAACGAGATCTCCGGGGGAGGGACAGGGGGCAGCACCTCCATCAACTCGACCAGCCAGAACTCGCCGACGGTTCCGTCGACGTCGGTGCCGTTGCAGGCCCTGGTGACCAACAGCGGCTACCAGGTCTTCGCGATCAACGACCTCGGTATGCACTGCGGTGACCTTGACCCGCGGATTTTGAGCATCCTTCCGCCGTTCAACATCCTGCACGCCCAGGTCGTGAAGAAAGGCGCCAACACGAGTACAGGCACGACTATGTTGGATCAGACCCAGGTGACCATGGTCTATTCCGCCTCTGCCAATCCGAAAGATCCGGTGCTGAGCAATCCCAATTCAGTTCTCGACACCAACTTCACGGGTGTATACAAGACACTGTTCTGGGACATCGTGCGAGGGGCTTATGCGGCGTTCTATCCCGCCGGCGTCGAGGCGCAGTTCTTCCCGGACAACGCCAACATCCTCGATCTGGGCTTGCCGGTGCCCGACCTGGAGCGCCTGTATCTGGGCGACGGACAGTTGGCCGCCACGCAGCAGAAGATGCCCGGGATCAACGCGGCCTATACAGCAAACGACACCCAGCCGTTCTCGCTGTTCACCGGAACGGAGCCGTATTTCTCGAACTTCGCCTATGGCTACAACGCCGTGGTCCACTGGTTCGAGGCCGCTGGTATCCCGCTCACGGCTTTCGACGACGCCGGCCGCGAGAACGCCTATCCGCTGATGCGGGTGCAGGCGGTCGCGACATCCAGCAATACGTTGGGCGTCTCTGCGGGGACGGTACTCGGTACGCTGGATGCGGTCACGCCGATCTCGGGTGAGGCGAACTGTGCTGGTTGTCACGGGGCCGTCGTGGACGGCGGCAACGGCTCGGGTACGGCTGAACTCAGTGCGACCGAGGTCTCGGTGAACGATCCGCAGTTCGGCAAGGTACCGCTACCGGTCAGCGTTGAGTGGGCTTCCGACAAGGATATCCTGAGGTTGCACGACTTGAAGCACGGGACGCACCTGATCGCCGGCACGACCGAGGACTTCCCGACGCCCGGTCCGACCACGTTCAAGCCTGTCGTCTGCCAGACCTGCCACTACACGCCGGCGCTGGATCTTGCCCAGGTCGGGCCGCAGAACAGCAACGGCTTGCAGCAGCTGAACAACAAGACGATGTCCAACGTCATCCATGGCTTCCATGCCAACCTCACCTTCAACGGACAGACGTTGTTCCCCGCCATGCCTCCGCCGGCCGGACGAGACCCGGCGACCGCGCAACAGGTTCTCGGCGAGACGTGTTACCAATGCCACCCTGGGAAACGCACGCAGTGTCTGCGCGGTGCGATGGGCCAGTCCGGCGTGGTTTGCCAGGACTGCCACGGCAACATGGCCCAGGTAGGAAACGACTACTCCCGTACGCAGCCGGGCGGCACCTTCCAGGCCGCCTCGGACTTCTACACCAACCCGAACACGCCGCGCGTGCCTTGGGTGAACGAGCCGAGCTGCGGTTCCTGCCATACCGGCGACGCCATGTCGAACATGACCGCGACCGCCAACGTCTATCCGGCCTCCGACGGCATCCGGCTGCTGCAGGCATGGCATATCGGCGACGCCAAGGCGACCCCGATCGTGCCGACCAACAAGCGCTTCGCCGAGCCGGTGGTCGCAGCGACCGGAAGCCCGATGTTGTTCAAGTTGAGCACGGGACACGGCGGGCTGCTATGCGAAAGCTGCCACGGTTCGACCCACGCGATCTGGGCCACCAGCCCGATGAACCCGGCGGCCAACGACAACGTCGCGCCGACCCAGGTCCAGGGGCATGCCGGTGCCATCATGGAATGCTCGGCCTGCCACACCGGTACGCTGGCGAACAACCTGAACGGGCCGCATGGCATGCACCCGGTCGCCAGCAGCAGCTGGATCAGCGGACATGAGAACTTCGCCGGCAACGGCGATCCCTGCCGCGTCTGCCATGGCGTGACTGGCCAGGGTACGCCGTTGTCGATGGTGCCGGTCGCCCGCACCGTCGGTAGCCGGCAATTTGCAGCGGGCGAGCAGGTGAGTTGCGGCAAGTGCCACACCAACTACATCGCGAGTGGTACCGGCATCAACAATTGATCGATGGTGAGCCTTGGCCAGCGGGACGGTCGGAGCGAAAACCGGCCGTCCCGTCGCCGTGTCTGGCGCGTGGCAATGGTTACTGCCGCGAAAATAAGGCAAATCCCGTATCCGGGAATAAGGTATTTCCCTTAGGTGCACCTTTCGTGGCTGGGGCTAAGTTGAAACCAGTGTCCCCGCGGATGTTCCCGTCGGGGATTCCACATCTCATTGCTCAGGGAGGCGGTATGGCAAAACGAACGCATCTCAGACCCGGCTGCCGACTGGTTCAGATCGTTCTTGTCTCCGCGCTCCTTGCCGGATGTGCCGGCGAGCAGATGCACCGCGAGGGAATGGAGTTGGTCAGGACGGGGCACGTGGAGGAGGGGCTGGCAAAACTCTCCGATGCGTCGCGTGCCGCGCCCGACAACCTCACGTACAAGACGGACCTTTTGCGTACCCGCGAGGATGCGGCCCGCGGCTGGATCGCGATGGCCGACAGCGAGCGGGCGGGAGGTCGCGACGACAGTGCCCAGGCACTCTACGAGCGTGCGTTGAAGGCCGATCCGGGGAATGCCCTGGCCATGCATGGGCTCGAGCTGGTTGCCGCGAACCGGAAGCACAACGCGGCCATGGACAAAGCCGATGCCCTGCTCAAGGCGGGTGATGTGCATGGTGCCCAAGCCCTGGTCAAGACAGTGCTGATGGAAGACTCCAAGAACAGCCGGGCCCTCGATCTCAGAAAACGGATCGACGACCTGAGCATGAAGGCGTTGGAAGCCGAGCCGCAGTTAAGCGAGAAGTTCAACAAGCCGGTGTCGCTTCAGTTCAGGGATGCCAATCTCAAGATGGTGTTCGAGGCCTTGTCGCGCACGAGCGGAATCAACATCCTTCTCGACAAGGACGTCAGGCCGGATCTGAAAACATCGATCTTCGTCCAGAATACCTCGGTCGAGGACACCATCAATTTGATCCTCATGCAGAACCAGCTCGCCAAGAAGATCATCAGCGACAACACGGTTTTCGTCTATCCGGATACGCCGGCCAAGCGTAATGAGTACCAGGAACTGAAGATCCGGAGCTTCCACCTCACGCACGCCGATCCCAAGCAGGTGTTGACCATGATCAAGACACTGTTGAAGACCAAGGACATCTTCATCAACGAAAAGACCAATTCGATCGTGATGCGCGATACGCCCGAGGCCATCCAACTGGCGGAGAAGCTGGTCACCGACCAGGACGTTCAGGGTCCTGAAGTCATGCTGGAGGTCCAGGTGCTGGAAGTGACCCGGACGCATATGAGTGAGTTGGGGATCAGCTGGCCGGATGCGTTTGGCATTGCCACCCCCAGTACGGTCAATACGCTTGCCGACCTGAAGAGCATGAAATGGAGTTCCGTGACGGTGACGCCGCTGAGTGCCGCTCTGGCGTTCCACCTGGACGAAGGGGATACCCGAGTCCTGGCTTCCCCGCGCATTCGCGTCCGCAACAGAGAGAAGGCCAAGATCATGGTCGGCAGCCGAGTGCCGGTCATCACCAATTCCGTGACACCGCTGGCGAATTCGTCGTCGGTTGTGACCGGCCAGGTCCAATACCTGGACGTTGGCCTCAAGCTGGAGGTCGAGCCGGACATCCTTCTCGACAACGAGGTCGTCATCAAGCTCAGCATGGACGTGAGCTCGATCATCAAGCAGATAAACGACGCCCAGTCCGGCACGGTTGCCTACGAAATAGGCACCCGCAACGCCAACACGGTTCTGCGTCTGAAGGACGGCGAGACTGATGTGCTTGGCGGCTTGATCGACGACGAAGACCGGAAGACCTCGGTCGAGGTTCCTGGTCTCGGCAAGGTTCCGATCCTGGGCTACCTGTTCGGAGATCACACGGACGACAAGACGAAGACCGAGATTGTTCTGTCGATCACACCTCACGTCATCGGCAACGCATTGCCGCCTGACGTGACCGACGAGGAATACTGGACAGGGACCGAAGAGAACCTGAGCACCACGCCGTTTACGATGAAATCGCAGGGTACCATCTCGGTCGCCACGAGTAGCCCATCGATACCCGCGGTCTCGTCGTGGCGCGACCGGCTGGAACAGGCGCAGCGCGCGACCACGCAAGCGCATCTGGCCGCCCTGCAATCCAAAGAAGGCCAGGCCGTCGTGGCCGGCACAGCAGCAGCCCAGGCAGCACAACCGATGGCATTGACCTGGCAGGGACCCGGACAGGTGAAGCCGGGGGATACGGTCAGGTTGACGCTGAACGCGCAATCGGCCCAGCCCGTCAAGGATCTAGACCTTAAGGTGAACTTCGATCCGACGGTGTTCAAGGCCATCGACGCGACGGAGGGCGGCTTCCTCATGCAGGGTAGTCCACCGGCTACCTTCAACAAAACGATCGACCAGGCCAGCGGCAGCGTCGACGTGAACGTGACCGGTAACGGGACGGGCGGCGTGAGCGGCTCGGGTGGCGTCGTCACCCTGGTCTTGCAGGCGCTGGCGGCCAGTTCATCGTCGCAGATCGCAGTCAGCCAGGCGAGTCCGGTCGGGCCGGGCGGGGATCCCGTCCCGGTAGCCGCACCCGAGCCGTTCAGTATTACGGTAAGCCCATGATTGCGCGTCGCTCAGAGTCACAGGGTCGTGAGGATTTGAATGAACGATCCACTGAAAGGAGTCCGAGATGAAACCTCAAATTTTCACAACCGCATTCATGGACGAAATTCGGTTGGCGATCGGCGGGCTCGTCGGCGGAGTCCTGCTCATCTCGTGTCCAGTTCTCGCCATGGGCGGCGAGTCTCCTGATCCGCACGCGCAGCATCCTATGATGATGCAGATGCCGTCTCTCCCCCTGCATAATTCAGTGGCCGATTACATTGTGCCGAGCGTGACCATGATCCGTGAGGATGGCACCAAAGTGAACCTCAAGGACGAGATCAACGACGGTAAGCCGGTGATCATGAATTTCATATTCACGAGTTGTACTACGGTTTGTCCGGTGCTGAGCAGGACGATGTCGATGGTGCAGGCGCGCCTGGGTTCCGACGCGGACAAGGTGCACCTCGTCTCCATTTCCATCGATCCGGAACAGGATACCCCGTCCCGTCTGGCTGCGTATGCCAAGCGTTACCACGCCGGCCCGGACTGGCACTTCTACACCGGAACGCTGGCAGCGAGCGTTACTGTCCAGAAGGCATTCGATGCCTACCGCGGCGACAAGATGGACCACGAGCCGGCAACCTACCTGCGCCGTGCACCGGGCCGGCAATGGCTGAGGATGGATGGGTTCGCGACCGCCGACGAGGTGATCCAGGAGTATCGCCAGATGCGTATGATGAAAATGTCCTGTGCGGGAAACTGTTGATCGATCGTTCTGCGCGGACATATGCAGCATGCCAATGCTGCCTCGCTTTATCTACGGCAGGCTGCATGATCTAGCGGGTAAAAATCAGTTCTACGGCAAACGAGAAACAGGCCGAGCCGGCTGCCGGGCTTTAGTGCTCCGCATCGGTTTGCGGCCAAACGATGAGGATCTGGGTTCCCTTGCCCTTGCCGCTGGTAATCCGGAATCGGCCTCCAGAGTATTCGGCGCGTTCCCGCATACTCAGCAGGCCGGCCCCGCCCTTGCGACGGCTACGTTTTGCTGCTACTTCGGCCGGGTCGAAACCCACCCCATGGTCGATGATCTCGAGTTTTGTCTTCTGCTTGCTCTGGCTCAACTGGATGCTTACCGAGTCGGTATGGGCGTGTTTGACTACATTGTTAAGTGCCTCCTGCACGATGCGGAAGATGATCAACTTCAGCGGCTTGATGATATTTTCCTCCTTGATTTGGGCCTCAAGCGTCACGGTGATGCCGGCATAGTCCTCCTGGAGTTCCCTGCAGAACCAGCTTAGTGTGGCGAGAATGCCTATGTCGTCCAGGATGGAGGGGCGAAGGTCCATGGAAATACGTCTGACTTCCTCGACCGCGCCCTGGATGCGGGGGATAAGTGTTTCGAACTGGGCCAGTCCCTTTTCCGAAGGCTGCTCCCTCACCTGAGTCAGTGTGTTCTCGAGCGAGAATTTTATGGCGCTCAGGGTTTGCCCGAGGCCGTCATGCAGCTCGGAAGCAATGCGCTGCCGTTCCGTTTCCTGCATGGTCAATACCTGGCTGGAGAGCAGGCGCAGCTCATGTTCGGAAGCCTTGAGCGCCTGCTCCGTCCGCACCAGGTCGCTGACGTCGGTGAGCACGGCAAAGCTGCCGATATGCTTGCCGGCAAGGTCATAAAGCAGGCTGGGCGAGATATGGACCCAGACCCGCTGGCCATTCCTTGCCTTCAGCGTCAATTGGTAGGTGTCTACCTGCCCATTTTCCCGACACCTCATTTGCCTGTCCCAGGTTTCATGACAACTTGGGTCAATGAACTTCAAAGCGAGGCGGCCGACGATTTCCTCTCTTGCATAGCCAAGCATTTTTGCGAAGCGTTCGTTGGCATAGGTAATCGAGCCCGCGATGTCCAGGACGGCAAGGCCATCATTCATGAGTTCCACCAACTGCCTATACTCCTCCCGGCTGGCCCGCAGCGCGGTTTCTATGCGGCGACGCTCGTTGATTTCCTCGCGCAGTTGGGAATAGGAGTGCTGCAATTGGGCAGTATGCGTTTCAATCTGTTGTTTCAATGATACGGTGAGTGCCGTGAGGGCTTTTTCGCTGGCCTTGAGTTCAGTGATGTCGGCCACCACGGCTACCGCAAAGTGGTTGCCTGGGCTTTCCCTGTCCCCCATCTGGGCATGCTGCATGTGCACTTGCAGGTCAAGGTGCCTTTGGAGAATGGGATCTTCGGTTTGGTAGCCGATATGCTCGCCGTTATCCAGAGAGGCGAGGATGCGTTGCCAGAATCCGTCCAAGTAGCAGTTCGCCGAGTTGCAACCTGGATGAAGCAGGTCGTGGAAGGGGATTCCTTTGACCTCGGCTACATTGCCCAATCCCCATCGTTCCAGAGCCCGGTTTGCTCGCAGGATGCGGCCTTGGTTATCCAGCAAACAGACGATCTGGGGTAAGGCGTCTGCGGTGGTCTGCCATTCGCGTTTGACTTGCTCAATAAAGCTCAGGATATCTTCGCCGCAGGCACTGGGGGAGTGGTTTTCCGTGTTTTTCACCACACTCGACGATTCAAAGTCGGGGAGATGCGTTTGAGCTTGCTGCTTCGGACAAGCCCCGCATGACAGGACTTCTTCTTCTTGGCTGCGACAGGCTTTGCTCATGATTCCCCCTCTTCTTCGCGTCAGGATTTCTTGGGCTCATGCCTTACTTGGGCAGGCTCTTTTAATACAGCATAGTGGGGGATGAAATCAGGTCAACTTCCGCAGCGGTCGATCCAGAGCGCTAGCATGATCTGGTGTCCGGGCTTGTCGGCAGGGATAGTCCCGGTTTGGGAAATGCCGCCAGGGCAGGAAGACTGCGGGCGGTTGGTTGCATTCGCGTCGCCCTAATCGCAGACGGCAGGAAAGGCGTTGTCCACCATGGCGAAGAGGTTGCTGCCCGACGTGGAGCTTTTTGGTAGGAAATAGTTCGCTCCCGACTCCAGGGCAGCTTGCCGATATTCCGGGATGTCATAGGCTGTGATGACTGCGATGACGATATCGGCATGCTGGCTCCTGATGGTGCGAGTCAGGTCCAGACCGCTGATGCCTGGCAGCTTGATATCCATGAAGATGAGTTGAGGAACGTGGCGTGCCATTTTATCCAGTGCATCGATCCCGTCCCCGGCCTCCTCGATGACCATGCATGGAAAATACCCAAGCAGCACCTCTTGCAGAGAATGCCGGAAGCTGTCGTTGTCTTCGATGATCAGAGTTCTCAACATGGGCCTGACTCAAGCTTGATTGGTGACTATCGTGCTGCTGTAAATTTACGCATTCAATCCGGACTCGGATATAAAGAATGAAATGTATTTTTGCTATTTCGATTCTGCATGCGATAGGCGCTTGGCCACCAATCTGAGAAAAGCTTTTGGACAAGACGGAACTGGCCGGGTTCATTGAGTCAGTCTGTGATAGTGGTTCAGCACTCGGGCGACATAGCTCTGGGTTTCATGGTAGGGCGGGATATGGTTGCCATGGCGCACGATGGCGTTCTCGCCGGCATTGTAGGCCGCCAGGCTCAAGGGCAGATTGTCATTGAACCTCTGTAGGAGGGCCTTGAGATAGAGGCTGCCGCCTCGTATGTTCTGAGCCGGATCAAGACTGTTTGTCACGCCGTAACGTCGGGCTGTTTCTGGCATGAGTTGCATTAGGCCACGCGCACCTTTGGGCGAGATCGCAGCAGGGTTGTAAGCGGATTCTTCGGCAATCACGGCATGAAGCAGTGCGCGGTCCAAATGCTGGGCTTGAGCAGCCTTGTCCACCAGATTGGCATAGGGCATTTTGTCGAGGACATCAGCGATAGGTGCGGCGGAAGCGCTAGGCCTGGTCGTGGGCCGCTCCGTATCTTGTATGAGCAGAACTTCACATTTCTCGGTGGCATGGTTGCTTAAATGTACGATGCCATTCCCATCCGTATAAGAATAGATGTCCGCCCATGTCGGCAGGGCCGTAGCCAAGAGCAGGGGAAAAACGATGCAGCAGGCTAATCGCCAAGGTGGCGACGGCGCCCCGTCAGAGAATGCTTTCAGTAAAGCGGCTGCTGTTCGCATGTTCCGTCCCCCTTCTACGCATAAGGGGTTATGGTGGATTGAGATAGCTGATCTCTGGTTTGTTACGAGGGAATTACGCCACATAAAGGGCTGCGGCGATATCAGGTGATTACCCCATTCAGTAACGAGCAAGACCTGATCCGCCGGCGAGGTCTGAAGCGACGCAGCCTGCCGGCACCGACCAAGCCGGAGCGCGCGGGAATCACAAATAATTGGCTCAGCATGTGGGATTTCGGCCGCCGACCTTCAGGTGTGCCGACCTTCGGCTGGGGAGCCGGCAAGGTAAGCGGCCTGATTACGACCTGAATCGCCCCGGGTTCTGTGGAGGCTGTTGGGTTTAAGTTAAGTTGCTTCCACGGTTCTGTCGGCGAGCCAACGGTAGTGGTTTGTCTCAGCCTCGGCTGGCGGGATATCGCCGATGGATTCCAGCAAGCGGTGGCTGTTGAACCAAGCCACCCTTCCAGGGTTGCGAGTTCGACTGCCTCGCGACTCTTCCACGGTGCCCGGCGATGGATCAGCTCGGACCGTCTATCGTGCGGCGGTAGATTGACCACGCCTGTGCGCAGGTCACTGTAACTGCCCGCTTAAACGAAGAGCCAAGCGTCGCGGTTTGTCAAAGCTGGTGCAACGGAAATGACTCAATCGTTGTCATCGTCGTAGTCAACATCTTCTGGATTTTCGTCTCCGTCATTTGTTGCAATGCTTGGATGAATCGATTGGTCAGCCAGCTTGCTGACGTGGGGTCAAAACGGCTCGGCATCGTGGGGCGCGGAGTCGAGGCTCCATCGCTTGGGCATACATGGTATAGGCCAGCGGCCTCACGGATGCCAAGCCATCAAGGCGTGGGTTTGCGTCTGCTGCTCGATTTGAAAACCGAGCAAAGCATAAAGTTGTACGGCGCGCGGATTGTTCATCAGTACGGTGAGCGTCAGCGGTACGCGTGTCTTGAGTGCTGCAGCCTGCAGCGTTCGAACCACGTTGGTGCCGTGTCCCTTGTTGCGTGCCGCTGGGATCAGCGCAAGGTCGATCATGCGTACCTCATTCGGGCCGAAGTCCACCGCTACACGGCCTATCGGCTGGTCGTGCAGTTCGACGATGAAATACATCGCATTCGGGAATTGCTGGCCGTAGCCCTCGCGTTGTGCACGGAACTGCATTTCGATCAGTTCCTCGATGAAATCGTGCTCGGCGACGGCTGAGCGCAGGTCTTCTCGCGTCGAATTGTAGAGCGAGGCCATGAAGGCACCATCCGAGTCGCGTTGCGGGCGCAGTCTCAGGCCATCAGGCAGGGAAAAATCCGCCATGCTAGCCCCTAGTTGAATGCCGCCTGAAACAGGCTGCCGGGTGTCGGTCCGATGTTCATGACGCGGTTCAGGTAGACGCCGGGAATCGCCTCCATACCCTCGAATTGCAGTGTGAATATCCCGTCGCTCCATGGGCAGTCGGGCGCGGCGCGGAAATACAGGTTAAACGGGGTGCGGCTGTCAGCCGCAGCATGCGGGAGGCGGGCGAGCGGTTTTTCCGTTACTTCGTCCAGTATGGTTTCGATGGTGACTCCCCCCGCTTCGAGCCGACAGGGCTTGCCGATGTGCAGCGCAAACAGGCCGCTGTGCAATTGTTCCAGCATTTATGCTCCTAGGCGGGACGGCAAGGCCGTCCCGGTCAGATACTCAAATCAGTTTTGTGGCGGGAATATACCGTTGAGTGCAATGCAGAAGTTCAGCACCAGCGCCGGGTTGACGAGGTTGACCGGCGCAGCGGCCGGGCTGGCTGCTTGCGAAGTCGGGGCACTCTGCACCGGGGCGGACGGGTTGGCCGGGCCGTACATCTGAACCGGGACGACAGTAGGAGCACGCCCCCCGGTGTTCGATGCAGCGGCACCCAGGGTCCATCCATTGGCCGGTGTTTGCGTCAACTGATCGGCGGCTGTATTGCTGGCGGCCAGCGTATGGGAGTGGGGAGGGACGGCGCATTGCGTGGGTAGCAAGGTGACACTCTCGCTGCCGATTTGCTGGCCAATGATGCGCTGGGTAAGGCCTGCGCCATTCCCCTGGCCCATCGGCAGGCGCCCTTGAAGGTCGGGTAGGTTGAAGGTGGTTTGGCCATTGCCGCCGAAATTGACTCCGAGCAACGCAAACAAGGCTGTATTTTGTGATATGCCCATTATCTGACCGGCGCAAAATGCCCAGTCCCTTGGGGCGTATTTGAAACCGAACATGCGAATTTCACCCAAGAATGGATCGGCCATGAATATCTCCTGTGTTGATATTGATTGTTTATGTATGGCGCCGGCAGTGCGTACGCGGGTTGGCCATTGCCGGCAATGGATCGCTCAAACGAACAGGCGGTTATCGGAATGACTGCAGTAAGTATTCAGGTAATGGCCCCCGTACCCGGCAGTTAAGCCTGACAGGTACAGATGAACGATTGGTATTTCTAACTTATGCCTAATGGCGGAGGCAATATATTGTTCGGCATATTTTTCTATGCAAATTGGCATATATACGGTCGGTCGTATATCGCGTAATTTCGCGCCGTCGCAGAAATGGCGACGAGCTCCTTAGGCGGAATTGCAACGTCCGGTGATTCTGCTACGTAAGCGCAAGGCGGAACGTGAATTCCGCCATTTTATTGAACAAAGAATCATTGCCGAATTTCGAGGGGGAGATACGGATGCATAAGTGGAGCCGTGCCTGGCAGCCGTTGAGATATTTCGTGTCCCTGCTTTTGACGGGCATCTCCTTGTTGTTTGCGGTTTCGTCTTATGCGCTGGACGAAAAGAAAGCCGGGCCTCATGGCGGCACCGTGCTATTCGTCGATGCCGGCGTACAGGACGCACAAACGCTGCTTTCCGGCGTGAATCCCGGTGTCGACGTGGTGCGGCTGCGCGGCGATGCTGACGGCGTGCAACAGATCGCCGAGGCGCTGAAGCACTACCGCAATCTCGACAGCATCCAGATCGTTTCCCACGGCGCACCGGGCAGGCTGGCGCTGGGCTCGGCCATGCTGGACGATGCCGGCCTAAACCGCTACCGCTCCGCCTTGCAGGCCTGGGGACATGCCCTGAATGCGCACGGCTCCATTCTGTTGTATGGCTGTGATGTTGCGCAGGGATCGGTGGGTGGCCGTTTCGTCGATCGCATCGGTCAGTACACCGGCGCAGCCGTCGCCGCTTCCACCGATACCACCGGCTCTCCGGCACTGGGCGGCAACTGGTCGCTGGAGAAACGCACCGCTCCCATCGATGTCGCCCTGGCGATCAATGAACAGGTGCAGGCGAGGTATGGCTACCTGCTGGCCTTGCCTGCAGCCGGCACGCAGACCATCCAGGCTAGTTGGGCCAATGGCACGCCGACATTGACGAGTTTCGTCCCCGGTTTTACGTTTACCAACAACACCAACGGCAACTTGGCAGGGGATGGCGTCAATGGTGGCATCTATGACAGCTCGAACGCCGTCACCGGAAACACCACGACTTGGACGGTCAATGCCGACGGCGTGAATCTGGGTTCCTTTGATCTCACCGCGGCATCGTTTCTCAATGTCGCGGGCTCGTATAGCTCGACGGCCAATTACACTCTCAACTTCACGGGCTTCAAGCTGGGTGGGGGGACGGTAACGGCATCGGGCACAGTGAATTATACCCTCGGGGGAACAACCCTAACGTGGACTACCGCCCCCAATTTCACGACTTTCACGGGCATTACCGGTTTTCAGGTTACGTTTACGGCGCCTACCGGCGCAAACAATTCCAATATCACCTTTACAAACTACACCATCGCGAATCCGGTCGCACCCGCACCCGCGCCGACCTTCACCAGCATCACCCCGACTTCCGGCCCGACCACGGGCGGGACCAGCGTCACCATCACCGGTACCAACTTCACCGGTGCAACCAGCGTGACCTTCGGCGGCGTCGCAGCAGCCAGCTTTACCGTCAATTCGTCCACGCAGATCACCGCGACGACCCCGGCCGGGGCGGCGGGTATTACCAACGTAGCCATCACCACGCCGGGCGGCACGGCCACTGGCACCGGCGTGTACACCTATACGGCCGTTGCGCCCACCGTCACCGGCATCAGCCCGAGCAGCGGTCCGACCGCCGGCGGCACGGCGGTGACCATCACCGGTACCAGTTTCACCGGTGCGACCGCGGTGACCATAGGCGGGGCCAACTGTACTGGGGTGACGGTGGTCAGCTCGACCTCGATCACCTGTACCACGCCGGCCGGCACGGCGGGCGCGCAGAACGTGGCCGTCACCACCGCAGCCGGCACCGGTACCGGTACCGGCCTGTACACCTACTATGCGGCACCAACCGTGACCAGCATCAGCCCAAGCTCTGGCCCGACTGCGGGCGGCACGGCGGTGACCATCACCGGCACCAACTTCACCGGCGCCACCAGCGTCACCATCGGCGGTGCGGCGGCGACCAGCGTCGTGGTGGTGAACGCCACGACCATTACCGCGATTACGCCGGCGGGCGTCGCGGGTGCGGCGAACGTGGCGGTGACCACGCCGGGCGGCACCGGTACCGGTACTGGTCTGTACACTTACTATGCGGCTCCGACCGTGACCGGCATCAGCCCCACTTCCGGTTCCACCGCCGGCGGCACGTCGGTGACCATCACCGGCACCAACTTCACCGGTGCGACCTCGGTGACCATCGGCGGCACGGCCGCGACCAGCGTGACGGTGGTCAATGCGACCACGATCACAGCGACCACCCCGGCAGGGAGCGCGGGCGCGGCCAACGTGGCGGTGACCACGCCGGGCGGTACGGGTACCGGC
>DASVZA010000019.1:0-95884 GCA_036391875.1 Parasulfuritortus sp.
GAAGAATGTGGTGTCGTACTCGTCGGCCTCGATCACGAAGAAGGGCGATTCGGTCAGCCGGGCCGAGACGCCGAAGTTCACCGGCACGCCGCCGACCAGGTAGCCCGGGTCCAGCTTGGCGTCCTCCAGTATCCAGCTCAGCATGGCCGAGGTGGTGGTCTTGCCGTGGGTGCCGGCGACGGCCAGTACCCATTTGTCCTTCAGCACGTTCTCGTACAGCCATTGCGGGCCGGATACGTAGGGCAGGCCGCGGTTGAGGATTTCCTCCATCAAGGGCTGCTTGCCGCGGCTGACCACGTTGCCGATCACGTAGACGTCGGCGCCGATGTTCGCCTGCTCGGCGCCGAAACCCTCGATCAGCTCGATGCCCTGGGCCTCCAGCTGGGTGCTCATGGGCGGGTAGACCTGGGCGTCGCAGCCGGTGACCTTGTGGCCGGCCTGCTTGGCGATGACCGCGATGCCGCCCATGAAGGTGCCGCAGATGCCGAGAATGTGGATGTGCATGTTTATCGAATGAATGGGTTATCGTTTGAATTATCGCCGCTGTTAAAGTTTACTGTCACTTTGTAGCCGACTTTGCATGGAAGTCTCGATATGCGGCGCGGCAAACGTTATTCTGACGGCGTCCGCGACACCTGCCCTGATAACTGGATCGATGATGTTGTTTCTTGAGCTGCTCGACTCCGCCCGCGACCGGGCTTACGCAACGATTTCCTTGCACCGGGCCGTCCATGGCGCATGGTATCGGGATTATGCGAGGTTGAAACGCCATGAGTAGATTGAAGCTGGTACCCAAGCCGGCCTTCCGTGAAGCGCCCATAGCGTCGCCCACCTCGACCGCCGACGGCGGCCTGGTGTTCATCGTCGACGACCGGGCCACGGCACGCAACCTGCTCGAAGGCCTGGCCCGCTCGCTGGGGCCCGACATCCGGGTGGAGAGCTTCGCCGATCCCAGGCATGCCTTGAGCCAGGCCCGGCGGGTCACGCCCGACCTGATCATCACCGACTACCGCATGCCGTCCATGAACGGCGTCGAATTCACCCGCCACCTGCGTGCCGAGAAGCGCCTGGAGGACGTGCCCATCGTCATCATCACGGTGGTCGAGGACCGCCTGGTGCGCCAACAGGCCCTGGAAAGCGGCGCGACCGACTTCCTGACCCGACCGATCGACCCCTACGAATGCCGGGCCCGCTTCCGCAACCTGCTCAACCTGCGGCAAAGCCAGAAGAACCTCCGCGACCACGCCCAATGGCTGGAAACCCAGGTGGCCAAGGCCACCCAGGACATCCACGCCCGGGAACGGGAGACCCTGATCAAGCTGGCCAAGGCCGGCGAATACCGGGACGAGCACACCGGCAACCATATCTACCGCATGGCGCAGTACAGCCGCCTGATCGCCCAGGAGATCGGCCTCAGCAGCCTGGAATGCGAGGAGATCGAACTGACCGCGCCCATGCACGACCTGGGCAAGATCGGCATCCCCGACCATATCCTGCTCAAGCCCGGCCCGCTCACCCCGCACGAGATGCTGATCATGCAGACCCATCCGGTGATCGGCTACGACATCCTCAAGGACAGTCCCTCGCCCTTTCTGAGCATCGGCGCCCTGATCGCCCTGCACCACCATGAGCGTTACGACGGCAGCGGCTATCCGCACCGCCTCGCCGGCCAGGACATCCCGTTGCCGGCCCGGATCGTGGCGGTGGCCGACGTGTTCGATGCCCTGACCTCCGAGCGTCCCTACAAGCGGCCCTGGCGCTTCGAAGCCGCCGTGGAATACGTGCGCAACAGCAGCACCAGCCATTTCGACCCCGACTGCGCCGCCGCCTTCCTGAAGCGCCTGGACGACGTCCGGGAAATCATGCTGCAGTACCAGGACCCGCCGGGGGAAAACCAAAAATGACGGTCCGCCGGCCGTCGCGTGCCGTCGATCTGCTGCGGACGCTGCGCCGGCGCATCCTGGCCCGGCCGGACTCCGAGTTCCAGCAGGCCTCGATCCGGTTCCTGATCGGCCTGGGCTTCTACGTCTATTTCGCCAGTAGCCTGTTCGGCCACCCCGCCCGGGTGTCGAACGAGATCAATCAGATCGCCCTGGTCTTCCTGACCCTGTCGGGCGCCATCCTGGCCGCCACCCTGTTCTTCCCCCGGGTCTCGGTGGTGCGCCGGGTGTTCGGCGCCGTGCTCGACTTCTCGACCGCTTCGCTCCTGCTCGGCACCGGCGGCGAGACCTCGGCGCCCCTGGTCACGGTCTATCTCTGGGTGACCCTGGGCAACGGCTTCCGCTACGGCGTCAACTATCTCTACCTGTCGACCCTGCTGGCCAGCACCGGCTTCGCCCTGGTCCTGGCCTTCAACCCGTTCTGGCAGGCCCACCTGTCGCTCGGTCTCGGCATCCTGCTCGCCATCGTCGCGGTGCCTCTCTATTCGGCCTCGCTGATGCGCGCCCTACACCGGGCGATCGCCCGCGAGAAGGAGGCCAATCAGGCCAAGTCGCAATTCCTGGCCAACATGAGCCACGAGTTGCGCACCCCGCTCAACGGCGTCATCGGCGTCGCCGATCTGCTGGCCGAAACCCGGCTCGACGCGGAACAGAAGGAACTGGCCCAGATCATCCGTTCCTCGGCCGACACCCTGCTCGACCTGATCGAGAACGTACTCGACATTTCCCGCATCGAGGCCGGCCGCCTGACTATCACCCGCGAGCACTTCGACCTGCACATGCTGATCGGCCGCACCGTCTCGACCCTGGAGCCGGCGGCCAGGAAGAAGGGCCTGGTGCTGGCCACCCACATCGCACCGCAGACGCCGTTCCACCTCTACGGCGACGCCCCGCACCTGCGCCAGATCCTGATCAACCTGCTCGGCAACGCGATCAAGTTCACCGAATCCGGCCGGGTCGATCTGTACGTCCGGCCCGAGACCGCCGGCGACCGGTCCGCCATCCATTTCGAGGTCGCGGACACCGGCATCGGCATCCCCGAAAGCGCCCAGAAGACCATCTTCGCCAGCTTCACCCAGGCCGATCCGAGCATTACCCGGCGCTACGGCGGCACCGGCCTGGGCACCACCATCGCCAAGCAGCTGACCGAACTGATGGGCGGCCAGATGGGTTTCCGCAGCACCGAGGGCAAAGGCAGCGCGTTCTGGTTCACGCTGCCGTTCGAGCCGCCGGCCGCCACCGGCAGCCCGCACCCGCCGTCCAATCTCGGCCGGGGCCGGGTCGCCCTGCTGGCACGGGGCGAAACCCAGGCCCGGATCGGCGCCCTGGTCCGCGGCTGGGGCCTGGAGCCCTACGATTTCGCAGACGCCCAGGCCGCCCGCACCGCCCTGAAGGAGATCGGCAAGAACCTGCCGTTCGCCGCTGTCGTCGTCGAGGCGGCCTGCCTGCCGGGCGATGCCGCCGACTTCCTCAATGGACTGAACCTCGGGCCGCAAAACGTCATGCCGCCGCTGGTCCTGGTCCTGCCCGAAGGCAGCGACCGGGTGACCTCCGAAGCGCGCCTCATCCAGGCCGGCTACGAGGCGGTGCTGGATGCGCCGATCAACCCCAGCCTGCTGTTCAACGCCATCCATGCCGCCATGCGCGCGATCCTGCCGGACAACGTCGTCTCGATCGCCGAGCGCTTCCGCAGCCGGGCCGGGGCACTCACCCTGCGCGTCCTGGTGGCGGACGACAACCCGGTCAACCTGCACGTCATCCGCGGCATGATGGAATATGCCGGCCACGACGTGGTCCCGGCCCAAAACGGCGAGGAGGCGCTGGCCATCCTGGAGGCCCAGGACCCGCCGGTCGACCTGGCCATCCTGGACATGCAGATGCCCGACCTGGCCGGCATCGACGTGGTCCGGCGCTGGCGCATGATGGAAACCGGCCACCTGCCCATCATCGTCCTGACCGCCGATGCCCGCGCGGAAAGCGCCCGCGTCTGCAAGGAAGCCGGGGCCGACGCCTTCCTGACCAAGCCGGTCAAGAGCCGCGACCTGATCGACACGGTCGCCCGCCTCGCCACGGCACCGGCCGCGGCACCGCCGAAGGCGCCGCCGTCGTCGGCCGGCCTGGACACGATCCCGGTCCTGGACGAGTCGGCACTGGGCGACCTGGTGAACCTGGGCGGCCTGGATTTCATGCAGGAACTGGTGCAGGAATTCGAACGCGACAGCCGGCATGCGTTCGAGACCATCGAACAGGCCCTGCGGGATCGCGACTATCCGCTCTGGAAAGACCATTTCCACATGCTGAAAGGCGGGGCGAGCGACGTCGGCGCCCATGCACTGGCGCTGCTCTGCGCCGAAGCCGAGCGGGTGCAACCCTACGAAATCGGCAGCCCGCTTTCGCGCGAGAAGCTGGAACAGGTCAGGGCGACGTGCAGCGAGACGATCGCCGCCCTGAGGGCCTATCTAACCCACCAATCGAGCATCAGGCTCAACTGACTCCTGGGCCACGGGCGCAGCCTTGCTGCCTTGTTTCGCAACCAGCCGCTCCATCATGCGCAGGTCCTTGGCCTCGATGCGCAACGCCGCATCGACCCAGACCTCGGTAATCTTGAATATCTGCTCATGGGAGATCGGCTCGGCCAGCTCGCGGGCCGCGCGCAGGGCGAGGCTGCCGTTCCGGGACCGCATGTCGCGCCGGACGTAATCGTAGACGGCCTGCTGTCCCTCGCCAGGTTCGGCCAGCACGTCGACGACGCCCATTTCGTACAGGTCCTCGGCCAGGTACAGGTTCCCGCTCAGGATCATCCGTTCCGCCCGGGCGCCGCCGATGCGGCGCGCCAGCAGGCTCAGCGCCCCCATGCCCGGGAACAGATTGAACAGGATCTCCGGAAAACCGAGCTTGGTGCCGCGTTCGGCGATCAGCACGTTGGCCGACAGCGCGCATTCGAAACCGCCGCCCAGGGCGTCACCCTGGACCAGGCAGATGCTCTTCAACTGGGACCGATTCAGGTGCACCGCATTCAGGTAGACCGGCTCGCAGCAGGCCTGGGCATAGTGGAGCAGTGCGTCGCGGTCGCGCTGCTTGATCAGGTCGCTGAACAGTTGCAGGTCGCCGCCCAGGTTGAACACACCCGGCACCGAGGAGGCGGTCACCTGATAGAGCACGTCAGGACGGGTCGGATCGTCGATCTGCTCGGCGATGCTGTTGCACCAGCCCAGCAGATCCTGCAGCAGTTGCGGCGTGAAGCAGGGCCTGGGCGACGAGTGCATGTAGCCCCAGGCGATCTGGTAGCGCTCGTCGAAATAAGTGGTGAGTTGCTGGTAACCGAGGGGTTCGGGCTGGATCGTGTCGTGGGCGGTTTGCAGCGAAGGCATGGCTGACTCCTTTTCCAAGTGGGGATGGCTGACGGCAGGTGGGACCTGACCGGAAAAGCCTAACCGCTGCCCTACCCGTTCACAAGGAAAGGTCCTCCACGCGATTCGGCCAGTCGGCCGGATGTCGGAAAGGCTGGTCCGGCCTCGCCGGAAACGCGCCGGGAAGCACTTGAAAACAAGTGCGGCGAACACTCAGTTGCTGGCCGACAATTCCAGCCAGGCGCGCGCCGCCGCCGACAGGTAGCCGCCGCGCAGCCAGGCCATGTCGAGCCGCCAGGGGATGACCGGCTCGATCAGTGCCGACACGGCGAAATCCTTCAGGTCGAGCTGGCCGAGTTCGGTGCTGGGCAGGAGCGACACGCCGACGCCGCAGCGCACCAGTTCCAGGATGAAGCCGATCTGGCCGCTGCGGCCGACGACGTCGGGGGTGAAGCCGCATTGCCGGCAGGCTTCGGTAATCCGTTCGTTGAGGGCATAGGCGGCCGGAAACATGATGAACGGCTCCTCGGCCAGTTCCGCCAGGCGCACCTCGCGCCGCCGTGCCCAGCGGGAGCGGGCCGGGGCCAGCAGGGCGAGCCGGTCATCGATCAGCATGCGGTGCTCGAACCGGCTCCCGTCGACCGGGTCGAGCAGACCACCCAGTTCCAGCTGGCCGTCGACCAGGGCCTGCTCGATGGCGCGCGAGCCGTCCTCGTACGGCTTCAGTTCGATGCCCGGATAACGCCGCTTGAAGGCGCCGATCAGGGGCACGAACAGGCGCGGCCCGAGCGGCGGCAGGCCGATGCGCAGCTCGCCCCGGCGCAGGCCGCCAAGCTCGGCCAGGGCCAGTTCGATGTTTGCCGCGCCGGCCAGCATGGCCTCGGCATAACCGAACACCAGGCGGCCGGCGTCGGTCGGCAGCGCCCGGCGGCTGTTGCGCTGCAGCAGCGGCAGGCCCAGTTCGCTTTCCAGTAGGCCGACCAGCTTGCTGACCGTCGGCTGTGTCACCGAAAGCGTCTCCGCCGCCTGGGTGAAGCTGCCGCTCCGCGCCACTTCGACGAAGGCCCGCAAGGCTCGCAATTCCATCGCTTATCCATTCCAATATCGCATGACTACGATAATCATAATTCATGCTTAGAATCCTGCGATGTGGTTAAGCTGGCGGCATCCGAATCTTGATATCGCCGCAATGAACCCCCTTGATCGCTTGCCTGCCCAGCTGCTGCAGACACTGCTCTTCGTCGCCGCCTGGCTGGTGCTGGACCAATTCGTGCATCGCCTGTCGCTGCCCGTGCCGGCCGGCGTGCTCGGCCTGTTCATCGTCGCCGCCCTGCTCCTGTCGGGCCGGATCGGGCAACACCGGATCGAGTCCGGCGCCCGTTGGCTGCTGGCCGAGATGCCGTTGTTCTTCATCCCGCCCATGCTGGCGATCACCGGCTTCGGCCCGGTCTTCGAGCGCCACGGCCCGGGCCTGCTGGCCGCCATCCTGATCGGCAGCGCCGTGGTCATGGCCGGCACCGGCATCGTCGTCGACCGCATGTTCCATCTCGAATCGCGCCGCCGAGAGCGGGCCGAGCGCGCAATGCGACCATGAACGCCGCCCTGCCGTTCTTCGCCGCCACCGTGGCGATCTACGCCCTTTCGAAATGGCTGTACCGGCGCAAGCGCACGCTGTGGTTCTCGCCCACCGTGTTCACCCCGGCCGTGCTGGTCGTCCTGGTCGAACTGAGCCACACGCCGTTCGCGGTCTACTTCCAGGACACCCGCTGGCTGACCTGGCTGCTGGGCCCGGCCACCATCGCCTTCGCCTATCCGATCTACATCCAGCGCGCACTGCTGCGCCGCTATCCGCTCACCCTGGCGGTCGGCGTGCTGGCCGGGCTGGGCCTGGGCCTCGCCAGCTCCTGGCTGCTGGCCCGCCTGTTCGAACTGCCCCCCGACCTGACCCGAAGCATCCTGCCCCGCTCGGTCTCCACCCCGTTCGCCGTCTCGGCCTCGGCCGTGTTCGGCGGCGAACAGAACCTGACCGTGATCAGCGTCATGATCACCGGCCTGTTCGGCATGCTGGTCGGCGAGGTCTTCCTGGGCTGGCTCGGCCTGCGCTCCGGCATCTCGCGCGGCGCCGCGCTGGGCGCCGCAGCGCACGGCCTGGGCACCGCCAAGGCCTACGAGATCGGCCTCGAGGAAGGCGCCGTGGCCAGCCTGGTCATGGTCTTCGCCGGCATCGCCATGGTGCTGCTCGCCCCTGTGCTGGCCCACTGGGTCGCTTGAGCCGGGCCACGGACCGCCCCCCCCCGCCCGCGCGGCTTCGCCCGCACCTGCAGGCATCACCGCTCCGCGGCGGAAGGCGCGCTCCAGGCACGGCAGGGCGGCGCAAGGAGGCTGGAATGGACAATGTGCCGCGCATGCACTGTATTTACTGACCTGTCGTCAATCTACGACGCATATTTCCTTTTGAATCATTACGTTAAATGAATCGCCCGATAGGCGTCGCCCGTCAGCGACACAATCCATGGGCAAGCGGAGGGAATTCAGTCCAATGGAAATCGCAAGTCGTTGTTAAATAAAAACATAACTTGTCTGGCACGACGGTTGCTGAATAACACTCGCGGCATGTCACCGTTTTTTATCGATAGTCAAAGGAGAGGATTATGAACAGCACCCATACGAAACCCATCGCCATGGCAATTACCGGTTTGCTGGCGACCTGCGCTGGAATTCCGGCCTATTCCGCGGGTCAGTACGGCTCGTCGCCGAGCGCGCCGGCATCCGCGGCTCAACCCTATGGTGGGGCCGACCCGATGTCGAATAGCTGCACCCAGCTTGACACCAACCACGATGGCTACATCAGCAAGAAGGAGTTCGAGAAATCCGGCTTGCCCAGCAAGGACTTCAAAGTTGCCGACGCCACGAATCGCGGCAAGCTGAACATGGAAGAATGCACACGCGCTTTGGCAAACACTCACCAGTGATCATCCACGCAGTATCCGCCGGAAGACGCCCGGGCGATGAGTGAATAGGAGCGGCCCTCAGCCAGAGAGCCCGATTCACATCGTCTACCAATACGCTGGGCCACCGACGGGCATATCGCGCAACGTTCGCACGGATGCCTTAGGAGGCCCGCCGGCGGCAACCACACCGCAGTACCGTGTTGTCGATACAGGAAACTCCGGCTTCAATCGATCGGTAACGACGTTATCTCCCGGACACGCCCGATCGGGACGGTTCACGAATCAAATGCCGGCGGCCTGCCGGTCGGCGTGATAGCTGGAGCGCACCATCGGCCCGCAGGCGGCGTTGCGAAAGCCCATCGCCTGAGCCTCGCGCTCGAACGCGCCGAACTGTTCGGGCGTCACGAACCGTTCCACCGCCAGATGATGGCCGGAAGGCTGCAGGTATTGGCCGACCGTCAGCATCTCGACGCCGTGCGCCCGCAGGTCGCGCATGACCTCCAGCACTTCGGCGTCGGTTTCGCCCAGGCCAAGCATGATGCCGGACTTGGTCGGCACCGCCGGCAGGCGCGCCTTGAAGCGTTGCAGCAGTTCCAGCGAGTGGCCGTAGTCGGCGCCGGGTCGCACCGCCTTGTACAGGCGCGGCACGGTCTCCAGGTTGTGGTTCATCACGTCGGGCGGATCGGCGGCCAGGATGTCGAGCGCGATGTCCATGCGGCCCCGGAAATCGGGCGTCAGGATCTCGATCCGGGTGCCGGGCGAGCGCTCGCGCACGGCGCGGATGCAGGCGGCGAACTGGGCCGCGCCGCCGTCGCGCAGGTCGTCGCGGTCGACCGAGGTGACGACCACGTAGTTCAGGCCCATGGCGGCCACGGTGTCGGCCAGGTGGACGGGCTCGTCCGGATCGGGCGGCAACGGCTTGCCGTGGCCGACGTCGCAGAACGGGCAGCGCCGGGTGCACAGGTCGCCCAGGATCATGAAGGTGGCGGTGCCGTGGTGGAAACACTCGCCCAGGTTGGGGCAGGCCGCCTCCTCGCACACGGTGTGCAGCTTCTGCTCGCGCAGCATGACCTTGATCCGCGCCACCTCGGGCGAGCTGTGGGACTTGGCCTTGATCCAGGCCGGCAGCTTGAGGCGCGGCTTGGCCTCGACCTTGATCGGGATGCGGGCGGTCTTGGCCGCGCCGCGGTGCAGGGTGTTGTCGGCCATCTTGAATCGGGCGGAATAAAGCCCCATCTTAGCAGGCATGACCTCGCCCATAACCCTGCCGGCCAACGCAGAAATCGCCCGGATCGACTGAATGCAACCGAACAGAACAAATCAGACCATTCCGGTGACGCTATTGACCGGTTTCCTGGGCAGCGGCAAGACCACCGTCCTCAACCGCCTGCTCAAGCGCCTGCCGCTCACCGCCGTGGTGATGAACGAGTTCGGCGAGGTCGGCCTCGACCACCAGCTGCTGGAAGAGCAGCGCGGCCCCCTGGCCCTGCTCTCGGGCGGCTGCGTCTGCTGTCAGGTGCAGGGCGCCCTGGCGCCGACCCTGAAGAACCTGTGGCTCGCCCGCGACAAAGGCGACCTGCCGCCCTTCGAGCGGCTGATCATCGAAACCACCGGCATCGCCGACCCGGCCCCGATCATCGCCACCCTGGTCCAGGACCGCTGGCTGGCGGCACGCTATCGGCTGGACGGCATCGTCACCACTGTCGACGCGGTATTCGCGGCCGGCCAGCTGACGGAGCACGCCGAGGCCCGCCGCCAGATCGCCGTCGCCGACCGGCTGCTGCTGACCAAGACCGACCTGGCCGACGCCGGCACGATCGAACGACTCAAGGCCGCGCTGGCCGAACTGAACCCGGCCGCGCCCATCCTGTCGGTCCTGAACGGCGAGCTGGAACCGGACGCCATCCTGGGCGCCGAACGGCGCTCGACCCCGACCGACGCCGGCAGTTGGCTGGCCGCCGGGCGCTACCGGCCGGCCGGCCAGAATCTGCTAGGCGGGCGCCCGGCGCCCGCGCCCGGTCATGCCGAGCGCATCCGCGCCTTCAGCCTGACTTTCGAGCAGCCGCTCGATCCGCAGGCGGTGTCCGCCGCGCTGGAGATGCTGATCGCCTTCCGGCCGACCCAGCTGCTGCGCATGAAGGCCATCCTCAACCTGGTCGGCGAACCGGGACCGGTGGTCCTGCACGGCGTCCAGCACGTACTCTACCCGCCCAGTCGGCTGGAAAGCTGGCCGGACGAGGATCGCCGCAGCCGGTTCGTGTTCATCGTCGACGACCTGGAAGAGTCCTTCGTGGCCAAACTGTTGGCCGATTTCACCCAGGCGACCGCTCAGCACTACCCAAGTTCACAGAGCGTGGCATAATCCAGCACCAACTTTCACCTCCCATATAACCAAAGAGGAGTCAAGGCGTGGCAACTGCAACCAGGCAATCCGCCGTGAAGCCCAAGGGCCCGGCCACAAAACCCGCTGCCAAACCAAGCGCCAAAAAGGTTGTTGCGAAGCCCGCGGCGCCGAGCAAGAAGACGGCCGCCAAGCCCGCCTCGAAGGCGTCCGCGCCGGCCAAGAAAGTTGCTGCCAAACCAGTGAAGAAGGCCGCGGTCAAGCCTGCCCCTGCGGTCAAGAAGGTCGCCGCAAAGCCTGCGGCGCTGAGCAAGAAGACGGTCGCCAAAGCCGCCGCGCCAGCCAAGAATGCGATAGCCAAGCCGGCACCGGCGAAGAAGCCGGCCGCCAAGGCGGCGCCCTCCGCCAAGAAGGCCGCTGCGCCAGCTGCGAAGAAGGCCGCGGTGAAGACCGCGACCAAAAAGGCAGCCGCACCGGTCGCCAAGAAGGCGGCGGCGAAAGCCGCACCGGTCGCGAAACCGGCCGCCGCCAAGCCGGTCAAAAAGGCTGCGGCCAAGCCTGCCGCAGCGGCCAGGAAAGTCGCCGCGAAACCTGCGGCGCCGGCCAAGAAGGCGGCAGCCAAGCCGGCACCGGCGCAAAAGCCGGCCGCCAAGGCAAAGGCCGTCGCCAAGAAGGCCGCAGTACCCGTTACCCAAAAGGCCGCCGCGAAACCCGCAGCGGCCCCGAAACTGGCGGCAACCAAACCTGCCGCCAAATCCGCCCCGGCCGCCAGGCCTGTAGCCAAACCGGCTGCAGTCGCCCAGGCCGGTACGAAACCAATAGCCAAGCCGGCCGCCAAGCCGGTGCAGGTCCCGAAAACCGTAAGTGAACCAATGTCCGTAACGAGCAAAACCCCCAAAGCCGCCGCCAAGGCGACCGCAACCAAGCCGGCCAACGGCAGTGTCATCAGCGAAGACGCGCTGCTCAAGATGCCCGAGAAGGACTACATGAACGATGTTCAACTGGCCTTCTTCAAGCATCGCCTGCAGACCATGAAGGAAGAAATCCTGGTCAACGCCCGGGAGACCGGCGAGCACCTGAAGGAAAACGAGGTTTTCGCCGACCCCAACGACCGCGCCACCGTGGAAGAGGAAAACATGCTGGAACAGCGCGTCCGCGACCGCGAACGCAAGCTGTTGAAGAAGATCGACGCCTCGCTGCGCCGGATCGAGGAAGGCGAATACGGCTACTGCCTGGAAACCGGCGAACCGATCGGCGTGGCCCGCCTGCTGGCCCGGCCCACCGCCGAGCTGTCCATCGAGGCCCAGGAAAAGCACGAGCGCCTGGAAAAGCTGTACGCCGACTGATCCGCCCTCCCTGGCGTGCTGCCCCGCCGGCCGCACGCCGCTCCCCATCATGATCGATCCGACATCCCGGGCAAACCACCGAATCCCCGGCGGGCTCCGCTCCGCCTGGCGGTTTCGCGTCGCCCGGAGTCAGCCATGAACCTGATGCAGCGCCTGCTGGTCGGCGCCATCCGCGTCTACCAGATCGCCCTGTCGCCCTATTTTGGCAGCCAGTGCCGCTTCACGCCCACCTGCTCGGAATACGCCAAGGAGGCCGTGGTCAGGCACGGCGCGCTGAAGGGCAGCTGGCTGGCGATCCGGCGCATCGGCCGTTGCCACCCCTATCACCCCGGCGGCCACGACCCGGTGCCCTGATTCCGTTTCGAACGCAGCACCCAGCCATGCCCAAACACGCCAGCCTCTCCGCCCACGACATCCTGCGCAACGCCGGCGAACGCGCAACGCCGGCGCGGGAGACCGTGCTCGACATCCTGCTGGCCGCACCCCGCGCCCTGACCCACCAGGAGATCGAGCAAAGCGCCCGGGAGAACGGACTCGACGCCGACCGGGTCACGCTCTACCGCGTCCTGGACTGGCTGGTGGCGCGCCGCTACGCCCACCGCATCGCTGGCGAAGACCGGGTCTGGCGCTTCAATGCCGCCGGCCCCGAGGCGCACGGCCACGCCCATTTCCGCTGCACCGTCTGCGGCCAGGTGTTCTGCCTCAACGACCTGCAGCCGGGCCTCGGCTTCACGCTGCCCAAAGGCTTCCTGTTCGAACGGGCCGAGCTCACCATCCAGGGCCTCTGCCCGGACTGCGCCAAAAGCGGCCAGGCACGGAAATAGCCGGTGTTGGCCGGCCACGCGCCGCGAGCAGTGCAACGCTGTTGCAATTCGGCCGCCACCCTCCTATCATGCAACTCGGTTGCAACACCCCGCTTGTCCAGCCACTACCGGTAACCATGACCCTCGTCTACATCCTGCTCGCCACCTTCGCCGGCGGCGTGCTTTCGGTGTTCGCCGCCGCCACCCTGTCGCTCACCGTGCTGGCCAGCCTGGCCCACCGCCTGGTGGCCTTCTCGGTCGGCATCCTGCTGGCCGTCGCATTCATGGATCTGCTGCCGGAGGCGGCCGAAGGGCTGGACGTCCGCTCCGTGGGCACCGCCATCGTGTTCGGCATCCTGTTCTTCTTCATGCTGGAAAAGACCGCGCTCTGGCGCCACGACAACGCCCACGATCGTGCCCATGGCCACGATCGTGGGCATGACCACGACCACATCCATACCCCGCCGCCATCGCCGACTGGCATGATGATCGTGCTCGGCAGCGCCCTGCACAATTTCGTCGACGGCGTGCTGATCGCAGCCACCTTCCTGCAGGACACCAGCCTGGGCCTGGCCACCGCGCTCGCCGTCATCGCCCACGAGATTCCGCACGAGATCGGCGACTTCATCGTCCTGCTGGCCGCCGGCCACAGCCGCAAGGAAGCGCTCTGGCTCAACGTGCTGGCCGGCTCGACCGCCGTGCTGGGCGGCGTCCTGGGCTGGCTCACGCTGCACGCGGTACACGGCATCATCCCCTACGTCATGGCCCTGGCCGTGGCCAGCTTCATCTACATCGCGGTCGCCGACCTGATTCCGGAACTGCAGGAACACCGCCGGCCGCACGATTTCCCGATCCAACTGATCCTGCTCCTGGCCGGCATCGGCGTGGTCCTGCTCGGCATGCGCCTGGAGGGATGAACCGGATGCGGTTGAACTTTGCCGAGGAAACCGGAGTCCTCCGTCTAATTTTTTGCATGGAGCCTGCCATGATCCGCCGTTCGTTCGTCCTCCTGCTCGCCGCCGCCCTGTCCCTCTCCGCACTGGCCGCGCCGCCCCACGTCCACGGCGTCGCCTCGCTCGACGTCGCGGTCGACGGCAACACCCTGAGCCTGCACCTCGAATCGCCCATGGAGAACCTGATCGGCTTCGAGCACCCCGCCTACGACCCGGCCCAGAAGGAGGCACTGAACCGGCTGCTGGCCCAGTTGCGGCGCCCGGCCGAACTGTTCGTGCCGACCCCGGCCGCCGGCTGCGTGCCCGGCAAGCCCATGCTCGCCTCCTCGCTGTTCGGCACGCCCGACAAGAGCTTCAACCAGCACGGCCACGCCGACCTGGACGCCGACTTCGCCTTCAGTTGCGCCCATCCCGAGCAGCTGACCGGCCTGGAGGTGCACCTGATCCCGGTCTTCCCGCGCACCCACCGGGTCAACGTCCAGATCGCCGGCCCCAAGGGCCAGGCCGCCGTCCGGCTCGAAGCCGGCAACACCCACGTCGGCCTGTGACATGGCCGACGCCGCCATCCGCATCGAAGGCCTGAACTTCCGCTGGCCGGGGTCGGCCCGGCCCTGCCTCGACATCCCCGATTTCCGGGTGGCGCGCGGCGAACACGTCTTCCTGCACGGCGAGAGCGGCAGCGGCAAGACCACTCTGCTCAACCTGCTGGCCGGCGTGCTGACGCCGCAGACGGGCCGCATCGAGGTGCTCGATCACGATCTCAAGACCCTGGCCGCCTCGGCCCGCGACCGCTACCGGGTCGACCACGTCGGCTTCATCTTCCAGCAGTTCAACCTGATCCCCTACCTCTCCGCCCTGGACAACGTCCTGCTGCCCTGCCGCTTCTCGGTACGCCGCCGGCAGCGGGCGTTGGAGCAGGCCGGCGACCTGCACGCCGCAGCCGAGGCGCTGCTCGGCCATCTCGACCTCAACGCCGATCTCTGGCACCGTTCCTCGACCCGGCTCTCGGTCGGTCAGCAGCAGCGCGTGGCCGCCGCCCGCGCCCTGATCGGCCGACCCGAGATCGTCATCGCCGACGAGCCGACCTCGGCCCTGGACGCCGCCCGCCAGGCCGCCTTCCTCGACCTGCTGCGCCGCGAATGCGCCGCCGCCGACGCCACCCTGCTGTTCGTCAGCCACGATCAGCGGCTCGCCTCGGGCTTCGGCCGCCAGGCGGCGATGGCCGAGATCAATCGGATACATGGGGACGGAGCTGCATGAAACCTTTGCTCACCCTGGCCCTGAAGAGCGCCTGGAACCGCCGCTACACCCTGGGCCTGACCATGATCGCCGTGGCCCTCTCGGTCACCCTGCTGCTCGGCATCGAGCGCCTGCGCCACGACGCCCACGAGGGCTTCGCCCAGTCCGTCTCGGGCACCGACCTGGTGATCGGCCCGCGCTCCAGCCCGATCCAGCTCCTGCTCTACGCCGTGTTCCACCTGGGCGAGGCGACCAACAACATGGACTGGTCGAGCGTCCAGGCTATCGCCCAGAATCCAGAGGTGGCCTGGGTGATTCCGCTCTCGCTGGGCGACTCGCACAAGGGCTTTCCGGTGCTGGCGACCAACTCGGACTACTTCAAGTACTTCCACTACGGCGACCACCACCCGCTGGTGCTGGCCGAAGGCAAGCCGTTCAGCGACCTGTACGACGCCGTGCTCGGCGCCGACGTGGCCCAGAAGCTGCACTACAAGCTGGGCGACCGGATCATCCTCAGCCACGGCCTGAGCGGCAGCCACCTGACCCAGCACAAGGACAAGCCGTTCACCGTGGTCGGCATCCTGGCCCGGACCGGCACCCCGGTCGACCGCACGGTGCACATCAGCCTGCAGGCGATGGAGGCCATCCACCTCGACTGGCAGGCCGGCGCGCCGATCCCCGGCTTCGCCATCCCGCCCCAGTTCGCCAAGAAGTTCGACCTCACGCCCAAGACCGTGACCGCCATGCTGGTCGGCCTGAAGAGTCGGATCGCGGTGTTCTCGCTGCAGCGCGAGATCGCGAGCTTCCAGGCCGAGCCGCTGATGGCCATCCTGCCCGGGGTCGCGCTCGATCAATTGTGGAACCTGATGGGCGTCGCCGAGCGGGTCCTGCTCGCGGTCAGCGGCCTGGTGGTGGCGGTCAGCCTGGCCGGCCTGGTGGCCGTGGTGCTAGCCGGGCTCAACGAGCGCCGGCGCGAACTGGCCATCCTCCGCTCGGTCGGTGCCGGGCCGCGCCACCTGGTCTTCCTGCTCACCCTGGAAGGCATGGCGGTCACCGTCGCCGGCGCGGTCGTCGGCGTCCTGCTGCTCACCTTGCTGTCGGCCACGCTCGGTTCCTGGGCGGAACTGCATTACGGCGTCGTCGTCCGCGTCGCCCTGCCCAGCCCCGAGGAATGGCAGCTGCTCGGCGCCGTGGTCGGGGTGGGCACCCTGGCCAGCCTGCTGCCCGGCCTGCGGGCCTATCGGATGGCCCTGGCCGACGGCCTGACTCCACGTGTCTGAGGAAACCATGCGCTTATCGATCCCCCTCCTGCTCGCCACCGCCCTGATCCTGGCCGCACCGGCCTGGGCCAAGGACTACAAGGTCGGCGAGCGCCTGAACGAGAAGGCGGCCAAGAGCGCGTCCGCCTACAAGACCATCACCTGGGACGACCTGATGCCCAAGGACTGGGACCCGGCCGCGCCGTTCAAGGGCCTCGACCTGGCCAAGCTGAAGGACTCCGACCCGCGCGCCATGGAGGCCCTGGCCAAGATGCGCAAGGAATGGGACGCCGCCCCGGTCAACCGCGACCTGGACGGCAAGCGCATCCGCATCCCCGGCTTCGTCGTCTCGCTCGACGGCGGCCCGGACCAGCTGCGCGAGTTCCTGCTGGTGCCCTACTTCGGCGCCTGCATCCACGTGCCGCCGCCGCCCGCCAACCAGATCATCCACGTGCTGCCCAATCCTCCCGCCAAGGGCTTCCGCAGCATGGACACGGTCTGGGTCAGCGGCGTGATGAAGCTGGAACCGTCGCAGACCACCATGGGCAACTCCGGCTACGTACTGGATGCCCAGAAGGTCGTGCCCTACACCGGCCCCTGACTCCTACCAACCACACACGGGACATGTCATGAACTGGTTATCCGACCTGATCGACTACGGCGTGGTCGGCTGCTGCTGATCCTGAGCATCTGGGCCGTGGCCGCCGCCCTGGGACGCTTGGCCTCCCACACTGTGGGCTCGATCGGCACGGGGTGTGCCGTCAAGTGATCAGGACCGCCCCAGCCAGTCGCTGAAGCCCTGCGCGGCCTCCTAGCCGCCATTCCCTGCGCCTCCGGATGAAGGAACTGCCGACCGAATGCGGAGTCCGCGTGTGGCGCATCGCTTCAAGGAAATCAACGCCATCCCGCTGGTGCTCGGGTCGACCACCGCCAACTCATCACCGCCGATTGTTTTTTCAATCGGGGGATGCGGCCTGCCCCAACTGCCCGAGGGAGATGCCGTCGTCGAACATGTTTGCCAAAGCGCGCCCGGCCTGCGCATACCGGTCCACCCCGGCAAAGCCTGGATCACCTGGAGACGCCCCCCGCCGCCTACCTCAGTTGGCTGCGCCCGCCGACCCGAGCGGCCTGCTGCACCACCTGGACAACCTGCCCCGCGCCATGCCGCCTAGCATGGGCACTCGATCCGGACCACACCATCTGCGCCGCCCGGATCGGCCCGCACGACCCGGCGTGGCGACAAGCCGCGCCGGGCTCAAATTACTTCCGGATTTACCGCAGCCACGGAGTAAACTTATGTCCATTGGAATATACGCATCTATACGGCCATGTTTTCTTTCTTTCGGAAAGGCCATGCACCAGCCAAACCGACGATTCCGCACAGCGACAACCTGACCCGGCCCGAGGGGAAACCTGGGACGGTGGGCAAGCCTGCCGCCACGAAAGCGACTGCCGGTGCCCGGCCCACTGCCCAATCCTCGGCCAAACCCGTCGCCGAGCCGCGGGTCGAGGCTGCGCCGGCGGTTCCTGAACCGCCGGCCATGCCCCAGCAGCCGGCCGCCAACGGCATCCAGGTACACGAAATGGAATTGCAGCTGGCGCCGGAAATCGAAGAAGCCGCCATGCTGTACGCCAACGGCCTGACCGGCGAGGCCACCGCCGCTTTGCACCGTTACATTCTCGACCACCCGGAAAGCCGCGATCCGCAACCCTGGTACCTGTTGTTCGACCTCTACGAGATCACCGGGCAACGCCAACCCTTCGAAGAGCTGGCGGTCGATTTCGCCGTGCGCCTGGAACGTTCGCCGCCGACTTGGCGCCGCGCCCTGCCGGCCGAGAGCGGCAAAAACGCGCCCAAGCACCCGACTTTCGCCTTCGGCCCCGACCTGTCACCCCAGGACAAGGCTCGACTCGACCATTTCCACCTGGAATGCGCAGCCGCCGAAACCGTCGCCCTGGACTTCCGCAAGACGCCGGTCCCCGGCGACGACGGCTACGCCCGCACCATGCTGGACAGCCTGACCCGGGTGGTCGGCATGGGCAAGGAGGTCCGGCTTACCGGCGGCGAGGCCTTCGTGGTACGGCTCAACGCCTCGCGCTCGGTCGGCCAGTTGACGGAAGCCACCTGGCTGTTGCTGCTGATGATGCTGCAACTGCTGGGCAAGGCCGACGAATTCGACGAGGTGGCGCTGGAGTACGCCATCCGCTTCGAGATGTCGCCGCCTTCCTACACCCCGCCGAAACACATCGCCAGCGAACCAGAAGAACCGGCCGACAGCGAACCCGAACCGTCCGACCATACCTTCCCTCTGCATGGCGTGCTGGGCTCCGGCTCGTCGGAAGCCTTCAAGCGATTGGCAGCTTTCGCCGCACCGCTGAACGCAGTAGAAATCGACCTGAGCCAAGTCAGCCGGGTCGATTTCGCCGTCGTCGGCCTGCTCATGGATACGGTCATGTCGATGACCCAGGCCGGAAAACGGGTCGCGTTCCGCGGCGGCAACGGCATGGTCAACCTGTTCCTGCAGATGGTCGGGGTCAGCCAGTTCGCGACCATCCAGCACGAGGTCCGCAAATGACCGAGCAATTCCACGGCACCACCATCCTCAGCGTGCGCCGCGGCCAGCAGGTCGCCATCGGCGGCGACGGCCAGGTGACCTTGGGCAACGTGGTGATCAAGGCCACCGCGCGCAAGGTGCGGCGGCTGTACCAGGACAAGATACTGGCCGGCTTCGCCGGCGGCACGGCCGACGCCTTCACCCTGTTCGAGCGGTTCGAGGCCAAGCTGGAAAAGCATCAGGGCAACCTGGTGCGCAGCGCGGTGGAACTGGCCAAGGACTGGCGCACCGATCGCATCCTGCGCCGGCTGGAGGCCATGCTGACGGTGGCCGACACCGGCGCCACCCTGATCATCACCGGCGCCGGCGACGTGCTGGAACCGGAACAGGGCATCGCCGCCATCGGCAGCGGCGGTTCCTACGCCCAGGCCGCCGCCCGGGCCCTGCTCGAGCACACCGAGATGGCGCCGGAAGAGATCGTCCGCCAGGCCCTGGGCATCGCCAGCGACATCTGCATCTACACCAACAGCAACTTCACCATCGAGACGCTGGCCTGAGCGCCGGCCAGCGTCATTCCTTGACCGGCCGCTTGGCCAGCTTGCGCTGCAGCGTCCGGCGGTGCATCTTGAGCGCCCGGGCGGTGGCCGAGATGTTGCCTTCGTGCTCGGTCAGCACCTTCTGGATGTGTTCCCACTCCAGCCGGTCGACCGACATCGGGTCCTCGGGCGGGGCGATGTCGGCGTCGCCCGCCTCGCGACCGAGCGCGGCCAGTATCTCGTCGGCATCGGCCGGCTTGGGCAGGTAGTGGGTGGCACCCAGCTTGATCGCCTCGACCGCCGTGGCGATGCTGGCATAGCCGGTCAGCAGCAGGATGCGCATCTCGGGCCGCAACGCCTTGAGCGGACCGATCAGGCCCAGGCCCGACTCCTCGGCCAGCTTCAGGTCCAGCACCGCCGCATCGGGCGGATCGGATTGGGCCAACGCCAGTGCCCCGGCCTGGTCCGCGGCCGCCTCGACCTCATAACCGCGCCGGCGCAGGGCCTGCACCAGGGTGCTCGAAAACAGCACGTCGTCATCCACCAGCAGGATGCGCCAGGGGGCCGCCTGCATCATGTCGCCTCCAGACTGATCAGTGGAACATCCAGCCGGGCCGCCAGGCCCCCGCCTTCGCGCGGCCCCAGATCGATGCTGCCGCCCAGCCTTTCCAGCGCGGCCCGGGCCAGCATGAGGCCGACTCCCCAGCCTTCCGGCTTGGCGCCGGCGTTGTCCAGGCCCGGGCCGCGATCCAGCACCCGCAGTTGCAGCATCGCCGCAGTCCAGTCGGCCTCCAGCACGAGATCGGACGGCGAGGCGTCGGCGGCGTTGTTGAGCAGGGTCGAGAGCACCGACACCAGGCTCGGATCTTCCCTAACCAGCGGCGCCGGCCGGGAACCGGCCAGTTTCAATTGGGCGTTGGCCTGGGGCCGCATCAGCCGCCAGTGTTCATAGATTTCCGCCAGCCACTCATCCAGGGGGCGATTCAGGGTACCCGCGGCCCGCGCTGCCCCGGCGGCTGCGGCGAGCCGGTCGAGCACCGCCTTCATGCGCTCGGCCTGGCCCGACATCAGACCGAGACTGGGCGCCAGTTCGTCGTCACCGGCATAGTCCCGCTCCAACTCTTTCAGGGAAACCCGCAAGGACGACAGGGGCGTGGCCAGATCGTGGGCCGCCGCCGCCGCCTGCATGCCCAGGGCGAAGATCTGCTCATCGCGCAGGGCTTGCTCGCGGGCCCGCGCCAGATCAGCCTCGCGCTGGCGCAAGGCCATGGCCAGCCGGGTCACGAAGGCGGCAACCAGGCCAGCGGTCAGCAGAAAATCGAGCCACATGCCGGTCAGGTGCAGGTTGATGGCGGTCTGATCGGTCACGGCCAGATTGAGCGGCTGGTAGAACGCCGCCAGCAGGGAATACAGGATCGCCACCCAGGCGGTCATGACCCAGGCGAACGACGACGGCAGCGTCACCGCGCACAGGATCAGCGGCACCAGCAGCAGGGAGATGAACGGGTTGGCATAGCCGCCGCTGAAATAGACCAGTGCGGCGATGGCCGCCGCGTCGGCCACCAGTTCGGCCATGACTTCGTAGACCTCGCTGCCCTGGCCGACGTGCAGGCGCCAGGCGGCAAACGCATTGAGCACCGTGTGCAAGGCCAGCACGATCAGCATGGGCGCCATGGGCAGGTCCACGGCGAAGCCCCGGGCCAGGACCAGGACGGCGATCAGCTCGATGGCGAGCAGGACCCAGCGCGCCATGACCAGACGGGCCTGGGTATCGCGGTGCAGCGTTTCGACGGGGATCGGGTCATTCATGCCGGAATTGTACCCATGGCTAGGGCCGTTCCGGCAGCCGCGGCAATTTGTCGCACCACCTGCATGCCGCTCTGGAGTAGCCTAGCGGATGTTCTTCATCACCGTCATTGGGAGACGTCACATGTTCGCAGCTAAGCCGCTTTTCGCCCTGGGCCTGGCCCTGTTCGCCCTTCCGGCCCTGGCCGACACGGTCAAGGTCGACCACCCCTGGGTTCGCGCCACCGCTCCCGGCCAGGACGTGGCGGGCGCCTTCATGGACCTGACCGCCGATGCCGACATGACCCTGGTGGCCGCCGAGAGCAACGCCGCCAAGACCGTGGAACTGCACACCATGGCCATGGACAACGGCATCATGGTGATGCGCCCGGTCAAGGACATCGCGCTGCCCAAGGGCAAGACGGTCAGCCTCAAGCCGGGCGGCATGCACGTCATGCTGATCGGCCTGCACGGCCAGATCAAGGACGGCGACAAGACGGCCCTCACCCTGGTGGTACGCAAGGCCGACGGCAAGGAAATGAAGATTCCGGTCGAGGCCGAAGCCAAGGCGGTCGGCGGCATGCCGATGCACCACCCGATGTAAACCACCCGAACCGCGAAAACGAAAAAGCCGGCTTCCTGCCGGCTTTTTCATGGCAGCAGACCGGTTCAGGTCAGTTCCTTCTCCAGTTGCTCCAGGGTGGTGTGGCGGACGTCCTTGCCCTTGACCATGTAGACCACGTATTCGGAGATGTTCTTGGCATGGTCGCCGATCCGCTCGATGGCCTTGACCACGAACATCAGGTCGATGAACAACGAGATGTTGCGTGGATCTTCCATCATGTAGGTGATCAGATGGCGGGCGATCAGGTGGAATTCCTCGTCGACCTCCATGTCCTGCCGGGCCACGGTGGCGGCGCTGGAGGCATCCACCCGGGCGAACGAATCGAGCGAGGTGCGCAGCATCTTCAGCGCGATGTCGGACATGTACTTGATTTCGCTGTAGCGGGGAATGGCGATGCGGTCGTTGTTCATCGCCTTGCTGGTGAAGCGGGCGATCTTGGCCGCCTCGTCGCCGATCCGCTCCAGGTCGGTGATGGTCTTGATGATGGTCAGGATCATGCGCAGGTCGCTGGCGGTGGGCTGGCGCCGGGCGATGATCTGGGTGCAGGCCTCGTCGCTGCTGACCTCGAGCGCATTGACGCGGACATCGTTCGCGACGACCTCTTCGGCCAGGGCGGCATTTTGGGTCACCAAGGCCTCGATGGCCTTGTTGACCTGGTCCTCGACCAGCCCTCCCATCTCCAGCACGCGGGCACGCACGGCCTCGAGATCCGCATCGAACTGCTTGTATGTATGTTCCAGCATCTTGTCTCCAGCAGGTCTGCCGACCTTCAATTAGACGAAATTATAAGCACAAGGTTTAACCACTTGGTTACAGCTCGGTTACAAACGGCACCGACAGTTTCCGGCCATCCACGTCGATGACCATGATCCAATCCCGGCGTCCGGAGACGCACACCGGCAGCGTCACGCGGGCACGAAACGCGCCCTGCGGATCCGGTTTCAAAGTATAGAGGTTGAAACCCATGTCCATGTCCCTCATGGCGAAGCTGGCCTGGACGGCCTTGGCACCGGGAGCCTTGACCCAGACTTGGAAGGGCGTCAGCACCTTGAGTGCACCCTCGACGCCGACCGTCACCTCGCGGCCATCGAGTTGGGCGCTGCAGCCGTGCAGCAGGTCGGCGCAGGTCATGGCAAGCGGCGGCTGCGTCGGCTGCAGATGGCGGTTCATGGCCACGACGCCGCCGATCAGCAGGGTCACCAGGACCGGAAACAGCCAGCGGGGAAATTTCAGCTTTTCCATGCGCCACTCCTCAAGGCAATGCCATGCGCTCCGGCCATCCGGGCCTGCTCCAGGTCGGCCGCGGCCAGCCCGCCCAGCGCGTAGACCGGCAGCGGGTAGTCCTCGATCAACCGGCTGAAACGCTCCCAACCCATCGGAGGTGCCTCCGGATGCGAGGCGGTGGCCTGCACCGGACCCAGCACGACGAAGTCGGCGCCGATGGCGGCGGCCCGCTCCAACTCCTGCGCATTGTGACACGATGCGCCCACCCAGGGCAGATCGGGACGCGCGGACGCGGCGGCGAGTTGCGCCGCGGTGAGATGAACGCCGGCAGAGAGCCGCCCGGCCAGTTCGGCGTCGCCGTTGACCATCAACCGGGCGCCGTATTGCCGGCATAGGTCGGCCACCCGCTCGGCCAGAGCCGCCAGATCGGCCGGCGGCAGGCCCTTCTCGCGCAATTGCACCAGGCGCAGGCCGTCGGCCAGAGCCGCCTCCAGGCGGGCGACGAAGCTTTCCACCCCCAGTTCGGCGACCATCGAAATGCCGTAGACCAGGGGCAGTTCCAGGCCGCGCAGTATCGGCCCGTTGGCAGGCAGGATAGGCTCGACATCGGGTTTGGCGGCATGGGTCCAGGCCAGGCCACCCTGGCCTTCGTGCGGGTGCGGCTCGCCGTCCCAGGCGGTGACCCGGAAGAAGCGCAGCATGACCCGGGCATGTTCGTAGTCGAAGGCGCGGTTGAGCCAGGGATAGGCGGTGCGCACCGTGATGCCCAACTCCTCGTGCAGTTCACGGTCCAGGGCGTGGCGAGCGGTCTCGCCCGGCTCCACCTTGCCGCCCGGGAATTCCCACCAGCCGGCGTAGACCTTGCCCTCCGGCCGACTGGCCATGAGGAAGGTGCCGTCCGGCCGCTCGATCACCGCGGCTGAGACCTCGACCCGCTTGGTCAACGCTTCAGTCCCTGCCGCCCCGCCCAGTCCGCCGCGAACTGGCGGGCGACGCGGCCCGACCGGCCCCCGCGCAAGGTGGCCCACTGCAGCGCCTCGATCCGGGCGTCATCGGTCCAGGCCCCGCCCAGCTCGGCCACCCAGCCCTCGGCGATGGCCAGGTACTGGTCCTGGTCGAACGGGTAGAACGACAGCCAGAGGCCGAAACGGTCGGACAGGGAGACCTTTTCCTCGGTGCTCTCGCCCGGATGGACCTCGTCGCCGACATACCTGGTCTCCAGGTTCTCGGCCATGTACTCGGGCATCAGATGGCGGCGGTTGGAGGTGGCGCAGATCAGCACGTTGGGCGCCAGGCCGGCCAGGGAACCGTCCAGCGCCGCCTTGAGCGGCTTGTAGGCGGCCTCGCCCGGCTCGAACGACAGGTCGTCGGTGAAGACCACGAAGCGATAGGGCTGATCGGCGATGCGGGCGACGATGTCGGGCAGATGGATCAGGTCGTCCTTGTCCACCTCCACCATGCGTAACCCCTTCTTGGCCAAGCGGGGCAACAGGGCTTTGATCAGCGAGGACTTGCCGCAGCCCCGGCTGCCGGTGAGCAGGACATGGTTGGCCGGCAGGCCGGCGACGAACTGGCGCAGGTTGCGCTCGACCGCCTTCTTCTGCTCGTCGATGCCCTTCAGGGCGGCGAACGGCGGGCAGTTGAGTTGCGCGACCGGCTGCAGCCAGCCCTGCACCGGGCCGCGCCGCCAGCGGCAGGCCAGGGTCGCTTTCCAGTCGATCCGGGGCGGTACCGGTGGCAGCCAGGGCTCGATCCGGGCCAGCACCTCGTTGGCGCGCGACAGCAGGATGGCCAGCTCCGGGCTGACCTGATAGGAGATGTCGTCTTCGTCCATGTTATTTAACGCGCTGGATTCCCGGCTGCGCGGGAATGACAACCCCTACCGTCGCTCCCGCGCAGGCGGGAGCCCAGTCAAATAATCGATTCATACAAATCCTTCCAATCTGGGTTGACCTCCTCGATGAGCCGAATCTTCCAGGCCCGATTCCATTTCTTCAACTGTTTCTCGCGCAGAATGGCGCTTTCCATCGTCTCGTGTGCCTCATACCAGACCAGTCGGTCGACGCCGTACTCCTTCGTGAAACCATCAACGAAATGACCTTTGTGTTCCCATACACGCTTGACCAAGTCAGATGTGATGCCGATGTAGAGAGTGCCGTTGCGCTGGCTGGCCAGTATGTAAACGCAAGGTTGCTTCATCGCATTGGTTTCGTCGTCCTCGCGAAGGCGGGGACCCAGTTTTAAAGTTAAGCAAACTGGATTCCCGCCTTCGCGGGAATGACGATCAGGTTCTGTATTCCGCGTTGATCTTCACGTAATCGTAGGAGAAGTCGCAGGTCCACACCGTGGCCACGGCGTCGCCGCGGCCCAGGTGGATGCGGACCTCGATCTCGGGCGCGGCCATGACCCGGGCACCTTCGGCCTCCTGGTAGGCGGGCGAGCGGCCGCCTTTCTCGGCCACCAGCACGCCGCCCAGCCAGAGCCTGACCTTGTCGACGTCGAGGTCGGCCACGCCGGCGTAGCCGACCGCGGCCAGGATGCGGCCCAGGTTGGGATCGGAGGCGAAGAAGGCGGTCTTGACCAGCGGCGAGCGGGCCACGGCGTAGGCGATCTGCTTGCATTCGGCCTCGTCGCGGCCGCCCTCGACCCGGATCGCCATGAACTTGGTGGCGCCCTCGCCGTCGCGGACGATGGCCTGGGCCAGCTCGATCATCACTTCGGTCACCGCGTCGCGCAGCGCTGGGAAGCGCGGGTCGCCGTCGTCCATGATCACCGGCGCCTCGGTCACGCCGGTGGCGATCAGGATGCAGGAATCGTTGGTCGAGGTGTCGCCGTCCACGGTGATGCAGTTGAACGACTTGTTCACCGCGTGGCGCAGGATGGCCTCCAGCGCCTCGCAGGACACCGGCACGTCGGTGGCGACGTAGGAAAGCATGGTCGCCATGTTGGGATGGATCATGCCCGAGCCCTTGGCGATGCCGGTCACGGCGAACTCCTTGCCGGCCAGGGCCAGCTTGCGCGAGGTCGCCTTGGGCACGATGTCAGTGGTCATGATCGCCTCGGCGGCCTGGGCCCAGTTCGCTTCCTTCAGGTCGGCGACCGCGGCCGGCAGGGCGGCGACGATCTTGTCGTGCGGCAGTGGCTCCAGGATCACGCCGGTCGAAAAGGTCAGGATCTGCTCCGGCTTGAAGCCGAGCTGGCCGGCCAGGGCGGTGCAGGTCTCGCGCGCCCGGCGCAGGCCGTCCTCGCCGGTACCGGCGTTGGCGTTGCCGGTGTTGACCAGCAGGGCGCGGATGCCGTCGTCGCCGTGCAGGTGTTCCTTGCACACCGTCACCGGCGCGGCGCAGAAGCGGTTCTGGGTGAACACGCCGACCACCTCGGTGTCGTGGGCCAGGCGCATGACCAGCACGTCCTTGCGGCCGGGCTTCTTGATGCCGGCGGAGGCGATGCCCAGTTCGACGCCGGGCACGGGCAGGAGGGAAGCGGGATCGGGAGCGGCTAGATTAACGGGCATGAGCGGTGTCCTGAAGAAGATTTAGCCGCGCATTTTAACGCGCCGGCGGCTAGTTCACTTGGTACAGTTGGCCGTCGCCGAACAGTAGCGCGGCACAGACCCGCTTGCCGGGATAGAGCGCCGCCACAGCCTGCCGGTAATCGGCCAGTTGGGCCAGATGCGGCTCGGCCCGACGGCCGAGATCCGCCTCGTCCGTGCCGCCGGTCTTGTAGTCCAGCACCCAGACCGCGTCGTCGAACTCGACCAGGCGGTCGATCCGGCGCAGACGGCCGTCGGCGCCGACGTATTCCAGTTCGTTGCGCGCCCGGCCCGACTCGAAGAAGCGCCGCGCCGAGGGGCTGCGCAGCATGGCCTCGGCCAACGCCCGGACGGCCGCATAGGCCGCATCGTCCAGGCCAAGCGCCGCCCGGATGTCGGCCTCGGCCGATCCGGTCGTCGCCAATTCCAGGTAGCGGTGGACGCCGACGCCGAAGGCGCTCTCCTCGCTCGATTCGGATCGGCGCCGGCCGATGCCGCCGGCCGGCGCCTGGGTTGGCGCCGGCTGTGCGGCGGTGGCTCGCGCTTCGGCCGCACCGACCGCTTCCGGCTCGCACCAAGCCATCTCCGGCAGGCCGTCGAAATCCGCCGCCTGCAATGCAGGCTGCAGCAGCGCCAGCCAGGTGCCGTCCTTGGCGCCCTCCAGTCCGCTGACGATCAGCGCCTGGCGGGCCCGGGTCATGGCGACGTAGAGCAGGTTGAGGTTTTCCCGCTCGGCCAGCGCCTGCTCCTGGTCGAACAACGGCTGACGCGCCCGGCCGCGCCGCTCGCCCGGTCCGTATATGGAGAAGTGCGCCGGCCGATCCTCGCCCGGCGGCCAATCGAGCAGCGCGCCGTAATGATCCCGGTTGCGCCGCTCCTCGTCGGCCTTGATCAGGAACACCACCGGCGCCTCCAGGCCCTTGGCGGCATGGATGGTGAGCAGGCGCACGGCGTCGCCGGTGGCGGCCGGCGGCTCGTCCGGCGCCTCCTCGCCGGCCCGGCGCTGCAGGGTCTGCAGTTCGTCCAGGAAGCGGGGCAGGCTGGGGAAACGGCCGCTGCCCAGGCTCAGGCTCAATTCCAGCAGACCGCGCAGATTGGCCAGGACGGAAGCGCGCAGTCGTCCGGGCACGCACGCCGCGTACCTCGCTTCGACCTCGCCCTGATGGAAGACGCGGTCGAGCAGGTCGTGCGGCGGCAGGTGGCCGGCCACCGCCAGCCAGTCGGCCAGCAGGCCTTGGGCGCGCCTGACATGGGCCGGCGCATCGGACCGGCCCGCCCATACCCGCAGCCCTTGCCACCACGGGCCGGTGCCGGCATCGCGCAGGGCGACCAAGTCGCCGTCGGAAAAGCCGAACAGCGGGCTTTTCAAGGCATGGGCCAGCTTGAGGTTGTCGTGCTGCATCACCAGAAAGCCGAGCAGGGCGCGCAGATCCGCCACTTCCAGCGTATCCAGCAATCCGCCCCGCCGGCTGCCGAGGTAGGGAATGCCGGCCGCCTTGAATGCATCCTCGAATGCCTCCAGCCCGGTCCGGCTGGCCGACAGCACCAGGATGTCGCCGAACCGCGCCGGCCGGCCGCCGTCTTCGGCGACGACCAGACGACCGACGATTTCCTCTATCCGCTGCGCGACGAGTGCGGCTTCGCCGGCACGCCGCTCCGGCGTCTGCGGCGGCGGTTCGTGCAAGGGGTCGCGCAGGCCGCCAGCCGGCCCGGCCCCCTCAGCCTCCGTCACCGCTGGCGCGGCGACGATCAATTCGCAGTGGCCGGCCAGCGCGGCCTGATGCGCACCGTGGGCAATGAAGCCGGGGTAGGCGTCGCCCACGAACACCGCGTTGACCCAGGCCACCACCCGCGGCGCACAACGCCGGGTCTCGTTCTGGCGGAATATGCCGGCGCCGAAGTCCCGTTCCAGCCAGTTGCCGGCCATCTCGAACAGGCGCGGCTCGGCGCGCCGGAAGCGGTAGATCGACTGCTTCGGGTCGCCCACGACGAACACCGTCGGCCGCTCACGGTCGGCACCGTAGGCCGACAGCCAGGCGGTCAGGATGCGCCATTGCAGCGGGTTGGCATCCTGGAACTCGTCCAGCAACAGATGCTTCCAGCGCGCATCCAGCTTGGCCAGCAGGGCATCGGATTCGTCCGGATCGGACAGCAGCCGCATGGCCAGCCACTCGGCATCGGCGAAGTCCAGGCCGTCGCGCTCCCGCTTGAGCGCCTGATAGCGCTCGATCAGGTCGACGCCAGCGACCAGCGCCTGCCGGTTCAGGCGCAGCGCGGCCTGTTCGGCCAGCGCTTGGCGCACCTCGACCACGCGCGCGCTCGACTGGCGATGCAGTTCGAAGAACCGGTCCATGCCGGCCGCACCGAGCCGGTCGGCCATGGCCTTGCCTGCCTTGTAGTCGGCGAACGGCTCGCCGTCTTGTTTGAGCAAAGCCGCCTGCAATGCGTCGAACGATTTCTCTTGCAGCGCCGCCGCCAAGCTGGCTGCCCGCTCCAGCGATTTGCCGTGGCCCTTGCCGTTCGACAGCAGCAGATTCCGGTATTCGTCCAGGGTCGAGGCGAGTCCCGGCTCGGCCCACAGTTCGGCGACGACGTCCCGCTCCTCGTCCAGCCCGGCGAGATGTTGCAGCTCGGCGATGGCCTCGGTGACGGCGTCCTGCCGCCCCTCGGCCCAGGCCCACCACTCCGCCCGCTTGTCCAGCAGGTTGAACAGCACGCTGCGCACGCTGTCGAGCGGCAGTTCGGCCAGCAGCCCGGTCAGTGCCGTGGCCTGCAGGGCCTTTTCCGGCGCGCGCAGCGATTCGGCCCAGATCTGCCAGGCCTCGGCCCTGAGCAACGCCACGTCCTCGACCAGGTTGGCCGGTGCCCGGTGGGTCAGCGGCGCCCGCTCCAGCAGGGTCAGGAACCAGCCGTGGAAGGTGGTGATCATTGGTCCCGGCAGGCTGTGCAGGACGGCTTCGAGCAGCCCCCTGGCACGGGGCAGCGCATGCTGCGCCTCCGTCTCGTCAAGGCCGCGCTGCGCCAGAAAGGCCAGGACATCTCCATCCGGCGCGACGGCCAGCAACTCCAGCCACTCGAACAGCCGCGAGCGCATCTCCTCCGCCGCCTTGCGGGTGAAGGTGATGGCCAGCAGTTCGGATGGCGGCACGTCCGCCAACAACAGGCGGATCATGCGCGACACCAGCAGCCAGGTCTTGCCGCTGCCGGCGCAGGCCTCGACCACCGAACTGCGTTCGGGTTGAAGCACTAGCAAGGAAGAGTTGGGCATGTGCTCATAACTAGTGGCATGCGGCGTGTGACGCCTTCCGGCAAAAGCTGACGTTTTCCGTCACACGATCCGATCATGGACCTTATCGCCGCAACCTGAATTGTCGCCGCTAACGGGCGAGTTATCCAGCCACCACTACGCCGGGAAGACAATCTTAGCAGCTGGCACGCTTCTGGCTTATGCTGGCTTGCACCGCTGCTTGGCGGGACTTTATGGGAGATTCACCATGCAAAGCATCAAACGCGCCGGCCAGACCGGTTTCACCCTGATCGAACTGATGATCGTCGTGGCTATCATCGGCATCCTGGCCGCCGTTGCCCTGCCGGCATACCAGGACTACACGGCCCGCTCGAAGGTGACCGAAGTCATGCTCCAGGTCGATTCCTGCAAGACCGGCGTAGCCGAGTTCATCCAATCCAACTCCGCCTTCCCAGCCAACGCCGACGCCGCCGGCTGCAGCAGCACCGTGACGACCAAGTACATGGCCGCGGGCATGGCGGTCGACTCCGCAACCGGCAAGATCACCTCGGGCGCCATCCAGAACGTGGCCACCGGTGCCGACACCTACCACATCCTGCTGCAACCGACCTCCGATGCCGCCCGGACCACCGCCCTGGCTGCGGCCACGACCGCCATCATGGGCTGGTCCTGCGGCACGGACGCTCCCTCGGGCTCTTACAAATTCTTCCCCGCCCCCTGCCGCCAGGCCGTGCTGGGTGGCCTGTAAGTACCGCGTCAGCCGCGCCTGACGGCCGGCCGTACCGGCATGGAGACCGCTTCGGCGGTCTCTTTTTTTATGGTTTATGGCGAGGCGTAAAATGCCGTACCCTGACACGATCCCTTTGCAGCCCCGCCGATCCTCTGCCGAGAACGCCATGCCTCCACGTATCCATGCCTTCTTGATCCATCTTGCCGCCTCGGCCACCCTGGCCCTGCTGACGCTGGCACTGGTCTACGGCCTGTGGTACCCACCGCCGTTGCAGAAGGCGCTCGGCGTCACCGGCATCTATCTACTGTTGCTCGGCGTGGATGTGGTCATCGGCCCGACCCTGACACTGGTGGTATTCAAGCCCGGCAAGAAGTCGCTGTACCTTGATCTGGCGATCATCGTCTGCCTGCAGCTGGCGGCATTCGCCTATGGCCTATGGACCGTGGCCGACGGCCGCCCAGCATGGCTGGTCTTCAACACCGACCGCTTCGATGTAGCGCAAGCTTACCAACTCGACGAACACCACTCCGACGCCATTCCGGCGCACTATCGCAATCCACCCTGGCTCGGACCGCGCTGGGTCGCCGCTCATATGCCGACGAATGCCAAGGCCTACGACGCCGCCCTATTCAAAGCCATATTCTCAGGCGTGGACATCCCCCTGCGCCCGGCACTCTACTACCCACTGGCGGAAGCAAAGGACGAGATACGGAAACATTTGCAGCCCCTGGACACGTTGAAACGGTTCAACCCGGCCGCCGCCGTCGACAAGGCGCATGCCCGCTGGCCCGAGGCCGATACCTTCCTGCCTCTGATGGCCAAGGTTCGGCCGATGACGGTGCTGATGCGCAAGGACACCGTGCAAGTCGTCGCGATCGTCGATCTGAACCCCTGGGAATGAGCAGCGACCACCTCACCCGGATTTGCTACCGGGTCGCCATCGCAACCAGACCTTCAGCCGCCTGAAATCGTCCGCGGCCAGCTCGCCTCGGGCAATGACCAGCGTCGTCGCACGCCGGCGGCCGACGACGCGATAGCGCAGCACCACCAGCCACGGCAACACCACGGTCTCCGGCAACACCTCGACAGTGACCCAGTCTTCGCCCTGCCATTGAGCCACCCCGCCCTTTCCCTGGCAGCGCAGGACACAGCTTGCTCGCCCGCTGCCGAGTACTGCGCTGCTGCTGGCCACGATGGCCAGCAGCAGCAGCAGCGCGGCCCGCCACGGCCAGGGCAAACCGGCGTCGACGACTGCCCCGCAGGCAAGCAGGTACACGACAGCCACGGCGGCGGCCACATGACGCGACGGGCGTACAGTCAACAAAATATGGGAGTCCATCGTGACTGAATGGTAGCCTAAGGGCATTGAAAAATACCGGCTGCGAAGAGGCACCCATCCACATCATCCGCACCAGGCCTATGCACAAGAAACATCCCATTTTCATGGCATTGCTAACCGGGTTCTGCCTGACTAGCAACGGCCACGCCCGTCCCCTGCCCGTCGAAGTTAAACAGGCCATGGCGGCTTCCAGCCTCAGCGGGGACCAGGTCGGCCTCCTGATCAAGCCACTGGAGAACTCTAAACCGGCCGCTGAGCTGAATGCGGCCAGACCCTTCAACCCCGCCTCGGTCATGAAGGTGCTGACCACCCTGGCCGCCCTCGACACCTTCGGCCCGGCCCACACCTTCAAGACCCGCGTTCTGACTACGGGGACGCTCGCCGACAGCGTACTGACCGGCAATCTCATCATCCAGGGCGGCGGCGACCCGGCACTGAACCTCGAGCATTTCCGGACCCTGATTCATGAAATCAGGATGCGGGGCATACGCCGGATCGACGGCGACGTCATCTTCGACAACTCGTTCTTTGCCATCGATCGAGGTGACCCGGGCCAATTCGACGGCGAACCACTAAAGCCCTACAACGCCGAGCCGACCGCCCTGCTGGTCAACTACAACGCCCTGCCGTTGCGCCTGGCACCTACCCCGAACGGCATCACGGCCTTTCTCGATCCGCCGGGTCTGCCGGTCGACAACGCCATCCAGGCCGACCCGGCCGGCACTTGCAACGACTGGCAGGATGGCCTGTCGGCAAGCCGCGACGGAGACCTGCTGGAATTGTCCGGCCGCTACCCCGTCGCCTGCGGCGACCGGGTGCTCTGGCTCAATCTGATGTGCCCACCGGCCACCGTCGCCACGCTGTTCCAGGCCGACTGGTCCGAGATGGGCGGCAGCCTGAGCGGCCAGATCCGGCTCGGCGACACGCCGGCCGGCGCCCAGCCCCTTATGGAATTCGCGTCGCCCGAACTGTCCGAGATCGTCCGCCTGACCAACAAATACAGCAACAACGTCATGGCCAAGATGCTGTTCCTGGACCTGGGCGCGGCCCGCTTCGGCGCCCCGGCCACCTGGGAGAAGAGCCAGCAGGCGATCCGCGACTGGCTGACCGAAAAAGGCCTGTCGATGCCCGAACTGGTGATCGAAAACGGCTCCGGCCTGTCCCGCATCGAGCGCATCTCGGCCGGCTCCATGGCCAAGCTGCTGATCTGGGCCTCCCGCCAGCCCCTCTATTACGAGTTCGCCGCCTCGCTGCCCGCCCTCGGCCTGGAGGGCACCCAGCGCCACCGCCTCAAGGACACGCCGCTGGCCGGCCGGGCCTGGCTGAAGAGCGGCAGCCTGGACGGCGTGCACAACCTGGCGGGCTACGTGCTGGACGCCGACGGCCGGCGCAAAGTGGTGGTACTCTTCATCAACAACGCCGGCACCCGCAACGTCGACGCGGTCCAGTCCGCAGTCCTGCACTGGGCGATCGACAGCAAGCACCACCTGCACTGACACGCCCCGAAAGTCAATCCTTCCGGGAAATTCAGCACTGACTTATACACACGTAGCGGCGGGCACTCCGGGCTTGTCAAGCCCATACCGGCAGAAAATTGTTTGTTTTTTTAAGTATTTGATTATAAACGGATTAATAGTTGCGTAATTTTTGGGCTGGGCAATCTAACTGGCCTTGCCGCAAGGCTTTTCGGCCACTCGCAGGCAGGTTGTCCACAAAGTTATCCACAGGTTTCGTGGACAACTCGAAAACACACAGTCCCCCCATAGGGTTTTTCGCCACTATCTAGAAATCACTTTAACTTCGGACCCCATCTTGGCCTTGCCTTCCCCCCCCATCCTGAAAGTCGCGCTGGATACCCCCCTGGACCGCCTGTTCGATTACCTGGCGCCCGGGGCATCGGCATCCGACGTCGGCCGGCGGGTCCGGGTCCCGTTCGGCAAGCGGGAGCAGGTGGGATTGATCGTCGGTCTGGCCGACGCTTCGGAACTGCCGGCCGAGCAACTGCGGCCGGTGATCGAGATCGACCGGCAACTCGCGGCCCTGCCGGCCGACATCCTGCAACTGGCCCGCTTCGCCGCCGCCTATTACCAGCACCCGCTCGGCCCCGTGCTGCTGTCGCTGCTGCCGCCAGCCCTGAAGCGGGCCCGGTTCCGGCTGCCGGCTCCGGCCGCCTACGCACTGAGCCAGGCCGGCCAGGAGTATTGCGCGCTGATTCCCGCCCGGGCCGCCGCCCAGCGCCGGCTGGCCGAGCGGCTGGGCAATGGGCCGGTCGCCGTCGAGCACCTGGAGGACTTGCGCGCGCCCCTGCGCGACTGGCTGCGCAAGGGCTTAGTGGTCGTCGCCGACCTCCCGGCAACGAACGCGCGCGCCGAACCGGCACCGGACCTGACCGGGCCGCAGCAGCAGGTGCTGGAGGCCCTGGCCGGCGCCCCGGCCGGCTTTGCCGCCTGGCTGCTGCACGGCGTCACCGGCAGCGGCAAGACCGAAATCTATCTGCACGCGATCGAGCGCTGTCTGAAGGACGGCGGGCAGGCGCTGGTCCTGGCCCCGGAAATCCATCTGACCCCGCAGATGGTGGAAAGGTTCAGCCGCCGGTTTCCGGATCGCAAGCTGGTCAGCCTGCACAGCGGCCTGTCCGACGGCGAGCGCCTGGCGGGCTGGCTGGACTGCCTCTCCGGCCGGGCCGACATCGTCCTCGGCACCCGGCTGTCGGTGTTCGCCCCCCTGCCCCGGCTGGGGCTCGTCATCGTCGACGAGGAACACGACGCCTCCTACAAGCAGATGGAAGGGCTGCGCTACCACGCCCGCGACGTCGCGGTCTGGCGCGCCAAGCAGCTCGACATCCCGGTCATCCTGGGTTCGGCGACGCCGGCCCTGGAGTCCTGGGCCAACGCCCGCAAGCATCGCTACCGCCTGCTCAGCCTGCCCGAGCGGGCCCACGCCCAGGCCAGCCTGCCCGTGGTCAGGCTGATCGACAGCCGGGTCGACAAGCCGAAACAGGGCATCAGCGAGGCCCTGCGCGCTGCGCTGGAGGCGAACCTGGCCCGCGGCGAACAAAGCCTGGTGTTCATCAACCGGCGCGGCTATGCCCCGGTCCTCTACTGCCGCGCCTGCGGCCACGTCAGCCAGTGTCCGCGCTGCGCCGCCCACCAGGTCATCCACCGCCAGCGCGGCGGCTACCAGCTGCGCTGCCACCATTGCGGCCTGGCCAGCCGGCCGCCCGAGTCCTGCCCGGCCTGCGGCAGCCTGGACCTGCGCCCGGCCGGCCAGGGCACCCAGAAGGTCGAGGACACCCTGGCCGAACTGTTCCCGGCGGCCCGCATCCTGCGCGTCGACCGCGACAGCACGGTGCGCAAGGGCGCCTTCGCCGCCATGCGCGAGGCCATCGCCGCGCGCGAGGTGGACATCCTGGTCGGCACCCAGATCGTCGCCAAGGGCCACGACTTCCCGCTGCTCACCCTGGTCGGGGTGATCGGCGCCGACCAGGCCCTGATGTCGACCGATTTCCGCGCCTCGGAACGGCTGTTCGCCCAGCTCATGCAGGTCGGCGGCCGGGCCGGCCGGGCCGAACATGCCGGCCAGGTGCTGATCCAGACCGAATATCCGCACCACCCACTGTACGAAGCACTGGTGGCCCACGACTATCCGGCCTTCGCCGAACGCACCCTGCGCGAACGGCGCCAGGCCGAGTTCCCGCCCTACAGCTTCCAGGCCCTGCTGCGCGCCGACGGCCGTTCGATGGCCGAGGCCATGGCCTTCCTGGAGATGGCCCGCGCGCTGGGCCAGGAGCGGGCCGACGGTGTGCTGCTCTACGATCCGGTGCCGGCCCTGATGCCGCGCGTCGCCGATCGGGAGCGGGCGCAACTGCTGCTCCAGTCCGGCTCCCGCGCCCGACTGCAGGCCTTCCTCGGCCCCTGGATCGCCGCCCTGCGGGAGCGCAAGAGCGGCACGCTGCGCTGGTCGATCGACGTCGATCCGCTCGACTGGTAGCGATGCCTGAATCTCGCGAGGTCTCTCGGCTATAATCCGCCGACACAGGAATGCCTCACACATGAATTACATCGACCCCAAAGCCCACCTCGCCACCCTTTTCCAACAGGCCGTCGCCCAGGTCGCGCCGGATGCCGCCGCCGCCATCGAACTGGAGCGCCCGAAGCAGGCCAGCCATGGCGACTACGCCTGCAACGTCGCCATGCAATTGGCGCGGCCGATGAAACGCAATCCGCGCGAGGTCGCGGCCGCGATCATCGCCGCCCTGCCCGCATCCGAGCTGGTCGAGCGGACCGAGATCGCCGGCCCCGGCTTCATCAACGTGTTCATCAGGGCCGCCGCCAAGCAGGCCCTGGTCGGCCACATCCTGGCCGCGGGTGAGAACTACGGCCGCAGCGACGCCGGCCAGGGCCGCAAGGTCCAGGTCGAATTCGTCTCCGCCAACCCGACCGGGCCGCTGCACGTCGGCCACGGCCGCGGCGCCGCTGTGGGCGACTGCCTGTGCCGACTGCTGGATGCCAACGGCTGGCAGGTGACGCGCGAGTTCTACTACAACGACGCCGGCCAGCAGATCGACAACCTGACCCGCTCGGTGCAGCTCCGCTGCCAGGGCGTCACGCCCGACGATCCGTCCTGGCCGGAGGACGGCTACCGCGGCCACTACATCATCGACGTCGCCAAGGCCTACCTGGCCAAGGAGGCCGTGGTCGCCGACGACCAGCACATCGTCGGCAAGGGCGACCCGGACGACGCCGAGGCCATCCGCCACTTCGCGGTGGCCTACCTGCGCCGCGAACAGGACCATGACCTGCGCGCCTTCAAGGTGGAATTCGACGTGTTCTCGCTGGAGTCGGCGCTGTACACCGACGGCAAGGTGGACAAAACCGTCGACAAGCTGGTCGCCAGCGGCCACACCTACGAGCAGGAGAACGCGCTCTGGCTGCGCACCACCGACTTCGGCGACGACAAGGACCGGGTGATGCGCAAGCGCGAGGGCGGCTACACCTATTTCGTGCCCGACGTGGCCTACCACTGGGACAAGTGGCAGCGGGGCTTCGCCCGCGTCGTCAACGAGCAGGGCGCCGACCACCATTCCACCGTCACCCGCGTCCGCGCCGGCCTGCAGGCGCTGGACGTCGGCATCCCCCAGGGCTGGCCCGAATACGTGCTGCACCAGATGGTGACCGTGCTGAAGAACGGCGAGGAGGTCAAGATCTCCAAGCGGGCCGGCAGCTACGTCACGCTGCGCTACCTCATCGACGAGGTGGGCTGCGACGCCACCCGCTTCTTCCTCGTAGCGCGCAGCCCCGACTCGCAGCTGGTGTTCGACATCGACCTGGCCATGGCCCAGAGCAACGACAACCCGGTCTACTATATCCAGTACGCCCACGCCCGCATCTGCAGCGTGCTGGACACCTGGGGCGGCGCCGTCGAAAGCCTGGCCGGCGCCCACCCGGCCCGCCTGGAGCACCCCCTGGAGCTGGCCCTGCTCGAGCGCCTGGCCGCCTTCCCCGAGACCTGCGCCAGCGCCGCCCGGGAACTCGCGCCGCACTTGGTCGCCTATTACCTGAAGGACCTGGCCGCCGACCTGCACGGTCTGTACAACGCCTGCCAGTTCCTGGTCGACGACGAGGAGTTGAAGCTGGCCCGGCTGATGCTGGTTACCGCAACCCGGCAGGTGCTGCGCAACGGCTTGGCCTTGCTCGGCGTCAGTGCCCCGGAAAAGATGTAGGAGGAGACGTGGCCCACAGGGATTACAAGGACAGCGAGCCCCGCCGCGGCGGGCGCTCGAAATCGAACCGCAAGGGCGGCAACCCGGCCAAGGCCGTGCTGTTCGTCCTCCTGGTGGGCCTGGTGCTGGCAGGCATCATCCTCTGGAAGGTGTGGCCACGGCCCGGCGACTTCCGTGCCGTTTCGTCGGCACCGACGGTCGAACCGGCGCCCGCCCGGTCCAAAGAAGAGGCCGCGCCGCCGGTCGAAGCCCAGCCGAATGCCAAGACCGGCACCTCCGACAAGGCCGCCGACTACACCTTCTATGACATCCTGCCCGGCAACAAGGCGCCCTTGCCCGCCGACAAGCGGCCCGAGCAGTGGTGGCTGCAGGTCGCCGCGCTGAAGAACGCCAGCGATGCCGATGCCCTGCGCGCCAAGCTGGCCATGCTCAATTTCAGCGCCATCGTCCAGCCCACGCCGGCGGGCCAGCCGCCGCTGTTCCGGGTCCGGGTCGGTCCCTACCAGCACCAGGCCGATGCCGAAGCCGCGCAAAAGACCTTGGCCGAGAACAAATTCGACTCCAGACCACTCAAAGAAGCCGTTACCCCATAAGGAGACTTCCCATGCGTTTCGTGCACCTCGTCGCCGCCCTCGTCGTTGCCCTGCCCCTGGCCACCCTGCCGGCGACCGCCACCGCGGCGGTAGCGGGCAAGGACTACACCGTCCTCGCCAACGTCCAGCCGACCGACGACCGGAGCAAGGTCGAGGTGATCGAATTCTTCGCCTATACCTGCCCGCATTGCTTCCATCTCGAACCGATGCTCAACGCCTGGGCCAAGAAGCTGCCGAAGAACGTCGTGCTGAAGCGGGAACCGGTGGTCTTTTCCGATAGCTGGGAGCCGATGGCCCGCGCCTATTTCGCCCTGCAGGCGCTCGGCGTGGTCGACAAGCTGCACGACGACGTGTTCAACGCCATCCACGTCCAGAACATCAACCTGATGAATCCGGACACCTTCTTCACCTGGGGCGCCCAGCACGGCCTCGACCGCGCCAAGCTGAAGGCCACCTACGAGTCCTTCACCGTCAGCGCCAAGATCAACGAGGCCAAGCAGATGGCCCGTGCCTACGGCATCACCGGCGTGCCCACCCTGGCCGTCAACGGCAAGTACGTGACCTCGGCCTCCATCATCAGCCAGTCCCGCGGGGGCCTGCCGGAAGAGGAAGCCTCGAAGGCGATGCTGTCCGTGGTCGACGACCTGATCCGGATGGAAAGCAAGGCGCCGGCCGCCAAGAAGCGCAAGTAAGCCGGCAACGCCCGACCCGGTCGGGCCCGGCTCATGCGATTGCGCTACCCTATGGCGCTCCTCCACCAGACCGGCCGAACATGAACTCGATCCGAGTCCTCATCATCGACGATCACCCGCTGATCCGCTTGGGCGTCAAGCGCGCCCTGGAGGGCAGGCCCGATCTCGCGGTCGCCGGCGAATGCGCGGACCTGGCCGCCAGCCGGGCCTGGCTGGCCGGCGGCGGCAAGGCCGACGTCGCCATCCTGGACCGCAGCCTGCCGGACGGCGACGGCCTGGCATTGATGCCGGCGCTGAAATCCGCCGGCATCAAGGTCATCGTCCTGACCGTCGAGGACGGCAACGAGGAGATCCGCGCAGCGATCGAAAGCGGCGTCGACGGCTATCTGCTCAAGTCCTCCGACGCCGACCAGATCAGCCATGCCATCGGCGTGGTACTGCAGAACGCCGGCGCCTTCCCGCCCCACGTGCTGCGGAAGCTGTACCGCAACCCGCCGCAGAAAGATCCGCTGACCCGGCTGTCCGCCCGGGAATTGGAAATCGCGGAATACGTGGCCCAAGGCCATAGCAACAAGGCGATCGGAGCGGAACTGAACCTGTCCGACAACACCGTCCGCAACCATCTGGCCAACATCATGCAGAAGCTCGGCTTCCACAATCGGGTGCAGGTGGCGGCGCTGGTGTTGCCGCACTTGAAGAAGGCCAAGAAGCGGGCCTGAACGCCACGTCCTAGAGGAGAACGCCCATGTCCTGCCCGAAATGCGAAGGCCACGGCCGCAGCAAGCGCTGGTACTGGATCGCGGTCCTGGTCGCGGCGATCCTGGTCGCGCTCGTGGCCTACAGCGCCTGAGCGGCCGCTCCGGAACGACTCAGGCGGCGTCCCATTGCGGCGTCGCCACGCCCTGGCCGAGGTCCGCTTCGACCAGCCGGCGCCTCACCTCCAGCAGCCGCTCGATCAGCGCCGGTTCCGCCGCGCCGTAGGCATCGGCATCGGGCCGGCGGTTGACCACCACGCCGAGCAGTTCGGTGATCGCGTTGCCGATCGAGTTCTGGCTGATGGTGACGATCAGCTTGCCGGCGTCGTTGCGGTAGATCAGTTGCTTGAAGGCCGGCTGCCAACGGATGGCGTTGGCGTACTTGGCGTCCTTGATGCAGCGGTCGCGCACCATCTTGGCGGTCTTCAGGAAATCGTTGTCGAACTGCAGCTTCGCCTCGACCAACTCCGGGAAGTAGATGTCGCGCGGCAGCGGCGCGTTGCGGGTCGAAACCTGGCTGAAGAAGGTGCGGTAGAAGTCGATGAAGCCCTTGAGGATGGTGTCGTACTCCTTCCAGAAGCGTACTTCCTTGAGCGACTCGGCGCCGCCGGTCACTTCCCAGCTCGGCAGCCCCTGCGGATAGCCGGTCAGCGCGATCTTGCACGAGCCCGACACGCAGGGCCGCAGCACTTCCAGATCCAGCTCGTCGAAGAAGGCGCGGTAGACGTCGCGCAAATAGGCCTGGAACAGCGAATGCTGGCCGCCGTCGGTCAGGTTCGGGTTGTTGGCGTCGGCGATCGGCGCGGCAGCCAGTTCGGCCTTATCGAAGACGATGAAGTGGTTGTGCAGCATGCGGATGCTGGGCACGCCGGGCGAGGTCAGCGGCCAGGTCGCGTCCAGGCTCGCCTCGCCGGTCAGCACCAGGTGTTTCTCCGGGTCCGGGAACTGCTCAAGCATGTAGTCGAAGATGATCTGGTTCATCCGGTTCCAGACGTTCTTCACCGCGTCCGGCACCTGGGTGCGGCGCACCGGACGGCCGAGCGGATCGAGGATGCTCTGCGAGGTGTTGTAGATGATCGAGGTATCGAACAGGTTGCTGTGGCCGAGCGCCTTGCGGTAGAGCAGCAGGCCCTCCGGGTTCTGCAGCAGGCCGTTGTTGTGCACCAGGTCGTTGAGGTTCTCCGTGCTGTTGAAGAACTCGTTCGGCTTCATCCCCTCCGGAACGTCGAGCGGAATCGGGCGGAACGGCGTGACAATCTCTCTGGGACCGGACTGCATGGGCTGCACCTCGTTCAATTTGGTCGAAAAAAATCCGGCCGGGCCGGATTGCGAAATGATAGAGGAAGCGGCCGCCCAAGCCCATACCACGCTTGGGGTAGAAACCCGCTCAGTCTTCGTCGTCTTCGTCCGCCATGCGGCGGCGGGGCGTGGTCTTGGGGTCGGCGACGATGCCGCGGTAGATCTCGATCCGGTCGCCGGGCTGCAGCGGCGCATCCAACTTGGCCAGCTTGCCGAAGATGCCGACCGTCTGTGCGGTCAGGTCGAGGTCCGGGAACTGGCGCAGGATGCCGGAACGGATGATGGCCTGCTCGACCGTGCTGTCGTCGGGCACTTCGATGCGCAGCCAGAGCTGGTTGGCGGGTTCGGAATAGGCGACGGAGATCTGCATGGTCGACTCCTCAGGCCGCGGCCGGTTCGGCGTCCGGTACGCGCGCGGCGCGCTCGGCCAGTCTGCGGTCGAGTACCCGCTTGCCGGCCAGCAGGAAACCCAGCACCAGGAAACCGCCCGGCGGCAGGATCATCAGCAGATAGCCCTTGTAGTGCGGGATCACCGTCGTCTCCAGGAAGGCAAAGGCATGGCCCAGCAGCAGATGGGCGTTGGCGAACAGCGTGCCGGCGCCGATCAGTTCGCGGATACCGCCGATCAGGGTCAGCGCGAAGGTGAAGCCGAGGCCCATCATCAGGCCGTCCATGGTGGCCGGGCCGACCTGCTGCTTGCCGGCGAAGGCCTCGGCCCGGCCGAGCACCGCGCAGTTGGCGACGATCAGGGCGATGTAGAGGCCGAGCACCTTGTACAGGTCGTGGGCGTAGGCATCGAGGCCGACATCGACCAGGGTCACCAGCGAGGCGATCAGGACGATGTAGGCCGGGATGCGCACTTCCGCCGGAATCAGGTGGCGCACCGAGGAGATGATGGCATTCGATGCAGTCAGCACGAAGGCCGTGGCCAAGCCCATGCCGAGGCCGTTGGTGGCCGAGCTGGTCACCGCCATGGTCGGGCACATGCCCAGGATCTGGGCGAACACGATGTTGTTGTCCCACAGGCCGTCGCGGGTGATCTTGGCGTAGCTCATGATTTTTCTCCGTTGGCGGGCTGGCCGTCATCCAGCAGCTTGCCCTTCTCGCGGGCGAAGAATTCCAGCCCGCCCTTGACCGACTTCACCACCGCGCGCGGCGTGATGGTGGCGCCGGCGAACTGGTCGAACACGCCGCCGTCCTTCTTCACCGCGAACTTGTCGGCCGGCGGGTTGCCCAGATACTTGCCGTCGAAGGCATAGATCCAGTTCGTCTTGGACGGCTCGACCTTGTCGCCCAGGCCCGGCGTCTCCTTGTGCTGGATGACGCGCACGCCCAGGATGCGGCCGTCGCGGTCGACGCCCATCATGCTGACCACCGGCCCGGCGTAGCCGATGGCCGAGACCTGGAACACCACGGCCTCGACCTTGCCGGCCCTGCGGGCGCGGTAGACGGTGAGGGGCGTGCCGTCCGGGCCGGGCAGGCTGACCGTATCCTTGAGCAGGTCGTTGTCGTACTGGCCGGGCAGCACCTGGGTCAGCGACTGCTTCATGTCGCGTTCCTTGGCCGCTTCGATGACGTCCTTGGTGGCGTGGTCGGCCAGGGCCAGCGCGCCGCCGGTGACCATGGTCACCGCGGCCAGGAGCATGCCCTGGTAGGCCAGCTTGCCGCGCAGCGAATCCAGTCCCATCTCAGGCCCCCTTCTCGGCCGGCAGCGCATCGCCCTTGCGGGTGCGGCCGTAGATGCGCGGCTTGACGTAGCGGTCGATGATCGGCGTCAGCGCGTTCATGATCATGACGGCGAAGGCGACCCCCTCGGGATAGCCGCCCCAGGTGCGAATCAGCCAGGTCAGCAGGCCGCACAGGAAGCCGAACAGGAGCATGCCGGCGTTGGTGTTGGGCGAGGTGACCGGGTCGGTGACAATGAAGAAGGCGCCCAACATGAGACCGCCCGAGAGCAGGTGGGGCAGCACACCGAGAAAGTGGGCCGGGGCGATGGCATGGGCGATCAGGGCTGGCAGGGCGACACCGAGCATCATGGCGACGGGGCCGTGCCAGGTGATGATGCGCCGCGCCATCAGGAACAGGCCGCCGGCGACCAGGAACAGGGCCGAGGTCTCGCCCAGGCTGCCGGGGCGGCTGCCCGCGACATCGCTGTCGGTGAAGAAGCCCGGCAGGCTGTGCAGCAGGTCGATGCCCCGGGTGAACTCGGTCTTGACGTGGCCGAGCAGGGTGGCGCTGGACATGGCGTCCCAGTGGGCGCCGCCGAAGGTGATGGCCCAGGCGTCCATGAAGCCGGGCGCATTGGCACCGGTGATCGGCATGGGCGAGGTCCACAGCGTCATGTCGACCGGGAACGAGATCAGCAGCATCACCCGCGCCGCCATGGCCGGGTTGAACACGTTCTGGCCCAGGCCGCCGAACACCTGTTTGGCGATGATCACCGCGAACAAGGCGCCGACCGCCCCCACCCACCACTGCGCGTAGGGCGGCAGCGACAGGGCCAGCAGCCAGGCGGTGAGCATGGCCGAACCATCCATCAGGGCCGGCTTGGCGTCGAGGCCGCGGATGCGCAGGACGAAGCCTTCGGCCAAGAGCGCGGTCAGCACCGTGACCGACCAGAGGAAGATCGCCGGCCAGCCGTACAGCCAGAAACCGTAGAGGGTGGCAGGCACCAGGGCCGCCATCACGGTGGCCATGATCCTGCCGACGCTGACCGGGGCGTGGGCGTGGGGGGAGTGGGCGATTTGGCTCATGCCGGTGTGCTCTCTTGTTGGGCGGCCGCGGCGGCTTCGGCCGCCGCCTTCTTGGCCGCCTCCTGGGCCGCCTTCCTGGCGGCACGTTGGCGGGCGGCCTCCTCGCGTTCGCGGGCGATGCGCTCCATGCGCTCGGTGCGCGCCTCGGCCAGCTTCCTGGTGCCTTCCTGCTTCAGCTTGGCGCGCTCCTTGGCGGCCAGCTCGCCCTTGGCATAGTTGAAGTAGTGCACCAGCGGGATGTGGGCCGGACAGACGTAGGAGCAGGAGCCGCAGGCGATGCAGTCCTTGAGGCCGATATCGACCGAGGCGGCGAGGTCGCCGACCCGGATCTGGGCCGCCATCTCCAGCGGCAGCAGGCCGACCGGACAGGCGCGGACGCAGGTCGAGCAGCGGATGCAGGGCGACGGCACCGGCTGGCCGATCTCCTTGTGGGTCAGCGCCAGGACGCCGCTGGTGCCTTTCACCACCGGGATGTTCGGATTGGGCATCTCGTGGCCCATCATCGGGCCGCCCATGACCATCCGGGCCGGCACCTCAGCGTAGCCGCCGCAGTAGTCGAACAGGGCCTGGGCCGGCGCGCCGAGCGGCACCTCCAGGTTGCACGGGATCTTGACCGCGGCGCCGCTCACCGTGACCAGGCGGGCGATCAGCGGCCGGCCCAGGACGACGGCCTCGTGCACGGCATAGGCGGTGGCGACGTTGTGCACCAGCACGCCGATGTCGGACGAGCGGCCGCCGGCTGGCACTTCCTTGCCGATCAAAGCGCGGGTCATCTGCTTGTCCCAGCCCATGGGATACATGGCCGGCACGGCGATCACCTGCACCGCGCTGCCCTTGGCCGCCTCGCGCATGGCGGCGATGGCCTCGGGCTTGTTGTCCTCGATCCCGACCAGGGCCTCCCGGCAGCCCACGGCGCGCTGGATCAGGCGGATGCCGGAGACAATCTCGGCCGCCCGCTCGCGCATGATGCGGTCGTCGCAGGTCAGGTAGGGTTCGCATTCGCCGCCGTTGATGATCAGCGTCTGCACGCCGGTCTTGCGGCTGATGTTGAGCTTCACCGCCGACGGGAAGGCCGCGCCGCCCAGGCCGACGATGCCGGCGGCGGCCACCCGCTCGGCGATTGCCTCGGGCGCCAACTCATACGGATCGGCCGGCACGTCCAGCTCGGCCCAGCAATCCTCGCCGTCCGGAACGAGGGTGATGGTGGGCATCGGCAGACCGGACGGATGGGGCGCCGGATAATCGCCTACCGCGACCACCCGGCCCGAGGTCGGCGCATGCACCGGCGCCGAGATGTTGCCCTGGCCGGCGGCGATGAGCTGGCCCTTTAGCACCCTGTCGCCGACCTGGACCACCGGGCTAGCCGGCGCGCCGACGTGCTGCTGCAGGCAGACGAACAACTGTTCCGGCATCGGCAGGATGCGGATCGGCCGGTCGGCGGACAGGTCCTTGCGGCCGTCCGGATGGACGCCGCCCTGGGGCTTGAAGCGGGAGAACAGTTTCATGCCGCCAACCTCTCTTCCGGTTTTTCCCAGTACCAGGACTGCAGCGTCACCGGCACCGGCCGCAACAGGATGGCCTCGGTCGGGCAGGCGTCGACGCACTTGCCGCAGGCCGTGCAGGCCTCGCGGAACACGTTGTGGATGTGCTTGGCCGCGCCCAGGATGGCGTCGGTCGGGCAGACCTTGAAGCAGCGGGTGCAGCCGATGCACAGTTCCTCGCGCACCTCGGCCACGGTCGGGCCGCTGTCCTTGACGCCGGACATGTCGACCTCGACGCCCAGCTTGGCGGCCAGGGCGGCGACCACGTCACGGCCACCCGGCGGGCAGAGGGTCACCGGCGCGCTGCCCGAGGCCAGCGCCTCGGCGGCGCCGGCGCAGCCCGGGAAGCCGCACTGGCCGCATTGCGAACCGGGCAGGATGGCCTGGATCTCCTCGACCAGGGGATTGCCCTCGACCGCCAGGCGGCGGGCGGCAACGCCGAGGAACAGGCCGAGCAGGAGGCCGAGGGTGGTGAGGCTGGCGACGGCGATGAGCATGGTTCTTCTCTCCTAATGACCGGCCAGACCGGCGAAGCCCATGAAGGCCAGGGCGAGCAGGCTGGCGGTGACGAATGCGATGGGGCTGCCGGAGAAGGCGGCCGGCACGCGGGCCAGGGCGAGCCGCTCGCGCAGGCCGGCGAACAGCGCCAGCACCATGGAAAAGCCGACGGCGGAACCGAAGCCGTACAGCAGGCTGATGATGAAGGGCTGGTGCTCCTGGGTGGAGATCAGCGGCACCCCCAGCACGGCGCAGTTGGTGGTGATCAAGGGCAGGTAGATGCCCAGCACCTGGTACAGCGCGGGGTTGGTCTTGCGCACCACCATCTCGGTGAACTGGACCACCGAAGCGATCACCAGGATGTAGACCAGGATGCGCAGATAGGTCAGGCCGAGCGGCGCCAGCAGCCAGTTCTCCAGCAGCCAGCAGGAAGCCGAAGCCATGGTCATGACGAAGGTGGTGGCCAGGCCCATGCTGACGGCCGTGTCGACCTTCTTCGAGATGCCGATGAACGGACACAGCCCCAGGAATTTCACCAGGACGACGTTGTTCACCAACGCGGTGGAAAGCAGCAGCAGCAGATATTGGGTCATGGACATGAGCCTCCTGCACAGCCAACAGCATTCGCCATGCCAGACTGCCGCCCAATTGCGCGACACGGAAAAACAAGGGTTTGCGCTCACCGGCCCCAATCTGGTGCATCCATGCCTTGTCGCGGTACAGCCACTGCCCAAGCCCCTGTCGCAAAAGCGACAAGAACATCGGGCACGTGCAGCCTGAAGCCGACTTTCCTTGCCGGCATGGCAGTTGCTTCTATCAGTCCAACACTACTGATTTGAGCGTACTCATGAGCGAGTCGAAGCCGACCGAAACGACGGTCCCCCTGGATATCTTCAGGCAAGTGGTGGAACAGGCCGCCCTGGCCATTTCCATCACCGATGCACAGGCCCACATCCTGTACAGCAACCCCTCATTCCAGCGGGTCACCGGTTACAACGCGGACGAGATCGCGGGCAACAACGAATCCATCCTGTCCTACAAGGTCACGCCCAAGATCGTCTACGAGACCATGTGGGCGCAGCTGTTGAGGCAACGGCCGTGGAACGGCCTGCTGGTCAACCGGCGCAAGGACGGCAGCCGCTACTTGGCCGACCTGACCATCACCCCGGTGGTCGACGACGCGGGCAAGACCTCCCATTACCTGGGCATGCACCGCGACGTCACCGAGGTGCACCGTCTCGAACGCCAGGTCCAGAACCAGAAGACCCTGATCGAATCGGTGGTCGATGCCGCGCCGGTCGCCATCGTCATGCTCGACGAGTCGGAGAAGGTGATCCTCGACAACCAGGAGTACAAGAAGCTGATCGGCGAGCTCGGCCGCGAACCCGCCGCGATTCTGCTGGAGGCCCTGCACTCCAGCCTGGGCGCGGAATACGACCTCGCCCGGCAAAGCGGCCGCGGCTTCGTCGGCCGCGAGGTGCGCCACGTGCCCGACGGCCGCAAGACGAGCTGGTTCAGCTGCTCCGGCTCCTGGATCGAGGAGCAGGACAGCAGCGCCGACGCCTTCTACGAACCGGCCCGACGGCAATACATGTTGCTGGTCATTCAGGACATCACGGCCCTTAAGGAGCAGCAGGAGGCGATCCGGGTCACCGCCCTGCGCGCCATGCTGGCCGAGCAGGAGCGCATCCAGGGCCTGCGCGAGGCCCTGTCCGGCGCCGTCTTCCAATTGCAGGCGCCGTTCAACATGCTGGCCGCGGCGGTGCGCATGCTGGAACGGCAGAACGGCGGCGGCCCGGCCGACACGCTCACCACCAGCCTGGAGGCGGCGCTGGCCAAGGGCAACGAGACCCTGGACGCGCTGCGCACCTGCATCCCCTGCCAGGCTGAGGAGACCGAGACCCTGGTCGACCTGAACGCCATGCTGAAGGACCTGCTGCGCCTGGTCACGCCGCGCCTGCTGGCCGACGGCATCACCGTCGAATGGCAGCCGGCCGGCGCACTGCCGCTCGTCCCCGGCCGCCCTACCCGGCTGGCCAGCCTGTTCAAGGCCCTGCTGGAAAACGCCCTCGACGCCGTCCACGAAAGCCGCGGCGAGCGCCGAGAGCTGAAGGTCTCCACGCTCGACCATCCGGACCGGGTCGAGATCCTGATCGAGGACAGCGGACCGGGCATCCTGCCGGAATGGCGCTACAAGGTATTCGAACCGTTTTTCACCACCAAGGGCGCGGAGCGCCAACACATCGGCATGGGCCTGACCGTGGCCCAGGAGGTCGCCACCGGCCACGGCGGACTGATCGAACTCGACAACGCGCCGGGCGGCGGCTGCCGCGCCCGCGTCCAACTGCCGACTGCGTGAGAAGACCATGGACATCTACAGCAGAGACACCGGCCTGAGACGCCGCAACGAACAGATCGAGGCCCAACTGGACACTCTGTTCCAGGTCAGCCAGGTATTGGCCCGTTCGCTCGACCTGAAGGAGACCCTGGCCGGCGTGCTGAGCGCGCTGCACGAGGGCGGCGGCCTGGAACGCGGCATGGTCACCCTGGCCGATCCGGCGACCGGCGACCAGCAGGTGGTGGCCGTGCACGGCCTGCGCACGGTACGCACCGAAGACATCCGCTACGGCCCCGGCGAAGGCGTGGTCGGCATGGTCATGGAGGCGGGCGACAGCGTGGTGCTGGCCCGCATTTCCGAGGAACCCCGCTTCCGCGGCAAGCTCGGCATCTACGACAGCGAAGGCCCCTTCGTCGGCGTGCCGATCCGGGTCGGTCATAGCATCGCCGGCGTGCTCGCCGCCCAGCCGTCGAGCGACGAGCGCAGCCATCTCAAGGAACTGGGCCGTTTCCTGGAGATGGTCGCCAACGTCATCGGCCAGAGCGTGCGCCTGTCGCGGGAAGTGGAACAGGAACGCCAGGAACTAACCGACGAGCGCGACCAGTTGCGCCGTGCCGTGCGTGCCCAGTACGGCTTCGACAACATCATCGGCCACACCCAGCCCATGCGCCGGGTGTTCGAGCAGGTGCGCCAGGTCGCCAAGTGGAACACCACCGTGCTGATCCGGGGCGAGACCGGCACCGGCAAGGAACTGATCGCCAACGCCATCCACTACAACTCACCGCGTGCCCGGGGCAGCTTCATCAAGCTCAACTGCGCCTCGCTGCCAGAGAACCTGCTCGAATCGGAACTGTTCGGCCACGAGAAGGGCGCCTTCACCGGCGCGATGGCCCAGAAGAAGGGCCGCTTCGAACAGGCCGACGGCGGCACCCTGTTCCTGGACGAGATCGGCGAAGTCTCGGCCGCCTTCCAGGCCAAGCTGCTCCGGGTCCTGCAGGAAGGCGAGCTGGAACGGGTCGGTGGCACCCGCACCATCAAGATCGACGTCCGGGTGGTCGCCGCCACCCACCGCGACCTGGAGGGCGACGTCGCCAACGGCAAGTTCCGCGAGGACCTCTACGACCGCCTCAACGTCATGCCGATCTACCTGCCAGCCCTGCGCGAGCGGATGGAGGACATTCCGGACATCGCCCGCTTCCTGGTCGGCAAGATCGGCCAGCAGCAGGGCCGCGAGCTGGAACTGACCGACTCCGCCCTGCGCATCCTCATGCACCACGACTGGCCGGGCAACGTGCGGGAACTGGAAAACTGCCTGGAGCGGGCGGCGGTGATGAGCGAGGAAGGCACCATCGACCGCGACTCCATCCTGCTGACCGGCATCGAGGAGCGGGTCTCCTCGACCCGTGGTCCGACCCGCGAGGTCGACCTGGACGACCCCGACCTGGACGAACGGGAGCGGGTCATCGCCGCCCTGGAGCAGGCCGGCTGGGTCCAGGCCAAGGCCGCCCGCCTGCTGGGCATGACGCCGCGCCAGATCGCCTACCGCATCCAGACCCTGAACATCCGGGTCAGGCAAATCTAAGGGTAAATATTAGTGTTTCCGAATGAACCTTCTGCACCGACTCAAATCAACCCCTTGGGCTTACACAAAATGAGGGCTTTCATGAGCAATTCCGACTCCGACAGCAGGCCATCGCGGACGGCGTTCACCATCCTGGGCGTGACCAGCAAGGGCAAGAAATTCAGGCCCAGCGACTGGAGCTGCCGCCTGGCCGGTCCCTACGGCACCGTGGTGCAGAACGTCATCCGCTACAACCCCGACGTCCAGCCGGTCAACGGCGGCGACTATCCCGGCGTCCGGGTCCAGTCGTCCGATCCGAGCGTCGCCGACTATCTCGAAGCATTTGCCAAGGCCAACGACCTGGTGATTGTCCGGGACGAACCGGCCGATCAAGCCAGGCCCGTTCCCCCGGCGACCGGCCTCGACAAGATCGCCAGCGGCATGCAGACCGAACCCCAGGCTGAGCAGCCGGTCGAAACCGAGTAACGCATCGCTCATCCGGCAGAAAACGCTGCCGCTGGCGATTGCGTCCGGCACGCCCACCCAGCACGAGGCCGCCATGATCAAGATCAGCATCCTGTACCCGAACGAACAGGCGTCACGCTTCGATTTCGCCTACTACACCGAGACCCACATGCCGATGTCGATCGGCTTCCTGAGCGCCCACCCCGGCTTTCGCGGAGTGTCGGTGGAACGGGGCCTGGGCGGTGCCCTGCCCGGCTCGGCAGCCGCCTACGTCGCGATGTGCCATTTCCTGTTCGATTCGCTCGACGATTTCATGGCCGCCTTCACGCCGCACGCCGCGGTGCTGCAAGGCGACATGGCCAATTACACGAACATCGCACCGCTCATCCAGGTCAACGAAGTCCTGATCGCCCGCTGACCGGGAACCGCGGCAAAGCCGCGCTTCCCCCTCCCCGAAACGGCAACCGGCCCTCTGCGGCAGCGGCCCGGATCGGCGCCTGTACGCCGCGCTGTGCCGCAGGCAAACGGGGTGCTAGACTTGAAAACAAAAAAAGTTCGCTTCTCTATCATCAGACAAGCTGGGAGGAACATGCCGTGGACACCATCGCCATCGGAAATTGGCGGCAGTCGCAAACCTGCGTGGATTACGTCGTCTACGTCCGCGACCTCCCCTCTCTCGACCACTGCCGTTGGCAAGCCATGGCGGCCCGGATGCGTAGCCTCGGCATCTGCCAGGACACCCCCTTCGGCGTGACCACGGTCAGGGGCGCCTGGGGCTTTTTCCAGATTCCCGCGCATGGCTTTCCTGAATTGAAGGCCACCTTCTTCCAGACCAGCGAACCGACCGAGCGCAAGCGCCTGTTGACGGATATCGCCGATATCCTGGAGACGACGCGATGAGTCAGGAAAAAACCTTCCGCATCAACCTGCCCACCCTGTTCGAGCGGGTCAACGAACGCCGCCGTGAACAGGGTCTGCCCTCGGTCGAGCCGGCGATCATGGCCGTCCGCGCCAGCATCAAGTTCGCCATCCGGCGCCAGAAGCACATGGACCTGAAGGACGAGAAGGGCGAGGTGGAGATGGATGAAGGCGACGCCGACGCCCTCTGCCAGACCCTGGGCGAACTGTTCAACGTCGACCTGCACTTCGACGGACCCGAGACCGACGCGACCGCGCCGAGCGCGCCGGCCGCCAGCCTGGTGCCGCCGCCGGACACGGCCGGGAACGGCGAGATGCTCGTCCTGCCCTTGTTCCAGTTCTACGGCTCTATCAATCGGGAACGCCGGAACAAGGGCCTGCAGCCGATCGAGCCGGCGGTCATCTCGGTCCGCACCGGCATCAAGTTTTCCATCATGCAGCGCCGCACGCTGAATTTCCGCGACAACGCGCTGGCGCTGAGCGAAGCCGACCTGCGCGCGCTGGACGGCATCGTCGCCCAGCAGTTCGACGCGAACATTCCGGGCGGCCTGCGCAGCCTGTGCCGAGCCCCGGCCGCCGAGGCGCCCGCGGCGGAAAGCCCGGCCGCGCCGGCGGCTGCCGCCAAGGGCTTCCTGAGCCGGCTGTTCGGCCGCAATGATGGCAAGCCCGCGCAGCCGGACGGCCACGAGGCCCCTGTCCACAAGATCCATTATTCGCTCGACACCAGCAACCTGCTGCTCGCCATCATCACTCGCCGCGCCTATCTGGGCCACAAGCCGATCACTCCGGACAAGGTCAAGCGGCGCTGCGGCAAGGCGTTCTCGGCCGAGCTGGAACTGGACATGGACGAGGAAAAGATCGCCCTGCCCCCCGAGCAACTCGACGCCTTCGCCGAGATCATCCGCAAGGAATTCGAGATCATGTTCGATGATCTCGACGACCTGCTGGGCAAGAAGCTGAACAAATAACCCCGGGATTGCGAGGAAGAAAGAACATGAAGGAAGCACCGGAATTCAAGCACGGCCAGACCTTTCTCGGCGGCCTGAACCATGTCTACCACTGCAACCACTACAACGCCCACCTGCAGATGGCCGTGCTGCTCGCCGAAGGCGTGGAGGACGGTTTCGATCCCCGGCAACTGCTGCGCGACAGCGCCACCCGGCTGGTGCAGCTGCTCAAGCGGCGCGGCTACGGCGCGCAGGACCTGCGCGACGAGTTCACCTGGTGCGGCTTCGGCCATTTCAAGGACGTCACCGCCGACCAGGTGGAGATGCCGGGCTCGCATTACGGCCAGTCGACCTATCTGCTCGGCGCGCCCGAGAAGTCCTGCTATTTCAACGCCGGCTTCCTGCAGGGGATCGCCGACCGGGTGGTCGTCGAGACCGCCTGCCGGCACATGAAGGGCCGCACCGACGTATTCGAGTTCGGCGCGCCGCTGCCGGCCATGACCGACCCGCTGGTCAACCCTCCGCCATTCACCCCCGTCCCCGCCCGCTTCGACTTTCTCGGCTGCGAGATCAAGGGTACCCCGGTCGACGAGGCCAAGATCGTCGCCACGGTGGCCACCCTGCCGCTCTACGGCAAGCCCCCCGGCGGACACGGCGACGGCCTGATCCCGGCCTTCGGCGTGGTGCTCACCAACCACTACGCCGACTACTACAACCTGATCAGCTACGAGACCTACCGGCGCATGATCCATGCCGGCGTGCCGGCCGACATGACCCGCGAGGCATTCGTCCAGTGCGGCCACGTCTGCGCCTTCAACACCTTCGGCGGCATCATGGAGAGCCCCGAGTTCCACGCCCTGGTGGTGCCCATGTGCCAGAACGTCCAGGACTGGGTGCACGGCATGGTGGCGGTGATCAATGCGCTCGGCTGGGGCGCCTGGCGGGTGGAGAAGATCGTCCCCGGCAAGGAGCTGGTGATCCGCATCTACAACTCGTACGAGGGCATCGGCTATCGCCGCCTCTATCCCGCCGCCACGGAAAAGCAGCTGTCCTTCCTGGCCCTGGGCGCGGTGCGCGGCCTCGCCCACCTGTTCTGGAAGATCGACATCCGGGAACGGCCGGGCCTCAGCCAGGACTTCTACTTCAAGGTGTTCAACTCGGAACAGGGTTCCTGGCAGGTCGAGCAGACCCACGCCATCGCCGCCGGCGACGGTTTCGACCGCATCGTCGCCTGGAAGTAGCCGCGCCTAGCCGCCGGCCAGGCGCATGCCCAGCATGCCGATGGCGCCATACTCGATGCGGTCGTTGAAGAAGCTCACCGCCTCGTCCGGCTCGCGCAGGGCGGCGACGTAGAGCAACGGCAGATAGTGTTCCGGAGTGGGCACTGCCAGGCCGGCGTCGCTCGCCGCATCATCCGGGAAGGCCCAGCCGGCAAGCGCGACCAGATCGCCGGAAACCAGTGCATCCCGGGCGGCGGCATTGAAGCGGACGGCCCAGTCGTGCGCGGCATCGGGCCGGCCCCAGTCCATGCGGGCCAGGTTGTGCACCACGTTGCCGCTGCCCAGTATCAGCACGCCCTCGTCGCGTAGCGGCTTCAAACGCCTGGCCAGGGCCAGGTGCCAGGCACCGCCTTTCCGCCCGTCCAGGCTGAGTTGCAGCACCGGTATGTCGGCATTGGGAAACAGATGGGTCAGCACCGACCAGGCACCGTGGTCGAGCCCCCAGTCCTGGTCCAGCGTCACCGGCTCGGGTGCCAGCAGCCCGGCGATCCGGCGCGCCAGGCCCGGGTCGCCGGGCGCGGGGTATTGGCATTCGGCCAGCCGGCGCGGAAAGCCGTAGAAATCGTGGATGGTTTCCGGCGACTCCATGGCGGTCACCGCCACGCCCGCCGTCACCCAGTGGGCCGAGATGGCCAGGATGGCCTTGGGCCTCGGCAAGCCGGTCGCCAGTTCGCGCCAGGCCCGGCTATTGGCATTGTCCTCGATGGCGTTCATGGGATTGCCGTGGCCGACAAACAGGGCTGGCAGACTCTGGTTCATGGACGTTTTCCCGATCGGCGAAACATGCCGCCAGCATACGCCGCCGGCGCGCCGGATGACATAAGCGACGCTGTGCCACAACCTCCACGAGGCCATTGTCGCGTTCCCCACAGGCTAGTCGTCGCGGCGTGTCCAGTTTGTGACAGCGCCCCCCGACGCGCATTTAATTTTCACTTGAAAATCAATCTGATAAACAGACAAGCCGGCTGGGCACGGGGTTTGCAATACCTGATGCGTATCCTTTGAGGAGGAATCATCGTGGATCTACCCGTACTCAACGCCGGCCAAGCACAAGCCTCGGGCGGCGGCTGCTCATCCCATTCCTGCGGCTCCACCGACGACCAGTTGTCGCACCTGCCCGAACACATCCGGGCCAAGGTCCACAACCACCCCTGCTATTCCGAGCAGGCGCACCATTACTTCGCCCGCATGCACGTCGCGGTCGCCCCGGCCTGCAACATCCAGTGCCACTACTGCAACCGAAAGTACGACTGTTCCAACGAATCCCGCCCCGGCGTGGTCTCCGAGGTGCTGACCCCGGACCAGGCCGTGAAGAAGGTCATGGCCGTCGCGGCCAACATCCCGCAGATGACCGTGCTCGGCATCGCCGGCCCCGGCGACCCGCTCGCCAACCCCGAGCGCACCTTCGCCACCTTCCGCATGCTCACCGAGAAGGCCCCCGACATCAAACTGTGCGTGTCGACCAACGGCCTGGCCCTGCCCGAGAGCGTCGAGGAACTGGCCAAGGCCAACATCGACCACGTCACCATCACGATCAACTGCGTCGATCCCGACATCGGTGCCCGGATCTATCCCTGGGTGTTCTGGAAGAACAAGCGGGTCATGGGCCGCGCCGGTGCCGAGATCCTGATCGAGCAGCAGCAGAAGGGCCTGGAGATGCTGACCGCGCGCGGCATCCTGGTGAAGGTCAACTCGGTCATGATCCCCGGCGTCAACGACGCGCACCTGGTCGAAGTGTCCAAGGTGGTCAAGGCCAAGGGCGCCTTCCTGCACAACGTCATGCCGCTGATCGCCGAGCCCGAGCACGGCACCTTCTACGGCCTGATGGGCCAGCCCAGCCCGAGCCACGACGAACTGCAGAAACTGCAGGACGCCTGCGCCGGCGACATGAACATGATGCGCCACTGCCGCCAATGCCGCGCCGACGCGGTCGGCCTGCTGGGCGAGGACCGCGGCCAGGAATTCACCATGGACAAGATCGAGGACATGGAGATCGACTACGAGGCCGCGATGGTCAAGCGGGCCGAGGTCCATGCCCAGATCGCCAAGGAACTGGAGATCAAGGACCAGGCCCGCCGTTTCAAAGAGGAACAACAACGGGCCAAGGCCGAGCTGGTTTCCATCCAGGGCCTCAAGAGCGATGCGCCGGCCACCCGGCCGGTGCTGATGGCCGTGGCCACCAAGGGCGGCGGCGTGATCAACGAGCACTTCGGCCATGCCTCCGAGTTCCTGATCTACGAAGCCTCCGCCAGCGGCGTGCGCTTCATCGGCCACCGCAAGACCATCCCCTACTGCGAAGGCGGTGACACCTGCGGCGACGGCGAGAGCGCGCTGGACAAAACCATCCGCGAACTAGCCGGCTGCGAAGTCGTGCTCTGTTCCAAGGTCGGCTACGAACCCTGGGGGCCGCTCGAAGCGGCCGGCATCCAGCCCAACGGCGAGCACGCCATGGAGGCGATCGAAGATGCGATCGCCTCCGTGTACGCGGAGATGCGCGCAGCCGGCAAGCTGGAACCGAAACCGGAGGCCGACCAGAAGGTCGCCTGATGCGAAACCTGCATGTCGTCCCCGCGCAGGCGGGGACCCAGACCATAAGACTGGATTCCCGCCTGCGCGGGAATGACAAAACCTAGACCAGAGGAGTTTTGTCATGGCACTGGAAATCATCGAGTCCTGCGTCAACTGCTACGCCTGCGAACCGCTGTGCCCCAACCAGGCCATCTACCAGGCCTCGCCCCACTTCCTGATCGACCCGGACAAGTGCACCGAATGCATCGGCGACTACATGGACGCCCAGTGCGCCAGCATCTGTCCGATCGAGGGCGCCATCCTCGACGAGCTGGGCGCGGCCGTGAATCCGCCCGGCTCGCTGACCGGCATCTCCCTGAAGATGCTGGCCAAGTACCAGGCCGCGGTCGAGGCCACCTACCAGGCTGCCATGGAGGCCAAGACCGCCTGACCATCATGGCTACCGTCGTCTTCTACGAAAAACCGGGCTGCGCCAACAACACCAGACAGAAGGTGCTGCTGGCCGCCGCTGGCCATACGGTCTGGGCCAAGAACCTGCTGATGGAACGCTGGACCGCTGCCCGGCTGCGGCCCTTCTTCGGCAATCTGCCGGTGGCCCAGTGGTTCAACCCGAGTGCGCCCCGGGTGCGCGACGGCGAGGTAGACCCGGCCCGGCTGACCGAGACCGAGGCCCTGCTGCTGATGATGGCGGATCCCCTGCTGATCCGGCGGCCGCTGATGGAGGTGGACGGCGAATGCCGGGCCGGCTTCGATCAGACTGCGGTCGATGCCTGGATCGGCCTGGCCAGCAAGGCGGGCGCCGGCGACCTGGAAACCTGTCCCCGACCGCAGCGCGCCACCCTCTGCGCCACGCCATCCGACTGAACGAGAGGAAACCATGCCCAAGGCCAACGTCACCTTCGAAGACATCGGCGTCACCATCACCGTGCCGGCCGGCTCCCGGCTCATCGAGATCTCGGAAAAGGTCGGCGCCGGCATCACCTACGGCTGCCGGGAAGGCGAATGCGCCACCTGCATGATGAAGATCGTCTCGGGCATGGAAAACCTGTCGGAGCGCTCGGTGCTGGAAGACCAGGTATTGAAGGAAAACATGGCCGGGCGCGACCAGCGCCTCGCCTGCCAGGCCCAGGTGCTCGGCGGCGACGTGGTGGTGCGCCCCGGCTGACCAGGAAGTGAAGAGAGAGGAACCGAAACAATGCAAACCGTAGCCATCCTCAGGAGCGTCTGACATGCCCAACATCACCTTTTCCAGCCCTCTGCACAAGGACAAGACCATCTATGCCGTGGCCGGCAGCCACACCAAGAGCCTGCTCACCCTGGCCAAGGAACACCACATCCCGATCGACTTTTCCTGCCAGGACGGCGAATGCGGCACCTGCCTGATCAAGGTCACCAACCTGTCCCGCAAGGGCCCCATGGGCGGCCCGCTGACCGAGCGCGAGATCAAGGTGCTGAAGGACATGGGCAAGATCACCCAGGCCGAAATCGACGCCATGCGGGTGGACGATACCGTGCACACGTCCTGGCGCCTGGCCTGCCAGATGGTCCTGCGCGACGAGGACATCCTGGTGGAGTATCCCAGCCGCTGACACCGACTGTTCGCCACGGAGGCCGACATGAACTGCATCGCCCTGGCAATCGACGATCTCGAAAAGGAGGCCGGCCTCTACGGCCGCTTGATGCACGCTGCCGCCGGCCTCGCCAACGACGAACTGTTCGCCCGGATGCTGACCGGCCAGGCCGCCGGCAACGGCGTGTTGCCGCCCGGCCTGGGCCTCTATCCGGACACCTACGCCAGACTGCTGGCCCGGCATTTCCCCGGGGTCGACCTGGCCGGCGAACTGCCCGCCCCGCGCCGGCCCGAGGAACGCCGCCTGACCGAACGCCAGGACCTGATCGACCTGCTCCTCGACCACCGTGCCATCGCCGATCCGTCCGAGGTCTGGATGGCCGAGATCGTGGCCGCGGCCTGCATGGGCGCCGACCATCTGTGGCAGGACCTCGGCCTCTGGTCGCGGGCCGACCTGTCGCGCCTGATGTCGGACAACTTCCCCCACATGGCGGCCAAGAACGACCGCGACATGAAATGGAAGAAATTCCTCTACCGCCAGCTCTGCGAGCGAGAAGGGGTGTACCTGTGTCCGGCGCCGTCCTGCCAGGTATGCGCCGACTACGCCAAGTGCTTCGCCCCGGAGGAATGACCGGCCTGCTCGACCGCGCCACGGCGGCCTACCTGGGATTGGCCGTCGGCGACGCGCTGGGCGCCACGGTCGAATTCATGACGCCGCGCGAGATCGCGGCCCAATACACGGTCCACGACACGATGCGCGGCGGCGGCTGGCTGCGGCTCAGGCCGGGCCAGGTCACCGACGACACCACCATGGCCCTGGCACTGGGCCAGGCCATCCTGGACGAGGGTACGGTCACGGCCGACGGCGCCGCGCGCGCCTTCGACGCCTGGATGCGGGCCAAGCCGGTCGACATCGGCAACACCGTGCGGCGCGGTATCCTGCGCTACCGCCGGACCGGCGAGACCGAGACCCCGGAAAACGACCAGGATGCCGGCAACGGTGCAGCCATGCGTGTGCTGCCGGTGGCCCTGGCCACCCTGGAACGGTCCGAGGAGGAAGTGCGCCGGGCCTGCCGCCTGCAGGCCCACGTCACCCATAACTGCATCCTGTCCGACGACGCCACCGAGACCCTGGCCCTGATGCTGCGCGACGCCCTGTTCGGCGCCGACCGGATCCGCCTGCTGCACGAACGGGCCCACCCGCTGGCCAGACGGCACCCGGAATTCACCTTCCGCGCCGTGCGCCAGCAGGCCAACCCGAGCGGCTATGTGGCGGACACGGTGCGCGCCGTGTTCCAGGCCTTTTTCGATACCGATACCTTCGAGGATTGTCTGGTCGACGTGGTCAACCGGGGCGGCGACGCCGACACCACCGGGGCCATCGCCGGCATGCTGGCCGGCGCGGTGCACGGCTTGAAGTCGATCCCGCCGCGCTGGCTGGAGGCGCTCGACCCGGCCATCCGCCAGGCCTGCACGACCCAGGCGGCGGCCCTGATCGCGGCCTGAATCAGGGTTTCTTGCTGCGCGGCAAGGACTCGACCCGGCCACTCTCGGCCGGCGCGGCGGCTGGCAGGACCTCCCTGGCGCCCGCCAACTCGTGCCGGTCCAGGCGCGCCAGGGCGACCACCAGACCGATCGTGGCCAGGACCAGGAAGACTGGGCCGAACAACCAGAACACCAGCGGGATCGCGAACAGAAATGCGCGCATGCCGACGGCGATCAGGTTGCCGGCCTGGATCAGGCGGTTGGCCACGCTTTCCGGCGACAGCGCCGGGTGATTGCGGTAGGCCTCGGCCGGCACGTTGAGCATGAACAGGACGTGGGTCGCCAGGCGCATCGACATCGCGTAGGCGAAGAAGGCGATGATGAAGTCGACCAGCAGGCAGAGCACCTTGAGGATCCACAGTTCGGCTGAATGGGAGCCGAACAGGCCCAGGCTGTGCCAACTGCGGGTGATGTTGTCGGCCTGGCCGGACAGGGTCAGGGTGCCGATGATCAGCACCGAGGCGGTCGACGCCATCATGATGCTGACCATGATGAAGTTGCGCAGGGTCTGGACCGCCATGATGTCCGTGCCCGGGTCGGTCATCACGTGCTCAACCCAGTAGCGGCGGGCCAGGGCGTTCACGGCGTGGATGGAATAGGTCGGATCCTTGCGGACCTGGCTGCGCAGGTGCAGATAGTAGGCGGCCACCAGCAGCGCGCTGAAGACCAGCGCCAATCCGTCGGCGGCGAATTCCTCCAGCCAGGCGAGGATGGGCTGCGCCTCAGTCACAAAACACTCCCTACGGTAGGCAGGGCGACGGCCAGACTGAATTGGGCATGGTCGGGGGCGAAGGGCTTCATGCCCTCATTATGGCATTCTGCGCCGGCCCCGCAGTCGGCTTTACTTGGCCGCTGCGGCGAGTTGGCGCCAGCGCTTGGCTTGGTCCGGGTCGGGCGTCAGGCCGAGTTCGCCCTTGTCGTAGGCGTCGGCCAGGGTGGCCATGGCGACCGGATTGCCATGTCCGGCCGACATCTTCAGCCAGCCCAGGGCCTGTTTCGGGTCGGCCTCGACGCCCCAGGCACCGTCCCGATAGTGCATGGCGAGCTGGTACTGGGCTACGTTGTCTCCGGCCAGGGCCCGTGCCTTCAGGCTGCCGACCGACTGGCCGCTTTCGGTCGCCCGGTCGAACAGGCCGGACAAGCGGGCCAGGATGCCGGGATTGCCGTTTTGCTCATCGCCGGCGGTCGGCTGGTCGACGCCGAGCAGCTGCCTCGCCTGCGAATCGCCCTGGGCGGCGGCGCGGTTCAGCATGCGGCGGCCTTCCATTTGCTGGGCCGGCACTGACGAGGCCAGCAGGGCGGCGCCCAGTTCGGCCTCGGCGTGATGGTTGCCGGCCTGGACCGCTTGCTGCCACCAGTGCTGCGCCTTGGCCGCGTTCCGGTCGACGCCGTCGCCCTGGTCATAGGCATCGCCCAGCAGGGCTTCGGCATCCGCCGCACCGGCGTGGGCGGCCCGGCGCAGCCATTGGACAGCGGCCTGATGGTCGACCGGCAGCCCCAGACGGCCATCGCGATAATCAAGTGCCAATTGCAGTTCCGCGGCCGGCTCGCCGTTCAAGGCCTGCTGCCGGAGCTGCTGCTGGTCGGCGAGGGTAGAATTGGCATGGGGGCCGAACACGATCACGGCGATGCCGGCCGCCACCAGTCCGGCCATCAGCATGGGCATGCGGGACTGTCTGGCCATCGTCGTCCACCTCGTCGTTTCACTGCCGTAGGACGGTTCCCGGTCCGACTCCGTGGCGACAAAACAGGACACGGGGGACTGCAGCAAGGCGCGGACGGGGGAAAAAAGACGCATTTTTTGACCTTCGTTCATTACTTTTGGTTAAGCTTCGCCTGAAGCCCCAGCAAGAGCCGGACCAAAGCCCGAACAGGCAAAATTAACCATTAATATTCATGAAGTTGCATAAACCACTCCGCCGCCAGCCGGCGCCCGCCGACTACACGTCTCGTTGGAACCCGCAAAATGCGTAGCCCTCGGGACTGGTTCCGGATCAATCGACTGCAGCGCAAGGTACTGCTGGTGGTGGTGGTCATCATCGTGGTGCCCATGGTGGTGACCGGCACCCTCAGCGCCTATTGGGTCACCCGCCGGGTGGATGCCTCGATCGAGAACTGGCTGCGCGAATCGACCCGGCTCAATCTGGACTGGCTGCACGGGTTGCATCACAACGGCCGGCTGTTCGCCGATGTCCTGGAAGAGGTGAACCAGGGCCGCTGGCAGCCCGACACCGGCCGGTCGCCGATCCCGGCCCGGCTTCAGCCGCTGGCCCAGGAACTGGGCATCAGCTTCGTCCAGGTCTACGGCCGCGACGGCCGACTGGTCTACAGCTCTTCGCCGCTGAACATCGCCTGGCGCCCCAAGGACGGCCAGGACGAGGTCCTGATCCGGATCCGGCGCGGCGAACAGCATCTGCTGGCGGCGCTCACCGTGGTCGGTGCCGCCGGACCGGACCCAGCCCGCTACCGGATCGTGGTCGGCACCCTGTTCGACAAGCCGCTGCTGCAGCGCCTGGGCACCACCAGCGGCCTGAAGACCCGGCTCTATTACCCCCGCGGCGAGGACTTCGCCAAGGCCTTCGCCGAAGAGGAAAGCGCCTCCCTGCGGCTGCGCCTGCCGCCGGAGGCCTTCGCCCAGTTGCAGCAGCACCGGGAATACTTCAACCCGGAAGCCGAGGAAGGCGAGTACTGGGGCCTCTACACCCCGGTGCTGGACGCCACCGGCCGCATGGAGGCGGTGCTGTTCAGCGGCCTGGCGCACCGACACGGCGACCAGATCCTGGCCGACCGCACCACCCTCACCCTCGCCATCGCCCTGCTCGGCACCCTGCTGGCCGGCGCCATGGGCCTGCTGCTCAGCCGGCTGGTGATCCGGCCGGTCGAAGCGCTGCGCGACGGCGTACTCAAGGTGGCCGCCCAGGACTTCAAGGCCGAAATACCGGTCGGCGGCGACGACGAGCTGGGCGACCTCGCCCGCGCCTTCAACACCATGGCAGCCAGCCTGCGCCACGCCCGCGATGAGCAGCAGATGGCATTCCGGCGCGACAAGATCACCGCCATGGGCGAACTGTCGCTGGCCATGGCGCACGAGATCCGCAACCCGATCGGCGTGATCAACACCGCGGCGCAACTGCTGGAGAAGGCCGAGGGCGACCCGACGCGCCAGGCCGACCTGACCCGCATGATCCGCGAGGAGACCGCGCGCCTGAACGGCCTGCTGCGCGACTTCCAGCAACTGGCCAAACACCGCAAGCCGGAATTCGCCGCCGTCCCGCTGCAGAAGCCGTTGGAGGCGGCGGTCCGCTACCGCCTCGCCGGCCGGCCCGACGTGGTCGTCAGGCGCGACTACAACCACGGCGAGCGCCTGATCCAGGCCGACACCGAACTGCTGCAGCAGGCCTGGACCAACCTGATCAACAACGCCCTGGAGGCGATCGGCGCCAACCCGGCCGAGCTGACCCTGCGTTCCTGGCAGGAGGACGGCACGCTCTGCCTGGCCCTGGAGGACAACGGCCCGGGCGTGCCGATCGATCTCGTGCCGCGCCTGTTCGAGCCCTTCTTCACTTCCAAGGAGCACGGCAGCGGCCTGGGCCTGACCATCACCAACACCCTGGTCGAAGCCAACGGCGGCCGGCTCGAATACGCCCCCGGCCGCGCCGGCGGCGCCAGTTTCGTCATGCGGTTCCCCGAAGCCGCGGGAGAAACCTGATGACACACACCATCCTGGTCGTCGAAGACGAGCACAACATGCAGCTGGTCATCCGCATGGCCCTGGAGGACGCCGGCTTCCGGGTCCTGGCCGCCGACTCGGCCGAACAGGCCCAGGCGATGTTGAACGAGCCGGATCTCTCGGTGGTGCTGACCGACCTCAAGCTGCCCGGCATGCGCGGCGAGGAACTGGTCGCGCTGTGCAAGAAGGAGCGGCCCGAGGTGCCGGTGATCGTGCTGACCGCGTTCGGTTCGATCCGCTCGGCCATCGAGTGCATCCAGGCAGGCGCCGCCGACTACCTGACCAAGCCGTTCGAGGCCGAGGAACTGCTGATGGCCATCCAGGGCGCCCTGCGCCTGCACGACCTGATGCTGGAGAACCAGCGCCTGCACGCCGTGGTCAGCGACGCCCGGCCGCGCAAGCGCCTGGTCGGCGACAGCGCCGCCATGCGCCGGCTGCGCGAGGAGATCGGCCGGGTTGCGCCCTACCGGACCAACATCCTGATCACCGGCGAGAGCGGCACCGGCAAGGAGGCCGTGGCCCGCTGCATCCACGAGAACGGCCCGCGTGCCGACCAGCCCTGGGTGGCGCTCAACTGCTCCGCCATCCCGCGCGACCTGATGGAGAGCGAGCTGTTCGGCTACGTCCGCGGCGCCTTCACCGGCGCCAGCCAGAACCGCCTCGGCCGGCTCGAACAGGCCAACGGCGGCACCCTGTTCCTGGACGAAATCGGCGACCTGGACATCTCCTTGCAGGGCAAGCTGCTGCGCGTCCTGCAGGAACGGGAGTTCTCGCCGGTGGGCAGCGACGCGGTGCGCCGGGTCGACGTGCGGATCATCGCCGCCACCAACCGCGACCTGCGCCAGCGGGTGAAGGACGGCAGCTTCCGGGAAGACCTCTATTACCGGCTCGACGTCTACACCATCCAGGTACCACCCCTGCGCGAACGACTGGAGGACGTGCCCGACCTGGCCGCCGCCTTCCTGGCCGAACTGCGTTCGGAGATGAACAAGCCGGTCCAGGGCTTCACCAGGGAGGCGCTGGCAGCGCTGCGCGGTTATCCCTGGCCGGGCAACGTGCGCGAACTGCGCAACGCTGTCGAGCGTGCCCTGCTGTCCTGCCAGGACGCGCTGATCGAGCTCGACGACCTGCCCGACCGGCTGAGCGAAGGCGGCCACAGCCACCACAACGAGAAGGCGACCGGCCCCGGGCCGGAAGGGCTCGATGCCTGGCTGGAAGAGCGGGAACGGCGCGCGATCGTCGCCGCCCTGGCCGCATGCGACGGTGTCCAGGCCCAGGCGGCACGCAAGCTGGACATCACCGAGCGCAGCCTGTGGCATCGGGTCAAGAAGCTGGGCATCAAGGTCGAACGCACGGTGCGGGACTGACCCGCCCCGGCCCATGACGGACGCCAGGCCCGGCTGCCGGGCATTCCGGCCTGTTTAAGTAAAACTTAACAATCCCCCGGTTATAAGATTGCCTGGCGGACGCTTGGCTCAGCCACCGTCCGAAGCCGATGCCGGCGCGACTTGGCCGAACCGGCCCACGCGGCATACAAATTGGTAAAAGATTTTGATCGACGCGCTGTGTAACGTGTCCGGATCGGCGCCCCGCCGTGACACGGCCGCTCGCCGGTCGGCCCCACACCCGGCGAACCGACATCCGGCCGACATTGTCGATTGCATCCACCCACTTCGCGACGCCTATGTTCAAACCCCAGACCCTCCCCGCCGGCGAACGCGCCGTGATCCTGTTCCACGGCCTGTCCAGCAGTCCGCTGGAGGTCCAACTGCTCGGCCGCGGCCTGCAGCGGGCCGGCTACACGGTGTACCTGCCCCATCTGCCGGGCTACGGCGACGGCGGCGAGAACGACCGCGCGGTCACGGACTGGCAGGACTGGCTGGACCAGGCCCTGCGGGAATTCGACCGGGTCAAGGCACTGCACGAACACGTGGCCATCGGCGGCCTGTGCATCGGCGCGACCCTGGCCCTGAACGTGGCCGCCCGGCGCGCCGACCAGGTGGCCGCCTTCGTCGCCCTGTCGATCACCCTCTGGTACGACGGCTGGAACCTGCCCTGGTACCGCTTCCTGCTGCCGCTGGCGGCCTATGTCCCGTTCGGCATGCGCTACCGCTTCAAGGAAAGCGCGCCCTACGGCGTCAAGGACGAACGCATGCGCGCCTGGATCGCCCGCGAGATGGAAAAGACCCATTCCTCCGTGGCCGGTGCGGCGACCCTGAGCGCCGCCAGCCTGATCCAGGCCCGCCGGCTGTACCGGGCCACGCGCAGGATTTTGCCCCGGGTCACGGCGCCGACCCTGGTCATCCACGCCATGGAAGACGACATGTCGTCGCCCCGCAACCCGGAATACCTGGTCCGCCACCTGGGCGCCGACCAGACCCGCTACGTGGTGTTGCGGAACAGCTACCACATGATCACCCTGGACCAGGAGAAGGACCGGGTACTGGCTGAAACGCGCACCTTTCTCGATCAGGTATTGGCCGCTGCGGAAAAGAAACCGATTCCGGCAAGCAACGTCTACCCGATAGCCCAATCACGCTGAAGGAGTTCCCCATGGACGTCTATCCCATCATTCTCGAGGCCCTGCACAACCGCTACGACATCGCGGTCGACTCGGTCACGCCGGAAACCACGCTGGAGTCGCTCCAGGTCGATTCGCTGGGCCTGGTCGAACTCATGTTCGAGGTCGAGGACCGGCTGGGCGTCCCTGCCCCGCAGGACTTCGCGGCGCCCGTCACGATCGCCGACCTGGTCAAGCTCGTCGAGCGCATGCAGGGCAACCACGCGGGCCAGCCGGCATGAGCCGACGCGTCGCGGTGACCGGCCTGGGCGTGGTCACGCCCCATGGCGACGATCCCGACGCGTTCTTCGCGGCGCTGATGCGCGGCGAATCGGCCATCCGCCTGTTCAGCCCCGAGGACGCCCCCAATCCCCAGGCCGTGCCGGCCGGCCACTGCGCCGGTTTCGACGCCGCGGCCCGCCTCGGCCGGGGCCGGGCCAACGGCATGGACCGCTTCAGCCAGATGGCAACCGCCGCCGCCGAATCAGCCTGGCGGGACGCAGGCCTGGACCGTGACGAGACCCTGCCGAAGCAGGATGTCGGCGTGTTCTGGGGCACCGGCGGCGGCGGCATCACGACCACCGAGCGCGGCTACCGCGACCTGTTCCTGCGCGGCAAGGCGCGCATTTCGCCGGTCTCGGTGATCCTCGGCATGAACAACGCCGCCGCTTCGCACATCGCCATCGGCCTCGGCCTGGGCGGCGCGAACTTCACCTATTCGGTCGCCTGCGCCTCCTCGGCCATCGCCATCGGCGAAGCCTTCCGCCGGGTCCGCTCCGGCGAAGCGCCGGCGATGCTGGCGGGCGGCTCGGAAACGCCGCTGGTCTACGGCGTCATTCGGGCCTGGGAATCGCTCCAGGTCCTGGCCTTGGGCGACGAAGCCGGCGCCCCCGCGGTCTGCCGCCCGTTCGACAGCGAGCGACGCGGCCTGGTGCTGACCGAAGGGGCCGGCGCCATCGTGCTGGAGGACTGGGACCGGGCCGTGGCGCGCGGCGCCCGCATCCATGCCGAACTGGTCGGCTACGGCAGCAGTTGCGACCACAGCCACCTGTCCCGGCCCGACCCGGCCGGCCAGGTCCGCGCCCTGAAGGCCGCCCTGGCGGACGGCGATCTGCAGATCGGCGAGATCGATTACGTGAATGCCCACGGCACCGCCACCCGGGAAGGCGACGCCGCCGAAATCGCGGCCCTCAAGGAGGTGCTGGCCGACCGGGCCGGCGAGGTGGCGGTCAGTGCGACCAAGTCGATGCACGGCCACGCCATGGGCGCCGCCGGCGTGGTCGAGGCGATCGTCACCGTCCAGGCGCTGGCCAACCAGGCCATTCCGCCCACGGCCCACCTCGCCTCGCTCGCCCCGGAATGCACCGGCCTGCGCCACATCACGGCCGGCGAGCATGGAGTCGAGGTGCGCGCCGCGCTGTCCAACTCGTTCGCGTTCGGCGGCTCCAACGCCGTGCTCGCCTTCCGCCGGGCAGGATCGTAGGCAGCGCCGGGCGCTCAGCCCTTCTCCGTCCCTCGGGCTGGAACGCGACGGCTGCCAGACCACCCGGCTGATCCGCTCGCTGGCCCCTGACCAACCGGTGATCGGCCTGACCGGTCCAGTCTCAGGACAGCACCGGCAACGCCATGCCGCCTTTGTCGGCAGGCGCCTCGCCCATCCGCTTGAGGTGCGCCGCAAGGGCCGAATCCATGGTCGCCAGATGCAGCTCGAACCACTCGGCCAGCCCCTTCCTGACGTAGGCCCGGGCCAGCATCAGCCGGCCGCGCTGGACCGCGCGATTCATCTGCACCAGGTCGCCGTAGACGCGGTGATGTTCGCCCTCGTGTTCACCCAGGGCCGGAAAACGCGAAACCCGCATCAGCCGGCCCTCGTTGCTGAAATGTTGGCGGCAATGGTCGAGCAGCCTGCCGAACAGGACGGCGAAATCGGCATTGTCCGCCTCGGCCAGCAGATTCACCATGGCGACGAATTCGCGGTGGGTATGGTCCATTTCGGCCACGCCCAAGGCGTGGGCCGGGCCGTTCCAGTCCATCAGGCCGCCTCCAGTACCCGTCCGCTCTCCGCCGCGGTGAGCAGGTCGGCCGCATCGGCCTGGACCAGCTCGAAACCGATCTTGTCGAGGAAGCGCTTTTCCTTGTCGTTGGCGTTCGGGATCAAGGCCCAGCCGCCGCCGGAGCCGAACACGATGTCGGACAGCACCATGCGCTCGGTGTCCCGGTTCAGGCGCATGCCCAGCAGCAGGTATTTCCGGCCCTGGCGCATGCGCTTGACGAAGGGCGGGATGGCGAAGCCGCCCATCAGTTCGGTGATGTAGTCGACGAAGTCTGCATCCGAGGCGATGTAGTTGGACTCGGGCAGTGGCGTGCCGAGCGGCTTGAACAGGACCGGCAGGCTGACGTCGACCGTCTCGGGATCGGCGGCCCGGTAGGCGGCGCCGTCGTACTGGAACAGCTTGAAGCGATAGGCCGCCGCGCTGATCCGGGCGACGCCGACGATCAGGGTATGCGGGGTTTCGGCATAGGCCTTCTGCAGCAGCGTATCCCGATTGCTGTCGACGATATAGCCCAGCTTCAGTCCTGCCAGCCAGTCATGCAGGGCCGAGCCGCTCCAGGCAGTGTCGCGATAGGTGCGGTCGAGGAACTTGGTGAGTGCCGCGCGGCCCCGCTTCAATTCCACGTTCATGGCCGCGCGGGGGAATTCGTACATCAGCTTGGGCGCCATCGGCTGGCCATTGTTCATGGCCAGGATCAGGCTGTCGCTGTCGGCTGGAATGGCGTTGCCGCTGACAGGTTCGGTCACGCCGGCCAGCGCGCCGGCACCCAGGTAGGGCACCACGGAACCGTCGGACAGGCCGGACAGGATGGGGGCGAATATTTCGGGCACGGACTTTCTCCTGGCTGGACGAATGATTCCTCTACCCGCAAAACCCGTGCCGCGCACGAATCCCTGTACTGGCGGGCCTTCGCCGCCGGACGGCCTTGTCGCGTTTACGACAAGGCTCCCGGCATTGGCGCATATCGGCAGCCTGGTTGGGCGGGAAAACACGCAGCGGCGCGGGTTTGCCGGAGTGGCCCGGATTTTGCGATGTCCTTATCGGTTATTAACACTTCCGAGGGGAAGATCATGCTGTTGGACAACTACGAAAAACAATATCTGCTGTACAACTCCAACTTCAAGGAAAGTGCCGGCGCCGGCTGGAACGCCTATCGCGGCGACCTGGTCGTGGTGGAAGGCGAGATCGCCGATGCCCAGGGCCGGCGCAAGCCGCCCGTGGTCGGCCTGATCGGCGCGGTCGTGCTCACCGAGGCGGACAAGATCAAGCTGCTGGCAGGCTCGCTGGACGACCTGTCCGACATCACGATCCTGCTGGACAAGTACAAGGCCGATTTCGCAGCGGACGCCAGACTGCTGCTCTACGTGGTCAACGTCGCCAAGCCCATGGTCGCCGCGCTGGACGGCCTGAGCATCGTGCTGATCCCGATGACCGACGGCATGGTCTGGAACGAACTGGTCGACGAGCTGGCCCTGGAGAAGAGCGACTTCAAGGGCCAGAGCGCCGGCGAGAAGGTACGCACCGTGTTCGACGCATTCAAGGATTACAAACCGAAGTACGAGACCGTCTCCCTGGACGAAGCGCTGGCCCGCAAGACCGACGCCAAGCGGGAAAGCCGCGGACCGGTCTGAGTCCTAGCGCGGCCAGCATCCCGCTTGGTTAAGCGGCAGCCTGGGAGCAATGGCAGAGACTGCCGTTCTCCCGCTTTCAGCAAGTCAACCCGCCCGTCAGCCGGCCTCCGGACTGGACGGGGTCCCCAGCCAGAAGCCCAGATTCTTGGCCAAGAACTCATCCCACGGCATGTAGTGCGAACCATCGCACGAGAAGGTCAGCCCGACCAGGCCGTTGAACAGGTTGAGCGACCCCGAGCGCAGGTAGAGCGTCTCGTCCATGAAGCGCAGCGCCTTGAAGGTCTGCAGCACTTCCCCGATGCGGTTTTCCGGCACCACGGCCTTGTCCGGATAAGTGCAGGCCGGATAGACCAGGCACAGGCCGGGGTCGGACAACTCGTCGATGTTGTGGATCCGATAGTGGTAGGGGTCGCTCAGCAACCACAGGGTGGCGCGCGAGCTGGAGAAATGCAGCTTGGCATGGAACACGCCGTGGCCGGTCATCAATTCCTGCACTAGGCCGAGCACCGGGTCGATGCGCTGGTCCATCAGGCTGTCGGTCCGCGCCTGGTGGAACAGGCCGGCCCGGATGGCGGGGTCGCCGCGCAGCTGCACCCACTGTTCCGGCTGGCGGTACAGGGCCTGGGTGGCGGGCAGTTCGCGCAGGTCGAAATCGGCCCCCAGATAACCCAGCAATCGGCCGTCCGGCGACTCGATGCGCTGGATCGCGGTCAGGGTGGGGCGCTTGGTGTTGCGGCTGATGTAGGCGTCCGACAGCGAGGCGCGGGCGCCGGCCAGGGCCTCGGCCATGTAGGGTCGCTCGCTCCGGTCGCGGCCGAAATATTCTTCCTGCGGCCCGCGCCGGGACAGGTTGGCGGTGACCTGCCGGGCCTGCGCGTCCAGCACGTACAGGTATTTGCTGTAGGGCAGTTCGCTCAGGCCCTTTTCCAGGTTGTGCTCCAGGGCGGCACGGTCCGGCCAGGCCGTGCGGCACTCTTCGGCCAGGATATGCAGCGAGGAAGACAGCCAGCCTTTCAGGATCAGGCGCTGGCGGGCGATGGCATCTTGCAGCGATTCGGTCATTGGGCATACTCCCTGTTGATGACGGGGATTCTACCCAAGCCGCGAAGCCTCTACCCATCTGGGCACCGAATCCGAGGCAACACAGCCTCAAGGTTGCATCGGATTGGGCCATGCCGCGGTCATGATCTTGATCGGGCGTTCGTGAATGCCTGCTTCGCAAGCTTCGAATTGGCAGCACACACCTCTTAGCGGCATTTGGGGATTGCTAGCGCGAACTACTGGTGTTCCTTGCATATAGGACGCTCAACGAATGAGTTCAGATTACGTAGTTTGGGCAGAGCAAAGCGATATCCAACAAGTTACCCACGAACTGGGAGTGGACCGCCAATCCCATCGGTTCGACAGACCTGTTCTCGGTCATTCCGGCAACTTCACGTTTGAGGAATCAGTCGCCGAGGCGGAAGTCTCGCGGCAATCGGCCTAATGGCCTTTTCCGAGTGGCCAAAGCGGACGCAATCGACCGGTCAAAACCAACCGGAGCCCGTAGAACAGCAGCGTTGTGCCCGCGCTGAAGAACCAGGCCACATAACGCGCGGCTTTCGCAATAACCTGCCACCGCTGGGCCTTGGCTTCATACTGGCTATGCAGAGAATTGATGACTCCCAACGAACAAACCGTAGAAATGTAGTCATGGCATTGACTCAACTTGGCACGCTTCCCGTTTTTGCATGGCGGGTAGGATCGCAAGACCTCTCTCTGGCAGGTGGAGAGATTACCCATCAGTTCATGCGTCTTGGCGATTTCGGCGTTAGCAATGTCTTTGGCCATGTCGAGGGACTTCACCGAAATCATTGCCGCAAACGCGGCAAGCAGCCACCCCAACACCAACAAGCGGAATATCAGGCGTTCGCGCGGAGAAGCGGTTGGCCTGGCGGGCACCTTGATCACCGGCACGCCAATCTTATTCCAGTCACCCTTTTCAAACGGCATGCAACTATCCCTTCATTGACTTGCACTATGGCCTTCAGGTCTTCAAAGGGAGTTTACTGTTGTCAACGCGGCCTCGTGTACCCCTTTTGTGTGTGCTCAAGCACTCACTAGACCGCCAAGATCTATCATTACATCAGTCAATAAAAAGTATGACGTAGGTGATGCAATTCGTCTTTCCGGCTTAGTCGGCTCCCTTACCTAAGGCGTTGAACGGCCGAAATACAACGAGGCCTGGCCTTTGGCCGTGGGCCAGCCAGAGGACTGCTTCAGGTTGCGGCCATTGCCACGCGAATCGTTGGTTTATCCAATGCACTTCTGAACAAGCCGGCAGACACCCGCTGAGCGTTCAGGCCGCGATGCGCGGCGCCATGGCCGGATGATGCGGCAGGTCGTGGTCGAGTCCGGTCAGCACACGCAGCCGTTCGGTGATCTCTTCGGCCGGCACCGGCGCGCCCAGCAGGTAGCCCTGGATCTTGTGGCAACCCAACTGGCGCAACACTTCCAATTGATCGCCGGTTTCCACGCCCTCGGCCACCACGATCAGGCCGAGGCTCTGGCCCAGGTTGATGATAGCCGACGAGATGGCCCGGTCGTCGTGGTCGTCCATGATGTCGCGCACGAAGGACTTGTCGATCTTCAGCTTGCGCAGCGGAAAGCGCTTCAGATAGGACAGGCTGGAATAGCCGGTGCCGAAATCGTCAACCGCGATGTGCACGCCCAGGTCGCGCAGTTCGCGCAGGGTGGCCTGGGTGGCCTCCAGGTTGCCGGCCAGCAGGGACTCGGTGATCTCGATCTCCAGCCATTCCGGCGCCAAGCCGGTTTCCTCCAGGACCTCGCGTACCTGCCTGGCCATGTCGGTCAGGTCGAACTGGCGGGTGGAGATGTTGACCGCCATCTCGACCGGCAGCAGCCCCATGTCCTGCCAGGCCTTGGCCTGCCGGCAGGCCTCGCGCAGCATCCATTCGCCGAGCGGGGCGATCAGGCCGGTTTCCTCGGCCAGCGGGATGAAGCGGTCGGGCGGGATCAGGCCGTGTTCGGGGTGGCGCCAGCGGGTCAGCGCCTCGACCGAGACGATGCGGCCCGTGTCCAACCGGGCCTGGGGCTGGTAATGCAGTTCGAACTCGCCGTGGCGCAGGGCGCGGCGCATGGCGTTCTCCAGCGTCAGCCGCTCGTAGGCCGCCTCGTTCATCTCCGGGGTGTAGAAGTGGTACAGGTTGCGGCGCTGCGCCTTGGCCTCGAACAGGGCGACGTCGGCGTGCTTGAGCAGGGTGTCGAAGCCGTCGCCGTCCTGGGGGTAGAGGCTGATGCCGATGCTGGCGGTGACGCTCAATTGCCGGCCGTCGATCACGACCGGCTCGGCCACCACCTGCAGCAGCTTCTCCGCCATCTTCGCCGCGGTGCCGCCGCCCTCGCCGGGCAGGATCACCAGGAACTCGTCGCCGCCCAACCGGCCGACGGTGTCCTGCATCCGAACGGCCTGGCCGAGGCGCCCGGCCAGGGCCTGCAGCAGGCGGTCGCCGATCAGGTGGTCGAGCGAATCGTTGATGGTCTTGAAGTCGTCCAGGTCGATGTACAGGAAGGCCGCTTCGGCCTCGTCCTGCTGGCTGTGGGCCAGCACCTGACTGGCCCGGTCGCGCAGCAGTTGCCGGTTGGGCAGGCCGGTCAGGGCGTCGAAATAGGCCAAGTGGCGGATCCGGTCCTCGGCCGCCTTGTGCTGGCTGATGTCCATCGACACCGACAGGTAATTGACCAGCTTGCCCTTGTCGTCGTGGACCGCCGAGATGCTCTGCCAGCTCGGGTAGATCTCGCCGTTCTTGCGCCGGTTCCACATCTCGCCGTGCCAGTAGCCCTCCCGGGCCAGCACCCGCCACATGTCGCGGTAGAAGGCCTGGTCCTGGCGGTTGGACTTGAGCAGGGCCGGGGTATTGCCCAGGGCCTCGTCGCTGCGATAGCCGGTGACCTCGGTGAAGGCCTTGTTGACCCCGACGATGCGGCCGCCAGGGTCGGTGATCAGGATGACCTCGCGGCTCTGGTCGAACACCGTGGCGGCCAGGCGCATCTGCTCCTCGGCCTGCTTGTGCCGGCTGAGGTCGGTGCAGGTGCCGACGATGCGCAGCGGGCTGCCGTCCAGATGGCGGGCGACCACCCGGCCGCGCGACAGCACCCAGCGCCAGGCGCCGTCCCGGCTGCGGTAGCGGTGTTCGACCTCGGCGCATTCGGCCCGCTCGACCAGCAGCGCACGCCAGGCCTCCTGTACCGCCTGCTTGTCCTCGGCATGGAGGTGCTTCTCCCAGGTCCTGAGGTTCGCCCGGCCCTGGCAGTCCGGGCTGTCGCAGCCCAGCATGGCGCCCAGTTGCGGGGTCAGCAGCAGGCGGTCGGATTCGAGATCCCAATCCCAGACGCCGGACTGGCTGCCCTCCAGCGCCGAGTGCCAGCGCTGCTCGCTGGCCAGCAGTTCGGTCGACAGGCTGGTGACCAGCACCGTGACGATGGTCAGGGTCGCCATGTAGGACCAGAGCAAGGCCAGCGCCTCGTGCAGCGAACCGGTGTGGAACGGCCCGCCGCCATGGGCCAGGCTCCAGGCCGACACCACCGAGACCAGCAGGGCGGTGAACGAAGCCACCCAGATGCCGCCGCGCATGGCCAGCCAGATCAGGGCCAGGAACGGCAGGAAGGCCAGGCCGGCGCTGCGATGCCAGCCCATGTCCCCGGTGAACGACAATGCGCCGCCCGCCAGCGCGACCAGGCACAGGGCCAGATTGCCCAGGCCGCGCCGGCCGGCGAAGGCCTGCATGATGGTCCGCCGGCGCAGGGTCAGCAGGGGAATGCCGGCGATCAGGGCACCGGTGGCATCGCCCGCCCACCACACCAACCCGGCGGAGAGCAGCCGCTCGCCGGGCAGGAGGCCGGCGGCATACAGATTGAGCGCGCCGTTGACCGCATTGACCGCCATGCCGACACCGGCACCGGCCAGCAGGTAGGCAACCAGGTCGCGGCGCCGGTCCAGATCGGGATGGAATTGGGCCGACCGCAGTAAACGTGCCGCCAGCACGGGTCCCAGGGTGTTGCCGCAGGCGATGCCCGCCGCCAGCAGGGGCGAGGCCCCCACCGACCAATTGACCGCGAAGCTGCCGACCAGGATGGCCGGCCAGACCCCCACGCCCCAACGCAGCAGGGCCGCCAGGGCGATGCCGGCCGGCGCCCAGAACAGGCTGATGTGGGAACCGATATACGGGATGGTCAGGCCGAGTCGGCCGAAAACGTAATACGCCGCCGCCAGCAACGTCAGGCGAAAAACATATGAATTCAATATGTTGCGGACTAACTGGCGAAACGTGGCCACAGACACCCGGGGAATTCAGACTAACGACGCCATAAATATAACTTAAGTTATAAATGCTGCCGGCAATTTTTCTGGCTCGCGACTGCAGCGGCTTGCGGAGGAACGCCGGCACGGCCCGTGCCGAGGCGCGACCTAGGGCGGGTTCACCCTAGTCGTGCTCGACGCGGTTGCGGCCCAGGTTCTTGGCCCGATAGAGCGCGGCATCCGCCCGATTCAGGGCCAGGTCGACCGACTCGTCGCCGGCGCGGAAGATCGACACGCCGGCGCTCATGGTCAGCGGGATCGATTGCTCGCCGAGCCGGGCCGGCGTGGCCGCCAATGCCCGGCGTAGCCGCTCGGCATAATCCAGGGCGCCGGCCAAGGCAGTGTCGGGCATCAGGATGGCGAACTCCTCGCCGCCCAGCCGGCCGGGCAGATCCACCTTGCGCGAGGTCGCCCGGACCAGATCCGCAAAATGGCGCAGGGCCTCGTCGCCGCCGGCGTGGCCGTAGTGGTCGTTGACCTGCTTGAAGTGGTCGAGGTCGAGCATGATCAGGGCCGTGGGCGTGGCATGGCGGCGGAAACGCTCCAGGGCGATCTCCATCTGCTCCAGGAAATAACGCCGGTTGGCCAGGTTGGTCAGGGCATCGGTGCTGGCCAGGCGGACCAGTTCCAGCTGCAGGTTCTTCTGCTCGGTGATGTCGAGGCAGGAACCGATATAGCCGGCGAATTCGCCCGCCGCATCGTGGCGTGGCCGCGCCTTGCCCAGCAGCCAGCGGTATGCGCCGTCATGGCGGCGCATGCGGTATTCCAGCGAGTAGGCCTCACGGGTTTCGAATCCGGCATCGAATTTTTCCAGATAGCCCGGCAGGTCCTCGGGATGGACGTGCTCGGTCCAGCCGTAGCCGAGCTCGTGTTCCATCGCCCGCCCGGTAAAGGCGAGCCAGGAATCGTTGAACCAGCTGCAGCCCTTTTCGGTGCCGGTCATCCAGATCAAGGCCGGTACCGAATTGGAGACGCTGGAGAACAGCAACTGGGAATCGCGCAGTTGCCGCTCCATGCTCTTGCGCTGGGTGATGTCCTGCATGACGGCGATGAAGTGGGTGATGTTGCCGCCGCCGACCCGGACCGGGGTGATGGTCAGCTCCTCGTGGTAGAGCCGGCCGTCCTTGCGTCTGTTGACGAGTTCGCCCTGCCAGACCTGGCCGGCCTGGATGCTCTTCCACATGTGGCGGTAGAAGGGCTTCTCCTGTTGGCCGGAATGGACCAGTTCGCCGGGCGAATGGCCCATGACCTCGGCCAGGTCGTAGCCGCTCAGCCGGCTGAAGGCCGGGTTGGCCCACAATATCCGGGCCAGGGTGTCGGTGATGACGATGGCGTTGGCGCTGGCGTCGAAGGCATGCATCAGCACCTGCAGCTGGATGTTCTGGTCGCGGATCAGGGCCAGGTCGGCGGCCTGCTGATGGGCCTTGTCCAATTCCAGGCGCTGGCGCTCGACCGTCTCGATCAGGAATTCGAGGTGGCGCGACTCCAGGGCCAGCGCGACGTCGTGCCGGGTGATCAGGCCGACCAGGCTGTCGTCCTCGAGCACCACCAGGCGCCGGGTGCCGTGGCTGTCCATGAGCCGGGTCGCCTCCTGGAGCGGCCGGTCGGGCGCGATCGACAGCAGCGGGGTCCGCATCACGCTGGCGACCTTGACGTTGCGCGGCTCTTCGATCTCCCGGGCCAGGCGCACCACGTCGCGCTCGGTCAGGATGCCGACCGCACGGCCGCCGCGCACCACCACCACGCAGCCCTGTTGCCATTCGGCCATGACCCGCGAGGCGAGGGCCAGATCGGCATCCTCGGGCAGGGTCGGCACGTCCTGGCGCATGGCCGTGGCGACGGTCTTGAGTTCAGCCAGGTATTCGACGCTGAGGTGGTGGTAGAAATCGGTTTCGCTGGCGATGCCGGCCAGCCGACCCTCGTCGTCCACCACCACGAGATGCCGGTAGCCGGCATTCGACATGAGCTGGAAGGCGTCGTGGTATTCGGTATGGCCGGGCATGGCGTGCACCGGCTGGCTCATCGCCTCGGCCATGGTCCGCGTGCTGCTGCGCCGGCCGCCGGCCACCATGTGCACGGCGTCCTGTTCGGTGAAGATGCCTACCGGACGGTAGTTCTCGTCCACCACCACCAGACAGCTGATCCGCTCCGCCTCCATGCGGGCAAGCGCATCCTGCAACAATGCATCCGGTGAAACGGTGATGACATGCACATGGGCAATGTCTTGCAGCGTTCGCTCTGACATGGGCTGGTTATATTCTTGATATCCCTGGGACTAGTTCCGCATCTTAATGGCAAATGGGCCGGCCGTGGGCATATCGGGGGACGGCCGCCGATAGCGTCAGGGACCGGAAACAGTCGCCGGACTTGATGCCGCCGCCGTTGTCGATGATGATAACCGCACCCTGGACATGGCTGGCCGGTGCCGGCAACTGAAATCCAAAGCTGAATAAATGAGTGCCTCCAAGCCGCAAACAGTCGATTACAAGAACAAGACCGCACTGATCGTCGACGATTTCCCCAACATGCGCTCCGCCTTCCGGATGGCACTGGCGGCATTCGGCCTGACCAAAGTGGACATGGCCGCCAACGCGGCGGAGGCGATCCAGCGGGTCAAGAACACCGCCTACGACATCATCATCTGCGACTACAACCTGGGCGACAGCCGGGACGGCCAGCAGATCCTGGAGGAGATGCGCCACCTGGGCCTGATCGGCCTGGAGACCGCTTTCCTGATGGTCACCGCGGAGAGCGTCTACGAGCGGGTGGTGGCCGCAGCCGAACTGGCCCCGGACGACTATCTGATCAAGCCGTTCAACGCCGACGTCATGCGTTCCCGGCTGGACGGCATCCTGGCCAAGAAGGAGGCCTTCGCCGACATCTACCTCCATTTCGACCACGGCGAGATGGAGGCGGCCCTGGCCGGCTGCGACGCGCTGATGCAGAACGCGCCCAAGTACCGAATCGACGCGATGCGCTTCAAGGGCGAGATCCTGATCGCCATGGGACGCCCAGACGAGGCCCGCGAGCTGTACGACGAGGTCATCCGCATGCGCGCCGTGCCCTGGGCCCGCCTGGGCCTGGCCAAGGCCCAGCACATGCGCAAGAAGGAGGCCGAGGCCGAAACGATACTGGTCGAGCTGGTCGAACAGTATCCCGGGCTGGTCCCGGCCTACGACCTGCTGGCCGACGTCCAGATCGCCCAGGAGAAATACCAGGAAGCCCAGGCCACCCTGCAGCGCGGCGTGGAGACCTCGGCCAAGTCCATCCTCAGGCAGCGGCGCCTGGGCGAGGTCTCCTACCGCAACGGCGACCTGGACGCCGCCAAGACCGCTTTCGACGCTGCCATCCAGAAAGGCAAGTATTCCGTCTTCCACAACCCGAACGATTTCGCCAACCTGGCCCGCGTCCACATCGACCAGGGCCAGACCGGCGAAGCCCTGAAAGTGCTCCAGGACCATCGCAAGCTGCTGCAGGAAAGCGACGAAGGCAAGCTGGTGGCCTCGGTCATGGCCGGCCTCATCCATACCCGGAGCGGCAACAAGGCGGAGGCCGAGCGGCACATGAAGGAGGCGCTCCGGCTGCGCGAATCGGGCACCGTCAGCAAACCGGAATTGCTGCTCGATCTGGCCGAGGGCTGCCTCAAGGCCGGCCTCGCCGAGGACGCCTCGGCCCTGATCGGCGAAGTCGCCCGCAATGCCCACGACAACCAGCAGCTGCTGGACAAGGCCAAGGCCATCTACCACGAAGCCGGCCGGCCGGACGAAGCCCACAGCGTCATCACCCAGGCCACCGAACAAGTAGTCAACCTGTCCAAGGAGGGTGCCCTGCTGTCCCAGCGCGGCGACATGGTCAATGCCACCAAGGCGTTGTTCCGCGCCGCCCGCGAGGCGCCGCGCAACCCGCGCGTGCTGATGAACGCGGCCTGGGCCGCCATGCGCCTGGTCGAGCAGGACCCCGGCGAGAGCCAATACCTGGCCCAGGTGCGGATGCTGCTCGACGACGTCGCCCTGCTGGCGCCGGACCACCCTCGCCTAGGCGGCCTGCAGACCATGCTGCGTTCGGTCGAATCGGCCCTCGGCATCAAGAGCACCGCCAGCCAGCGGTTGAAGGGATAGAGGGCCATGGAATACGACGACCTGTACGCCGCCTTGCTGCACGAGATGAAAAACAACCTGGCGCTGCTGACCATGAGCCTGGACAACATTCCGGCCTGCGGCGACGAACACCACGACCGGCAACTGGCTGCCGCCCGCATGCTGGGCCAGAAGACGGCCGACCGCCTGACCCAGACGCTGCTGATCTACAAGAGCACCAAGGGCGACATCGTGCTCAGCGCGGTGGACGCCCACTCGCCGGAGGACTTCGTCCACGAGCTCGCCCAGCAGACCCGGTCGTTCAACCGAAAGCTCGAGGTCACCGCCCAAGTCGAGGCCGACGTGCCGGCGATCTGGTTCTTCGACCGCAACATGCTGGAGATGGCGCTGCTCAACGCCATCCACAATTCAGTCAACTATGCCCGGCAGCGGGTCGAGATCCGCGCCGGCCTGAGGGACGGCATGCTGGCGATCTCGATCCGGGACGATTCGGGCGGCTACCCGGCCCATATCATGGCGGCCGTGACGGAAGGCAAACCGCTGCAAAGCCAGGGCACCGGCCTTGGCCTGCGCTTCGCACGCCTGATCGCCGAAGCCCACCGCAACGACGGCCGGGCCGGCGAACTGCGCCTGTACAACGAGGACGGCGCCGTCTTCGAGATCCGCGTGCCTTAGCGGACAACGGTCCGTCATAGCAGGCGCCCCATCGGGCGCGGCGAGTGGCCGCTTTCGAGACCGACAGGCGCGCGCCTAGGCGTAGTCGGGGGCCGAGGCGGCCGGCTCCAGTTTCATGGCCTGCTCGTGGCTCCGGCGGGCTTCTTCGAGCCGACCCAGGCGTTGCAGGACAAACGCGCGCCGTTCCCACATCGCCGCCGTGGCGGTACCGGCGGCAATGGCCGGTTCGAGCAGTTCCAACACCTTTTGATAGATGGCTTCGACCCGGACCGAGAGGTTGGCGTCGCTGCAGGCCAGAGCGAGGTTGAAATGCGCGTCGATGTCATTCGGTGCCAGCCCGCAGGCTCGAGTCCCGACCTCGACGGCTTCGGCGAAGCGTCCCAAACGGCGGCAGGCCTCGCCGTAATTGAGGCAGTAAAGCACTTCATTCGGCGCCAGCGACAGTGCCTCCTCGAACAACTCGGCGGCCTGGGCAAGACGGCCGGCGCGGATGGCGAACAGGCCATAAGCCGAAAACGCGGGATGGAAGCGCGGGGTGATTGCGACCAGGACGCGATAGATCGCCTCGGCCTCGGCGAGGCGACCGGCCTCGGCGTGTTCCTGGGCCTGCCGCAGGGCGGCGGCATGCTGAGCATGTCCGAATTGGCTCGACATTATTGACCGCCTCCTGGTGGGAACAGGAAAGGGGAGTTCGTCCCGATGCGCCGGCGGATTTGCGCTTCCTTGCTTTGGCGGCGTCGATCTGCCGCTGCACACCTGGCGTTTCCCGCCCGGCTCCACACGAGGCGATAAGCCCGGTTCATTGAGGCATCGTGCTGCATGGCTTCCCTTGTGACCGTGTCCAGGTCGTCGCTCCACCGTGCGCAGTCGCACGGCGTGCGCCGGATATTGATTTTAGGGAAGGCGCGTTTGCCGCGGTATCACCGGATCAGGTGACATGGGCGCGACCTACCAGGCGAGCAGGATGCGGGTACCCGCGCCGGACGATTCGATCTCGAGGTTGATGCCGAGCACGTCCGCGCGCTTGCGCAGGTTGGCGAGACCGCGTCCGCCGACGGCGGCGGCCGGGTCGAAGCCACAGCCGTTGTCGCGGATTTCGATGAAGTCCCGCCCGGCGCGCAGGCGGACCTCGTCGGCCTGGCTGTGCCTGGCGATGTTGGTGAAGATTTCCTGCACCATGCGCATCAGGTGGAGCGAGGCCGAAGCGTCCGCGCGCGGCAGCGCCGGCTCGTTGTCGATGTGCCAGTGCAGGGCGGCGCCGCACAGGCACATCGAGGATTCCAGTCGCTCGCGCGCGGCACCGAGCAAGCCGGCGATGTCGGCGGCGCTGTCGTCCAGCGAGTCGATCATCAGGCGCAGGTCGTTGAGCGCGGCGCGGATGGTGTCCCGCAGCGGCTGCAGCGATTCGTGCGGCTGGTCGGTATAGGCCAGGGCGCTGACCAGGTAGCCGCCAAGGCCATCGTGCAGGTCGCGCATGATGCGCTCGCGTTCGCCGAACACGGCCTGCTCCTTTTCCAGTTGAGCCAACTGGCGGTAGCTGGCTTCGAGTTTTCGGCTCTTTTCCTCGACCCGGCTGTTCAGTTCGGCGTTGAGCACTTCGTATTCGTGCAGCGAGCGCACGAAGCGGTGCAGCAGCAGGAGGGTGATGGCGAGGCCGAACAGGGCGGAGCCCCAGAAGAACAGGAGCGGCTGGTTTTGCTGGCGCGACAGGAGCAGGACGAGCAGGTCGTGGTAGCCGAACAGCGCCGAGCTGGTCAGCGCGGCCAGCATGGCGCGCGCTTCCGTGCCGCCCGGCCCGCGCCCATGGCGGGCCAGCATGACCAGCACGTAGATCGACATGAGCACGTAGACGATGTCGAACAGGGCGAAGTGGAACACCATGTGTTCCGGCCCGGCCAGCGCGATCGCGAGCGGACCGGCCACCGTGGCGGCGAGGCCGATCCGTTCCAGCATGCGCCGCCTGATCCGGACCAGGCGGTGCAGAAGCAGCATCACGCTGTAGACATAGGCGCCGACGGCGCTGTGGCAGATCCAGGTCCAGACCGGATGGGACACGGGTGGGTACGGCAGGAAAAAATACAGCGCGATGATCGCGCTGAACATGCAGCTCAGCGCGAAGGCCAAGTAGACGGTCTCATGGCGCCGGTACAGCCAAAGCAGCAGCATGAGGACGGCGAGGCCGACGAGCAGGGTGAAGGTGACGATGGCTGAGGTGATCTGCAGGCCGAACCGGGTCCGGTAGTCGCCGCGCAGCTGCTCGGTCGGCCCGATGCGGAACGGCCTGAGCCCGGCGCCGTCGTTGGCGTAGCCGGCGACCCGGATGTCCAGCGTGTTGCGTCCGGGGTGCAGCAGTTCGGCCGGGAATTCGAAGTAGAGCGGCCGGTTCCAGTTGTTGGCCATCGGCTCGCCGAGACGGCCGCCGCTGCCGACCGGTCGGCCGTTGACGAAGGCGGCGGCGTTCATGCTGACGTGCTGCAGATAGACCGCCCACAGCCCGGCCGGCGCCGAGGCCAGGTCGAGGTCGAAGCGGTACCAGGCCTGGCCGCCCATGCCGGGATGGCTGTCGTTCCAGTCGTCGGGCAGTTGGATCCGTTGCCAAGCCGGGTCGGGAAACGGTGGCGGTGCGTCGCCGCCGGCCATGCGCGCCCAACCGGAGGCGATCCGGATGGTGTCGGGTCCGTCGGCCCGTGCCGCGTCCGTGCCGGCCAGCGCACAGAGCGCCAGCATGAGAAACAGGATCGCCCTAGCGCTCATTGAGCAGGCCGAGCTTGACCGCTTGCGCGGCGGCTTCGATGTTGGAATGGACCGAGAGCTTTTCGTAGATCCGCTTGATGTGGGTGCCGACCGTGTTGCCGCTGATGGCCAGCATCTCTGATATCTCAGTGCGTTTGTAGCCCTTGGTGATCAGGCCCAGTATCTCGCGCTCGCGTTCGCTCAGACTGATCGCCGCCTCGGGCTGCGGCATCTCGGCTTCCCATTGCCGGAACTGGCCGAGCAGGAAGCGCGCCACCTTCGGGGTGATCGGGCTGCCGCCGTCGAGCAGCAGCATGATGTTGTCGGCGATGGCCTCGAACGAGCTGTCCTTCAGCAGATAGCCCTTGGCGCCGGCCTTCAGTGCGGCCACCACGTGCGTCTCGTCGCCGAACACCGACAGCACCAGCGATTCGGCGCCCGTGCCCGAGTCGTGCACCTTGCGGATCAGGTCGAGTCCGCTGCCATCGGGCAGGCCGAGATCGGCCAGCACCACGCGCGGCGACAGCCGGTCGAAGGCGGCGCAGGCCGAACGGAAATCGCCGACCGCGGCGGCCAGCTGCAGTTGCGGGCTCTGGTTGATGGCTTCGGCGAGACGGCTGCGGGTGGCGAAGTCGTCTTCGACGATCAGCACGGTATTCGTTGCGGCAGGTTCGTTGGTCATCTTTTTTGCTGGGCGATAGCCCGCGGCTCAGGTTTTCAGGTCGATCAAATGGCGTGCGGCAAGTGTATATCGACTGCGGCAATGGGTAATCGCGCGCGCTCGAATACGCATGTTCACGCCGCCGAAAGCGTGCCGAACGTCCCTCTCAGGCGCCTTGGCCGACCTCGTAGACGCCGCCGACCACCACATATTCCTCTTCGCCCTTGAGCATGCCGGGCAGCAGCCGGTGGAAGAAGAATACCTTGGCCAGCGGCACCCGCACTTCCAGGATGATGTCGCCGAATTCGTCGGCCCGCTCCCGCGCCGGTGTGAACGAGATCAGGCTGTTCATCAGCATCACGCCGCGGCCCTGTCGCATGTCCGACAGTGCCTCGTGGTCGGCCAGCCTGTTCACGCCGCGGTAGAGCGTGATGTGGGTTTCGCCCGGCCGCTGCCGGCCCAGCTCGTACTGGCAATAGGTGTAGAGCAGGTCGAGCTGCGCCTCCATGGCGTTGGTGCCGTACAGGCCCCTGGCGCGCTGCTCCAGGTAATGACGGTAGGTCTCGCCCGACGGGTCGCGGATCGGCCCTGCGTGGTAACGGGGCAGCAGGCCGAAACGCGACTCCACCCAGCCCTTCAGCACCGCCCCTTCCAGGCCGTCCGAATCGAAGGCCCAGCCACGCACCATGCGCAGGTAGCTGGCCTTGGCCCGGGCGCGCGGCGTCGCCTTGGAAAAGCCCGCCTCTTCCGGGTGATCGATGCTGAATTCGGCCGCCATGTGGCGCATGAACAGGCCGGCCCGCTCGGCCGGATCGGTCATGCCGTCCAGGCGCCGGAACAGGTGCTGGTGCAGTTCCACGACGCCGTCCAGGGCCAGCGGCACGGGGTGGCGCTGGTAGGTCAGGCTGCCCAGGATGGCCGCCGGCAGGGAACAGCGGTTGATGGGCAGGCGCGCTTCGCGCGGCAGCGGGATGGGAAGGTCGGTTCTGGCAATGGGCACCCGCGTTTTTTATCTGCCCGCGCCGATCTTGTCTACTGCCTGGGCCTTTCCTGAGACGCCGTGCCATCGGTCGCGCCCGATCCCGGAATTTCCTTGTCGCCACCCTTACAAAGACTAGGGCTTTGTCGCGACAGACACGCCCACCGCAACCGACAATTCAAATAATTTCATTTATCAATCAACAAGATAACAAACACAAACAGGACTGGCACAGCCATTGCGACATAGGGACTGCGAGCGAACATGCCTTCGCACCCTTTATGTGACGTGTCAGAGGAGAATCAAGATGGCTTTGCGTCAATGTGCTATTTACGGCAAGGGCGGTATCGGTAAGTCTACGACCACCCAGAACCTGGTTGCTGCCCTCGCCGAGGCCGGCAAGAAAGTGATGATCGTCGGTTGCGACCCCAAGGCCGACTCCACCCGTCTGATCCTGCACGCCAAGGCTCAGAACACCATCATGCACCTGGCCGCCGAAGCCGGTTCCGTCGAAGACCTGGAACTGGAAGACGTGCTGAAGGTGGGCTACGGCGGCATCAAGTGCGTCGAATCCGGCGGTCCGGAGCCGGGCGTCGGCTGCGCCGGCCGCGGCGTGATCACCGCCATCAACTTCCTGGAAGAGGAAGGCGCCTACGAGGAAGACCTCGACTTCGTGTTCTACGACGTGCTCGGTGACGTGGTCTGCGGCGGTTTCGCGATGCCCATCCGCGAGAACAAGGCCCAGGAGATCTACATCGTCGTGTCCGGCGAAATGATGGCCATGTACGCCGCCAACAACATCGCCAAGGGCATCGTGAAGTACGCCAACTCCGGCGGCGTGCGTCTGGCCGGCCTGATCTGCAACAGCCGCAACACCGCCCGCGAAGACGAACTGATCATGGAACTGGCTCAGAAGCTGGGCAGCCACATGATCCACTTCATCCCCCGCGACAACGAAGTCCAGCGCGCCGAAATCCGCCGCATGACCGTGATCGAGTACAACCCGGAAGCCAAGCAGGCCGACGAGTATCGTGCCCTGGCCCAGAAGGTCATGCACAACAAGAACCTGGTGATCCCCACCCCGATCACCATGGACGAGCTGGAAGAAGTGATGATGTCCTTCGGCATCCTGGAAGAGGAAGACGAGTCCATCGTCGGCAAGACCGCCGCCGAACTCGCCGCTGCCGCCGCGGCTTGATGTTGTAAGGCCCCCGCCCCAATCCCCCCTCGTGGGGTGGGGGCCGCCCGATCAACCCAACATGCTGTCCGCGGATTGGCGGCGGCGTGAAAGGAGAACGAAATGTCGAACCTGACCCGTGAAGAGACCGAAGCCCTCATCGCCGAGGTGCTGGAAGTCTATCCCGAGAAGGCCAAGAAGGACCGCGCCAAGCACCTGGCCGTCAACGACCAGAGCCTCGAGCAGTCCAAGAAGTGCATCACCTCCAACCGCAAGTCGCTGCCCGGCGTGATGACCATCCGCGGCTGCGCCTACGCCGGTTCCAAGGGCGTGGTGTGGGGTCCGATCAAGGACATGATCCACATCTCCCACGGCCCCGTCGGCTGCGGTCAATATTCCCGCGCCGGTCGCCGTAACTACTACGTCGGCACCACCGGTGTGAACACCTTCGGCACGATGAACTTCACCTCCGACTTCCAGGAGAAGGACATCGTCTTCGGCGGCGACAAGAAACTGGGCAAGCTGATCGAAGAGATCGAAGGCCTGTTCCCCCTGAACAAAGGCATCTCGGTGCAGTCCGAGTGCCCCATCGGCCTGATCGGCGACGACATCGAAGCCGTGTCCAAGAAGGCTTCCGCCGCCTTCAACAAGCCGGTCGTGCCGGTCCGCTGCGAAGGTTTCCGCGGCGTGTCGCAATCGCTCGGCCACCACATCGCCAACGATGCGATCCGTGACTGGGTGTTCGACCGCGAAGGCAAGTCCGCTCCGGTCTTCGAATCCACCCCCTACGACGTCACCATCATCGGCGACTACAACATCGGCGGCGACGCCTGGTCCTCCCGCATCCTGCTCGAAGAGATGGGTCTGCGCGTGATCGCCCAGTGGTCCGGCGACGGCACCATCGCCGAGATGGAGAACACGCCCAAGGCCAAGCTCAACCTGCTGCACTGCTACCGCTCGATGAACTACATCAGCCGGCACATGGAAGAGAAATACGGTATTCCCTGGATGGAATACAACTTCTTCGGCCCGACCAAGATCGAGGAATCGCTGCGCAAGATCGCCGCCTTCTTCGACGAGTCGATCCAGAAGAAGTGCGAGGAAGTGATCGCCAAGTACCGGCCGATGGTCGATGCCGTGATCGCCAAGTACAAGCCGCGCCTGACCGGCAAGCGGGTCATGCTCTACGTCGGCGGCCTGCGCCCGCGCCACGTGATCGGCTCCTACGAGGACCTGGGCATGGAAGTGGTCGGCACCGGCTACGAGTTCGGCCATAACGACGACTACGACCGCACGATCAAGGAAATGGGCAACGCCACCTTGCTCTACGACGACGTCACCGGCTTCGAGTTCGAAGAGTTCGTCAAGAAGGTCAAGCCCGACCTGGTCGGCTCCGGCATCAAGGAAAAGTACATCTTCCAGAAGATGGGCATCCCATTCCGCCAGATGCACAGCTGGGACTACTCCGGCCCCTACCACGGCTACGACGGCTTCGCCATCTTCGCCCGGGACATGGACATGACCCTGAACAACCCGTGCTGGAACAAGCTGACCCCGCCCTGGATGAAGCCGGCCGAGGAAGCCGCGCCCGAAGCCAAGGCCGCGTAAGCCACACGATGCGGGCGGCGGCGACGCCGCCCGATTGATCAACCTAGTGCCCGTGTCCGCAGATTGGCGGCTCGGGCTAGGAGATGAAGATGCAACTCGCTGAAGACATCAAGCCGTCCTACCCCCTGTTCCGGGACGACGAATACAAGGACATGCTCAAGATCAAGCAGGACATGTTCGAGAACAAGGTTCCGCAGGACAAGATCGAAGAGACCTTCCAGTGGACCACCACCCTGGAATACAAGGAGCTCAACTTCAAGCGCGAAGCCCTGACGGTCAACCCCGCCAAGGCCTGCCAGCCGCTCGGCGCCGTGCTCTGCGCCCTGGGCTTCGCCAAGACGCTGCCCTACGTGCACGGCTCGCAAGGTTGCGTGGCCTACTTCCGCACCTACTTCAACCGCCACTTCAAGGAGCCCATCTCCTGCGTGTCGGACTCCATGACCGAAGATGCGGCCGTGTTCGGCGGCCAGAAGAACATGTTCGACGGCCTGCCCAACGCCAAGGCGCTGTACAAGCCCGACATGATCGCCGTCTCCACCACCTGCATGGCCGAGGTCATCGGCGACGACCTGAACGCCTTCATCAACAACAGCAAGAAGGAAGGGCACATCGAACAGGATTATCCGGTTCCCTACGCCCACACCCCTTCGTTCGTCGGCAGCCATGTCACCGGCTGGGACAACATGTTCGAAGGCATCATCCGCTACTTCACGCTGAACCACATGGAAGGCAAGTCGGTCGGCAGCAACGGCAAGATCAACCTGGTGCCGGGCTTCGAGACCTACCTGGGCAACTTCCGCGTCATGAAGCGCATGCTGGAAGAGATGGGCGTGGACTACACCTTCCTGTCCGACCCGACCGAAGTGCTCGACACCCCGGCCGACGGCACCTTCCGCATGTATGCGGGCGGCACCACCATGGACGAGGTCAAGGATGCGCCCAACGCCAAGACCACCTTCCTGCTGCAGCCGATCCAGCTCGACAAGACCAAGAAGTACGTCGAAGGCACCTGGAACCACGAAGTGCCCAAGCTCAACATCCCCATGGGCCTGGAGTGGACCGACGAGTGGCTGATGAAGGTGTCCGAAGTCACCGGCAAGCCGATCCCCGAGTCGCTGGCCAAGGAACGCGGCCGCCTGGTCGACATGATGACCGACAGCCACACCTGGCTGCACGGCAAGAAGTTCGCCCTGTACGGCGATCCCGACTTCGTCATGGGCATGACCAAGTTCCTGCTGGAACTGGGCGCCGAGCCGCTGCACATCCTGTCCAACAACGGTTCCAAGCGTTGGGAAAAGGCCATGAAGAAGGTCCTGGAAGCCTCGCCCTACGGCGTCAACTCCAAGCTCTACGCCGGCTACGACCTGTGGCACATGCGCAGCCTGGTGTTCACCGAGAAGCCCGACTTCCTGATCGGCAACAGCTACGGCAAGTTCATCCAGCGCGACACCCTGCACAAGGGCAAGCAGTTCGAAGTGCCGCTGATCCGCATCGGCTTCCCGATCTTCGACCGCCACCACCTGCACCGCATGACCACCATGGGCTACGAGGGCGCGATGTACATGCTCACCACCCTGGTCAACGCCGTGCTGGAGCGCCTGGACGAGGAAACCCGCGGCATGGGCACGACCGACTACAACTACGACCTCGTTCGTTAACCCTGCTCCCCTCCCCCGCCGGGGGAGGGGTTGGGGGAGAGGGAAACCGGCCTGCACCACGCAACCGTTGTTCCCTCACCCTGCCCTCTCCCGAGGGGAGAGGGGGCAAACCGAGGAGTTTGTTATGGCCAACATCATGATTCGACGCGGCGACCAGGGCGAATACGTGTTCTACCTGCCCAAGCGCGACCTCGAGGACACCATCGTCTCGATGGAGTTCGACACCCCGGACAAGTGGGGCGGCGAGATCAAGCTGAACAACGGCGGCGCGTATTTCATCGAGCCCCAGGCCGCACCCGAACGCCTGCCTTATTCGGTACGCGCCAAGCGTCTCGATGCGGCGGAATGAACTGAAAGGAACTCATCATGGCACTCAAGATCGACCCCAATCTGTGCACCTCCTGCGGCGATTGCGAACCCGATTGCCCGACGGAATCCATCAAGCCCAAGAAAGGCGTCTACGTCATCAACGCCGACACCTGCACCGAGTGCGAAGGCGATTTCGACAAGCCCAAATGCCTGTCGGTCTGCCCGGTCGACGACTGCATCATCCAGGCTTGAGCAACACCCTGTAGAGGCGGGCCACGGCCCGCCCCTACGAAAACCGAACACCTAGGAGTCCATCATGACCACCATCACCAAAGGCGCCGCGCTCCGCATCGCCCTGGCCGCCAAGGCCCTGGAAGGGGTGGACCCGCGCGCATTCACCCTCAAGCTGGCCGAAAAGCTCGGCCTGCCGATCACCGAGGACAAGCTGGCCGCCGTCACCGTGGCCGAGATCAAGCTGCTGCTCACCGGCGAGGAAACCGTCGAGCCCGATCAGGACATGGCCTCGATCAAGCTCGCGGTGCGCTACCTCTGGGGTGAGAACGGCGACGATTCCGACGTCCCCAGGCCGGAGTCCTACACCGACGGCGAGTTGCCCGACAGCCTTCGGGTCGCGGTCGCCTCCAACACCGCCGACAACCTCGACGGCCACTTCGGTTCCGCCCCGCGCTTCCTGGTCTACCAGGTCGGCAAGAGCGCGATCAAGCTGGTCGACGTGCGGCCGACGCTGATCGCCGACGAGGCCGAGGACAAGAACGTGGCCCGCTCCGAACTGATCAACGACTGCCAGATCGTCTACGTCCAGTCGATCGGCGGGCCGGCCGCCGCCAAGGTGGTCCGCGCCGGCGTCCATCCGGTCAAGATCCCGGCCGTAATCCCGGCCCGCGCAGCCATCACCCGCCTGCAGTCGGTGCTCGATGCCCCGCCGCCCTGGCTGGCCAAGATCATGGGCGTGGAAGCCAAGAGCCTGGCCCGGTTCAGCGAGGCGGACGAGGAACTGGAAGCATGATCGACGCCGCCACGCTCGCCGAAGTCAGCGCCCGGGTCGATGCCATCGGCCTCGACGAGGGCACGGTCGCAGCCCTGCGCCAGCTCTGGCCCGGCATCCATTTCACCTACTGTTCCGAAGACGACATCCCTGCCCGGCTGAATCCGCAGGCCAAGGGACAGGGCTTCGGCATCTACCTGGTCAGCGGCGCCGAGCATTGCGTCGCCTTCACCGACCATCTCGAAGCCGCCACCGGTCTGGTGCTGGCCGCCGATTCAGAGGACTGAGGAGCAAGCGCCATGGAGCCGCGTTTCAGCCTGCCTAGCGTTATAAAGACGAACAACATAACGAACTTCGAGGCCTGGCTGCCGCCCGTTCCGAAGGCCGCCTGCACGATGGGGCCGAACCTGCTCGAGCGGCTGGCCGAACTCGGCTCGCTGCACGACGCGGCTTCCTCGCTCGGGCTCGACCAGGAACTGGCCTGGGACTACCTGGTGGCGGCCAACAACCTGGCCGACGTGCCGCTGCTCCGGCCCCACGCCGCCAGTCTCACTCCGACCCGGCAGGGCCGCAACCTGCTCTGCCGCTCCGAGAACCTGGCCCGCGACTTCCAGGATTTCCTCGACGCGCCCAGCGGCGGCGCCTTCCGCCAGTTCCAGTTGCGCCACCAGTTCCTGCGCCGCCTTGCGGCACGCACCAGCGCGCGCAACCAGTTCTACTGCCGGATCCGCTCGGTCCGGCGGGAACGGGTCAATGCCGTGGTCACCCTCGACCTGGGCGGCACCGACCAACTGGCGGCGCACATCACCGCGCACAGCGCCGAGGAGCTCGGCCTGGTCGGTGGCCGCGCCTGCCACGCCCTGATCGAGCCGGCTTGGGTCGAAGTGCTGCCCGACTCGGCGCAAGGCCTGAACGGCCGACACAACTGCCTGCGCGGCCGGGTGGTGCGCTGCCTGGAGGACCCGGTCGACACCGAGGTCGCCATCGAGCTGGCCGGCGGCCGGATCGTGATCGCCGCCATGGCCCAGGCGGAAATGGCCGACAAGGGCGTGGCGCCGGGGCGCACCGTCTGCGTCCTTATCCAGTCCTCGCAGATCATCCTGGCGGTCGACCAATCGGCCGCCGACTCCACCGTGTTCCTGACAGGAGGCCAATCATGACTACCCATCTGAGCTACGACCTGCTGATGCGAGCCTGCCGCGACGAGTCGGACCCGGTCACCCGCGCCCTGGCCGGTGCGCTCGCCTCCGCCGCCGGCGGCATCTTCGAGGCGCCGGGGCTGGGTCTGGACGGCGCCCGCCTTCAGACCTTGCTGGTGCGCCATTTCCCGAATCTGGACGGCCAGTTCTGCGCCGGCCAGTGCGAAGGCTGCAGACCGCTGCGCAACGACGAGTTCGACGACCTGGTCGCGCTGCTGGTGGAGCACCGCTCGCACGACCGCGAAGAGATCGAATGGCTGGCCCACGCCATCGCCAGTGCCTGCATGGGCGGCAACCACCTCTACCAGGACATGGGCCTGCCCAACCGCCAGGCCCTGTCCGATCTGCTCAGGCAGCACTTCACCGACCTGTTCGAGAAGAACGCCAGCAACATGAAATGGAAGAAGTTCTTCTACAAGCAACTGTGCGACGAGGCCCAGGCCAAGATCTGCCAGGCGCCGTCCTGCCAGGTGTGCAACGACTACTGGAACTGCTTCGGGCCCGAGGACGAGAGTTTCCCGGTCGCGTTGGCCGTTGCGGCCGGCCGGGCGCCGAACGGGACGACCGCATGATCAGCAGCCGTCCCATGCCGGACGATCGATCAGGCCTTGGTGGCCAGGATCACGTGCGAGGCCTTGACGATGGCCGAGACCGGCTTGCCGATGTCGAGTCCCAGGCTTTCCACGCTTTCGTTGGTAATGATGGCGTTGACCGTCAGGCCGCCGGAGGTCTGCAGGGTGACCTCGGTGTTCACAGCACCCTTCACCAGACGGCTGACCGCGCCGCGCAGATGGTTGCGGGCGCTGGTCTTGAGACCGGCGTCGTCGGTCATCAGGATCACCCAGGGCGCCTTGATCAGCGCGGTCGCCTCAGCGCCTTCCTTCAGGCCCAACTCCTTGACGCTGCCCATCGTCACGATCGAGACGATGCGGTCGCCGCTGACCAGGGTGAGTTCGACCTCGGCGTTGACCGGACCGGCGATGATGGCCGTGACCTTGCCGGCGAATTGGTTGCGTGCACTGCTGTTCATTCTTCGTTCTCCTTGAAAGATTCCGGCGGGCCCCCTCCGCCCGCGTTGCTGTCCAGTGTAGAGCGGAAAGGCGGCTCCCAATTGGGAAAATTGCATCGTTATTTACTCGACTACATAACGACACTGCACCGTATTTGGCACATGCCTTGCATAGCCATATCCATGCCAATCAGTGAAATCAGCCTTACAAAGGAGTTCGGCAGTATTTTTGTTGCCAACCGTTATGGTGTATTGCTACATATTGTTATGTATCCAACATGAGCGAGGATAGACACATGCATTTAGTCGGACGGATTTACCTGGACACCGACGAGGGAGTCCTGCTGGCCGGCCAGCGCGTCCACCTGCTGGAGGCGATCGAGCGCCACGGCTCCATCCAGAAGGCGGCCAAGGAGCTCAACCTGTCGTACAAGGCCGCCTGGGATGCCGTGAACTCGATGAACAACCTGTGCGACCAGCCCCTGGTGCTGCGAGAGGTGGGCGGCCGGCGCGGTGGCGGCAGCCAGCTCACCGAGCACGGCCGCAACATGATCAAGCTGTTCCGCGCGGTGGAGGCCGAATACCAGCGCGCCCTCGACAACCTGGGCGGCAACCTGGCCGACATGCGCAACTTCAACCGCCTGCTCAACCGCTTCTCGATGAAGACCAGTGCCCGCAATCAGTTCCATGGCACCGTCACCGCACTGATCCAGGGCCCAGTCAACTTCGAGGTACGCATGCGGCTGGACGACTGGAACGAGATCGTCGCCGTGGTCACCAACGAGAGTGCCGAGAACCTGGAGCTGCGGGTCGGCATGGAATTGTTCGCCCTGGTCAAGGCGCCCTCGGTGCTGCTGTTCACCGACACCCAGGTCAAGGTCTCCACCCGCAACAAGCTGTGGGGCACGGTCTACGACCTGCAGACCGGCGCAGTCAACGCCGAAGTCACGGTCGCCCTGCCCAGCGGCAAGAGCGTGGTCGCCGTGGTCAGCCGCGAAAGCTGCGAGGAGATGGGCCTCGCCGTGGGTGTCCCGGTCTGCGCCGCATTCAAGTCGTCGAGCGTCATCCTCGCCGTGATGAACTGATTTCCCCCACCGATAGGAGTCATGCAATGAAATTCCCGCTCACCCTCGCCGCCCTTCTGTTCGCCTTCGGCAGCAGCCTGGCCAAGGCCGACGAAGTCCAGGTCGCCGTGGCCGCCAACTTCACCGCGCCGATGCAGAAGATCGCCGCCGATTTCGAGAAGGACACCGGCCACAAGGCCATGCTGGCCTTCGGCTCGACCGGAAAGTTCTACGCCCAGATCAAGAACGGCGCGCCGTTCCAGATCCTGCTCTCGGCCGACGACGAGACCCCGGCCAAGCTCGAAAAGGAAGGCATGGCCGTGCTCGGCAGCCGCTTCACCTACGCCATCGGCACCCTGGTGCTGTGGTCGGCCAAGCCGGGCTTCGTCGACGCCAAGGGCGCGGTGCTGGAAAAGGGCGATTTCACCCACCTCGCCATCGCCAACCCCAAGCTGGCCCCCTACGGCGGCGCGGCGATGGCGACCCTGGCCAAGCTGGGCCTGACCGACAAACTGGCAGCCAAGATCGTCCAGGGCGAGAACATCGGCCAGACCTATCAGTTCATCGCCACCGGCAACGCCGAACTCGGTTTCGTCGCCCTGTCCCAGGTGATGAAGGACGGCAAGCTCGGCAGCGGCTCGGCCTGGATCGTGCCGACCGGCATGCATGCGCCGATCAAGCAGGACGCCGTGATCCTCTCGGCCGGCAAGGACAATGCCGCCGCCGAGGCCCTGATGACGTACCTGAAGAGCCCGAAGGCCCTCGCCGTCATCAAGTCCTACGGCTACGCAGTAGAATAATCGCTCCATATACGGCCCGCCCTGCCGGGCGGGCCCTTGCCGAACATTCCCGATGCCGACCGACACCGACTTATCCGCCATCCGCCTGACGCTCGAACTGGCCGGATTGACCACCCTCCTCCTGCTCGTCATCGGCACCCCCATCGCCTGGTGGCTGGCCCGCACCGATTCCTGGCTGAAATCGCCGATCGGCGCCGTGGTGACCCTGCCCCTGGTGCTGCCGCCCACCGTGCTGGGCTTCTATCTGCTGGTCGCCATGGGCCCCAACGGCGTCATCGGCCACCTGACCCAGTCGCTCGGACTGGGCCTGCTGCCGTTCACCTTCCCGGGCCTGGTCCTCGCCTCGGTGCTCTATTCCATGCCGTTCGTGGTGCAGCCTCTGCAGAACGCCTTCGAAGCGATCGGCGACCGCCCGCTGGAGGTGGCCGCCACCCTGCGCGCCTCGCCCCTGGACACCTTCTTCAGCGTGGTCGTGCCCCTGGCCCGGCCAGGCTTCATCACCGCCGCCATCCTCAGCTTCGCCCATACGGTCGGCGAATTCGGCGTGGTGCTCATGATCGGCGGCAACATCGCCGACAAGACCCGGGTCGTCTCGGTCCAGATCTACAACCACGTCGAGGCGATGGAATACGGTGAGGCCTACTGGCTGGCCGGCGGCATGCTGATCTTCTCCTTCCTGGTCCTGCTGGCCGTGAACACCTTCAACCCGAACCGGAAAAAGGCCTGACCATGGACGCTGGCACTTCAGTCGCCGCCAAGCTCGAACAGGCCGAGATCCGGGTCCGGCTCCGGCTGGCCTGGCCCGGTTTCTCGCTCGATGTCGATCTCCGCCTGCCCGGCCGCGGCGTGACCGCCCTGTTCGGCCATTCCGGCTCCGGCAAGACCACCCTGCTGCGCTGCATCGCCGGCCTGGAGCGCGCGCCCGGCGGCTACCTGTCGGTGGCCGGCGAAGTCTGGCAGGACGACGGCCTGTTCCTGCCGACCCACAAGCGGCCGCTCGGCTATGTCTTTCAGGAAGCCAGCCTGTTTCCCCACCTGTCGATCCGGGGCAACCTGGAATACGGCATGCGCCGGGTGCCGGCCGCCGCCCGGCGGGTCTCGCTTGACCAGGCCATCGAACTGCTCGGCATCGGCCACCTGCTCGACCGCCGGCCGGACCGCCTGTCGGGCGGCGAGCGCCAGCGCGTCGCCATCGCCCGCGCCCTGGCCTTGAGCCCCAAGATACTGCTCATGGACGAGCCGCTGGCGGCGCTCGACCTGGCCCGCAAGCAGGAAATCCTGCCCTACCTGGAACGCCTGCACGACGAACTGGAGATTCCCATCCTCTACGTCAGCCATTCGCCCGACGAGGTGGCCCACCTGGCCGACCACATCGTGGCCATGGAACACGGCCGTGCAGTGGCCGAAGGGCCGCTGGCCGAGACCCTGTCCCGACTCGACCTGCCGATCCGACTGGGCGAGGACGTCGGCGTCGTGCTCGACGCCGTGATCGGCGAACGCGACGAAGCCTGGGGGCTGGTCAAGGCCGACTTCGCCGGCGGCAGCGTCTGGGTCCGCGACGACGGCCACCCAGTCGGCCATCACGTCCGCATCCGCATCCTGGCCCGCGACGTCAGCCTGGCCCTGCAGCACCAGAGCGACACCAGCATCCTCAACCTGTTGCCGGGCACGGTGGCCGAACAGGCCGACGACACACACCCGGCCCAAGCCCTGGTCCGGGTCGAGGTCGGCGGCACGCCGATCGTCGCCCGCCTCACCAAGCGTTCCGCCGCGGCCCTCGGCCTGGCCGTAGGCCGCGCCGTCTGGGTCCAGATCAAGGCCGTCGCCCTGATCGGCTGAGCGCGACACGGGCGGCGGCACCCACGCCCGCAACGCCATCGTCCATGCCGCAGCGCCTGCCGGCCGGCCTAGCCGCGTGCCACCATGACGCGGTCCCGGCCCGCTTCCTTGGCGCCGTAAAGCGCCCGGTCAGCGCGGGCGATGAGCACGTCCACGTCGCTGTCGGCGGCATCGCGGCTGGCTACGCCGACGCTGAGGGTGGCGTGGAACAGGTCCGGTTCCTTGCCGTAGCGCCGCTTGCGGATCGCCCGGGCAATCCGCTCGCCCAATTGCACGGCCTCGTGCACCGGCGTGCCCGGCGCGACGATGCAGAATTCCTCGCCGCCGTAGCGGAACACCACGTCGTCCTTGCGGCAGTTGTGCTGGATCACCTGGGCCACCTGGGTCAGCACCACATCGCCGATCTCGTGGCCGTAGCGGTCGTTGACCGCCTTGAAGTGGTCGATGTCCAGCATCAGGCAGGACAGGGGCGCGTCACTGTGGATCGCGTAGGACCACTCCTGCTTGAAGCGGTCGAGGCCGTAGCGGCGGTTGCTCAGCCGGGTCAGCGGATCGGTCAGGGCCTCATGCAGCAGGCGGCGGTTACTGCGCGCCCACTCGCCGGAGGAGCGGATCACCGTCTCGCGCTCGGCGCGCACCGCGCCCTGCAGGGTCACCACCCGCTGGGCGGAATTGAGCCGGGCCAGCAGCGCCGACTCGGAATAGTCGAACAGCAGGTAATCGGATGCGCCCGCCAGCATCAGCCTGGCCACATTGGCCTCCGCCTCGGGCGGAATCAGGGCGATGCTGTAGGCCTGGCGCCCGCCGTCGGCGCTGCACAGCTCGCGCAGCATGCGGGTCGATTCGTCGCCGCTGTCGGGCAACTGCACCATCATGATGTCGGCGCCGCGCTTGGCCAGAAGGCGCAGGGCGCTGCCCTTGTCCGGCGCCGTTTCGACCTGCAGGCCCATGGCGTCCAGGGTTTCCGCCAGATTG
>DASVZA010000020.1:0-14300 GCA_036391875.1 Parasulfuritortus sp.
TCATGAACACGATCGACGACACCGCCGTGCTGGAAAAACCGAGCCCCGGCGCCCATCATTCGGCCGAAGCGACGGCGCAATTGCAGCGCGAGCTGATCGCCAAGGGCGTGAAATACTGCATCGGCGCCTACGTCGACATCCATGGCGTGCCCAAGGCCAAGGTGGTGCCCATCGAGCACCTGCGCCACATGGCCAAGGGTTCCGAGCGCTACACCGGCTACGCGCTCGACGGCCTCGGCCAGGCGCCGAACGACGACGAGCTGACCTCGGTGCCGGACCTCGACCGCGCCATCCAGCTGCCGTGGGAACCGAAGATCGCCTGGATTCCGGCCGACAACCATTTCCAGGGCAAGCCCTACGCCCTGAACACCCGGGTTGCGCTGAAGAACCAGCTGGCCGAGGCCGCCAAGCTCGGCTACGGCATGAACCTGGGCATCGAGTGCGAGATCTTCCTGCTCAGGCAGAACGAGGACGGCAGCCTGTCGGTGCCGGTTGCCGACGACAAGCTGACCAAGCCCTGCTACGACGTGCGCGGCTTCGTCGACAACTTCTCCTGGCTGGACAAGGTGGCCACCTCGATCAACGACCTGGGCTGGGACCTCTATTCCTTCGACCACGAGGACGCCAACGGCCAGTTCGAGTTCGACTTCAACTACGCCGACGCCCTGACCACCTGCGACCGGCTGACCTTCTTCCGCTTCATGGCCAAGCACTACGCCAAGGAGGAAGGCTTGCTCGCCACCATGATGCCCAAGCCCTTCGCTGACAAGACCGGCAACGGCGCCCACTTCAACATGTCGCTGTTCGACATGGAGACCGGCAAGAACCTGTTCGCCTGCGACCCGAAGGACGACCCGCACGGCATCGGCCTGACCCCGCTCGGCTACAGCTTCGTGGCCGGCATCCTGAAGCACGGCCGCGCCCTGTGCGCCGTGTTCGCCCCGACCGTGAACAGCTACAAGCGCCTGGTCCGGCGCGGCGCCATGAGCTACTTCTCCTGGGCCCCGGTGTTCAACTCCTACGGCTCCAACAACCGCACCAATTCGGTCCGCATCCCGGCCGGCGGCGGCCGCTGCGAATCGCGCAACGCCGACGGCGCGGTCAACCCCTACCTGGCCGCGACCCTGGTCCTGGCCGCCGGCCTGGAAGGCATCCGCGAGGGCCTCAATCCTGGCAATCCGAACGAGGACAACCTGTACGCCATCAGCGAGGCGGAACGCAACGCGCGCGGCATCGAGTTCCTGCCCCAGACCCTGCAGGAAGCGGTCGCCGCCTTCGCCGCCGACCCGCTGGTCGAAGCCACTCTGGGCAAGGAGCTGCGCGACGAATTCATCCGCTACAAGACCGAGGAATGGGAGGCCTACCACCTGTCCGTTTCCAAGTGGGAAGTCGAACGCTACTCCTACATGTTCTGATCGGAGAAACCATGTCCACCCCCGTCAGCCGCATCAGTATCTCGCTGCCCGCCGACCTGCTCGACGAGCTGGACCGCATGGTCGCGAGCCGGGGCTACGGCAGCCGCTCGCAGGCCATCGCCGAGATGGTCAACTACCAGCTCGCCGAGCATAAGCGCACGCTCGGCGACGAAGTCATGGCCGGCACCCTGACCCTGCTCTACAACCGCGCCACGCGCGGCTTGCAAGGCCGTCTGGCCGACCTGCAGTACCAGCACATCGCCGAGGTCATCAGCTCGCTGCACGTGCACCTCACCGAGGACCAGATGCTGGAGGTGCTGCTGGTGCAGGGCCCGGCCACCCGGCTGCAGGCCATCGCCAACGAGATGATCTCGCTGCGCGGCGTCATCACCGGCCATCTGCAATTGCTGGCCGCGGTGATCCCGCCCCTGCATGCCCCGAAGGAATAGCCATGGAACATCCGGAAATGACCGTGAACAACCCGCCGGCCTCGGCGCCGGTCGACGCGCCTGAGCACTGGCGCCGGTTCGCCCCCGACCTGCCCGAGGACAAGGTGCTGTTCTCCGAGTTGGTACCCGGCGGCGGCCACTGGTCCTACCGCCTGCCGCGCGGCACCACGCTGCGCATCACCGCGCTCGACGCCGGTGCCAACCTGTCGCTGGTGCTCTACTCGGCGCTGGAAAAGCTGGAGCGCTACAACATGCCCGACTCGCTCAAGGCGCAGCACACCGCCCACTACACCCGGGGCCACGTCCTGATGAGCGACATGGGCCGGGCCATGGCCTCGATCACCGCCGACACGGTGGGCTGGCACGACCCGCTCGGCCTGCTGCTCGACAACCGCCTGATGCGCGACAAGTATGGCGACCATGACTACCAGCACTACCGCAACGGCATGTACCGCTCCGGCCGCGACGGCCTGCTGATCGAGATCGGCAAGTACGGCCTGGCCAGGCGCGACCTCATCGCGCCGGTGAATTTCTTCTCCAAGGTCGCGGTCGACGAGGAAGGCCGCTTCAACTTCGTGCCCGGCCACGCCAAGGCCGGCGACCACGTCGACCTGCGCATCGACATGGACGTGATCGTCGCCTACTCGGCCGCGCCCCACCCACTCGACCCGAATCCGGCCTACGCCCCGGGCAAGGTCGGCCTGGCCGTCTGGCGTTCCGGCCAGGCGCCCAAGGACGACTACTGCCGCGCCTTCCGGCCGGAAAACGCCCGTGCCCTGCACAACACCGATATGCTCTACTTGGCTTGAGGACATCGCCATGACCGCCACCGCCATCCGCATCCAGGAAAGCGCCCTCGACCCGGCCGCCGCCGTCTACGACCACACCGTCCCGGCCGGCGAGCCCTATCTCCTGGAAATCGCCAAGGGCCAGACCCTGCGCATCGTCGACCTGGAAGGCAACCAGGCCGTCGACGTGATCTTCTACAACCGCGACGACGGCGCCGAGCACTACAGCGCCACCGAGACCATCCTGCGCCAATCCGGCATCTACCTGACCACCGGCTCGGTGCTGTACAGCGACGAGGGCAACCCGATGCTGACCATCGTCGCCGACACCTGCGGCCGCCACGACACCCTGGGCGGCGCCTGCGCGGCGGAAAGCAACACCGTGCGCTACGCCCTGCAGAAGAAGTTCATGCACAGCTGCCGCGACAACTACCTGACCGCGCTGCAGCACGCCGACATCGGCCTCGGCAAACGCGACCTGGTGCCCAACATCAACTTCTTCATGAACGTGCCGGTCACCAGCGAGGGCCAGCTTACCTTCGCCGACGGCGTCTCCGCGCCCGGCAAATACGTCGAGCTCAAGGCGGAGATGAACCTGTGGATGCTGGTCTCCAACTGCCCGCAGCTGAACAACCCGTGCAACGCCTACAACCCGACCCCGGCGCGCTTCCTGCTCTGGAATCCGTCGTAAATCTCGCGCCCGGGACGACCTGGGCGGTGTATGAAAAGTGCAGGACGTCCTGCGAGAGAAGACGATGTTTAGAAAAGTCCTGATCGCCAACCGCGGTGCCATCGCCTGCCGCATCCAGCGCAGCCTGAAGAAGCTGGGCGCCGCCTCGGTCGCCGTCTACTCCGAGGCCGACGCCGGCGCCCGCCATGTGCTCGACGCCGACGAGGCCTACCTGCTCGGCCCGGCGCCCGCCGCCGAGAGCTATCTGCGCGCCGACAAGATCCTGGAGATCGCCAAGCAATGCGGCGCCGAGGCCATCCATCCCGGCTACGGATTCCTCTCCGAGAACCCCGATTTCGCCGATGCCTGCGCCGCGGCCGGCATCGCCTTCGTCGGACCCACCGGCGACCAGATGCGCGCCTTCGGCCTCAAGCACACCGCGCGCGAACTGGCCGAGAAGAACGCCGTGCCGCTCTTGCCAGGTTCGGGCCTGTTGAGCGACGTCGGCCACGCCACGGCCGAAGCCAAGCGCATCGGCTACCCGGTCATGCTGAAGAGCACGGCCGGCGGCGGCGGCATCGGCATGCGCCTGATCTGGAGCGAGGACCAGTTGGCCGAGGCCTACGCCTCCGTCGATCGCCTGGCTCGCGCCAACTTCAAGGAAGCCGGCATCTACCTCGAGAAGTACGTCGAGAAGGCGCGCCACATCGAGGTGCAGATCTTCGGCGACGGCAAGGGCGGCGTGGTCGCCCTGGGCGAGCGCGACTGTTCGGTGCAGCGCCGCAACCAGAAGGTGGTCGAGGAGACCCCGGCCCCCGGCCTCACCGATGCCCAGCGCGCCAACCTGCTCGCCACCGCCGTGCGCTTGGGCCAGGCGGTCAGCTACCGTTCGGCCGGCACGGTCGAGTTCGTCTACGACGCGGCCAGCGGCGAGTTCTACTTCCTGGAGGTGAACACCCGCCTGCAGGTCGAGCACGGCGTCACGGAACAGGTCACCGGCGTCGACCTGGTCGAATGGATGCTGCGCCAGGCGGCCGACGACATGGCCCCGCTCGACAGTTTCAAGATCGAACCGAAGGGCGCCTCGATCCAGGTTCGCCTCTACGCCGAGGACCCGAACAAGAACTTCCAGCCCAGCGCCGGCCTGCTCACCGCGGCCCGCTTTCCGGCCGACATCCGCGTCGACGCCTGGGTCCAGGACGGCACGGTGGTGCCGCCCAACTACGACCCGATGCTGGCAAAATTGATTGCGACTGGCGCGACCCGCGAGGAGGCCCGCACCAAACTGATCGCCGCGCTGAACGAGTCGGTCGTCTCCGGCATCGAGACCAACCGCGTCTATCTGGCCCAGGTGCTGGCCTATCCCGACTTCGTCGCCGGCAAGCAGATCACCCGCATGCTGGAAGGCTTCCACTACCGGCCGTCGACCGTCGACGTGCTGGAACCCGGCGTGCAGTCCAGCATCCAGGACTGGCCCGGCCGAACCGGCTACTGGGACGTCGGCGTGCCGCCCTCGGGCCCGATGGACGCGCTATCCATGCGCCTGGCCAACCGCCTGGTCGGCAACGCCGAAGGCGCGGCCGCGCTGGAGCTGACCGCCGCCGGCCCGACCCTGAAGTTCAACTGCGACAGCGTGATCGCCATCGGCGGCGCATCCATGGCCGCCAAGCTGGACGGCGAGGCCATCGACAACTGGCGCGTCTACCCGGTCAAGGCCGGCTCGGTGCTGCAGCTGGGCCGGATCGAAGGCGCCGGCCTGCGCACCTACCTCGCGGTGGCGGGCGGCTTCCAGGTGCCCGACTACCTCGGCTCCAAGTCCACCTTCACGCTGGGCCAGTTCGGCGGCCACGGCGGAAGGACGCTGCGCGTCGGCGACGTGCTGCATATCGTCGATTGTCGTCCCCGCGCAGGCGGGGACCCAGTCCAATCAAACTGGATTCCCGCCTGCGCGGGAATGACGACTTCTTTGCAGCCGGCGCTCACCCACGAATGGGAGATCGGCGTCCTGTACGGCCCGCACGGCGCGCCCGACTTCTTCACCGGCGACGACATCGACACCTTCTTCGCCACCGCCTGGGAAGTGCACTACAACTCCTCGCGCACCGGCGTCCGCCTGATCGGTCCCAAGCCGAAATGGGCGCGCACCGACGGCGGCGAGGCCGGTCTGCACCCGTCCAACATCCACGACAACGCCTACGCCATCGGCGCGGTCGATTTCACCGGCGACATGCCGGTCATCCTCGGCCCGGACGGCCCCTCGCTGGGCGGCTTCGTCTGCCCCGCAACCATCGTCCAGGCCGAGCTGTGGAAAATGGGCCAGCTGAAGCCGGGCGACACCGTGCGCTTCAAGCGCCTGACCCGCGAGCAGGCCAACGCCATGCAGCAGGCCCAGGACGCCGCCATCGCCTCGCTCGACCAGCCGGCCCACGCCGCGCTGCCGACGGAACACGCGCCGCTCGGCACGCCGGTGCTGCGCCACCTGAAATCCGAAGGCGAGAAACCCGATCTGGTCGTGCGCCAGTCAGGCGACGCCAGCCTGCTGTTCGAACTCGGCCCGCTGGTCCTGGACATGGAACTGCGCTTCCGCATCCAGGCCCTGATGGAAGCCGTGAAGGCGGCGGCGCTGCCGGGCATCCTCGACCTGACGCCGGGCATCCGCTCGCTGCAGGTCCACTTCGATCCGCGCGCCGTCGACCAGGCCACTTTGCTCGACGCCGTGGTCGCGCTGGAAGAAAACCTGCCGCCGCTGGACGACATGGAAGTGCCCTCCCGCATCGTCCATCTGCCGCTGTCCTGGGACGATCCGGCGACCAAGCTCGCCATCGAGAAATACATGCAGTCGGTGCGCCCGGACGCGCCCTGGTGTCCGAGCAACATCGAGTTCATCCGCCGCATCAACGGCCTCGACTCCATCGAGGACGTTTTCAATATCGTCTTCAAGGCGAGCTACGTGGTGATGGGCCTGGGCGACGTCTACCTGGGCGCGCCGGTGGCCACCCCGCTCGACCCGCGCCACCGCCTGGTCACCACCAAGTACAACCCGGCCCGGACCTGGACCCCGGAGAACGCGGTCGGCATCGGCGGCGCCTACATGTGCGTGTACGGCATGGAAGGCCCCGGCGGCTACCAGTTCGTCGGCCGCACGGTGCAGATGTGGAACCGGCACCGGGTCACCGCCGACTTCGAGAAGCCCTGGCTGTTGCGCTTCTTCGACCAGGTCCGCTTCTATCCGGTGGGTCAGGACGAGCTGCTCAAGCTGCGCGAGGACTTCGTCAGCGGCCGGTTCAAGCTCAAGGTCGAGCCGACCCGGTTCAGCCTGCGCGAATACCGCAAGTTCCTGGCCGACAACGCCGAGTCCATCGCCGCCTTCAAGACCAGCCAGCAGGCCGCGTTCGAGGCCGAGCGCGAGCGCTGGAAGGCCGCCGGCCAGGACGTGGTGACGACCGACGAGACCGTCGCCGAAGCCGGTCCGGACAGCGAGCTGGACCTGCCCGAGAACGCCCGCCCGGTGGCCAGCCACGTCGCCGGTTCGGTGTGGAAGATCGAGGCCAAGGTCGGCGACACGGTGAAGGCCGGCCAGACCCTGGTCATCGTCGAATCGATGAAGATGGAGTTCGCCCTGGTCGCGCCCTGCGACGGCAAGCTCACTCACCTGTTCTGCAAGGAAGGCGGCGCGGTATCGGCCGGCCAGGACCTGCTGGTGATCGAGGAGGAAGGGTGATGACGTTATTGGAAAGCGTTTCGCCGGCGAAATCTTGTTCCCTCAGCCCCAACCCTTCCCCCGAGGGGGGAAGGGAGCACATCCCCTCTCCCTCTGGGAGAGGGGCAGGGGAGAGGGAACAACGTCAGCAGGAGCAAAAACCATGATCTCCCTCGACATCGCCGGTCTCAAGGCCGCCTACGCCGCCGGCACCCTCACCCCGACAGCGCTGGCCGAGGAGATCATCCACCGCACCGCCGAAGACCCGAACCGGGTCTGGATCCAGCGCCTGTCCGACGACGCCATCCGCGCCTACGCCCAGGCCCTGGAAGGCAAGGACCCGGCGAGCCTGCCGCTCTACGGCATCCCCTTCGCCATCAAGGACAACATCGACCTGGCCGGCGTGCCGACCACGGCTGGCTGCCGCGAATACGCCTATACCCCGGAGCACAGCGCCTTCGTCGTTCAGCGCCTGATCGACGCCGGCGCGATCCCGGTCGGCAAGACCAACCTCGACCAGTTCGCCACCGGCCTCAACGGCACCCGCTCGCCCTGGGGCGCCGGGCGCAACGCCTTCAACTCGGACTACATCTCGGGCGGCTCCAGTTCCGGCTCGGCGGTCGCCGTGGCGCTGGGCTACGTGAGCTTCGCCCTGGGCACCGACACCGCCGGCTCGGGCCGCGTGCCGGCCGCCTTCAACAACCTGGTCGGCCATAAGCCCAGCCTGGGCTGGCTGTCGGCCACCGGCCTGGTGCCGGCCTGCCGCTCGCTCGACACGATCTCGGTCTTCGCCTTGACCGCCGAGGATGCCGAGGCGGTGACCCTGGCCGCTGCGGTCTACGACCCGGCCGACGCCTTCTCGCGCAAGGTCGCGGGCCACGGCTTCGACTTCGGCAACGCGGCCGCCTTCAAGGTCGGTCTGCCCAAGGCCGGGCAGCTGAATTTCTTCGGCAACAAGGAAGCCGAGCGCCTGTTCGGCGAGGCCGTGCGGCGCATCGAGTCGCTGGGCGGCGAGTGCGTCGAGTTCGACCTGCAGCCCTTCCTCGACACCGCCAAGCTGCTCTACGAAGGCCCCTGGGTGGCCGAGCGCTATGCCGCCATCCGCGAGTTCTTCGAGGCCAACCCCGAGGCGCCGCTGCCCGTCATCCGGGAGATCGTCGGCGGCGCCAAGCGCTGGTCGGCGGCCGACGCCTACGAGTACGGCTACCGGCTCAAGGCCTACAAGCGGCAGTGCGACGCCCTTTTGAGCGCGGTCGACTGCGTGCTCATGCCCACCGCCGGCACGATCTACACCATCGCCGAGCTGGAGGCCGATCCGATCCGGCTGAACAGCAACCTCGGCTACTACACCAACTTCATGAACCTGCTCGACTATGCCGCGACGGCGGTACCGGCCGGTTTCCAGGCCGACGGCCTGCCGTTCGGCGTCACCCTGTTCGCCCAGCGCGACCAGGACGGCCCCCTCCTCCGCCTCGGCGCCCGCATGCACCGGGCGGCGGTCGACACGGCCGGCGCCAAGGGACTGCCTCTGCCGGCCGCCTGGGACGGCCCGCGCCAGCCCAGCGGCCAGGTGCGCGTCGCGGTCTGCGGCGCCCACCTCTCCGGCCTGCCGCTCAACGGCCAGCTCACCTCGCGCGGCGGCCGCCTGGTCGCCGCCGTGAAGTCGGCGCCGGACTACAAGTTCTACGCCCTGCCCGGCGGGCCGCCCTACCGGCCCGGCATGGTCCGGGTGGCCGAAGGCGGCGGCGCGATCGAGATGGAAATCTGGGAACTGCCGGCCAGCGAGTTCGGTTCCTTCGTCGCCGGCATCCCGGCGCCGCTGGGCATCGGCATGGTCAAGCTGGCAGACGGCGGCTGGGTGCAGGGCTTCGTCTGCGAAGCGGCGGCCGCCGACGGCGCCGAGGACATCACCGCCCTGGGCGGCTGGCGCGCCTACCTCGCCTCCCGCTGAGACCCGGCCCAGGCAGGTGCCTGCCGCGCCGTCCTGGCGCACAATCCGGCCATGGACATCGATGAACTCCTGAGCGGATCGTTCCAGGCCGCCGTCGCGGCGGTACAGGCCGAGACGGTCTTGCCGCCACACCTGCCGTATCCGCCCGCCGGCCGCACCCTCGTCGTCGGCGCCGGCAAGGCGTCTGCTGCCATGGCCGCGACGGTCGAGTCGCACTGGCCGGACGACGCGCTCCTCGACGGCCTGGTCATCACCCGCTACGGCTACGCCCAGCCAACCCGGCGGATACAAGTCATCGAAGCGGGCCATCCCCTGCCCGACTCAACCGGCACGGCTGCGGCTGAATCAATCCTGCGCCTGGTGCAATCCGCCCGGCCCGAAGACCAGGTCCTCGCCCTGATCTCGGGCGGCGCCTCCAGCCTGCTCACCTTGCCGGCCGAAGGCCTGGCCCTCGACGACGTGGCCGCCGTCTCCCGCGCCCTGCTCCTGAGCGGCGCGCCCATCGCCGACATCAACTGCGTGCGCAAGCACCTGTCGCGGACCCTCGGCGGCCAGCTGGCCGAGGCATGCAAGGCGCCAGTGCACTGCCTGATGCTCTCCGACGTCACCGGCGACGATCCCGCCGTGATCGGTTCCGGCCCGTTCACGCCCGACCCCACCACGTTCGCCGATGCCCTGGTCGTGCTCGCCCACTGGCAGATCACCCCGCCACCCGCCATCCGGCATCACCTGGAACGCGGCGCTGCCGGTGCCATCCCGGACACGCCCAAGCCCGGCTCGTCCTGCTTCGACCGCGTCGAAAGCTGCATCATAGCCAACGGCAGAACCGCCCTGCTCGGCGCTGCGGACTACTTCGAACGACAGGGAATCAAGGCAGTGATCCTGGGCGACACGGTGACCGGCGAATCCCGCGAAGTGGCCGGCGCCTTCGCCGCCCTCGCCCGCGAGATCCGGCAGCACGGCAGCCCCTGGCCCGCGCCGGTCGCGCTGCTGTCCGGCGGCGAAACCACGGTCACGGTGCGCGGTTCAGGACGAGGCGGCCGCAACACCGAGTTCGCTCTCGCCATGGCGGTCATGCTGGACGGGATGGAGGGCGTACATGTTCTGGCGGCGGACACCGACGGTATCGATGGCACCGAGGCCAATGTCGGTGCATTCATCGGGCCGGACACCTTGGCCCAGGGGAAAGCAGCAGGCATGGATGCAAGTGCCTATCTGCACGACAACGATTCATATGGCTATTTTGCGGTGCTGGGCGCGTTGCTCATGACCGGTCCCACCATGACGAACGTGAATGACTATCGGGTTGTGCTGGTGTTGTAAGACAATACTCGTCTTGTGTGTTGAATGGCTGTTTGCGTTAGCCAATTTCGTTGTGGTGGCGCATTCCGTGAAAGTGGATGTATTGTTTTGCCCAAGGCACATCGGCCGGTTTCTGGGCTTTGGGTGTCAGCGTGGTAGAGATGACGGAATTCATATCCTGCTGAGCTGTGTATCGCTACGAAGTCATAGACAAAACAATAGGTTGAGGTATGTAAATACAGATTACATGTCACGTACTCTTGGATTACACGTCAAAGTTGACGTGTACATCACGTTCGGCTTCACAAGCGAGATGTCCTTGACTTCATCCACCATTCCCTGGGACGCCGTATCCGCGATCGCTACATCTGTGGCGGCGCTTGGCGTTGTGTTTGCCCTGTGGCAAATCCGGTTAACCCGTTCCATAGCGCAGCTTCAGTTTGAGGATGCACTTGCGCGCGAGTATCGGGATCTCTGTACAACGATTCCAGCGGCAGTCTTCCTTAATGGACCGTTCACGGAGGATGACTACCAAAATTCCTTCGACGAGTTCTATCGCTACATCGACCTGTCTAACGAGCAAATTTCATTGCGCCAACGCGGCCGTATCAGTAAAGACGTTTGGTCAAGTTGGTGCATTGGGATTGAGCAGAACCTTGCATTGCCCGCATTCGCACGCGCTTGGCAAGAAGTGAAGGAAAGGACTCAAAGTTTCAATGAACTACGTGCATTGGAGGCAGAAGGCTTCAAGGCTGATCCAAAGTGTTGGCCAAAGCCCAAGTGAGGTCGAACCCGCCCTTCCAGCGGACGCTTAACGGCGCCGCTGAATTTCAACGTTATACCTCTGAGGAAAGATGATGATATTCACTGAAGAGTTTCTCGAAGAACTTAAGGCTGAGCCGTTCGAAGGAACTGTTCAGATGATAAAAATCGCCCGGAACAATTTTGTAGCCCACTCAGAGGGCTGGACTGACCACGACTACCAAGTCCTTCTTGAGACATTTGCCCTAATTGTCGAGATCGTCGAGTCGCAGTTGCTGAAAATCGGCAACCCAAATTTTTCCATCAGCGGAGACAGAGATCAAGACTGTAGGCAAATCAATAAGTACCTAGATGCGTTAGAAAAATACTGCGTATCTGAATCTTCAAAACTCAAGGTCGAGTCATTCAGATCTCATTTCAAGAATGCTCTGGGTGCAGGATTTGCCTATGAGTTTTCTCAAGGGGATCTTGAGAGGGTGCAGTCATTGATTAACGAAATCCGCGAGCTGATTGCAACCTCCACTGGACTAGAAAAAGATCACCAGCGTCGCCTGCTCGCACGGCTGGAGAAACTCCAGTCAGAGATGCACAAGAAGGTTTCTGATCTTGATCGGTTCTGGGGGCTAATCGGTGATGCAGGGGTTGTTCTTGGAAAGTTAGGCAATGACGCGAAACCGATTGTTGATCGAATTAAGGAGGTCGCAGACATTGTTTGGCAAACACAATCTCGATCCGAGGAGTTGCCTAGCGGTACTCAGATACCACTAATTGCCGACAGATCAAAAGATACAAAGCGGTATAACCCGGCGCTCAACCTCGCTCCCTTCGGTCGCTGTAACAATTGGGGTCAGGGTAACAATTCACGAGCACAAAGAAGCCCGCCAACGCCCCACCTGGCGCCACCCAAGCGGACCAAAGGGGTCAGTGTTGATTTGCTTTCCAATCCAGTTCAAAAAGCAATTCGACACCGACTCTTTTGATGGCGTTTTGACGGGCCGGCTCCAAAACGTTGGGCTCCTTCTGGCCGCCTCGCCGAGATTGACAATGCGTAGCCTGGCGGCTACAGTTTCCCGATGATCGAAATTCGGAAGACCGAGGTCTTCGCTCACTGGCTCGACGCATTGCGCGACATTCAGGCGCGTGCGCGGGTGCAAGCCAGAATCGAACGCCTCGCCACCGGGAATCCCGGCGATGTCGAGCCTGTCGGCGAAGGCGTCTCCGAGTTACGCATCAACTACGGCCCCGGTTACCGGGTGTACTTCAAGCAGCGAGGACGCGAGTTGATCATTCTCTTGGCCGGCGGCGACAAAAGCACCCAGGCCAAAGATATCAAGGCCGCTTTGCGTCTCGCGCGAAACCTCTCGGAGTAGCCGCTATGGCCAAGACATCCACCACTCGCTACGACGTTTCAGAACATCTTCGTACTCCGGAGGAGATGGCCGCCTATCTCGAAGCCTGCCTTGAAGAAGCGGACGGCGATGCCGCCTTTATCGCAAAGGCGCTTGGCGATATCGCCCGTGCCAAGGGTATGGCCCAGGTCGCCCGCGACGCAGGTCTCTCCCGCGAGAGCCTCTACAAGGCGCTTTCCGGCGAACGCAGTCCCGGCTTCGACACGATCCTCAAGGTCGTTGGCGCGCTCGGGCTAAAGCTTCATGCCGAGGCGAGCCACAACTGACAAGGTGAATTGTTACTCTGACCCTACTTATTCGCTACGTTGCAGGGGGCGCTTCGCCAACCGACGGCGTGCCCCTGATTTGAACGTTGGGGTGCTATGACTCTCTTGGGCATCCTTGTCATATCGGCCGGCTTTATCTTTTGGTTCATTGGCATGTCATGGCTAAGAAGCCGCGTTCTTCGGCGCCACGGAATTGAACCGTGTGGGTTCCCGTTTGGCAGAGTGGTTATCCCATTTCGAAAATTTGATCGGTGCGAGTGGTCCCTGTTCATCGCCATATTTCTGTGCTCCATGCTGCTCCTGAATATTGGAAGAAATATTCTGAATTGATCATATGAGGCAAAGAGTTAGCCTGCATGCCTCGTTATGGCTTGTTCCTCACAAGGGATAAGGCTTCAGCCCTCTAACAAAAAACACAATCGCCCCGATTGATAAATGCAACTGGTGGGTTACGTCCCCGGTCCTACAAATAAACCAGACAGCAACATTCCTTTAACCGTAAAGGAGGAGAACGCCATGTCTGAGAACAAATGCCCCTTCCATCACACCGCCGGCAGCGGCAAGACCACCCAGGAGTGGTGGCCGAACCGGTTGAACCTGAAGATCCTGCGCCAGAACTCGTCCCTGTCGGACCCCATGGACGCGGACTTCGATTACGTCAGCGCATTCGAGAGCCTCGATCTCGCGGCCGTGAAGAAAGACCTGCTGGCCCTGATGACCGACTCGCAGGACTGGTGGCCGGCCGACTTCGGCCACTACGGCCCCCTGTTCATCCGCATGGCCTGGCACAGCGCCGGCACCTATCGCGTCGGCGACGGCCGGGGCGGCGCGGGCGCAGGCCAGCAGCGCTTCGCCCCGCTCAATAGCTGGCCGGACAACGTCAACCTGGACAAGGCGCGCCGGCTGCTCTGGCCGGTCAAGCAGAAGTACGGCCGCAACATTTCCTGGGCCGACCTGATGATCCTGGCCGGCAACGTCGCGCTGGAGTCGATGGGCTTCAAGACCTTCGGCTTCGCCGGCGGCCGTAAGGACGTCTGGGAACCGGACGAATCGGTCTACTGGGGTAACGAGGACACCTGGCTCGACGACAAGCGCTATTCCGGCCAGCGCGATCTGGAGAACCCGCTCGCCGCCGTGCAGATGGGCCTGATCTACGTGAACCCCGAAGGCCCGAACGGCCACCCGGACCCGCTCGCCGCGGCCGTGGACATCCGCGAGACCTTCGCCCGCATGGCGATGAACGACGAGGAGACGGTGGCCCTGATCGCGGGCGGCCATACCTTCGGCAAGACCCACGGCGCCGGCGATGCGGCGCTCGTCGGGCCCGTGCCGGAAGCGGCCGGCATCGAGGAGCAGGGCCTCGGGTGGAAGAGCCGCTTCGGCACCGGCAAGGGCGGCGACGCGATCAGCAGCGGCCTCGAGGTCACCTGGACGCGCACGCCGACGCGCTGGAGCAACGACTTCTTCACGAACCTGTTCGGCTACGAGTGGGAGCTGACGACGAGCCCCGCGGGTGCGCATCAGTGGCGGCCGAAGGGCGGCGCTGGCGCGCAGACGGTTCCGGACGCGCACGACCCGGCCAAGCGCC
>DASVZA010000021.1:0-24647 GCA_036391875.1 Parasulfuritortus sp.
TTCCCGAACAGGACCGTGAAACGCTCCCGCGCCGATGATAGTGTGCTTCCCGCACGTGAAAGTAGGTCATCGCCAGACTCCTATACCCAAAACGCCCACCCATAAGGTGGGCGTTTTGCTTTCCAGATCTCAAAATACCCCAAGAAATACTCTTCTGCACAGCTTCACCCGACCTTATCGCCCACAAACCAACGGCAAGGTCGAGTGATTCGTCCAGACGTGCTTGAGGGAGTGGGCCTACGCGAGAACCTACAAGAACAGCGCCGAGCGCACCGCTTGGCTGCCCACCTTCCTTGCTTACTACAACAGCGGCGGCCTCATTCGGCCCTCGGCTACAAGCCTCTTGCTTCTCGACTCAGGGGGATGACCTATTGAAACTCAACAGCTAGGCCTCGATGTTGTCGATCAGGCGGGTGCTGCCCAGATGTGCGGCACCCAATACAATCAAATCTCGATCTTCACGTGTGGGAGGCAATAGTGAGTGCCGACTGCGAACGCTGATGTAATCGACCTGCCAGCCATGCTGTTCGAGTTGGCTGATGCCTTTGGCCTCAACGTCAGAAAGGTGGCGATTGCCTGTACGAAGTGCCTCTGCGATGTGATTCAGTTCGGCGTATAGACGGGGGGCTTCGGCCCTGTCACTGTCGGACAGGTAGGCATTGCGGGACGATAGGGCAAGGCCGTCGTTGTCGCGCATGATTTCGCCTTCCAATATTTGGATGCCGAGATTGAATTGGCGGACCATGCCCTTCAGCAGGAAGAGTTGTTGATAGTCCTTCTTGCCGAATACAGCAAAGCGTGGCTGGACTATCCCGAACAGTTTGAGCACGACAGTGCAAACGCCCTGGAAATGCCCGGGCCTAAATGCTCCGCAGAGTTCGTCTGCGAGCGGCGGAACAACCTGGAAGGATTGCGCTTCCGGATACATTTCCTGAAGGCTCGGCGCAAACACGAAATGACAGCCAGCGTCTTCCAGCTTTGCGCAGTCATCGTTCAGCGTTCTGGGATAGCGCTGGAAGTCTTCTTTCGGTCCGAACTGTAAGGGGTTGACGAAGATGCTGGTAACGACCGGCCCGCCAACCGCCTTGGCCTTTTCCACAAGTGAGATATGGCCTGCATGCAGGTTGCCCATGGTCGGCACGAGAGCCGTGTCGTTTTCACCTGCGAGTGCTTGGCGAAGTTCGGCGACGGTATGTATGAGTTGCATGTCAGAACATGTGTTCGGCAGCAGGAAACTCACCGCTTTTGACCGCGGCGGCATAGTGCCGTATGGCGTCGCCGATATCGGTTGCACCAGTCATGAAGTTGCGCGCAAATCGAGGGGGTCTTTCGGTCAAACCGAGAATGTCGTTCAACACCAGCACTTGACCGCTGCACTCTTTGCCGGCGCCTATGCCGATGGTCGGCATGCGCAGGCAATTGGTGACCTCGGAGGCCAGCAGGGCCGGAATGGATTCCAGGACCACCATCTCGGCGCCAGCCTTTTCCAGGTTGGATGCATCTTCCAACAATTGCTGGGCCGCCTTGTTGTCTTTGCCCTGGGCTCGATAACCGGTGAGATTGACGGATTGCGGTAGCAGGCCGAGGTGCGCACAGACCGGTATACCTCGTTGCGTCAGGAACTCGACCGTCTCTTGCATGACCTCGCCGCCTTCCAACTTGACCATATTGGCCCCGGCCGCCAGTAGCTTAGCCGCGCTGGAAAAGGCTTGGGCCGGGCTTGCCTGGTAGCTGCCGAATGGCAGATCTGCCATGACGAAAGCATTGCCTGCGCCGCGGCGTACCGACTCGGTGTGATAGACCACTTGCTCCAGCGTGACGGGCAGCGTGGTGGCATGTCCCTGGACTGTCATGCCGAGGGAGTCACCGACCAGCAGGATGTCAATCCCGGCCTGGACCAGAATTTTTGCGTAGGCCGCATCGTAGCAGGTGAGCGCTGCGAGTTTCTCGCCTGCTTCGGTTTTTTTCAGTAGCTGTGGCAGAAACATGATTCAGGCCCCAAGGTTGAAGAACTCTCGAGTTCCTCGCATGTTGCGAATACGCTCCAGCAACAACTGGAAGTCCGCCTCGCGGTCTGTGAAGTTAAGCCGTTCGCAATTTACGATCAGCAGAGGCGAGGCATCATAATGATAAAAGAATTCGCTATAGGCGCGGGCAACCTCGGACAGATATTGCTCACTCATGCCGCGTTCGTAATTGCGGTTGCGCCTTTTGACCCGTTCTAGCAGGACTTCAGGGCCCGCCTGAAGATAGATGACCAGATCCGGTACGACGGATTGCGGCATGAGGCCGTCATAGAGTTGCCGGTAAAGCCTGTATTCCGCCTCGGCGAGGTTGAGTTGCGCGAACAAGGGATCCTTGTCCATGATGAAGTCCGAGATCGTAACCGGTGAAAACAGCTGGCCTTGGCTCAATACCCTGGCCTGCTCGGCACGGGATAACAGGAAAAATAGTTGTGCGGCCAGGGCGTGACGATGGCGGTCCTCATAGAACCTGGGCAGAAAGGGGTTTTCGTCGGCATTCTCGAGCAGGAGTTCGGCATCGAGATGGGCTGCGAGCTTGCGGGCGAGGCTGGTCTTGCCTACGCCGATCGGACCTTCGATTGCGATATGGCGGTAGCGGTCTGGCAGCATTGCTTCGTCAGGGGGCGTCTATTTGTCTGATGCCGTCGCCATCCAAACCAGCCAAAACGGCGGCGATGGGGCCATAGCCGGGAATGACGATATCCGGGGCGATTTCTGCTAGCGGCAGCAGGACGAACAGGCGTTCATGCATGCGTGGATGGGGCAGGCGCAAGCCGGGTTCGTCCAGACTCAGGCTGTCATATAGCAGAATGTCCAGATCAAGAGTGCGCGGCGAATTGCGGAATGTCCGAACCCGGCCGTGGCGGTATTCGATGTCCAACAGCAGGTCCAGCAGTGTTCGTGGCGGCAGGCCGGTGGTGACGCAGGCTACCGCGTTGATGAAATCCGGCTGGTCGGTATAACCGGCTGGCCGGCTGGCATAGAGGTGAGACCGGCTGCTCAACTGCGTTTCAGGCAAGGAACCGAGTTCAAGAATGGCCTGTTCCACTTGCCGGCCAGGATCATCCAGATTAGCGCCCAGTGCGATATACGCGAGTAAGGAATCAGTCATGCTCTGGGGTGTCTGTCGTGCCGCTCGATCTGGTCGAGGAACCCGGCTTGCGACTGCGGCGTTTGCGGCGTTTGCTGGTTCCGGAAACAGCCGGCAACAGCATGGCTGAGCGTTTTTCCTCGTCGGCATCCTGGAAGCGTTCCCACCAGTCGGGCAGTTCGTCGGGGACGTCCTTGCCCCGCGCCCGCAGCCTCAGGAAATCGAAACCAGCCCGGAATCGCGGATGAGCCAGCAGGCGGAAGGGACGGCTGCCGCTGCGCTGTTCGAACCGTTGCTGCAGCGACCAAATTTCCTTGATCGTGCCGTCCAGCCGGCGGGGGAAGGCGAGGACTTTGCGTTGCCGTTCCAGGGTGTCGTCCATGGCTGCATACAGGGCCTGCTGCTCCGTCATGCCCTCCGTGCGGTAGGCCTGCAATTGGGACTCCATATCGAACCAGAGCAGGCTGGCCAGCATGAAGGCAGGTGATGCCGATTGGCCCTGACGAATGCGTTCATCTGTGTCGTGCAGGGCCGCATGCAGGAAATGTTGGCGTTTAGGATCGTCCAGGATGGAATCCAGCATCGGCAGGATGCCACGATGCAGGCCTTCCGCCCGCAACTGGTGCAGGCCGCGTTCGGAATGGCCCGACAGCAGAAGCTTCATCATCTCATCGAACAGCCTGGCCGGAGGGATGCGCTCCAGCATCGGCGCCAGCGAAGCGATGGGTGCTCTCGTGTCAGGAGCGATGTGGAAATCGAGTTTTGCCGCGAAGCGGGCGGCCCGCAGCATGCGGACAGGGTCTTCCCGAAAGCGGGTGGCGGGGTCGCCGATCATGCGCAATACCTTCTTCTGGGCATCGGCCACGCCGTTATGGTAGTCCCAGATTTCTTCTTTTTCCGGGTCGTAATAAAGCGCATTGACGGTGAAGTCGCGGCGGGCGGCATCTTCGTGTTGCGCCCCGAACACATTGTCCCGCAGGAGCATGCCGTCCTCGGCGGTGACCCGGGCATCATCCTCGTCGCTTTGCGTGGTATGGGCCCGGAATGTGGTGACCTCGATGGTGTCCGGGCCGCAATAGACGTGGACGATCTGGAAACGGCGGCCGATGAGGCGGGCACGCCGGAAAAGCCGGCGGATATCCTCCGGTGCCGCGTCGGTGGCGATGTCGAAGTCTTTCGGCTCCCTGCCCAGCAACAGGTCGCGAACCGCGCCGCCCACCACGAAGGCGGCAAAACCGCCTTCCTTCAGGGTGCGAGTGACTTTCAGCGCACAAGGATGGATGCTGCTCCTGTGGATGCCGTGTTGCTCGATGGGAAATATGCGCGGTTCGGTAGGGCTGGTGGGCTTGCCGAGTACCTTGTTCAGCCAGCGGCGTATCATTCGGTCAGAAATCGTCGGAATCTAGTGTTGAGCCCGCCGGAGCGGGTGCCGAAGCCCTGGGTCACGGGCTCGCCGCATTATACACAGCCGTCCGCCGTCTGGCGGCAGCATCGCCTTGCCTGAGGCGGCGCAGTGAAGCACAATGCGTCTCGTTGAAAACCCCACTATTTTAAAGAGGTTCTTCGTGATCGCCCTCATCGAAGCCGCGGGCTGGCCCATCTGGCCGCTGATTATCGCCTCCATCCTGTCCTTGGCCATCATTTTCGAGCGTGCCTACACTCTGCGCCGAAACCAGATCGTTCCGCCCTCCTTGCTGGAACTGACTCTGACTGGCCTGCGCAAAGAAGGGGCCAACACCAACATGCTGCAGCGTCTGGCTGAAGATTCGCCGCTGGGCCGTGTTCTGGCGGCGGGCATCCGCAACTCGAACAACAGCCGCGAGGTCATGAAGGAGTCGCTGGAAGAGTCCGGCCGGGCGGTGGCCCACGACTTGGCCCGCTACCTGACCACGCTGGGCACGATCGCCTCGGTGGCGCCGCTGCTCGGTTTGCTCGGCACCGTGATCGGCATGGTGGAGATATTCGGTTCGCAGACCCCGAGCGGCGGCAACCCGGCGGTGCTGGCGCATGGCATCTCGGTTGCGCTGTACAACACGGCCTTCGGTTTGATGGTCGCCATCCCGAGCATGATCGCCTATCGCTTCTTTCGGGGTAAGGTCGATGCGCTGCTGGTCGAAATGGAGCAGCAGGCCTTGACCCTGGTCGAACTGCTACATGGGGAGCGCAAGTGAATTTCCAGCGCGGGGTTGGTCGGGACGAACCGGAAATCAACCTGATTCCGTTGATCGATGTCCTGTTGGTGATCCTGATCTTCCTGATGGTGACCACTACCTACGCCCGCTTTTCCGAGTTGCAGATCAACCTCCCGGAAGCCAAGGGCGACTCGACCAAGGACACCCCCGTCCAGATTTCGGTGGACATCGATGCTGGCGGCAATTACCGAGTCGACAACGCCGCCGTCAACAGCCATGACGTAGCAGCCCTGGAAACCGCCTTGACCACCGCGGATGCCGGCCGCAAGGATCCCGTCGTGGTGATCAGTGCGGATGCGATGACCACTCATCAATCCGTCATCCGTGTCATGGATGCCGCTCGGCGCGTTGGCTACACGCGGGTAACCTTCGTGACCCAGAACACGACTCCTGACACCCCTTGAGCCTGGAGTCGTCGCTGGTTCGTTGCTGGTATGCCCGTTGTGGCTGGTGCCTGACCCTGATCCCGTTGTCCTTGCTGTTCGCTGCGCTGGCTTGGTTGCGTAGGCGCTTCTATCGCTGGGGTTGGCTGAAAAGTTTGTGTCTACCGGTGCCTGTGGTCGTGATCGGCAACCTGACGGTCGGTGGTACCGGTAAAACTCCGCTTGCGATCTGGCTGGTCGAGATGCTGCGCAACAAAGGCTATCGCCCGGGGGTGATCAGTCGCGGCTATGGCGCGAGCGCTTCAGCTGCCGGGAGGGTCGATACGGACAGCGATCCCGCATCGGCGGGCGACGAGCCGGTGCTGATCGCCCGGCGGGCTCGGTGCCCGGTATGGGTCGGCCCCAGCCGGGGCGAAGCGGCGCAGAGGCTGCTGGCGCATCACCCGGAGGTCGACGTGCTCATTGCCGACGACGGTCTGCAGCACTATGCCTTGGCGCGGAATGTGGAGATCGCCGTGGTGGACGGCCAGCGCCGGTTCGGTAACGGTTGGCGTTTGCCGGCAGGCCCTTTGCGCGAGGGCGTGGGGCGCTTGGCCGAGGTCGATGCGGTGGTCGTGAACGGAGCCGCGCAGCTACCCTGCGTGGTGCCCGGAGCCTACGTCATGACCTTGGTGGGACAGGGGTTCCACCGCCTGCATGATCCAGGCCAACGGGTATCCGCCGATTTCTTCCGTGGCCGGCCGGTGCATGCCGTGGCCGGAATCGGCAACCCGGAACGTTTCTTCGGCGCCCTGGCCGACCTGGGGCTGACCGTCGAGCGTCATCCCTTTCCGGATCACCATGTTTATCGGCCCGAGGATCTGCCCCAGGGTACGATCGTCATGACGGAAAAGGACGCCGTCAAGTGTGCGGCATACGCACATCCGGATGCCTGGGTGTTTGCTGTTGACGCCGAGGTATCGGACGGGCTAGAACACCTAATATTGAACAAGTTGGAATCGAGACATGGACAGCAAGCTGCTTGAAATACTGGTCTGCCCCATTTGCAAAGGGCCGCTCGAATACAAAAGAGACAGCCAGGAACTCATTTGCCGGGCGGACCGCCTGGCCTTCCCGATCCGGGATGGCATCCCGGTCATGCTGGAAGAAGAGGCCCGGACCCTGAGCGAAGGGGAAAGGCAGGCCTGATGGCCTCCAAATTCCCCCTCCAGGTCCTGCTGGATCAGGCCCGTCATCGCATGGAGGCCGGGGAGCGGCTGTTGCTCATGATCCGGAGGAAGGAAGAGGCAGCCAAACTCAAGCTGGAAGAATTGCACAGGTATCGCCGCGAATACCATGAGCAGTTGACCGGGAACAGCCGCGGCGGAATGGACATCCATAGGCTGCGAGACTTCCATGTCTTTCTGGGTAAGCTGGAACTGGCGATAAGGCAACAGACTCGCGAGGTGGAGCAGCAGCATTCCTATTGGCAGGTGGCGCATCGGAACTGGCTGGAACTGCGCCAAAAGGTGAAATCCTACGAGGTCTTGGAAAAACGCCACATCGAGGCTGAAATTCGAAGTCAGGATCGCAAGGATCAGCGCCAGAGCGATGAATTCGCCGGACGCAAGGCGGCAGTGAAACAACTGGAGGGGCGCCGCTGAATTTTGCGTGGCATAGGTCTTGCATCGTTTAGGTCAACGAACCGACCGACAAGACCATGATACCGATTGCAGCAGCCATCACCCCTGGAACGGATATTTCCGGTTCGACGGGGTCCACCTCGAGCAGCGCTGACTCGAGTGGCGGCGCTCCAGCATCCTTTTTGTCGCTTCTTTCCAAGACGATGTACTCGCAGGTGGCTGGCGCCTCCGGGCAAGGTGGAGGGACGACGGGGCAGGTAGTAGCGGCACTCGAGCAAACGATGGTTACGGGGTCTGGCGCTGCTGTAGCCGATCAGGCGACCGCTGCCTCCGCACAAGGTGCGGCAACCGGAAGCCCGACGGCTTCATTGCTTGCCACGCTGCTGGCCGGTAATGGCAAGGCGGAGCCTAAAGCGGCTGCAGGCGATGCCAAGGCTTCGGCCGGTTCAAGCGATAAGTCGGCTCAGAATTCGACAGTGGATCCCACGGGATTGGCACTGATGCAGTCGATGGTCGCTCCCGCCATGGTGTCCGTATCGGATAAGGTGACGAACACGGCTGCGTCGAATTCCGGATCCGACAGGTCGAGCACTTCAAGTCAGCCTGACGCGATTGCGAGTCTGGGACAGGGGGGGGCGAAAGGGAAAAATTTGCCGAACCTGATGGCAGGTATTGCCGCTCAACTGACGGGCAAGTCAGCGCAGGCGCAGTCGGAGGGGGCTGGCCAAAGCCAATCGGCAGGGCAAAACCCAACAACTTCGGATACGAAGTTCCTGGATGCGCTTACGGCCAAGGTGAGCAACTCGAGCGCGGTGGTTGCAACGCTGTCCGCGCCGGATCAATCCCAGGTTCAGGCGGTATCCACCTTGAGTACGGATACCTCGGCGGCGTCGCTGGCGTCTGCTGCCGTCCCCAGTCATTCGATGGGGCAGATCCAGCCCACCGCCTCCGGGACTGCCGGCACTTCCTCCATGAACATGCAGAACAGCTTCGGTTCTACCGGGTGGACGCAGGAACTGGGCGACAAAATGGTCTGGATGGCCGGGAAACAAGGGCATACCTCCGAGTTGATACTCAATCCGCCCAGTCTGGGCACAGTGGAAGTCAGGCTGCATGTCAACGGCACTGATGCCGGAGCCCAGTTCTTTTCCGCCAATGCCGACGTCCGCAACGCGATCGAAGCGGCCATGCCTAAGCTGAGGGAAATGCTCGCCGGCGCCGGGATTGCCCTTGGCGAGGCCATGGTCAGCAACCAATCATTCAGCCAGCGTGAGGCCTTCCGGCAGCAATCGCAAAAGGCTGGCCAAGGGGGAGGCGGCGGCAACGGCGACGACCCGGTAAGCGGCGTATCGGTGGGCGGAGCGAGCATGGCGCCTTTGGCGGCCGGGGCACGGGGGGCTGGGCTGCTGGATTACTACGCCTGAGCGGGCGTATGCTTCTAGGCCGGTTGTCAGTACAGGATTAAGAGCCCGTTTTCATGATGAAAAACTTAAGCTTGTTAATAAAACGCCATGTTTTTGTGCTATTTTTACTCGAATAATTGGTTTTGACGGAGTTCGGGTAAGTCATGGCGAAGCAAAAGGAAGAAGTCGCGGAAACGGTTGAAGAATTGCCTAAAGGCAGAAGCAAGAAAAAATTGTTCATTATCCTGGCGGCCGTCCTCATCCTGGTGCTGGCCGCAGGCGCTGCGGCCGTATTGCTGCTTTCCGGCCCGGCCGACAAACATGGCAAGTCGGCCGTCGCGGAAGAAGATAAGGGGCCTCCGATTTATGAGAGTCTGGAGTCCTTTACGGTCAATTTGGCTGGGGGCGATTCCTATCTCCAGGTGGAGATCAAGTTGATGATGGCCAGTACGGATATCGATGAAAAGCTGAAGGAGCATATGCCGGAGGTCCGCAACGATATCCTCAGGCTGCTTTCGAGCAAGACGCCGGACGAGTTGTCCACGCCGGAAGGCAAGGACAAACTGGCCGCCGACATACAGACCGACATCAATGCGTTGCTGAAGGTCAAGGCCGACAAAGGTGTGAAGAAGGTGCTGTATGGCGCCTTCTTGATCCAATAGGAGAAACGTGGCTGACGACATTCTCTCCCAAGAAGAAGTCGATGCGCTGCTCCGCGGTGTAACGGGGGAACCCGAGGAGACCGCAAGCGAAGAGGGCGCGGGAGGGGTACGTTCGTACGATATCGGCCGGCAGGAGCGGATCGTCCGGGGGCGGATGCCGACCCTGGAGATCATCAATGAGCGTTTCGCCCGCAATTTCCGCATCGGCCTGTTCAATTTGATCCGACGCACGGCCGAGATCTCGGTCGGTCCGGTCTCGGTCATCAAGTACAGCGAGTTCGTCCGCAACCTGATCGTCCCTACCAACCTGAATCTGGTGCATATGCAGCCCCTGCGGGGGACCGCGCTGTTCGTGTTCGATCCCAATCTGGTGTTCCTCGTGGTCGACAATCTGTTTGGCGGCGATGGTCGTTACCACATGCGGGTCGAAGGTCGGGATTTCACCTTGGCCGAGCAACGCATCATCCGCAAGATGCTGGACGTGGTGTTCGATGAATACGGCAAGGCCTGGGAGCCGCTCCATCCGGTCAAACTGGAATATGTCCGCTCCGAGATGAATACCCAGTTCGCGAATATCGCTACGCCGACCGAGGTGGTGGTGGTCACCACCTTCAACATCGAATTGGGCACTTCGGGCGGCGATTTCCACATCTGTATGCCCTACAGTATGATTGAGCCCATGCGCGATCAGCTCACCAGCACCATGCAGGCTGACCGTGCCGAGGCGGACGAGCGCTGGGTCACCGAGATGTCCCTCCAAGTGCAGGACGCCGAAGTGGAACTGGTGGCACATCTAGGCCAAGCGGCCATAACGTTGCGGCAGATCATGGGCTTGAAGACGGGGGATGTCATTTCGCTCGATCTGCCCGATGCCGTGGTGGCCGAGGTCGATGGCGTGCCGCTGTTCGAATGCCACTACGGCCAGAAAAACGGGCAACTTGCCCTGAAGGTCGAGCGGGTGCTACAAGGGCGTGAGCGGGCGGCGATCGCCGGGGTCAAGCGATGAGCGAAGAAGCGGAAAAAGACGTAACGGCGGATGACTGGGCGGCTGCCATGGCCGAGCAGGATACGACCACTCAGGCTTCCTCAGGCGGTGCCGAGGACGACTGGGCGGCCGCCATGGCCGAACAGGCCGTGGCCGATTCGGCCGCTGCCGCTCCCGAGCCGCAGAAGGCCAACATTTTCCAGAATCTGTCTCCTTCCGACGGCAACCCGGCCGCGGCCAACAATCTGGACCTGATCCTGGATATCCCGGTCCAGCTGACCGTCGAGCTGGGCCGGACCAAGATCGCCATCCGCAACCTGCTGCAACTGGCGCAGGGATCCGTCGTCGAACTGGACGGGCTGGCGGGCGAACCCATGGATGTCCTGGTCAATGGTTGCCTGATCGCCCAAGGCGAAGTTGTGGTGGTGAACGACAAATTCGGCATCCGTCTGACCGATATCATCAGCCCCGCGGAACGGTTGCGCCGCATCAACCGATGAGTTCCGCGCGCGGGCCCGTTTCCCTGTTTCTGGCGACGGCCTCCAGCGTCGCGTCTGCTGCCGGACCCCTTCCCCAAGGTTCCGGATTCGCTGCCTTTTTCCAGGCCTTGGTCGGATTCGCGATCGTCTTGGGCCTGCTCTACGGTTTTTTCTGGCTGCTGCGTCGTTTCGGGCCGGCCCAGAGCGGGGCGCAAGGCTTGGTCAAGGTGGTGGGCGGGGTCATGTTGGGGCCGCGCGAGCGGCTCGTGGTGGTAGAAGTCCAGGACACCTGGGTGCTGGTTGGCGTGGCCGCCGGCCATGTCAGCACGCTGCATACCTTGCCCAAGCCGGAAGGGGTGGAGATCCCGACAGCCGCCCGGGCTGCATCGGTGCCCTTCTCCGATAAGCTTGCGGATCTGCTCAAGCGTTCGAAAGGCTGAGCGTGCGCCGAATGTTCCTGTTCGTTCTGCTGTTCCTGCCTGTCCTGGCCTGGGCCGCGCCCGGTCTGCCGGCGGTGACCAGCACGCCGGCCCCAGGCGGCGGCCAATCCTACAGTTTCAGCATCGAGGCCCTGCTGCTGCTGACCTCGCTGACCTTCCTGCCGGCGATCCTGCTGATGATGACCTCGTTCACCCGCATCGTCATCGTGCTGTCCCTGCTGCGCCAAGCGCTGGGGACCATGCAGGCGCCGCCCAACCAGGTCGTGGTCGGCCTGTCGCTGTTCTTGACTTTTTTCATCATGGGGCCGGTGTTCGACAAGATCTACGACGTGGCCTGGAAGCCGTATTCGGATAACCAGATCAGCTTCATCGAGGCGGTGGACCGTGGGTCCCAGCCGCTCAAGGCATTCATGCTCAAACAGACCCGGCAGGAAGACCTGGCGCTGTTCGTGAAGCTGTCCAACAGTCCCGCACTGCAAAGCCCGGAGCAGACGCCGATGAAGGTGCTGGTGCCGGCCTACGTCATCAGTGAACTGAAGACCGCGTTCCAGATCGGCTTCATCGTATTCATCCCGTTCCTGATCATCGACATGGTGGTCTCCAGCGTCCTGATGTCCATGGGCATGATGATGCTGTCGCCGATGCTGGTCTCGATGCCGTTCAAGCTGATGCTGTTCGTGCTGGCGGACGGCTGGAACCTGCTGATCGCCTCGCTGGTCCAGACCTATCAGACATGACTCCGGATACCGTCATCTCCATCGTCAGCCAGGCGCTCGAGGTGGCCATGCTGACGGCTGGGCCGTTGCTCCTGGCTTCGCTCGTGACCGGCCTGTTGATCAGCATCTTCCAGGCCGCGACCCAGATCAACGAGATGACGCTGACCTTCATCCCCAAGCTGGTGGTCATGTTCCTGGTGCTGGTGGTGCTCGGTCCCTGGATGCTGAGCATGATCGTCGATTACGTGGTGAGGCTGTACGGCAGCATCCCGGTTCTGATCGCTGGCTGAGGCCGCCGTGCTCACCATCACGAGCGCCGAATGGAATCAATGGATGGCGTTGTTTTTCTTTCCGTTCGTCCGCATCCTGGCCTGGTTGTCGATCGATCCGCTGCTGGGCAGCACCTCGGCGCCGAACAGCGTCCGTCTCGGCCTGGCCCTGGTGCTGGCGGTGGCGATCGCCCCGACCTTGCCGCCCTTTCCCTATGTGCCGGTGGTTTCGGGCGATGGCCTGCTGATTCTGCTGCAGCAGGTCGCGATCGGCCTGGCGCTGGGTTTTGCGCTCAAGATCGTGTTCTCGGCCATGGACTTGGCCGGTCAGTTCATCGGCATGCAGATGGGGCTGTCGATGGCCAGTCTTTATGATCCGGTCAACGGCACGCAGACGCCGGTGATCGGCCAGTTTCTTTCCGTGACCAGCGCGCTGCTGCTGTTCGCCATGAACGGCCATCATCAGGTCATCGCCGCGCTCTGGCAAAGCTTCCTGGATGTGCCGATCGCCGCGACGCCGATGTCCGGCAAAGGTTTCCTGATCCTGGTGGATTGGGCCGGGGCGATCTTCAACACCGGACTGCATATCGCCCTGCCGGTCACTGCGGCGCTGCTGGCCGCCAACCTGGCCCTCGGCATCATGACCCGGGCCGCGCCGCAGTTGAACATCTTTTCGGTCGGCTTCCCGATCACCATGGGGGCGGGCTTTCTGGCCCTGTATTTCTCGCTCACGTATCTGCCGGCCTATCTGGAACGGTTCTGGCGCGAGGCGTTGGAGCAGGGGATCGCGGCGATGCGCGGTCTGGCAGGGCCATGAACTCGGCTGCTTTGCCCAAGCCGATGCCCTGGGTCGAACGCTGGTCCGGCCTGATTCCCATGCCGGGGCGGGTGCTCGATGTGGCATGCGGCAGCGGCCGCCATGCGGCCTATCTGGCCGGTCAGGGCTATCGGGTCGACGCGGTCGATATCGATCTGGGATTGTCGGCGGTGGCCAGGCAGCAGGCCGCCGGCGTGACCTGGCTGCAGCACGACCTGGAAGGGGCGTCGTGGCCGTTCGCGGCCGGCCGTTACCAGGGGGTCGTGGTCACCAATTACCTGTATCGGCCCTTGTTTCCGTATCTGTTCGAGGCGCTGGTGCCTGGTGGTGTGCTGATCTACGCCACATTCGCCATGGGCCAGGCGCGTTTCGGCCGACCCAGGAATCCGGCCCATCTGCTGATGCCCGGTGAACTGTTGGAGGTGGCGCGCGGTCAGATGCGGGTGATGGCCTACGAAGACGTCGTCGAGACCGGCGATCTGCCGGCGCGGGTTCAGCGGCTCTGCGCCATCAAGAATTAGGCTATTTCAGCTACAATCCCTTTTTTTCAGAACCGTATTCGATTATGTTGACCGGCAGTATTGTCGCCCTCGTTACTCCGATGCTGCCCGACGGCAGCCTAGATTTGCCCCGCTTTCGAGCTCTGGTCGATTGGCATGTGGAACAGGGCACGGACGGCCTCGTCATCGTCGGGACCACCGGCGAGTCGCCGACTGTTTCCCCGGAAGAACACTGTCTGCTGATCCGTACCGCCGTTGAACAGGCGGCCGGCCGCATCCCGGTGATCGCCGGCACCGGCGGCAATTCCACGGCCGAAGCGATCGAACTGACCCGCTGCGCCAAGGACGCCGGTGCGGTGGCCGGTCTGTCGGTTGCGCCGTACTACAACAAGCCGACCCAGGAAGGCCTCTATCGCCACTTCAAGGCCATCGCCGAGGCGGTCGATCTGCCCGTCCTGCTCTACAACGTGCCCGGCCGCACCGCATCCGATATCGCCAACGACACCGTCCTGCGCCTGGCCCAGGTGCCCGGCATCATCGGCATCAAGGATGCAACCGGCAACATCGAACGCGGCACGGCGTTGCTCAAGCAGGCACCGGCCAACTTCGCCGTCTACAGCGGCGATGACGCCAGCGCCCTGGCCTTGATGCTGCTCGGCGGCAAGGGGGTGATTTCGGTGACCGCCAACACGGCGCCCAAGGCCATGCACGAGATGTGCGCGGCTGCACTGGCCGGCGATCTGGCCACGGCCCGGGAGATCAATTTCAGACTGCTGGGCCTGCATCAGAAGCTGTTCGTCGAGGCCAATCCCATTCCCGTCAAGTGGGCGCTGACCGAGATGGGATTGATCGAGGGCGGCATCCGCCTGCCCCTCACGCCCCTTTCAAACCAGTACCACGACACGTTGCGCGCCGCCTTGCGGGAAGCGGGCGCCATCCAGGAGTAGATCCATGCGTAAGATCGCAACATTGACCATGCTCGTAGTCGCCATGAGTGGCTGCTCCATCATGCAGAGCAAGAAAATCGACTACAAGAGCGCGGGCAACAGCCTGCCGCCTCTGGAGGCGCCGCCCGATCTGGTCCTGCCCGCTTCGGACAATCATTATGCCTTGCCCGGTGCGGCCAACGGCGGTTCGGCATCCTATTCGGCCTACAGCCAGGAACGGGCGGCCCAGCCTGCGGCGGCGGCCAATTCCGCAGTTCTGCCCAAGGTCGACAAGGCCTATATCGAGCGTGACGGCAACGAGCGCTGGCTGGTGGTGGACGTGCCGCCCAGCGAAGTCTGGCCGGTCGTGAAGGACTTCTGGCAGAGCCTCGGCTTCATCATCAACGTCGAGCGGCCCGAAGCGGGCATCATGGAAACGGACTGGGCCGAGAACCGGGCCCGGATTCCCCAGGATCCGATCCGCAACATCATCGGCAAGGTGCTGGACTCGGTTTATTCGACCGACGAGCGGGACAAGTTCCGCACCCGCCTGGAACCGACGCCCGACGGCAAGGGTACCGAAATCTACATCAGCCACCGCGGCATGTACGAGGTGTACGAGGGCACGGTGGGCAGCGGCGGCAAGATCACCGGCGACCAGGGCACCGGCCAGACGATCTGGGAACCGCGTCCGCCCGATCCCGGCCTGGAAGCCGAGATGCTGCGTCGCCTGATGGTCCGCTTCGGCGTCGAAGAGAGCAAGGCCAAGGCCATGCTGGCCGAGAAGGCCGCGCCCCAGGCCGACCTGATCAAGACGGCCAATGGCGCTCCCGGCGTCTCCATGCCCGAGGCCTTCGACCGTGCCTGGCGCCGGGTCGGCCTGGCCCTGGACCGGGTCGGCTTCCTGGTCGAGGACCGCGATCGCGCCAGCGGTGTGTATTACGTCCGTTATGCCGACCCGGATGCCCAGACCGACAAGGAGAAGGAGGGCTTCCTGTCCAAGCTGGCGTTCTGGCGCAGCAAGGACGACAAGGTCAAGGCCATCAAGTACCGGGTCACCGTCACCGGCAAGGGCGACAACAGCGAGGTCGGCGTCTACATGGACAACGGCAGTCCTGCCGCCAACGAGACCGGCAACCGGATCGCCAAGCTGCTCTACGAACAGCTGAAGTAAGTCCGATGCGTTTCGCCTGCCTGGGCAGCGGCAGCAAGGGCAATGCCTGGCTGGTGGAACGCGGCACGACCCGCGTCCTGCTCGACTGCGGCTTCGGTGTCCGGGAGATGGCGGCGCGCCTCAATCGCCTCGGCATCGAGCCGGCTGAGGTGGACGCGGTTCTGATCACGCACGAACACAGCGACCATGCCCGCGGTGTGGCCCGCTTTTCCGCCAAGTACGGCTGCGAGGTCTGGCTGACTCCGGGCTGCGGCGTGGTCCTCGAAGCCATGGGCGACGTGCCGGAGCGTATTCGTCTGGTGGACAGCCATGCGGCCTTCGCGGTCGGCGAACTGGAGTTCCGGCCTTTCACGGTGCCGCACGATGCCCGCGAGCCGGTGCAGTACGTGGTTTCCGACGGAGCCCGGAGTTGGGGGCTGTTGACCGATGCCGGTCACGTCACCGAGCACATGGTGGCCATGCTGCAAGAGTGCGACGCCCTGGCCCTGGAGTGCAATCACGACGTGGACAGGCTGCGGCAAGGCAGTTACCCTGCCAGCCTGAAGGCCAGGATACTCGGCCGTTACGGCCACTTGGACAACAGTGCGGCAGCCGAACTGCTCGGCAGGCTGCCGACGGACCGGTTGCAGCACGTGGTGGCGGCCCACCTGTCCGAAGAAAACAACTCCCCCGAGCTTGCCCGTGCCGCCCTTGCCGCGGTCTTGAGTTGCGAGCCGGATTGGATTGGTATAGCGGACCAGTCGGAAGGCCTCGACTGGCGCACGATTGCTTGAATGAATGAAGAGCCGATGACCGAATCATCCGCCTTGGAGGCGGCCCACACTTTCGATGACCTGAACCTTGCCCCGGAACTGCTCGCGGCTGTCCGGGAATTGGGCTACACGACGCCGACGCCCATCCAGCGGGAAGCGATCCCGCTCGTGCTCGCCGGACGCGACCTGCTTGCCCAGGCCCAGACCGGTACCGGCAAGACCGCGGCCTTCACCCTGCCGCTGCTGCACAAGATGAAGCCGTTCGCCAACACCAGCACCTCGCCCGCCCGTCACCCGGTGCGCGCCCTGGTCCTGGCGCCGACCCGCGAACTGGCCATCCAGGTCTACGACAACGTGGCCGCCTATGCCAAGCAGCTGCCGCTGCGCAGCACCGTGGTGTTCGGCGGCGTCGGAATGCACGAGCAGGAGGCTGCGCTGCGGGCCGGAGTCGAGGTCCTGGTCGCCACGCCGGGCCGCCTGCTGGACCATGCCTCGAACAAGCTGGCCCTGCTCAACCAGGTCCAGTTCCTGGTCCTGGACGAGGCCGACCGGATGCTGGACATGGGCTTCCTGCCCGATCTCAAGCGCATCCTCGACCTGCTGCCGGCCAAGCGCCAGACGCTGCTCTTTTCCGCTACCTTCAACGAGGAGATCACCCGCCTGGCAGGCAGCTTCCTCAGGGATCCGCTCAAGGTCGAGGTGGCGCGCAAGAACACCGCTGCCGAGACGGTCGAACAGGTGGTGCACAAGGTCGCCGAGGACGACAAGATCGAGGCTCTGCTGCGCGTCGTGCGGGTACGCGACATCGGCCAGGCACTCATCTTCACCCGGACCAAGTTGTCGGCCGACAAACTTGGCCGCCGGCTGCAGCGGCGCGGCGTCGATGTCGCCGTGATCCACGGCGACAAGGCCCAGGTCGATCGTCTCCAGGCACTGGACGGCTTCAAGCAGGGCAAGATCAAGCTGCTGGTCGCCACCGACATCGCGGCCCGCGGCATCGACATCGCCGAACTGCCCTGCGTATTCAATTTCGAACTGCCCTATTCGCCGGAGGACTACGTCCACCGCATCGGCCGGACCGGCCGGGCCGGCGCCTCGGGCCTGGCGGTATCGCTGGTCGCGCCGGAGGAAGACAAGCTGCTGGCCGGGGTGGAACGCTTCATCAACAGGCGCCTGGAGCCTGTTCCGCTGCCGTCGCCGCCGGTGCCGCCCCAGGCCGCTGCGGCGGCGGCCGCTTCGGCGCAGACCGCCCCGTCGAACGGGCCTGTCCGCAGCCGGCGGGCCAAGGAGCAGGTCTGCGCTCTGTTCCTGCCGCCCCGCCGTCCTGCCGAACCGGACCTGCCGCCCGGCGAATGAACTGGGAACTGGCCTTGACCGCGGCACTGGTGTGCGCCGGCTGGTTTTGGTGGGATGGACTCAACAAGCGGGAACTGGCCATCAGGGCGGCCCGCATCGTCAGCCAGAAGGCCGGGGTGCAGTTGTTGGACGAAACGGTCGCCTTGAAACGGCTGCGCTTCGTGCGTGACGACAACCAGCGGGTCCGCATCCAGCGACAATTCGTCTTCGAATATTCCGATACGGGCGACAACCGTCTGCCCGGCTACGTCTATCTAATGGGGGACCGGGTGGTCGACGCCAACCTGATCATCCCGGCATCCGAGGAGAGCGCGAATGGGTAAATATTGGGTGGTACTGCTGGCGGCCTGGTCCGGCCAGGCCTTGGCCGAATTCAGCTTCGACTACGATTTCGATGCCCACAAGAAGACCTGGCAGGAAATCCAGGCCCAGTTGCCGGCCGTGCCCAAGCCGGAGAATCTGGTGCCGTTCACGGTCAGCGCGACCTCACCCCATCACTATTACCTCGACCGGGCCTCGATTTCGATCGGCGGCGACGGCGTGGTGCGCTACACGATGGTGATCCATACCGCGGGCGGCGCCGAGGACGTCACCTACGAAGGGATGCGCTGCGACACGGTGGAAGCGAAGATCTATGCCTTCGGCCGGCCGGACGGCCAGTGGGTCCGCAACAAGTACGCGGCCTGGGCTCCGATCCGGTTCCGCACGCAGAACGGCTATCAGAGCCAGTTGTTCACGCATTACTTCTGCGCGGTCGGCGCCGCCGGCGACATGGCGGCGATCAGGCGCGCGTTGAGCAGCGGCGGCCTGAATCGAGAATAAGAGCCTATTTTCCACTGAAATAGGCTTTGAGTTCGCCGTGACCTGCTTCCTTTTCGGCAGGGGAGACTTATAATTCGCCCTCGTTTCAGGTGTTCGCGGATTGCCGCGGATTAAACGGGAAACAGGTGCAATGCCTGTGCTGCCCCCGCAACGGTAAGCGCTAAACGGCTTCTCCAAACGCCACTGTCCTCGACGACGGGAAGGCGAGAAGCTTATGCGCGAGCCCGGAGACCGGCCTGGAACTCGGTGCGCGGGCTGCGGGAGGGCGGTTTATGGCGGATGACCTGCCGGTCTTTCACTGTCTGCGTTTTTGAGTATTCCCTGCGGGGACGCTGGGAACATCAAGGACGATCTCAATGCAACGCAATGCCGTGGCCGCGCTTATCGCCGGCATCATGGCCTCGCCGATCACGGCGGGCGCCGATCAAACCTATCAACTCGACGACGTCGTGGTGACCGCGACCCGCACTGCCGAGACCGCGGACGAGACGCTCGCCCCGGTCACGGTCATCACCCATGAGGACATCGTGCGCAGCCAGGCGCAGTCGCTCGTGGATCTGCTGCGCGGCCAGCCCGGCGTCGCCCTGGCCAACAACGGCGGCCAGGGCAAGACGACCAGCCTGTACCTGCGCGGCAGCAACTCGGACCATGTCCTGGTGCTGGTCGACGGCGTCAAGATCGGTTCGGCCACCACCGGCGAGGCCGCCTTCCAGGACATCCCGCTCGAACTGATCGACCGGATCGAGATCGTGCGCGGCCCGCGTTCCAGCCTGTACGGCTCCGAGGCCATCGGCGGCGTGATCCAGATCTTCACCAAGCGCGGCAGCGGCGCCGCACGGCCAACGCTGGCGGTCGGCGGCGGCAGCTACGGCACCGTGCAGGGCGCCGCCACCGTGTCCGGCGGCTTCGGCAGCGGCGGCTGGTACAGCCTCGGTCTGGCCGACTTCAACACCCAGGGCTTCAATGCCTGCAAGGGCAGCCTGACCGCCGGCTGTTTCGTGATCGAGCCGGACAAGGACGGCTATTCCAACCAGTCCGGCCGGTTGCGCGCGGGTTGGCGTTTCGCCGACGGCACCGAGGCCGAGCTGAACTGGCTGCAGGCGAACGGCCGGAACGCCTACGACGGCAGCTACGTCAACGAATCCTCGACCCTTCAGCAGGTGTTCGGCGCCCACCTGGGCTTCAAGCCGACCGAGGTCTGGCACGCCGACCTTCGGGCTGGCCAGAACGAGGACTACTCCGACAACTACCTGAACGGCGTGTTCCAGAGCCGGTTCGACACCCGGCGCAACACCTTGTCCTGGCAGAACGACATCGATCTGAAGCCGGGCCAGCGCCTGGTCGCGGGTGTCGACTGGCAGAACGACAGCATCAACAGCACCACCCACTACGAGGTCACCTCGCGCGACGACACCGGCCTGTTCGCCCAGTACCTGGCCGAGTTCGGCCGCCACCGCCTGCAGCTGGCCGGTCGGGGCGACGACAACCAGCAGTTCGGTTCCACGACGACCGGCAGCGTGGCCTACGGCTACGCCCTGAACGACGACCTGCGCCTGACCGCCTCCTACGGCAACGCCTTCAAGGCGCCGACCTTCAACGAGCTCTATTACCCCGGCTTCGGCAACGCCGGCCTGCATCCCGAGCGTTCGCACAGCCTGGATCTCGGCGTTACGGGCAAGGCCGGCTGGGGCCGCTGGTCGCTGCATGCCTACGAAACCCACATCACCGACCTGATCGCCTACGACGCCAGCTATATCCCGTCCAATATCGATTCGGCGCGCATCACCGGCCTCGAGGCCGAGGCCGCGACCCGGGTGTACGGCTGGGATCTGCGCGGCAATGTGAACCTGCTCGATCCGGTCGACGACGCACCCGGCGCCAACGCCGGCAAGCTGCTGCCGCGCCGCACCCGGAGCGCGCTGACCCTGGATGCCGACCGCAGCTTCGGCGCCTGGGGCCTGGGCGCCACCCTGCACGCCGAAGGCGGCCGCTACGACGACCTCGCCAACCAGACCCGGCTGGCCGGTTACGCCACGCTCGATCTGCGCACCGAGTACCGCTTCGACCGCGCCTGGCGCCTGCAGGGCAAGGTCGAGAACCTCTTCAACAAGGACTACGAAACCGCCTATCTTTACAACCAGCCCGGACGCGGCTTTTATGTCATGCTGCGCTATCAGCCCTGAATCGTCATTTTAGGAGAACCACCATGCCGAACCTCTCTTCGCGCCAACAACTGTTCATCGGGATCGCCCTGCTCATCCTGATGGCCGCCACCCGCAGCCATCACTTCGTCGGTGCCCTGCACTTACTGCCGGACGCTTCCTGGGCGGTGTTCTTCCTGGCCGGCGCGCTGCTCGGCCGGGCCTGGATATTCGCCCTGTTCTGCATCCTGGCCGCCGGCATCGACTGGGTGGCGATCAACCTGGCCGGCGTCTCCGGCTTCTGCGTCACCCCGGCCTACGCCATGCTGCTGCCGGCCTACGGCGCGCTCTGGCTGGCCGGCCGCTGGTTCGCCCAGCAACGGCGCATCGCACTGCTGCCCTTCCTGGGGGCCGCGCTGATCTCCGCCGTGGCGGCCGAACTGTTCTCCAGCGGCGGCTTCTACTTCCTGGGCGGCCGATTCGCAGAGCCCAGCCTGGTCGAGTTCCTCCAGCGCGAGGCCGAGTACTTCCCCGCCATGGCCGGCGCCATGATGCTCTACCTCGGCCTGGCCGCCCTGGCTTACCTGCCGTTCGCCAAGCGCCAGCACGGCGACGCCGACGGCCCGCGCACCCTCCAGCCCGGCATCCGGAATTGAGCGACGGGCGTGATCAGCGCCATGCCGAGCGCATGGCACGCAAGAAGGCGGTGGTCGACGCCGCCATCGCCCGCGCGACCGAAACGCGCGGGCTGCTGCTGGTCCTGACCGGCAACGGCAAGGGCAAGTCCAGTTCCGCCTTCGGCATGGTCGCCCGCGCCCTCGGCTACGGCATGCGGGTGGCGGTATTCCAGTTCATCAAGGGCAGCGGCGAGACCGGCGAACACGCCTTCTTCGCCCGCCAGCCGGGGGTCACCTGGGAAGAGTGCGGCGAAGGCTTCACCTGGGAGACCCAGGACCGGGCGCGCGACATCGCCGCCGCCAAGGCCGGCTGGGACAAGGCCCGCGCCGCCCTGGCCGACCCCGCCGTCGATCTCGTCGTCCTGGACGAGATGACCTACCTGTTCAAATATGGCTATCTCGACCTCGACGAGGTGCTCGCCGCGCTGGCCGTGCGGCCAGCGGCCCAGCACGTCGTGGTCACCGGCCGGGGTGCGCCCCAGGCCCTGGTCGACGCGGCCGACACCGTGAGCGAGATCGCCGACGTCAAGCACGCCTTCCGGGCCGGCGTCGCCGCCCAGCCGGGGATCGACCTGTGACCCGGCACTGCCCCGCGCTGGTCGTCTCCGCGCCTTCTTCGGGGCAGGGCAAGACCCTGGTGACCGCCGCACTGGCCCGCCGCCAGCGTGACCTGGGCCGGCGGGTGCGGGTGTTCAAGGTCGGTCCCGACTTCATCGACCCGCAAATTCTTGAACGCGCTTCGGGCCGGCCGGTGCAGCAGCTCGACCTGTTCATGGGCGGCGAGGCGCATTGCCGCGACCTGCTCCATCGCGCCGCGGACGAGGCCGACCTGATCCTGATCGAAGGCGTCATGGGCCTATACGACGGCGAGCCTTCAACGGCCGACATCGCCACCCTGTTCGACCTGCCGGTGCTGGCCGTGGTCGACGCGCCGGCCATGGCCCAGACCTTCGGCGCCGTGGTGCACGGCCTGGCCAGCTACCGGCCGGGACTGCGCCTCACCGGCGCCCTGGCCAACCAGGTCGGCGGCGCGCGCCACGCCGCGATGCTGCGCGACAGCCTGCCGGACGGCATCGCCTGGTACGGCAACCTGCCGCGCGACCCCGGCTATGCCCTGCCCGAACGCCACCTGGGCCTGTTCCAGGCCGACGAGATCGACGACCTGGAACAGCGCATCGCCCGCGCCGCGGCCGCCCTCGACGAGGCGGCATCGGTCTTGCCCGAACCGGCCGCGTTCCGGCCCGCCGAAATCGCCCCAGCGCCCCGCGCCCTGGCCGGCCGGCGCATCGCCGTCGCCCGCGACGCGGCCTTCTCCTTCATCTACCCGGCCAACCTGGAACAGCTCGCGGCGCTCGGCGCCGAGCCGGTCTTCTTCTCGCCCCTGACCGACGCCGCATTGCCGGCGTGCGACGCCATGTGGCTGCCGGGCGGCTATCCGGAACTGCATCTCGACCGGCTGGCCGGCAACGCGGCGATGAAGGCCGCGCTGCGCGCCCACCACGCCGCCGGCAAGCCCATCCTGGCCGAGTGCGGTGGCATGCTCTATCTGGCCGAAACGCTCGCCGATGCCGAAGGCCGGCGCGCGGACATGGCCGGCCTGCTGCCCGGCCACGCGGTCATGCAGCCCCGGCTCGCCGCGCTCGGCCTGCAGAGCGTCGCCCTGCCCGAAGGAGAGCTACGTGGCCACACCTTCCACTACTCGCGTCTGGAAACGGAGCTGACGCCCGCGACCCGCGCCATCGACAAGCACGGCGGCAGCGGTGAGGCCGTCTACCGCGACGGCCGGCTGACCGCCTCCTACGTCCACTTCTACTTCCCGGCCAACCCGCTCGCCGCCGCCGGGCTGTTCCTGTGATCAGCCCGCACCGCTACGCCGAGCAGGAGATCGAAGCCGTCTGGCGCGCCCTGCGCGAGCGGCGCGACATGCGTCACTTCACCGCCGAGCCGCTGCCCGAGGGCACCGTCGAGCGACTGGTCGCTGCCGCCCACCTCGCGCCTTCGGTCGGCTACATGCAGCCCTGGCGCTTCATCCGCATCACCGATCCCGAACTGCGCCGCGCCATCCACGGCCAGGTCGAGGCGGAGCGGCTGGCCACCGCGGCCGCGCTGCCCGGCCGCAACGACGAATTCCTCAAGGTGAAGATCGAGGGCATCCGGGACTGCGCCGAGCTGCTGGCCGTGGTCCTGATGCCCGACCGCGAACGGCACATCATCGGCCGGCGCACCCTGCCCGAGATGGACCTCGCCTCGGTCGGCTGCGCCATCCAGAACATGTGGCTCGCCGCCCGCGCCGAAGGCATCGGTCTGGGCTGGGTGTCGTTCTTCGAGCCGCAGGCCCTGGGCGGACTGCTCGGCCTGCCCGACGGCGCGCGCCCGGTCGCCCTGCTCTGCATCGGCCACGTCGCCGCCTTCTATCCGCGGCCGATGTTCGCCGACGCCGGCTGGGGCCAGGCCCTGGCGCATGCCGACATCCTGTTCGAGAACCGCTGGCCGGAAGGGGCGAAAGGCACGCCCCCGGCCTACTGAACATGGTCGACAGCGCCCTCGTCGCCTTGGCCGCGGTGCTGCTCGACTGGCTTCTGGGCGAGCCCCGGCGCTGGCACCCGCTGGTCGGCTTCGGCCGGCTGACCAAGTGGCTGGAGGGCCGGCTCTACGCGCCGTCGCGCCCGGCTGGCATCCTCGGCGTCGCGCTTCTGGTCCTGCCGCTCGCCGCCCTGGCCGGCTGGCTCGGCGCGCAGCCGGGGATAACGGGCATCCTGTTCTCGGTCTGGGCGCTCTATTTCGCACTCGGCCACCGCAGCCTGCACGACCACGTCGCGCCCATCCTCCATGCCCTGCAACGCGGCGACGAACCGGCTGCGCGCCAAGCGGTGTCGCGCATCGTCAGCCGCGATCCGGAGGCCATCGACATCGTGCCCGCCGCTTGCGAGACGGTGCTTGAGAACGGCAACGACGGCGTGTTCGGCGCGCTGTTCTGGTTCGCCTGCGCCGGCCCGGCCGGCGCCGTGCTCTACCGTCTGGCCAACACGCTGGACGCGATGTGGGGCTACCGCAACGAACGCTACGAGCACTTCGGCTGGGCCGCCGCCCGGCTCGACGACCTGCTCAACTGGCTGCCCGCCCGGCTGACGGCCTTGACCTACGCCGCGCTCGGCAACGCCCGCCAGGCCCTGGCCTGCTGGCGGCGGCAGGCGCCGGCCTGGGACAGCCCCAACGC
>DASVZA010000022.1:0-78102 GCA_036391875.1 Parasulfuritortus sp.
GGCGAGACGCTGGGCGACTTCCGGCGGCGGGTGAGGGCGGCCTGGTCCGGCTGGCTGGCTGGGGCCGACGGTGGCCACCGGCTGCTGGTGACCCACGCCGGGGTGATGCGGGTCCTGCTCGAGCATCTGCTCGGCCTGCCGGCCGAAGGTTTCTATCGGATAGCCCTGCCGGAGGCGGCCCATTTCCAGGTTTCCATCCTGCCGGGCCACGACCCGGTACTGCTGAGGTTGAACGCGTGCGCGGATTCTGGCTCGCCCTGGGCTTCCTGACCCGGTTGCCGACGCCGCGCCTGGCGTCGATCGACCAGAAGGCGATGGCGCGGGCGGCCGCCTGGTTTCCCGCCGTCGGCCTGGTCGTCGGCGCCATCGTCGCGGCGGCAGTTTGGGCAGGGAGCCGGGTCGATCCCTGGCTGGGCGCGCTGCTGGCCCTCGTGGCCTGGACCGGCGTGACCGGCGGCATGCATCTCGACGGCCTGGCCGACCTGGCTGACGCCCTCGGCGCCGCACATCGCGATCGCGCACGCCTGCTGGCGGTGCTGGCCGACCCCCATCTCGGCGCCTTCGGCGCGATCGCCCTCGTGCTGCAGTTGCTGGCCAAGGCGGTGCTGCTGATGCTGGCCGGCAAGCTCGGCGTATCCATCTGGGCGCTGGTCCTGCTGCCGGCCTGGGCGCGGCTCGGGGCGTTCTGGTGGTCGCAATCGCTGCCGTCGCTCAAGCCGGGGCTGGGGCGGTCGTTCGCCTGGACCGAAGGGCGCTGGTTTGTGCTGGCCTGGCTGGTCGTGCTGCTCGCCCTGGCCTGGCTCGTACCCGCGCTGGCGGTCATGCCGCTGGCCCTGTTCGGCTGGCGCCGCTTCCTGTCGGAGCGGCTCGGCGGCATGACCGGCGATTGCCTGGGCGCCGGGATCGAGCTGTCGGAGAGCCTGGGGCTGCTGCTGGTTTGCGCGAGCGTCGCCGTTTGATTGCCGGACTGGCGCTTCCTCGCCGATTGGCGGAGCATTGCGCGATTGCCCAGTTGGAATAGCCGAGTCGTGTCCATGAAAGAGTTCGTTGCCGTCATCCCCGCCCGCCATGCCTCCACCCGCCTGCCCGGCAAGCCGCTGGCCGACATCGCCGGCAAGCCCATGGTGGTCCGGGTGGCGGAGCGGGCGGCGGCCAGCGGTGCCGCCCAGGTCTGGGTGGCGACCGACCACCCGGAGGTCGCCGCGGCCTGCGAGGCGCACGGCTTCCGGGTCTGCATGACTTCGCCCGAGTGCGCCTCGGGCACCGACCGCCTGGCCGAGGTGGCCGAGCGGCAGGGCTGGCCGGACGACATGGTGGCGGTCAACGTCCAGGGCGACGAGCCGCTGATCGATCCGGACCTGATCCGGCGCACGGCCCTGCTCCTGCACGAACGGCCGGAGGCGGCCATGACCACGGTCTGCCACCCGTTGCATGACGTGGCGGAAGTGACCAATCCCAACGTGGCCAAGGTCGTGCTCGACCGCCAGGGCTACGCACTCTATTTCTCCCGGGCGCCGATCCCCTGGGCGCGCGACGCCTGGGCGGGAGGGACGAGCGTCGTACCGGACGGCCTGCCGGTCTACCGGCACATTGGCCTGTACGCCTATCGGGTCGGTTTCCTGAAGGCGTACCCGACGCTGGAACGCCCGGCGCTGGAGGCATTCGAGTCGCTGGAGCAGTTGCGCGCCCTCTGGCACGGCTATCGGATCGCGGTGCTCACCACCGACCAGGCGGTGCCGCCCGGGGTCGATACGGCGGAGGACCTGGAGAAGGTGAGGCGCCTGTTCGATTGATGGCGAGTATTGAAGCCGTCAAATCTATCAATAACCTCACCTTATAACTTGATACAAAAAATTAACTGTCAAAGGATGTATGGGTTGTCTAACCTTTGCCGGCTAAATTTATCGTGGTTTTTTATCGTCCCACCCACCTCAGCGTGGGTAACTGAAAGAGGTAATTCATGCGACTGATTCTTCTCGGCGGCCCCGGCGCGGGCAAAGGCACCCAGGCCAACTACATCAAGGAAAAGTACGGCATTCCCCAGATTTCCACGGGCGACATGCTGCGCGCCCACGTCAAGGCCGGCACCGAGTTGGGTATCGCCGCCAAGAAGATCATGGATGCCGGCGGTCTGGTGTCCGACGACATCATCATCGGCATGGTCAAGGAACGCCTGACCCAGGATGACTGCAAGGCCGGCTACCTGTTCGACGGCTTCCCCCGCACCATCCCCCAGGCCGAGGCCATGAAGGCCGCCGGCGTGCCGATCGACGCCGTGGTCGAGATCGACGTGCCCGACGAGGAGATCATCAAGCGCATGTCCGGCCGCCGCGTGCACGTCGCCTCCGGCCGCACCTACCACGTCGTCTTCAACCCGCCCAAGGTGGCCGGCAAGGATGATGTCACCGGCGAGGACCTGATCCAGCGCGACGACGACAAGGAAGAGACCGTCAAGAAGCGCTTGGACGTCTACCATGCCCAGACCGAGCCGCTGGTGAAGTTCTACGGCGACTGGGGCAAGAGCGGCGCGGCTGGCGCACCCAAGTACATCAAGGTTTCCGGCGTGGGCTCCGTGGACAGCATCACGTCCGCCGTGTTCGCCGGCCTGGATTCGGTCAAGAAGTAAGCATGACGGGTATCCCCGACTTCACCGAGGCCGATATGCGCCTGGTCGACGCCGCATTGCGCGAGCGTTACGGCCACGCGGTCGAGGTCCAGGAAGTGGAGACCGAAATCCGTCTGATGCCGGCCGACCGCGAACTGACGGTCTGTCCGGCCATCTATTGGGAAGATGCGGAGCGCTGCCGCTTCGTCGTCTCCAAGACCGGCGTCGACAAATTCCGCAGCATGTTCTTCTGGTCGGTCAAGGATCGCTTCTCGACCGGCAAGGAGGAGTACGACAACCTGGGCGACTGCCTAGTGACGACTCTCAAGATGCAGGAAGATGCGGCCCGCCGCCGCGCCGAGGAAACCGGTGCCGGCTGAATTGAATTGATACGGGAACCGCGTGGTTCCCGTTTTTATTTGCAAATCTAGTTTATAGGGATCATGAGCATGGCGAAGAAAAAGAACGCCTTTTACGCCCAATCCGGCGGCGTGACCGCCGTCATCAACGCCTCCGCCTGCGGCGTCATCGAGACCGCGCGCAAGCACAAGGACGTCATCGGCAAGGTCTACGCCGGCCGCAACGGCATCATCGGCGCACTGACCGAAGACCTGATCGACACCACCAAGGAAACCGACGCCGCCATCGCTGCCCTGCGCAGCACGCCGTCGGGCGCCTTCGGCTCCTGCCGCTTCAAGCTGAAGTCGCTGGAGGCCAACAAGCGCGAATACGAGCGCCTGATCGAAGTGTTCAAGGCCCACAACATCGGCTACTTCTTCTACAACGGCGGCGGCGATTCGGCCGACACCTGCTACAAGGTGTCCCAGTTGTCCGAGGCCATGGGCTATCCGATCCAGGCCATCCACGTGCCCAAGACCGTGGACAACGACCTGCCCATCACCGACTGCTGCCCGGGTTTCGGCTCGGTGGCCAAGTACATCGCCGTGTCCACCCTGGAAGCCTCGTTCGACGTGCGCTCCATGGCCAAGACCTCGACCAAGATCTTCGTGGTCGAGGTGATGGGTCGCCACGCCGGCTGGATCGCCGCCGCCGGCGGCCTGGTCGAGGACCACGGCATTCCGGTGGTCATCCTGTTCCCGGAAATCGAGTTCGATCAGAAGAAGTTCCTGGCCAACGTGAAGAAGAAGGTGGAAGAGCACGGCTTCTGCACCGTGGTCGTGTCCGAGGGTTGCCACTATCCCGACGGCAAGTTCCTGGCTGAGCAGGGCACCCGCGACGCCTTCGGTCATGCCCAGCTGGGCGGCGCCGCGCCGGTGGTCGCCAACATGATCAAGGACGCCCTGGGCTACAAGTTCCACTGGGCTGTGGCCGACTACCTGCAGCGTGCCGCCCGCCACATCGCCTCCAAGACCGACGTCAAGCAGGCCTACGAGCTGGGCAAGAAGGCGGTCGAGCTGGCCATCAAGGGCCACAACTCGGTGATGCCGACCGTCGACCGCCTGTCCGATTCGCCGTACAAGTACAAGATCGGCATGGCACCGCTGTCCAAGGTCGCCAACGTCGAGAAGTTCATGCCGCGCGACTTCATCAGCAAGGACGGCTACGGCATCACGCCGAAGTGCAAGCGCTACCTGGTGCCGCTGATCCAGGGCGAGGACTATCCCAAGTACGAGGACGGCCTGCCCCAGTACGTGACGCTGAAGAACGTCGCGGTCGCCAAGAAACTGCCAGAGTTCAAACTCTGAGGAAATGAAAAGGGCGCTCTCGGCGCCCTTTTTTGCGACCAGGACATGACACTCGACCGCGCCCGACAACTGCTCAAGGTACAAGCCGATTTCGGCGGTTTCTACAACGCCAATTCGGCCAAGCTGATCCTGTCCGAAGTGCAGAAGGAGCATGGCCAGGCGGCGGTCGATGGTTTGATCAGGGAGCTTGCCCTGGACGAGATTTTCGGTTTCGAACCGGGCACGCGATTCGAGGGCGGGCTGGCCATCGGCAAGTCCTACCCGTGATTTTTTTTACCGATAAACTGGACCGCAGAGTCCTGAATATTGCAACATGGTCGCGGTCATCCGCGTGGTTGATTTAAAACTGTATAAGGAGATAGTGCGATGAGTGATGGTTTGATGTTCGCCCTCGTGGCGGCGGTCCTCGCCTTGGTCTACGGGGTGATGTCCATTAAATGGATTCTTGCGCTGCCAACCGGCAACGACCGTATGCGGGCCATTTCTGCCGCGGTGCAGGAAGGCGCGCAGGCCTACCTGAAGCGTCAATACACCACCATCGGCATGGTCGGCGTGGTCATCTTCGTGCTCATCGCCGTCTTCCTCAAGGTGCCGACCGCCATCGGCTTCGCCATCGGCGCCATCCTGTCCGGCGCCGCCGGCTTCATCGGCATGAACGTCTCGGTACGCGCCAACGTGCGCACCGCCGAGGCGGCCCACAAGGGCCTCAACGCCGCCCTCAACGTCGCCTTCCGCGGCGGCGCCATCACCGGCCTCCTGGTGGTCGGCCTGGGCCTGTTGGGCGTGGCCGGCTATTACGCCATCCTCACCGCCATGGGCATGGAAACCAATGAGGCCATCCACTCCCTGGTCGGCCTGGGCTTCGGCGGTTCGCTGATCTCCATCTTCGCCCGTCTCGGCGGCGGCATCTTCACCAAGGGCGCCGACGTCGGCGCCGACCTGGTGGGCAAGGTCGAGGCCGGCATTCCCGAGGACGACCCGCGCAACCCGGCCGTTATCGCCGACAACGTCGGCGACAACGTCGGCGACTGCGCCGGCATGGCCGCCGACCTGTTCGAGACCTACGCCGTGACCATCGTCGCCACCATGCTGCTGGGCAGCCTGATGGTGACCGGCGCGAGCACGGCCAACGCCGTGATCTATCCCCTGGTCCTGGGCGGCATCTCCATCGTCGCCTCCATCGTCGGTTCCTACTTCGTCAAGGCGCGCGAAGGCGGCAAGATCATGAACGCCCTCTACCGCGGCTTGGCCGTGGCCGGCGTGATCGCCCTGATCGCCTTCTATCCGATCACCAACATGATGTTCCCCAACGGGGTCGAGATCTCCGGCATGGCCGAGCCGATCTCGGCGCTGAACGTCTACCTGGCTTCGCTGATCGGCCTGGTCCTGACGGCGGCCATGGTGGTGATCACCGAGTACTACACGGCGACCGAATACGCCCCCGTGCGCCACATCGCCCAGGCCTCCACCACCGGCCACGGCACCAACATCATCGCCGGCCTCGGCGTGTCGATGAAGGCCACCGCCGCGCCCGTGGCGGCCGTCTGCGTCGCCATCTGGGCGGCCTATAGCCTGGGCGGCCTGTACGCCATCGCCATCGCCGCCACTTCGATGCTGTCCATGACCGGCATCATCGTCGCCCTGGATGCCTACGGCCCGATCACCGACAACGCCGGCGGCATCGCCGAAATGGCCGAACTGCCTGACGAGATCCGCAACATCACCGACCCGCTCGACGCCGTGGGCAACACCACGAAGGCCGTGACCAAGGGCTACGCCATCGGCTCCGCCGGCCTGGCCGCCCTGGTGCTGTTCGCCGATTACACCCACGCCCTGAACGCCAACAACATCGCCACCAACTTCGACCTGTCCGACCACATGGTCATCATCGGCCTGTTCATCGGCGGCATGGTGCCCTACCTGTTCGGTGCCATGGGCATGGAGGCCGTCGGCCGCGCCGCCGGTTCGGTGGTGGTTGAAGTGCGGCGTCAGTTCCGTGAGATCGCCGGCATCATGGAAGGCACGGGCAAGCCGGAATACGGCACCTGCGTCGACATGCTGACCAAGGCCGCCATCAAGGAGATGATGATCCCCTCGCTGCTGCCCGTGCTGGTGCCCGTGCTGATCGGCCTGATCCTCGGCCCGAAGGCCCTGGGCGGCGTGCTGATCGGCACCATCGTCACCGGCCTGTTCGTGGCCATCTCGATGACCACCGGCGGCGGCGCCTGGGACAACGCCAAGAAGTACATCGAGGAAGGCAACTACGGCGGCAAGGGCTCCGAGGCCCACAAGGCCGCGGTGACCGGCGACACCGTCGGCGATCCCTACAAGGACACCGCCGGCCCGGCCGTCAACCCGCTGATCAAGATCATCAACATCGTCGCCCTGCTGATCGTTCCGCTGCTGCACGCGGCAAGCTGATCGGAAGTAGGTGCAGATAAGCGGGCCGGGCGACCGGCCCGCTTTTTTTCGCCCAAAGGGTGCGGTTTGCCCGGCCGACGGGTTCGAGATTAGGATGCAGGCCGAGGGATAAAGCAAAGGAAGTTTGTCTCCGGCCCGGCTGTCGTCGCCGCCAGCATGACCGGGCGGTGTCCATTCGAAAACAACGGCTGCCGACGTGAGGTTGCAGGAACCATAGTCGGGAGGGCCAGCATCCGGCCCTGCCCGGAGTCCGTCGTTTCGTTGCATAAAGGGATCACTCACATGAAATTCATTCTGACCGCCGTACTGGCGCTGTTCGTCTCGTGTTCGGCCATGGCCGCCCCGCCCAGCGACGCTTCCCTGGAGCGCCTGCTCAAGGTGACCGGGGCCGAGAGCCTGACCCAATCCATGCGTGGCCAGCTCAACAACATGATGGGTCCGATGTTCGAGCAGGCCATCGATGCCAAGAACCTGACGCCGGAAAAGCGGCAGGAGGCGGAACGGTTCATGAAGATATTCTCGGCGAAGTTCTCCAAGATCATGGACGAGGAAATGTCCTGGGACCGCCTGAAGGGCGATTACATGCGGATCTACCGGGAGAGCTTCAGCCAGAAGGAGGTCGACGACCTGATCGCCTTCTACGAAAGCCCGACCGGCCAGGACTTCGTCAGGAAAATGCCGCTCGTCATGCAGAAATCCATGGTGCTGATGAAGCAGCGGATGGTGCCCATGATGCAGAAGATCCAGCAGGCGGCGCAGGAGACCGCGGCGGAGTACAAGCAGGAAAGCCAATCGGTGAAGTGATGCGCCGGATGCCGTGCCGGTGGCGAACCGGCCGGTCGTTCAAGGCCGGTTCAGCCGAACTGAACCGTGGCGATCAGGCCGCAGCCGTCGGTGCGGTTACTCAGGTTGAGGCGAGCCGACTCCCGATGTGCGATCGACTTGGCGATGGCGAGACCGATGCCGCTGCCTTCCGTTTCATGGCGTGCGAGACGGAAGAAGCGGTCGAATATTTTCGGTAGTTCGGATTCCGGGATGCCGGGCCCGGTATCCTGGATCGTGACGATCGCCGTCCCGTCGGCCTCAGCCAGGCCGACGTCCACTTTGCCGCCTTCCGGGGTGTAGCGGATGGCGTTGTCCAGCAGGTTGTTGAACAGCACGCACAGGTCGTCGGCGTTGCTGACGACCTCGGCCGGTGCGTCGTGCAGCAGCCCCAGGTCGATGTTGCGCCGCTCGGCGAGCGGAATGAAGTTCGCGATGCAGGATTTGAGCAGCAGGCCCAGATCGATGGTGCTCCGGTTCGATGTTGCCCTGGATTCGTAGCGCGCCATTTTCAACAGCTGATTCACCAGATGGGTGGCCCGTTCGATGCCGGCCTGCAGGCTGGCGATGCGGGATGCGAAATCGGTCTGGCTCAAGTTGCTGGAGGTCAGGCTGTCGATCTGCAGTCGCAGTGCCATCAGCGGGCTGCGCAATTCATGGGCGGCATCGGCCACGAAACGGCGCTGGAATTCGATGGCTTCCTGCAGGCGCGACAGCAGACCGTTCATGGCTTCGACGAAGGGAACAATTTCGGCCGGCAGATGGGAGGCTGGGAGCGGATCGCAGGCGGCGGCGTCGCGTTCCCTGACCGCGTGCGTGACCGAATCCAGCGGTTTGAACAGCCGATCGACGACGACGGTGATGAGCAGCCAGACCAAGGGAATCAGGCCGGCTACCGGGATGAGCGATTCCAGCGCCGCCTTGCCGGCGATCCGCAGGCGCACGCTGTCGGCTTGCGAAACCTGGACCGTGCGATCGGGATAGACGATGGTGTAGGAGCGCCAGCTTTCCCCGTTCCAGGGAGTTTCCGAAAATCCCGTCTTTTCCTTCAGCGGCAGATCGAAGCCGGGGCGCGAGGTGTTGAGCTGTCGTTCCTTGACCAGCCAGACCTGCATGACGATGGCCTGTTCCTGTTCCTGTCTCGATTCGTTGCGGAAGCGGAGCTGCATCGAATGGAACAACGAACCTTCGTCGATGCTGCCGGCCACGGTCTGTAACTGTTGATCGAGCAACCGACTGGTGTCCTTGCGGGTCTGGCTATAGGCGATGCCGCCCGCCAGCAGCGCCATGAGGGTGAACAATCCGATCAGCCAGGCGGTCAGCTGGGTCTTGAGCGATTTCATGATGCGTTTTTGGGGATCGTCCAGCCGATGCCGCGTACGTTGCGGATGATCTGCTTGTCGAATTTTTTGCGCAGGCCGTGGATCAGCACTTCGACCGCGTTGCTCTCGACCGTTGCGCCGTGACCATAGACGTGCCGTTCGATCTGGCTGCCGGAGAGCACGACACCCTGGTTCTGCAGCAGGGCCGACATCAGGCTGAATTCGCGGGCCGACAGGCATTTGCAGTCACCCCGGTAGCAGAGCATGCGGGATGTCAGGTCCAGCGTTGTTTCGCCCTGGCCGATCTGCTTTCCACCGCCATCCTGGCGGCGCAGCACGGCGCGGACCCGGGCCAGGATTTCCCGGGAGCCGATCGGTTTGATCAAGTAATCGTCGGCGCCGATTTCCAATCCCTTTATCCGGTCGTCTTCGGCATCCCGGGCGGTCAGGATCAGGAGCGGAATGTCGTTGCCTCTGCTCCGGATGTGCTGCAGCACGTCGAAGCCCGATTTGTCCGGCAGCCCGATATCCAGCAAGGCCAGCGCGTAGCTCTGCGACTCCAGCGCGCGCTGCCCGGCCTGGCCGTCGCAGACCCAGTCCGCGCGCATGCCTTCGTCCCGGAGGATACGCAACAGGCTTTCCGCAATCATGTGGTCGTCTTCGATGATCAGGGCTTGCATGGCGGGCGCAACACGTGGCTGAGGATGGTGGGGCCAGGATCATAGCGCCGAAATTTGGAAAACCTGTTTTGAAACAATTTCTTAATGGGTGACGCCAGGCGCCGGTTCTGGTGGCGCCGTCATAAAAGCGACACATGCATCACACTTTTTTCTAAGTCTGGAGCCGTAACTTTCCGTCAGCGCACATGCCCGAGCCAGTCGGCCGGGCGGATTTATCAACCTAACGGAAGGAGTCATCGGAATGGGCAGTCAGCAAGCGTTTCGCGTCAAGCTGCTAGTGCAACTGGTTTTGGGCAGTCTGCTGTCGATCGGGGCGGAGGCCGCGTTGGCGCAGGATCCGGTCGATCTGGGTACGGTACAGAGCAGCGCCAGCGGCGCGTCAACGTCGGATGCGGAGGCCGCCAAGCAGGCGTCCGCGCCCTACCAGGCACCGACCCAGGGTTCCCTGGTCGCCAGCCAGCCGCAATCGATCATCGGCGAGCAGTACATCCGAGAGAACGCCGCGGCCAGCGCCAACTACTCCGACATCGCCAGCATCGCGCCCAGCGTCTCGGACATCGAGCCCAACGGTCCCGGCCTGATGGAATCGCAGGGGCTGTCGATGCGCGGCTTCCAGAACGGCCAATACAACGTGACGTTCGACGGCATCCCCTGGGGCGACTCGAACGATTTCACCCAGCATTCCACGTCCTATTTCATGTCCCAGGATGTCGGCAGCGTGGTCGTCGACCGCGGCCCGGGCAGCGCCAGCACCATCGGCGACGCGACCTTCGGCGGCACCATCGCAACCACCTCCAAGGCGCCCCTGGCCGAATCGGCGATCACGCCGTACGCCACGCTGGGCAGTTTCAACACCCATCTGGAAGGACTGCAGGTCGATACCGGGATACTGCAGAACTACGGCGATGCGTCGCTGTTCGTCGACTACCGGCAACTGGATTCGGACGGCTACCTGGACTATTCCGCCCAGAAGCGCCAGAACTTTTTCGCCAAGCTGGTCCGGCCGGTCGGCGACAACACCCTGCTGACCCTGGTCGCGATGTACAACAAGCTGCATCAGAACGTGTCGCTCGGTTCGACCCAGGCGCAGATCCAGCAGTACGGCCCGACCCACGCCCTGAACGCAGACCCGACCAGCCAGGCCTACTACGGCTACAACTACGACGACATCGCCTCGGACTTCGAATACATCGGCCTGAACTCGCAGCAGGGCGTCTGGCGGATCGACAACAAGCTGTACACCTATGCCTACGACCACCACGGCTTCAACGGCATGGACCCCAACGGCGAGACGCCGAACGGGACCAGCTACGGCGCCAACAACGTGCCCGGCCAGAAGATGACCATGGTCTACCGCTCCATCGGCGACGTGCTGCGCCTGACCCGGCCGACCGGGCCGGGCGACCTGAAGTTCGGCATGTGGTACGACCATCAGTCCAACACCCGCTCCGAATGGACGGTCGACTACACCCTGGGCGGCGCCATCGACTACGGTGCCGGCGGCTACGACCGGCTCATGGACGACAGCCTGGAAACGTTCCAGCCCTATGTCGAATACGACTGGAAGGCGACCGACGCCCTGACCGTGACGCCGGGCGTCAAGTACGTCAGCTTCCGCCGCTCCCTCGACGCCACCGTCAACCAGAAGACCGGCACGCCGCTCAGCTATTCCAAGACCTGGACCAAGGCCCTGCCGTCGCTGGGCCTGCACTATGCGTTCCAACCCAACTGGACCGGCTACCTGCAGTGGGCCAAGGGCTTCCTGGCGCCCAACCTGAATACCTTCTACACGGTGGATCCTTCGGCCAGCAGCGTGGAGCCGGAGACGACCACCAACACCCAGTTGGGCACGACCTGGAAGAGCGAGCGGCTGACCCTGTCGGGCGACGTCTACTACATCGACTTCGACAACCTGGTGCAGAAGCGCACGGTGGCTGGCAACACCGTTTTCTTCAATGAAGGCGGCGTGGTCTACAAGGGCGTGGAAGGCGAGGGCACCTATTACGTCGGCGGCGGCTTCAGCCTGTACGGCAACCTCAGCTTCAACAGCGCCAAGGAGAAGGGCAGCGACCAGTGGGTGCCGAACGCGCCCGACCGGACCGCCGCCGCCGGGGTGATCTACAACCAGGGGCCGTACTACGCCTCGCTGATCGCCAAGAACGTGGGCTCCCGTTACGGCGACACCGGCGAGACCTACCACCTGTCCAGCTACACGGTCGCCAACCTGGCCGCCAGCTACACGATCAGGCACGGCACCGGCTGGTACAAGAACGCCAAGTTCGGCTTCCAGGTCAACAACCTGTTCGACAAGACCGACATCTACGCCCTGGCCGGCTACACAGGGGGCGCAAACACGCCGCTCTATTGGACGATCCCGGGCCGGAGCTACATGTTCACCGCATCCGTGTCGATGTGATCGAGGGGCGGGGAGACGGCGAACCGCCTCCAGGTTCCCTGCCTGCCGCGACCTTATCCATCCTGTCGGGGACGCCGGCCTTGCCGGGCCGCAGCGTTCCCCGTTTCTTGTTCGGAAACCCTATGAAATCCACTCTTGCGAATCTGCTCGCGGCGGCGATGCTGCTGCCCGCGATGGCGTCGGCGGCCAGCCCCGGCCACGTCGAGCACGTCCTGCTGATCAGCGTCGATGGCCTGCATGACGTCGATCTGGCACGCTTCATCGATCGCCATCCGCAGTCGGCGTTGGCCGGCCTGGCCAGGCATGGCATCCGCTACGCCGGCGCCGAAACCGTCGTTCCGGCCGACTCCTTCCCCGGCCTGCTCGCCCTGGCCACGGGCGGCACGCCGGCCGTGACCGGCGTCTATTACGACGACACCTACGACCGCAGTCTGTCGCCGCCGGGCAGCGATTGCCGGCGAACCGGCTCGGCCGTGGTCTACGACGAGGCCATCGATGCGCCGGGCGCCAAGGCGGGCAGGCCGGCCATCGATGCGAGCCGCCTGCCGCGCGACCCCAAAGGCTGCACGCCGGTCTATCCGCACGGCTATCTGCGGGTCAACACCGTGTTCGAGGTCGTCCGCGCGGCCGGCGGCCATACCGCCTGGATCGACAAGCATCCCGCGTACGAAGTCCTGAACGGCCCCAGCGGCAAAGGCGTCGACGATCTGTTCACCCCGGAAATCGGCGCCGATGCCGAGGCATCGGGCAAGGCAAAGGACGACCGGATCACCGCGTCCATCGAGCGGACCGAGCATTACGACGAGCACAAGGCGGACGCGCTTCTGGCCGAGATCAACGGCTTCCGGCACGACGGCAGGACGCCGGCCCCGGTGCCCACCCTGTTCGGCTTCAACATTCAAGCGGTGAACGTGGCCCAGAAGGTGGCCGGCTATGAGGACGCACACGGCGATCCGACACCGGGTCTGGCGTCGGCCCTCGACCACTGCGACGAACTGATCGGCCGGATCGTCGCGGAGCTGAGGAAAAAGAGGCTGATCGCCTCCACCTTGGTGATTGTCACGGCCAAGCACGGCAACGGTCCCATCGACCCGCAGGCGTTACGCCATATCGATAAGCGCGAGCTGGCTGATGCCGTCGAAGCGGTGGCCCCCGGCGCCCTGGCGCACATCACCACCGACCAGGGCGCGCTGGCCTGGCTGCATGCGCCGGATCGGGCTGGGACGGTGGCGAAGGCGCTGGAGCGGTCCGCCGGGCGGTTGGGGATCGCGCAGGTTCTCCACGGGTCGGCGCTGGCCCGGCTCTTCCACGCGCCGGGCGGCGATCCGCGTACGCCGGACCTGGTCGTGATTCCACTGCCGGGAGTGATCTACGCCAAGCATGGCGACAAGAAGAAGGCCGAACACGGCGGCTACGCTGCGGACGACACGCATGTTGCTCTGCTGGTCGCCAATCCCCGGCTGGTGCACGCCAGGGTAGTGATTGCCGCACCGGTCTGCACGACGCAGGTGGCGCCCACTATCCTGGCGGCACTCGGCATCGTGCCGACGAAATTGCAGGCGGTGGCCCGGCAAGGTACGGCGGTTCTGCCCGGCGTGAAGTGGTGACCGGAGTTCGTGTCCGGCCGCCGGACCTGACTGAAATGTTTTTGTCATCGCCGATTCTTATGCAGCTAAGTTTTGGCTTCCAAAATCACAGGCCCGATTTGCCGGGGGCCTTCGGCGGGGCGTCGGCCAGCCGGCCTGTTCCTTGATTTTCAGGCGTAGAAATGTGAGGGTCATGATGGATTTGCAACACCTAGAGAATATCGCCGCCTCATCGGGCGGCACCCTGTACCTGATGGCGTTGTTGTTGCTGGTCGGCCTGCTGGTGATCGTCGAGCGCGGCTGGTATCTGTATCGGGTGATGGCCGGCGGCCGCATGGTCAATGCCCGGGTCGCCGATTTGCCCAGCCTGCGGCTCGACCTGCTGCAGAAGGAGGTCGAATCGGCCGGCCATCTGCCGCATGCCGGACTGCTGGCGATGGTGCTGTCGCATCCGGAATTGAACGCACGCGAATTGCTGGCCGACCGCCTGGAAGAGTCGATCCTGCATGAGATACCCCGGCTGGACCAGTTCATGTGGGTGCTCGACACGGTCGTCACCCTGGCGCCCCTGCTGGGCCTGTTCGGCACCATTATCGGCATGTTCAACGCCTTCTCCGGCTTGGGCGAGGGCGGCGCCGTGCCGGTCCAGGTTACCGGCGGCGTCGCCGAGGCGCTGATCGCCACCGCCAGCGGCCTGCTCATCGCCATGGTCGGCATGGTGTTCCTGAACAGCCTGAACAGCCGCATCCGCCTGCTGGTGCATCAACTCGAGACGCTCAAGCAGATGCTCATCAACCGATTCGCGCACGCCCCGGAGCTGGCGGGCATCCGCGGCGAGCTGCGCCCGGTGGCCGTGGCGGGGTTGGGGCGCTGAGCCATGCGTTACTTCGAAGTGCGCAAGCCGCGCATCGAGATCATCCCGATGATCGACATCATGCTGTTCCTACTGGTGTTCTTCATCATGATGGCGATGAAGATGATCCCGACCTCGGGGCTGGTCGGCCATCTGCCGTCCAGCACCACCAGCCAGGCCCTGCCACCGGCCCGCGTGGTCATCGAGATCCATGCCGACGGTTTGCTGGTGGTCGATCAGGTCGCGACCAACCTGGATGGCCTCAAGGCCCGTCTGCGGTCCGTGGCCTCGGCCAACGGCAAGACCATCGTCACCATTGCCGGGGCGGCATCCGCTTCGCTGCAGCAACTGACAACCGTCATGGACGTCTGTCACCAGAGCGGCATCACCCAGATCGGCCTGTCCACACAAAATGTCGATTGATCAAGCCGGACGTCGTTCCGATTCCGGCCGGCTGACCCTGCCGTTCACCCGGGCGCTGCTGTCGGCGGTGGCTTTGGAGGGCGTGTTGCTGGTCGGGGCAGGTGTCCTGCTGGCCCGGGCTGAAACGCCGCCCCAGCCCAAGGCGCCCGAAATCATCCAGCTTGCGTTCGACGATCCCAAGGTCGAAGAAGTCAAGAGGCCCGTAAAGAAGGAAACACCGAAACCGAAGCCGGTGCCGCGAAAGGTGTTCCAGCCGCGGCTTCAGCCCCCTCCGCCGCCGCAGCCTGTTCCGCCACCGAGCAGGCCGTTGCCGGTCGTGAACGACTCGCCGGTGAGCGAGAAGGTCGCCGTTCAGGCGCCGCCGCCACCGCCGCGCGATGACTCGGCGGCCAAGGAAGCCAGTTTCGCCGCCCAACTCAAAGCGGCGATCCAGGCTGCCGTGGTCTATCCTCCGGCCGCCAGGATGAGCGGCTTCCACGGCCGGGCGCGGATCGAGTTCGTGTTCAGGAACGGTATCTGCAGCCAGGTCCACGTGATCCAGAGCAGCGGCAGTGGCTTGATCGACCGGGCCGCGTTGGCCGCGGTCACGGCCGCGACACCACCGCCGATCCCGGATTCGCTCAAGGGACGCAGCGTGACGTATCAGGTCACGGTGTCGTTCGAGTTGAGTCCTGCCGAGGACTGAGCGCCGACCAGCGTGCCGGTTGCGGGGAGTGTTTGCGCAAGCGGCCGAGGCGCTATCCGCCCGCCAGTCGCAGCCACGAGTTTTCGTTGAGGGCGACCTCGTATTTCGCCCAGTTCGAGAATTCGGCCAGGGTGCAGCGGGCGGTTTTCCTTCGGCAGATGCCGGCGACCCCCTTGAAGCCGACCACGGTGTCGCCGGTTTCCGTGTCGACCGCGATCTCGACCACCATGCGCACGCCCCAGGAGCGGCCGTAGGCGCCGTTGCTGTAGTAGCGGTGCAGGGCGATGGCGGGCATCAGTGGGTGAGCCTGCGGTAGATGTCGGCAACCTTGGCCGGCAGCTGGGCGACGTCGTCCAGGATCACGTAGCGGGCGGCGCCGTACATGTGGGGCAGGTAGTCGCGGGCGTCCTTGTCGATGGTGATGCAGAACGGGTGGATGCCGGAGCGGCGCGCCTCGAGCAGGGCCATGCGGGTGTCCTCGATGCCGTAGGGGCCGCGGTAGGCGTCGAAATAATCATCCGGCCGGCCGTCGGACAGGGTGACCAGGATTCGGGTGCGGGCCTCGACGTCGTTCAGCAATTTCGAGAGGTGGCGGATGGCGAAGCCCATGCGGGTGTATTCCTGGGGTGCGATGCCGGCGATGCGGGCCTTCACTTCCTCGCCGTAGGGCTCGGCGAAGGTCTTGATCCGGAACAGCTCGCAGCGCTTGCGGGTGATGCCGGAGAAGCCGTAGATCGCGTAGCGGTCACCCAGCCGCTCAAGTGCCTCACAGAGCAGGATCAGCGCCTCGCGCTCGGCCTCGTTGATCCAGCCCTTGGTCGAGCCGGACATGTCGACCATGAAGGCCACAGCGATGTTGCGCTCGGCCCGGTGCATGTGCATGAACAGCCGGTCACTCATCTCGCTGCCGTCGCGGGCGTCGGCCAGCGCCTCGACCAGGGCGTCGAGGTCGACTTCGTCGCCCTGGGTCTGGCGCTTCAGCAGCCTGTTCTCGTCGCGCATGGCCTCGAACCGGTGGCGCAGCTGCTTGACCAGGGGGGCGTATTTGTCCAGGGTGCGGCGCGGGAAATCGTCGAACAGCGGCTTCACGTCCTTCTCCCGCATCACGCACCAGTTCTTGCGGTAATGCTGGCGGCCCATGTCCCACTCCGGATAGAACAGCGCGCCTTCCTCGTGGTAGGTGCCTTGCCAGACCGCGTCCGGGTCGCTCGCCTGGTCCTGGTAAAGGCCGGGATCGTATTCGCCGTCGCCGGCCGGGACCAGGTATTCGGGCGGGATCTCGCCGAAATCGAGGAACACGGAAGTGAGCAGCTGCTTGACGTCGTCGGGCGGCGCCACCGGCATGCCGTCCAGGGTCAGCTCGAAATCCAGTTGGCCCTCTGACTCGTCCGACGCGGCTTCGAAACGGGGCGGTTGGTCGTCGGGCGCGGCCGCATCGGGTTTGTGCCGCCGCAACTCCTCGGCCATCTCGGCCAGCTTGACCCGCAGGCGGGCCTTTTCCTTCTCCAGTCGGGCGGCGCGGGCAGCGGCCACGGCCTCCGGGTTGAGCGTGCCCTGATAGGAGAGCGGGATGAAGTCGGGCAGGTGCCAGGCATCCGGCAGCAGGGCCAGGCTGTCCTCGACTTCGGCATGGTCGCCGAGCCGTTCGGCCAAGCCGGCCCAGCCTTCGGCCAGGCGGTCGCCGAGCGCGCCGCCCAGGCGGCGCAGATCGCGGTGCAGGCCGGGTAGCTCGCGTGCCAGTCGTGCGGTCAGGCGCAGCGTTTCCAGCCCGTGGAACTGGGCCAGGGCGCGGACCGGGTCAGGAAAGTCCGCGCACACCGACACGGTATCGGACCTCAGGCTGCCGAACCGGGTCTGGGCCCAGAGGAAGGCCGCCATGGCCTTGGTCAGCTTGAAGTTGTCGGCCCGGCTCTCGAAGGCGGCGACGATGGCCGGCAGGACGATCTTCTCGCCGTCGGTCCAAGCCGATTCGCCCTGTTCCAGCTTGAGTTTGCGCCCGGACAGGCCGTGCACGAAGTTGCCCAGCACCGGGGCCGAGTCCTCGAACAGGGCGCCGGCCGCCTGTTCGTGGCGCTGCTGCATGAAGTTGCCGACCGCGGCGGCGACGTCGAGCGCTGCGTACATGCCGGCCCGGTCGTAGGTGTCGCACAGGTGCACCGCCCAGGCTTCGATCACCCGTTTGTCGAAGCGCTGGATCAGGTCGGGCGCCCGCTTGGCAAAGTTGAAGGCGAGGGTGATGTGAGTGGTCGCGACGCGCTTGATCCAGTCCAGGACGAAGTCCTGGTCGGTACGGTCGAGTTTGCACAGGGCGCGGGCGACGGGGCCGACCTGGTGGAAGGTGAATTCGACCTCGAGCCAGTCGTCGAGCAGGGACTCGATCTCGTCGCGGGTAAGGGGCGCCGTCATCGGACGTTCCTGAGCGTGTTGATCCTTTCCCCCAGCCCCTCCCCCTGGGGGGGAGGGGTGCGCAGCAGCGCCGGAGAGGGGGATCGGGCCATGTCAGAACAGCGAGGCGGACAGTTCCTGGATGGCGGCCAGCATGTCCGGGTCGTCGGTGACGGCCTGGGCCACGGCGCTCTGGCAGGCGACGACCGGGTCGACGCCGCTGGCGATCAGTTTGCCGGCATGGACCAGCAGCCGGGTCGAGGCGCCTTCGTCGAGGCCGCTGCCTTTCAGGTTGCGGGTCATGTGGGCGAACCTGACCAGCTTGTCGGCCATGGCCGGATCGACCTTGGCCTCGTTGGCGACGATGCGGCGTTCCAGTTCGGGCGCCGGATAGTCGAACTCCAGGGCGACGAAACGTTGCCGGGTGGATTGCTTCAAGTCCTTCAGCACGCTCTGGTAGCCCGGGTTGTAGGAGATGGCCAGGCAGAAGTCGTCGGTGGCTTCGAGCAGTTGGCCCAGTTTCTCCATGGGCAGGGCGCGCCGGTCGTCGGCCAGCGGGTGGATGACCACCATGGTGTCCTTGCGCGCCTCGACGATCTCGTCCAGGTAGCAGATGCCGCCGACACGCACGGCGCGGGTGAGCGGGCCGTCGACCCAGACCGTCTCGCCGCCCTTGACCAGGTAGCGGCCGACCAGGTCTGAGGCGGTCAGGTCGTCGTGGCAGGAGACGGTGATCAAAGGCCGTTGCAGACGCCAGGCCATGTACTCCATGAACCGGGTCTTGCCGCAGCCGGTCGGGCCCTTGAGCAGGACCGGCAGCTTGTTTTTGTAGGCCGCTTCGAAGATGGCGATCTCGTCGCCGACCGGCTCGTAATACGGTTCGCTGCGGATGTAGTGGGTCTCGGGCGTGAGGGCCTGGGCGTCCATGCGTCAGCCTTCGCCGTCTCCGCAGCCGCAGTCGCCAGGTTGGCCGGCCGGGGCGCAGTATTTCTCGTCCTCGAGCTTGTCGCGGTTGGCTTCGAATTCGGCCTTGATCGCCTCGGCCTTGGCTTTCAGCCGCTCGATGCGGGCCTCGTAGGCGCCATCCTTTTCCTCGATGCTCTTCTCGTTGAACAGGACCTGGCGCAGGAAGCGGTCGCCGAAGGCCAGCAGCTTCTCGTCGTCGGCGACCAGCTCGGCCATTTCCTCGACCGGGATGTTGTAGGTCTTGTTGAACGATTCGCTGATGACGAAGGCGCGGAAGCGGTCCAGGTCGTAGCTGGCCATGAAGAACAACTGGTTGGAAATCATCGGTGGCTTGCCGATGGCGGGACCGGCCGATTTCTTTTTCAGGATGAGTTGACGCCAGCCGCGGCCCTTCTCGTCGTACTCCGTGGCGCCTTGGTCGGCGCGATATTGGTCGATGGTCTGGAGGTCGGGCTCCTGGTGGCCGAAACAGGTGTCTTCCTTGACCAGGGCGAAGCTCAAGCGGTCGACGTACTCGTCCGAGTTGCGCACCGAGAGCAGGGCGACCGGGTAGTAGCGGCAGGCGGTCGGCCGGTCCGAGTAGACCGAGCAGCCTTCCTCGACCATGAACTGGCAGGCGGTGCCGCCTTCGACGCTGCGCAGCTTGACGCCGGGCGTGCCGTCCTTGTCCATCTCGTAGGGCACGGTGTACTTCTGCAGGAACTCGCCGGACGAGATGCCGAGGTGGTTCTTGAGGCGCAGGATGTCGTAGGGGGTCAGGGTGATGTCGATGTTGCTGCAGCAGGCGTTCCAGCACTTCACGCCGCGGTGGCAGCGGAATTTGAGCTCGGTGTCGCCGTCGAGCATGGTGGGCATGACCGGGCCGTTGCCCTGGGGGGCGTCCTTGGCCAGGTTCTTGAATCGTGCGTCGTAGTCTTGCATGGTGATCTCGCTAGTGTTGCCTGCCTGTAGGACCGGCTTCTGCCTGGATTTTACAGCCTGGAGCCTGCTAAAGCCGCTCCTACAGGTAGGGATACTGCCTCGGTAAAGTAAAAACCGGGCGCCTTGTGAGCGCCCGGTTCTTAAGCTAGAACCGACTGCTTAGTGGGCAGCGGGCTTGAACAGCTTGGACTTGTCGACCAGGTCGACGTGCTTGCGCTTGAAGCAGGTCCACTTGCCGGTCTTCTTGTCATAGATGGAGTTGACGAAGCAGTGCCAGTTCTCCTCGTCGACGAAGTTCTTGTCGGCGCGGTAGTAGAAGCCGGGGTAACGGCTTTCCTGACGGAACATGATGTGACGCATGTGGGCTTCCGCCGTGAGAATACGGTGGTAGTTTTCCCAGGCGCGCAGCAGTTCGTGCAGGTCCTTGGCACGCATCTTCATGGCGTCTTCCTTCAGCATGTCCAGCTTCTCGGAGGCCACGTTCAGCATGTGCTCGTTGGTGATGTAGTAGGTGGCAACACCGGCGACATACTCGTCCATGATCTTCTGGAGGCGGAACTGCAGCATCTTCGGCGTGATGTAGTTCGGGTTCACGTCGATGGCGGTGGTGTAGTCCTTGAACTCCAGGTAGTTACGGACCGGACGGTAGATCTCGTCGACCAGCTCTTCCACGGAGGTGTCGAGCTCGGGCTTGAAGTCCTTGTTGTCCAGGCAGTACTTGACCATGGCCTTGGCAGCCATACGGCCTTCGGCGTGGGAGCCGGAGGAGAACTTGTGGCCGGAAGCGCCGACGCCGTCACCGGCGGTGAACAGGCCCTTGACGGTGGTCATGCCACGGTAGCCCCAGTTCCAGCCGGACGGCAGGTGGGCGGGGACGCCAGGCAGTTCTTCGCTGGTCGGGGCGCCGACGTCTTCGGGGCCGGAGGTCCAGATGCCGCAGCAGCCGGAGTGCGAACCGAGCAGGTACGGCTCGGTCGGCATCAGCTCGGAGTTCTTCTTCTCGGGCTCGATGTTCTCGCCAACCCAGATGCCGCACTGGCCGACGCACATGTCCAGGAAGTCTTCCCAGGCTTCGGCTTCGAGGTGCTTCACTTCGCGCGGGGTCAGCGTTTCCTTCAGCTTGCCGAGGGCGGTGACGGTGTCCATCCAAATCGGACCGCGACCTTCCTTCATTTCCTTCAGCATCAGGTGGTTACGCAGACAGGAAGCGGGAACGGCGGCCTGCCCGTACGGGGGGTAGTCGTTCAGCATTTCCTTGTTCTTGGCCATGTAGGCTTCGCCGAAGGCGTTGGTGGCCTGGGACTTGAACAGCAGGAACCAGGCACCGACCGGGCCGTAACCGTCCTTGAAGCGGGCGGGCACGAAACGGTTTTCCATCATGGTCAGCTCGGCGCCGGCTTCGGCGGCCATGGAGTAGGTGGAACCGGCGTTCCAGACCGGGTACCAGGCGCGGCCGGTACCTTCACCGACGGAGCGGGGACGGAAGATGTTCACGCAACCACCGGCGGCCAGCAGGATGGCCTTGGCCTTGAACACGTACAGCTTGTGCTCGCGGGTGGAGAAGCCGACGGCGCCAGCGATGCGGCTGGGGTCGTTCTTGTCGTTGACCAGCTTGACGATGAAGACGCGTTCCTGGATGCGGTCCAGGCCCAGGGCCTTCTTGGCGGCTTCAGCGACGATCCACTTGTAGGATTCGCCGTTGATCATGATCTGCCACTTGCCGGAACGGACGGGCTTGCCGCCGTCCTTCAGCGGGGTCATGCCCTGGGCGCCGTCGTGACGCTCGCCGTTCTCGTCGGTCTTCCAAATGGGCAGGCCCCACTCTTCGAACAGGTGCACGGACTCGTCGACGTGGCGGCCGAGGTCGTAGGCCAGGTCGTCGCGGGTGATGCCCATCAGGTCGTTGGAGACCATACGGGCGTAGTCAGCGGGATCCTGCTCGGAACCGATGTAGGTGTTGATGGCGGACAGACCCTGGGCCACGGCACCGGAACGGTCCATGGCGGCCTTGTCGACCAGCTTGATCTTGAGGTCGACGCCGGAGGAAGCCTTGGCGGCTTCGGCCCAGCGCATGATCTCGTAAGCGGCGCCGCAGTTGGCCATGCCGCCACCGATCATCAGGACGTCGACTTCTTCCTGAACAACTTCGGGATTACCAAATTCACCAGCCATTGTTATTTCCTTTCCAGATTACTTGCGGATCAGTTCGGCAGGGTTGCCGGCGCGGTAGCCGTTGACCTGGACGAAGAAGCCGGGCTGGGCAATCTTGGCCATGTCGGCTTGCGGCTTGCCGCCGTAAGGATCGATGGAGCCTTCGGGGGTGGTCCGGATCGGGAACTTGAAGCGCTTCAGGGTGCCGTTACGGAACTTGATGGTCCACATGATGGAGTCGGAACCGCGCAGGGGCTGAACCTGGCCGCCGAGGGGAACGATGTCGGCGTAGTGACGGGCTTCGATGGCCTGCTGCGGGCAGATCTTGACGCAGGAATAGCATTCCCAGCACTGCTCGGGCTCCTGGTTGAAGGCACGCATGGCGTGACCGGTCTCGGAGCCATCCTTGTCCAGCTTCATCAGATCGTGCGGGCAGATGTACATGCAGGCGGTCTTATCCTGACCCTTGCAGCCGTCGCACTTGTCGGTACGAACATAGGTAGGCATTACTTCTCTCCTTGTTAGCTAACAATCCGCTGTCTTCAGCGGTCCATTTAGATTCCGGACCCCACCTTGGCCGGGGGCGTATCGCGATTCCGCTTCCGGCGGGTCCGGTATTCCAAATACGGGCCCTCTCTTATAGTGCTCCCGCGTCGGCGGGGTGAGGGAGGGTGTGGTCGCCGCCGCGGCGGCGACGGTCATCAGGCGGCCGAGTGACCCTTCAGTTCGACCTTGACGTTCTGCTCGGCGCTGAGGCCGGCATAGTATTTCTGCAGAACCTTGGCGACTTCGGGACGGCTGAACTCGACCGGCAGGTCCTGACCTTCGGACAGCATGGCGCGGACCTTGGTTCCGGACAGCAGGATGCGGTCGTCCTTGGTGTGCGGGCAGGTGCGCTGGGAGGCCATGCCGCCGCACTTCTTGCACCAGAAGGTCCAGTCGATGTTCATGTTGACGGTCTCCAGCGAGCCCTTCGGGATTTCGTCGAAGATCTTCTGGGCGTCGAACGGGCCGTAGTAGTCGCCCACGCCGGCGTGGTCGCGGCCGACGATGAGGTGCGAGCAGCCGTAGTTCTGGCGGAACAGGGCGTGCAGCAGGGCTTCACGCGGACCGGCATAGCGCATGTCCAGCGGATAGCCAGCCTGGATCACGGTGTTGGGGGCGAAGTAGTTGTCGATCAGGGTGGCGATCGCCTCGGAGCGGACTTCGGCCGGGATGTCGCCCGGCTTCAGGGCGCCCAGCAGGGAGTGGACCAGTACGCCATCCATGGTCTCGATGGCGATTTTGGCCAGGTACTCGTGCGAGCGGTGCATCGGGTTGCGGGTCTGGAAGGCGGCGATCTTGGACCAGCCCAGCTCTTCGAACTTGGCGCGGGTCTCGGCGGGGGTCATGAACTGGTCGCCGTACTCTTCCTTGAAGGTGCCGGTGGACAGGACCTTGACCGGGCCGGCCAGGTTGTACTTGCCCTGGGCCATGACCATCTTGACGCCGGGGTGCTCGAGGTCGGTGGTCTTGTAGACCTGCATGCACTCATGGGCCTTGTCGATCTCGTAGCGCTCGGTCACCTTCATGGTGCCCATGATTTCGCCGGACTCGCCGCTCACCAGGGCGATTTCATCGCCGGCCTGGATGTCGTCGTCGGTCGACAGGGTGACGGGAATGGGCCAGAACAGGCCGTTGGCCATCTTGTAGCCGTCGCAAACGCCTTCCCAGTCGGCACGGGTCATGAAGCCGTCCAACGGAGTGAAGCCACCGATGCCCATCATGATCAGGTCGCCGGTTTCGCGGGAGGACATCTTCACCTGCTTGAGGGTCTTGGCTCGGGCCTTCTCGGCGCCGAGTGCGTCGCCGGTAAGCAGGAGAGGTTTCAGTTCGCCGCCACCGTGGGGTTTGACGAGTCGGGACATGCTGGCTCCTTACGCTGAATGTCTGTGAAGTTGGACTACTAAATCGGGGCACGCAGGATAGCACGCCACCCCCCCCCTTCTAATCCAAGTTATTTATTAGTAAATAAAGATTTTCGATATTTTTGTTCTTTTATAACCATTTGTTTATTAAAGTGATTTTGCAGGACGATAAATTTTGAGCGGCTTTTGTTACGTGTTTGCCCGAAACGGGATAGGTTATCTTCGGTTATGTCGTTGGCGGACGGCTGGACTGGCTCGGCGCGCTGCGTCACTATCCTGAAACCGGCTGCTAGTAGTCTTGAGGCCCGGTTGCGGAGTGTGGCTCGGCAAGCGTCTCTGGCCCGTCGGAAGCTCTGGATGGGAGAAATCATTGGGGATGATATGGATTTGATTTTATGGCGTCATGCCGATGCCCAGGAGGGCGGGCTGGAGCTGCCTGACTTGGAGCGTGAGTTGACCGCCAAAGGGCGGAAACAGGCCATTGAGATGGGCCGTTGGCTGGATGCCAAATTGCCCAAGGAGGCCCGAGTGCTGGTGAGCCCCGCCGCGCGGGCTCAGCAGACGGCGGCCGGGTTGGGCCGACGGTTCGAGACGGTCAAGGAGATCGAGCCGGGGGTGGATCCGACCGATATCCTGGCGGCGGCCAATTGGCCGGATGCCAGCGGCGCGGTATTGGTGGTCGGCCATCAGCCCACGCTGGGCCAGGTCGCGGCCATGCTCCTGTTCGGCGAGCCGGCCGCGATGACCATCAAGAAAGGCGGTCTGCTCTGGCTGACGAACCGTACCCGCAGGGGCGAACAGCAGGTGGTGCTGCGCGCAGCACTCACCCCCGAACTGCTGTGAGCGCTAAGGGCGAGTTCACACTAATTTCACACCAGCGTTGCCGCGAGAAACGCGATGGATGCAAGGCGCGCTTATCGTAGCAACCTTCGGGACGGGGACGCTTTGGGCGCCGCCCTTCGTCGCAAGCCGCTTGCAGTGACTGGCACTATGGCACGTCTTGCTTCGCGGGCTGCATCCCAAAATGCCCCCGTCGCAGGCGCGAATTTAGCGTGAACACGCCCTAGTCCATGCCGATCTGTTCGATCCAGGCGAGGGCCTGGAGGTGGTCCTTGGTCACGTCCTCGGGCGTCAGCATCAACGACGCAGTGAGCTCCTCAGCCTTGTCCAAATCCTGGGATTCGCAGGCTTCGGCCAATGCCAGGATGGGACCGTAGATGCCGGACCGGTTCAACAGGGCGTCGGAGATGGTTTCCGGCAGGATCAGGCGATCGAGGATCTCTTCCATGGGCGTGTCCATCATGGCATCCAGCATGGAAAAAACGCCGGTGACGAACAGGTTGTCCTGGTCGGTCTTGGCCATGTAGTGCGAGCCCAGCAGTTCGCACAGGCGGCCGCGGGTGATGGCGGTGCGGGCCTGGGCCGGAGAGGCTGCGTTGGTGCCGGTGGTCGCCAGGAGCAGCGTGAGCCAGCGGTAGAGCGGTTTCATGCCCAGGATCGAGACGGCGTGGCGGATGGACTGAACCTCGCAGGAGAGGCCGAAGCCGGCCGAATTGATGTAGCGCAACAGCTTGAAAGTGAGCGCCACGTCGTTTTTCAGCAGGGCCTCGATTTCCCGCACGTCGGCGTCGCGCCTGACCTTGTCCATCAACTGCAGGATGACTGCGTGCGCAGGCGCCAACACCCGGGCCATGAGGTGTTCGGGGTGGGCGAAATAGTAGCCCTGGAAGTAATGAAAACCCAGGCTCTGGCACCAGTCGAACACCTCGCGCGATTCCACCTTCTCGGCAACCAGGCGGGCAGGCAGGACACGGAGTTCGCTCAAGTAGGAGGCGGTTTCTTCCTTGCTTAATTCGGCGACATCGAGCTTGACGTAGCTGGCATACGGCAGCAGTTTCCGGGTGTTTTCGCTGGGCTTGTACTTGTCGATGGCGAAGCGGAAGCCAGCGGCCTTGAGTTCGTCGAGCCGGGCCAGCAACTCGTCGGTCGGGGTCACCGACTCGACGATCTCGATGACGATCTTCTCGGGTGGCATGAGCAGGACGAATTCGCTCATCAACGTGGGCTGGTCCATGTTGATGAAGGCCAGCTTCCCCTTCAGCAACCAGTCGGTTCCCATGTCGAACAGGGTCGAGGCCATGACGTTGAGGCCGGCCCGGTAGGTGTCGTCGATTGTGGCGGCCGTCGCATGCGACGAGGCGCGGAACAGCAACTCGTAACCGATCAGGTTGTGCTTGCCGTCGACGATCGGTTGCCGGGCCAGAAAGGTATCGTGGCTCATGATTTATGCAGTGAATGATTCGCTATTAAAACCTTGTTTGCTGCAGGGACAGCAGCCCACCTCGTCGGCAAATCTACCGGATTTCGGGGCGTACGCAAATGGCCCGGGCGGCTGTTTGCGTACGGCTGGCTAAGCCGCCTTTTTGGAAAAGAGGGCGTTCGGAGTATCGGATGGATTGCTGGTCAGCAATTCTTCCATATCCAGCACCAGCACGATAGAGCCGTCGCCGGACAACGTGGCGCCGGCGATGCCTTTGGGCTTGATGTCGGACAGGGGCTTGATCACCACATCGTCCCGGCCGACGAAGCCGTCCACGGCCAGGATGAAGGTGTTGTCGGCAGCGTGCATCAGCACCCCGTAGGCCGGCGGACGCTTGCTTTCCCAGCCCAGCAGCGTGGCCAGGCTGCGCACCGGCAGGACCTCTTCCCGCACCACCATGGTGGCGCGGCCGGAGACTCGCTGCACCTCGTTCGAGCGGATCGGGATGATTTCCCGGACCAGGGACAGGGGCACCGCGAAGGACTGGTCGTTGAAACGAACCACCAGGACCGGCAGGATCGCCAGGGTCAAGGGCAGCGAAATGGTGAACGTGCTGCCTTCGCCGGGCACCGATTCCACGTCGATCTTGCCGTTCAGGCGGGAGATGTTGGTCTTGACCACGTCCATGCCGACGCCGCGGCCGGAGACGCTGGAAATCTGGTCCTTGGTGGAGAAGCCAGGCAGGAAGATCAGCTGCAGGCTCTGCTTGTCGTCCATGCTGTTGGCGGCCTCGGCGTCGATGATGCCTTTTTCCACCGCCTTGTTGCGGATGACGTCGGGGCGCATGCCGCGGCCGTCGTCGGCGATCTCGATGTAGATGTGGTCGCCGATCTGGCTGGCCGACAGCGTCACCAGGGATTTGGCGGGCTTGTTGGCGGCCTGGCGCTCTTCCGGCGATTCGATGCCGTGGTCGACCGCGTTGCGGACCAGGTGGACCAGCGGATCGTTGAGGTCCTCGATCATGGTCTTGTCCAGCTCGGTTTCTTCGCCGGACAGGACGAGTTCGACATCCTTGCCGAGCTGGCGGGCCAGGTCCCGGGCTAGACGGGGGTATTTCTGGAACAGACGACCGATCGGTTGCATCCGGGTCTTCATGACCGCGTTCTGCAGATCCGACACCAACAGGTCCAGTTGGCTGACGGCCAGGTCGAGGGCCTTGACGGTCTCGGGATCGGTGCGGCCGTGGACGATCTGGGACTTCAGGTTGCTGATCCGGTTCTTGGTCAGGCCGATCTCACCCGAGAGGTTGAGCACCTGGTCCAGGCGCGCCGTATCGATGCGGATCGTGGTTTCTTTTTGCAGGCTTTGCAGCGGGGCGCCGCCGCCTCCGCCGTTGGCTTGGCGACTGGCCGGTGGCTCCAGGTGCGCCGGGGGAGCGGCCGGTTGCTCGGCGACCGCCGGTGTCGGACGGGGAGGCTCGGCGACGACGGGGGCGGAAGTCGGGGCGGCGGGCGCGGGGGCCGCGGTCGGCGCGGGCATGGGCGCGCCAGTCAGCGCGGCATGCAGCGCATCCCAGTTGATGTCCGCCACGGTGGCCTGCTCGGGCTGCGGGGCGCTGGCCGCCTGCGCGACCGCCGGAGCGGCGGGCTGGGACGGGGCGGGGGACTGTGGGGCAGCCGCTGCCGTCTGGGGCGCCTTGTCGGGCACGTTGCCGGCCAGGGCAGCGTCCAGCGCGGCCAGCAGGCGATCGGCAGCCGCGGGCGGCTGAACGCTTTGGGACAAATGACCGAACATGTCGCGCACCGTGCCGGTAGCGTCCATGATCACGTCCATCAATTCCGGGGATAGGTGCAGTTCGCCGTTGCGTAGCTTGTCGAACAGGTTTTCGGTGCGGTGGCAGAGGTTGACCAGGGTGTCGACATTGAGGAATCCGGCGCCGCCCTTGATGGTGTGGAAGCCCCGGAATATCTCGTTGAGCAGATCCTTGTCGTCCGGGCGCTTTTCCAATTCGACCAGTTTGTTGTCGACGCCCGACAACAGTTCACCCGCCTCCAGCAGGAAATCCTGGAGCAGTTCTTCCATGCCTGCGAAGTCGCTCATGTCCTTCTCCTTAGTTTGCTCAGAAGCCGAGACTGTCGAGCAGTTCGTCCACTTGTTCCTGGCTGGTGACCACGTCGGAGCGTCCGGCAGCGTTGATGATCGGGCCTTCCAGTAGGTCCGGCCGGACCACGTTGCGTTTGTCTTCCGGCGTGGTTTCCAGGAGCAGGGTGACCAGCTGTTTCTCGAGGTTCTGTGCCGCTTCGAGGATTTTCTTGATGACCTGGCCGGTCAGGTCCTGAAAGTCCTGGGCCATGATGATTTCCATCAACTGGCTGTTGATCGCTTCGGATTGCGCCGGGACGTTGCGCAGGTAGGCTTGGGTGTCGGTGACCAGGGCCTTGAAGTCGGCCACGCCCAATTGCTTGGCGAACAGCTTGTCCCATTTCCCTGCCAGGTCCTGGGCATTGCGGCTGAGCCGCTCCTGGATCGGCTGGGCCGCCTCGGCGGCGTTGAGGGTCTTTTCCGCCGCCTGGGCCGTCATGGCGGCGATGTAGTTCAGCCGGTCGCGGTTGTCCGGCATTTCGGTGGCGAATTTTTCCAGCGTTTTGTCGAAGCCGAGTTCGCGCAGCAGATTGTGCAGGCTGCGGGTCATCTGGCCGACTTGGGCGAACACCTTCTCGCTGCTGCCGCCGGTTTCGCCGGTCATGCCGCCTTCGCTCTCGGTCATGGCCTGCGTGATGCTGTCGAACAACACCTCCAGTTCCGGGGTGTCGGCCTCGGGCCTGGCCGGTTTGGGTTCGGCCTTGACCTCTTCGGCGAAGGCGATGCTGTCGAACAGGGCTTCCAGTTCCGGGGAGTCGGCGCTCATTACTCGTTTCTCCTATCGTGGCATCCGCTTCACATTCCGTACTTCTCGAAGATCTTGCCCATCTTTTCTTCGAGAGTCGCGGCCGTGAAGGGCTTGACGATGTAGCCTGAGGCGCCGCTCTGGGCAGCCTCGATGATGTTTTCTTTTTTCGCTTCGGCAGTGATCATCATCACCGGCAGGTGTTTCAGCGAATCGTCTGCCCGGATGGCCTTGAGCAGTTCGATGCCGGTCATGTTGGGCATGTTCCAATCGGTGACCACGAATTGGAAGTTGCTGCCTTTCAACTTTTGCAATGCGGCGATGCCGTCTTCCGCCTCGTCCACGTTGGTATAGCCGAGTTCCTTCAAAAGATTGCGCACGATGCGGCGCATGGTCGAAAAGTCGTCGACCACCAGAAATTTCAGATTCTTGTCTGCCATGCTGATCCTTGAGATTGACCTGTAATCCGCGTCCCCGATTGTACCTAGCGTTTCAGGAGTGCAAGCAAGGTATCCGCCAGTACGGTCGGATCGAACTTCGCCACGTAGGCATCGACGCCCACCCGCTGGCCCATGGTCCGGTTGGCGGCGGACGACAGCGAGGAATGCATGACCACAGGGATGCCGGACAAGCGGTTGTCGGACTTGATGTTGCGGGTCAGCACATAGCCGTCCATCTCGGGCATTTCCGCATCGACCAGGATGAGTTGGAGCTGCTTGCGGACCGGCGTGCCTTCGCTGGCGGCCCGGGTGGCGATGCCCTGCAGCTTGTTCCAGGCCTCCAGGCCGTCGTTGGCCTGGATGTACTTGATGCCCAGTTTGTCGAGCACCATGACGATCTCCTTGCGCGCGACGGTCGAGTCGTCGGCGAAGAAGACGGTCAGGTTTTGTCTGCCTTCCACCTTGGGCAGGGTCGGCATGATCTTTTCGCCCAGTACTTCGGCCAGCACCCGCTCCACGTCCAGGATGGAGACCAGCCGGCCGTCGTCCAGTTCGGTGATGGCGGTGATCAGGCCGTCCTGGCCGGCCAGCATGTTTTCCGGCGGTTTCACCTTGTCCCAGTCGACCCGGATGATGCGGTCGACGTCGTCGACCAGGAAGCCCTGGGTGTGGCGGGAGAATTCAGTCACGATCATGGTGCCGCCCAGTTCATCGGTGGCCTTCTCGCCCTTGATGAACTTGATCAGGGAGATGACCGGGATGATGCTGCCGCGCAGGGAGATGACGCCTTCCACGCCGTAGGGCATGTTGGGGGTCAGCGTGATCGGCGGGGTGGGCGAAACTTCGCGCACCTTGAATACGTTGATGCCGAAGATCTCGTGCGAGCCCATCGAGAACAGCAGTAGCTCCATCTTGTTGGAGCCGGCCAGCTTGGTCCGGGCGTCGATGGACTCGAGGAGTTGAGGTGATTCCAGAGGATTCATGTAGTGTGGCTCCGGCTCAGGTCAACAGACGGGAAAGCACTTCGGCGAGGCGGGTGGGTTCGAATTTGGGCACATACTCATCCACGCCGACCGAGATGCCCAGGTTCTTGTTGGCGTCCGACGACAGCGAGGAATGCATGATGACCGGGATGCCGGCGAAGCGCGGGTCGCTCTTGATGTGCTTGGTCAGCACATAGCCGTCCATTTCCGGCATTTCCACGTCGGTCAGGACCAGCTGGATGTAATCCTTGACCGGTCGTCCCGACACTTCCGACTGGGAAGCGACTTTCTGCAGTTCTTCCCAGGCCTGGCGCCCGTTGATGGTCGAAATCCCCTGTACGCCGAGCACTTCCAGGGTACGGGAGATCTGGTTGCGGGCGACGGAGGAATCGTCGGCGTAGAGGATCGTGCGATCGGGCTTTGCCAGCGGTTCGAGGTTGCTGAACAGGTGGCTGTCGTCGATATCGGTCGTTTCGGACAGGATCTTCTCGACGTCCAGCATCATGACCAGTCGCTTGTCCTTCAGTTCGGTCACGGCGGTCACCAGGCCGCCCATGCGGGCCGTCAGCATGGAGGGGGGGACCCGCATTTCGGACCAGTCGATACGCAGGATGGTATCCACCTCGCCGACCAGGAAGCCCTGGGTGTGGCCGTTGTATTCGGTGACGATCATGATGGCGGGCGGGGCGTCGGTGGTGATGCCGATGTATTTGGCCAGGTCCACCACCGGAACCAGTACGCCGCGCAGGCTGACCATGCCCTCCACGGCAGCCGGCATTTCCGGGGCCCGGGTGATTTCCGGGATGCGCATCACTTCGCGGACCTTGAAAACATTGATGCCGAAGGTTTCCTTGCGATTCGTGGTCAAATCGGTGCCCAGCGTGAACAAGAGAATTTCCAGCTTGTTCGCGCCGGCTAGTTTTGTGCGAGCGTCAATGCGGCGCAGCAGATCCGACATGTTTTTTTCCTTCACCCATCAGCGGCAAATTGATACGGTCGAGCAGATAGTTACGGACATGGCGAAAACCGCTCCTCCGGTCGGATCGATCGACTCACCACGCCTAATTAACGGTCCATAGGGCGAAAACTTTAGCAGAATAGCGCCCTGCGCGGTCTACTTCGAATCAAGATACCGTTTGTCATCGAAGGTCGAAACCCATTCCGGACGATATACAACCAGGACCGTCATGATCATTCCGGTGGCGAATGATTCGGCCCAAGCCATCAAAAAATAGTATGGCAGATAGTTTTCCAGAAGGTAGTCGACGGAGTAGGTGCCGCTGGCGGCGGCATAGGCCGTCGAAGCCAGGCCGACCGAAGCGATGGCCAGGCCTGCGCCGAAGAAGCAATTCAGGAAGATGTAGACGAAGAAGTGGTTGGGCAGCTTGCGGTCGGTGAACCGGTAGATGGCCCAGCTGACTGCGACCGGCAACACCCCCATGAGCAGCAGATTGGCCGGATAGGCGTCGTATTGGCCATCGTGGATGGTCAGGCCGGCGATGACCAGGGCCAGGGCCAGGATGGCAAACCAGGGCCGGAACATCAGGGTCAGCGCGGTGGCGCCCAGGAGGTGCAGATTGAGGCCGGGCTTGATGCCGGCCTTGATCAGCCACAGGCCCAGCAGCAGCACCGTGGCGCCGAGGAACACGTTGAGGTTGGCCGGCACCGTCAGCATCCGCCAGGAGGCTCGCCGCCACATCAGGACGAGCAGCACGGCGAGTACCAGCCAGAAGGCGATCGACCAGCCGGCTGGAATGGAGGATGAAACCAGGTTCATGGTACGGCCTCGAATATACTTGCGGCCATTTTAGGGAACCTGGACGGATTAGAGAAATGAGACTTGCGCTGTTTGACCTCGACAACACCCTGCTGGCCGGGGATTCGGACTTCGAATGGGCCCAGTTCCTGATCGAGAAGGGCGTGCTCGACCGCGAGGTGTACGAGGCGAGGAACCAGGCGTTCTACGATCAGTACAAGGCGGGCACCCTCGATATCCACGAGTTCCTGGATTTTCAGCTCAAGCCGTTGGCGCGCCATTCCCGGAGCCAGTTGGATGCCTGGCATGCCGAATACATGCAGCGCCGGATACTCCCCATGGTCGCGGCGGGCACGCCGGAACTGCTCAGGCGGCATGCCGGCGACGTGCAGGTCATCATCACCGCCACCAACAGCTTCGTGACCGCGCCCATCGCCCGCCATCTGGGGGTGGCCCATCTGATCGCCACCGAGCCGGAGCAGGTCGACGGCGAGTTCACCGGCCGGGTGTCGGGCCTGCCTTCCTTCAAGGACGGCAAGGTGACGCGTCTGGAGCAGTGGCTGGCACAGCAGGGCGAAAGCTGGGGCAGCGTCACCGAGAGCTGGTTCTACAGCGATTCGCTCAACGACCTGCCGCTGTTGTCCCGCGTCCACCATCCGGTGGCGGTCGATCCGGATGCCACGCTTCAGTCGCATGCCGAGGCGCATGGCTGGCCGGTGATCAGCCTGCGCTGACGGCCCTGCATCATCCCGTTCCGGATAGCGAGCGATCCCCCGTATGCGCGCCACCATGAAAATCCTCGGTCGGGCCGGCGTTGTCGGCATGGCATGGCTCGCCTGCCCGGCCCATGCCTACCACCCCATGGTCACGGATGACACCGGCACCCAGGGCCTGGGCGGGAACCAGCTCGAATTGGGCTACGACTACGACCGCAACACCTTGGGTGCACCCAGCGGCGGCGGCCACAGTTTTCCGGTCACCTACACGCGGGGAGTGGGCGACGCGCTGGATCTGTTCGCGGGACAGGTGCGGATGAGTGGCGGTGTCGAGGGCTGGAGCAATGTCGGGTTGGGCGCGAAATGGCGCTTCTATTCGAACGACGCCAGCGGCTTGAGCCTGGGGCTCGAACCTGAGGTGCAGCTGCCGGTGTCGGCGGCCGACGAAGCCAAGGGGCTCGGCAACGGCAGGCTTTCCTATGCCCTGACCTTCCTGATGGCCCGGAACACCTCGTTCGGGCAGGTGTTCGCCAACGCGATGGCGGCCAGGGAGAACTTCGCCGATGGCTCGATAACCATCCGCAGGAGCCAATACCGGCTATCGGTGGCACCGGTCCTGGACGTCGCGCAAGCATGGCGGGTGGCGCTGGACATGGGGCTGAAGACCAATCCCGACGGGGGTGGGCGTTATCTGATGCGCTATATGGAAGTGGGCACCGTCTATTCGCCGTCGGCGGCCATGGATCTGAGCGTCGGGGTGATCCGCGACGCCGTTCAAGGTCCGCCCCGGCATACCAAGGTCACGTCCGAAGTCACCTGGCATTTCTGAGGCCGCCAGGCGCGGGCGCCTGGCGGGTCAGGTCAGTCGTATTGCGGCAGGGCCGTACCCGCGGCCGATTCTTCCTTCTCGCGTGCTTCGGCCTCGCGCAATTCCTGGGCCCGAACCTCATGGCTGTGGTCCGTCCCCAGCATCATGTACATGGCCGGCACCACGAACAGGGTGAACAGGGTGCCGATGGCCAGGCCGCTGGCGATGACCAGGCCCATGTCGAAACGGCTCACGGCACCTGCGCCGCTGGCGGTGATCAGCGGCATGACGCCGAACACCATGGCGGCGGTGGTCATCAGGATCGGGCGCAGCCGCAGGCCGGCGGCGCGCTTGATCGCCTCGAGCTTGCTGAGGCCTTCGCGTTGCAGGTTGTTGGCGAACTCCACGATCAGGATGCCGTGCTTCGAGATCAGGCCGATCAGCGTCACCAGGCCGACTTCCGTGTAGATGTTCAAGGTGACGTTGGGCAGATGGCTACCCTCGATTTTCAAGAGAAAGACGGCAGCGCCGATCGACAAGACGCCCAGCAGCAGGTTGCCGATGATTCCTAGCGGTTTCTTGACCAGCAACGAGTACGCGACCGCGAGGAGCACGAAGGTGATGATGGCGGCAGAAAGGAAGATGGCGATCGCCAGGGAATTGATGAACAGCAGCGCGCCCGAGATCGCCATCGGTACCGAGACCAGGATGATGATCGGGTCGCGGAAGCTTTCGAACTGGGCCGCCAGCGCCAGGAAGATGATGATCAGCGCGAAGAAGAAGGTCAGCACCAGGCCGCCGGATTCCTGCATGAACTGCCGCGAGGGACCGGAGTAGTCGTAGGTGTAGCCCGCCGGCAGGGTGCGGTCGGCCAGCTGTTTGAGCTCGTCGAGTGCCTGGCCCTGGGCGACGAAGGGCATGGGCACGCCCTGGATGGTGGCCGAGTTGAGCTGCTGGAAGTGGTTGATGGTCTCAGGCTGCGCGCTGGTCGTCAGATGCACGACCGTGGACAGCGGCACCATGCTGCCGCTAGAGGTGCGCAGGTAATAGTGCCTGAGCTGCTCGGCGTTGAGTCGATAGCGCTGCTCGACCTGGGGTATGACCTTGTACGAACGGCCGTCGAGTTCGAAGAAGTTGACGTAGCCGCCGCCGAGCATGGCCGACAGCGCCGAGCCGATCTCCTGCATGCTCAGGCCGAGCTGGGAGGCCATGTCGCGGTCGATGTCGATCCGCGTCTGCGGCAGGTCGATGCGCAGGTCGGACTGCAGGAAGATGAACTTGCCGGTCTTCTGGGCTTCCTGCAGGAACTGCTGCGACACCTCGTACAGCTTGCTGAAGGGTTCGGTGGTGGTCAGCATGAACTGGACCGGCATGCCGCGCGCGCCGGGCAGCGACGGGGGCTGGAACAGGGCGATCTGGGCGCCGGCGATTTGGCTCAATTTTTTCTGGACCGAAGGCTGGAGCTGGGTCGCTGTCTGCGTGCGCTCGTTCCAGGGGGTCAGCACCATGCCGGCGATCACCTGGCTGGGCATGTTGAGCTGGAAGACGTGATCGGTTTCCGGGTAGCCGGCGAATATCTTCTGGACCTGTTCGGCGTAGAGCTGGCGCTGGTCGAGCGTGGCGGTCGGATTGTTGAAGGAAGCGGAAATGAGCACGCCCTGGTCCTCCTGGGGCGCCAGTTCCGAAGTCGAGGTGGTGAACAGGTAGTAGATCGAGACGATGATGATGAGCGCCATCACCGCGGTCACCGGCAGGTGGCTGAGCGAACCGGCCAGGGTGCGCTCATAGCGGCCGTGCAGGCGCTCGAAAGTGCGGTCCAGGAACAGCACCAGCCGGTCCTGCCAGTTGTGGCTTTGCGGATTGGGCGCCTTGAGCAGGCGGGAGCACATCATCGGCGACAGCGTCAAGGCGATGACGGCCGACATCGTGACCGTGCCCACCAGGGAAAAGGCGAATTCGGTGAACAGGGCGCCGGTGAGGCCGCTCATGAAGCCGATCGGCACGTAGACGGCGATCAGCACGATGGTCATGGCGATGATGGGGTTGGCCAGTTCGCGCGCCGCGCGGACCGCGGCGTCCATGCGCGGCATCCCTTCTTCGAGGTGGCGGCTGACGTTTTCCACCACGATGATGGCGTCGTCCACCACCAGGCCGATGGCCAGCACGATGGCCAGCAGGGTCAGTAGGTTGATCGAGTAGCCCAGCGCCAGCATCACCGTGAAGGTGCCGACGATGGACAACGGGATGGCGACCAGGGGGATGATCACCGAGCGCAGCGAGCCGAGGAAGATGAATACCACGACCGCGACGATGACCACGGCCTCGATCAGGGTCTTGACCACCTCGTCGATGGAGGCGTTCACGAACTTGGTCGAGTCGTAGACGATGTTGCCCTTCAGTCCAGCCGGCAGTTGGGCCTGGATGTCCGGGAAGACCTGGCGCACGCGGGCGACCACGTCGAGCAGGTTGGCGCCCGGCGCGACCTGGATGCCGATGTAGACGGCGGTCTTGCCGTCGAAGGCCACCGAGGTGTCGTAGTCGTCGGAACCCAGCGTGACCTCGGCTACGTCGGAGAGGCGCACCACCTGGCCGTTCACGCTCTTCACGATCATGTTCTTGAAGCCTTCGAGCGACTTCAGGTCGGTGTTGGCGGCCAGGTTGATCTGCACCATCTGGCCCTTGATGTTGCCAGCGGCGGCCAGGTAGTTGTTGTTGGCCAGCGCGGTGTAGATGTCGGCCGCCGTGAGGTTGCGTGCGGCCAGCTTCTGCGGGTCGAGCCAGGCGCGCAGGGCGAAGTTCTTGGCGCCGAGGATCTCCGCCGTCTGCACCCCGTCGAGCGCCTGCAGCTTGGGCTGGACCGAGCGGATGAGGTAGTCGGTGATCTGGTTCGGCTTCAGCACGTCGCTGTAGAAGCCGATGTACATGGCGTCGATGGTCTGGCCGATGCTGACCGACAGCACGGGTTTCTGCGACTGCGACGGCAACTGGTTGAGCACCGAGTTGACCTTGGTGTTGATCTCGGTCAGCGCCTTGTCCGGATCGTAGTTGAGGCGCAGGTTGGCGGTGATGGTGCTGGTGCCCTGCACGCTGCTCGAGGTCATGTAGTCGATGCCGTTGGCCTGGGCGATGGCGTTTTCCAGCGGCGTGGTGATGAAGCTCGCGACCAGGTTGGCGTTGGCGCCAGGGTAGGCGGTGGTGATGGTGACCACGGCGTTCTGCGTATAGGGGAACTGCAGCACGGGCAGCATGCCGATGGAGCGCAGCCCGAGCACCAGGATCACCAGGCTGACCACGGTGGCCAGCACCGGACGCCTGATGAATATGTCGGTGAATTTCGTTTTCATCGCGTCAGCCTCAGGAGTTCGGGACTTGCGGATTGGGGTTGTCGGAGGGCTGGACGCTGTTGTTGACGATGACGGGCGCGCCGTTGTGCAACTTGAGCTGGCCGGCGGTCACCACGGTTTCGCCCGCCTTCAGGCCGTCCAGGATGGCGACCTGGTCGCCACGGGTCGGTCCGGGCGTGACGAAGCGCTGCTCGACCGTCAGCTTGGCCTTGCCGTCGGCGCCCTTGCCGCCGTCCTTGACCACGAACACCGTGGCGCCGTAGGGGTTGTAGGCGACGGCGGCGTTGGGCAGGGTGATGTACTGGTGCGACTGGCCTTCGTCGATGCGGACCGTCGCGAACGTGCCGGGCAGCAGCTCCCCTTTGGGATTGGGCACGCGGGCCCGTACTTTCATGTTGCGCGTGGCGGTGTCGATCTGCGGCTCGATCGCGGTCACCGTGGCGGCGAAGGTCCTGCCGGGCACCGCGCTGGTGGTGACTTCGGCCTTCTTGCCGACGTGGATCAGGCCGATCAGGTTTTGCGGCACGGTGAAGTCGACGACCATCGGATCGAGTTTCTGCAGGGTCACGACGACGCTGCCCGCGGCTATGTATTGGCCGAGGTTGACCTGGCGGATGCCGAGCTGTCCGGAGAACGGCGCGCTGATGGTCTTCTGGGCGATCAGCGCTTTCTGCGCCGCGACCTGGGCCTGGGCGCTCTTCAGCGTGGCGCTGTCGGTGTCGACCGCGGCCTGGCTGATGGCCTGGACCTTGAGCTGGGCCTGGTCACGCTTCAGGTTGACCTCGGCCAGGGCGGCCTGAGCCTCGAGCTGGGCGAGTTGCGCCTGGAGCGGGGCGGGATTGAGTTCCACCAGCGGCTGGCCGGCTTCGGCCTTCTGGCCCGACTCGAAATGGATGGCCGTGACCAGGCCGCCGGACTCGGTGCTGAGCGCGGTCTGCTGATCGGCGCTGAAGCTGCCCAGTGCCTCCACCTTCGGCTGCCAGAGCGTCGCCTGGGCGACCGCGGTCGCCACCGTTTGCGGCGGATTGGCCATGCCTTTGATCGACTGGGCGATCATCTTGTTCTTGAAGCTTTGGAAAAACACGACTCCGCCCATGATCGCACCCGCGATGATGAGCATGATGATCATGCGTTTAGTGGTGCCTTTGGTCATCGATCACTCCGTTATAACTGTTGTCTCGGTTGCGGCTCGGGCCGGGTCATTTAGTGGCGACCGGCGTGGTGCCGGGCGTATCCAGAACGCCGCCGCCCATGGCCTGGTACAGCGCGGCCGTGTCGGCCAGCCGGGCGGCCTGGGCCGCGATCAGGCCGATGCGGGTCTGCTGGGCCTGCTGCTGGGCGGTGAGCAATTGCAGATAACTCGCCGCCCCCAGCTTGTATTGCTGCTCCAGCAGGGCCAGCGACTCTTGCGCCGAGGCGTCGGCCGCGGCGTCGGCCTGCAGCGTCTGGGCGTCGTAATCCAGCTGGCGCAGGGCGTCGGCCACGTTGCGCAGGGCCTGCAGCACGGTTTCCCGATAGTTGGCACCGGCCGCTTGGAGGCTGGCTTCGGCGGCATTCTTGGCCGCCCCGAGGCCAGCGTTGAAGAGCGGCTGGGCGAGTTGGCCGGCGATGCTCCAGATCAGCGAGCCTGGGCCGAACAGCGCACCGGTGGTCAGCGCCTGCTTGCCCACGCTGCCGCTGAGCGTGATCTTCGGGTAGAGATCGGCCACTGCGACGCCGTATTGGGCGGTGGCGGCGTGCAACAGGGCGGTCGAAGCCTGGATGTCGGGGCGTTGCCGGACCAGTTCGGACGGCACCACGACCGGCAGGTCGGCGGGCAGGGTGAAATCGCTCAGCGCGAAGCGAGGAATGTCGGCCTCGGCCGGAGCCTGGCCGAGCAGCACGGCCAGCAGGTGGTCTGCCTGCGCCAACTTGTTGCGGAGCGGCGGCAGGCTGGCCCGGGTCTGTTCGACCTGGGTCTGCAGGGTCAGCACGTCGGCCTTGGCCGTCGCGCCCAGGTCGAAGCGCTTGCGGGTGATCTCGAGCTGGTCTTCCTGGGCCTTGAGGATGGTTTCGGTGGCCGCGATCTGGGCGGCCAGCTGGGCCTGGCTGAATGCAGTGGTGACGACGTTGCCGGCCAGCGTCAGGCGGGCGGCGGCGAGCTGATAGCGCTGGTAATCGGCCTGGGCCGCGTAGGCTTCCAGCGCGCGCCGGTTGCTGCCGAACAGATCGAGGTTGTAATTGACGTCGATGCCGGCGTTGTACAGGTTGTAGATCGTCTGGCCGGCGCCGCTCTGGCCGCGGCCGGCGGGGTTGATTTCGTTGCGGCTGGCGCCGAGCTTGGCATCGACCGTGGGATACAGGGTCGAGCCGGCCTGCGCCACATAGGTCTGCTGGGCCTGGCGTAGCGTGGCTTCGGCGGCGGCCAAGGTCGGGCTGTTGTTCAAGGCCTGTTGCACCAGACCGTCCAACTTGGCCGAGCCGAATGCCTTCCACCAGTCGCTCGCCACCGCTTGAGCGGTGGCGAAGCTTTGTTTGCCGCCCAGTTCGACTGAGGTGGAGACGGTACCCGCGACTTGCTGATCGCGGGTGTAGCCGGATACGCCAGGGGCGGCCGGCTCCTTGAAGTCGGGGCCGACGGCGGCGCAGCCGGTCAGCGCCGCCGAGCTGAGCAACATCCACGAAACGTGCCGGGCCAGATTGGGTCGATGCATGATAGCTGTCCGCTTAAATTCTGGTTCGTATTGTCGAAACCCAGGCCGGGCGTAAATCCCGAGTCGTCTGGGGCGTGTCTAGCGAGTCCGTTGGCCGGGCTGCGGCGGAAAGCCGGCATCAGGGGCCGGGCTGGTATATCCGCCTGGAATCAATCCTACATACATTCGTCAATGTATGTAAAGTGCGAATTGCTAAAAGATGCAGGTCGCTGGGCGAAGGGATATCAATTCGCCGCATCCCCATGGCTTGTGAGCGGTCTGCCTGAAGCAGACCGGTGTCGCAGGCGAGCATGATCGATTCGACCGTAGGCGATCCGCTTTGTTCGCCGGCTCCGACTACGCTGGGGGGGGGGCGCCCGCCGGGTCGAGGGCGCCTTGTCCGAGGCCGAGGTCATGGAGCTGACCGGTCTGCTCGGCCGGTTGCCCGAAGACATCGCGGTCGGGTGCCCCGGAAACGGTGATGGCATCCCCCGTGTGGGGGATTCCTTATAATATCGGTGTTGCAGTTATCTTACGTTCGATGAAACACCTACCGCTCGACGCGCATACATATGGCCAGACGCACTAAGGAAGAGGCCCAGGAAACCCGGGCATTGCTGCTGGATACGGCCGAATGCCTGTTCCGGGAAAAGGGCGTGTCGCGCACCTCGCTGGCCGAAGTCGCCCAGAAGGCCGGGCTGACCCGGGGTGCCATCTACTGGCATTTCGAGAACAAGGCCGACCTGTTCACGGCGATGTGCGACCGCGCAACGCTGCCGATGGAGGCCCTGCTCGAGAACATGGCCGATCCGGACCAGCCCGACCCGCTCGGCCTGCTGCGCCGGGCCAACGTCCAGGTACTCTCCCTGATCGAGCAGGACAGCCGCTGCCGCCGGGTGTTCGAGATCCTGACCCAGAAATGCGAGTTCGTCGACGAGATGGCATCCCACGTCCAGCGTCGCCAGGAGTGCCGGCAAGGCGTGCGCGACGTGGTCCGGCAGGTGTTCGAGAACGCCCGCAGGCGCGGCCAGGTGCGGGCCGATCTCGACGCGGAACTGGCCGCCACCGCCCTGCTGGCATTCATCGACGGGCTGATCCTGGACTGGGGCCTCGAGCCCGAGGCCTATTCCCTCGCCGAGAAGGCCGGACCGCTCATGGACCTCTTTTTCTCCGGTTTGGTCGGCCGCCAAGGGTAAAATACGCTTTTCTTTACTCAAGACACGCATCATGGCCGGACACAGTAAATGGGCGAACATCCAGCATCGTAAGGGACGTCAGGACGAAAAGCGGGGCAAGATATTCTCCCGCTACGGCAAGGAGATCACGGTGGCCGCCAAGATGGGCGGCGGCGATCCCAACTTCAACCCGCGCCTGCGCCTGGCCATCGACAAGGCCAAGAGCGAGAACATGCCCAACGACAACATCGACCGCGCCATCAAGAAGGGCACCGGCGAGCTGGAAGGCGTCAACTACGAGGAGATCCGCTACGAAGGCTACGGTCCCGGCGGCGCCGCGGTGATCGTTGACTGCCTGACCGACAACCGAGTGCGCACCGTGGCCGATGTTCGCCACGCCATGTCCAAGTTCGGCGGCAACATGGGCACCGACGGTTGCGTGGCCTTCCAGTTCAAGCACTGCGGCCAGATCATCCTGGAGCCGGGCGCCGACGAGGACAAGGTCATGGACGTGGCCCTGGAGGCCGGCGCCGAGGACGTGATCGGCAACGACGACGGCTCGATCGAGGTCATCACCGCACCGACCGGCGATCTGACCACGGTCAAGGAGGCACTCGAGGCGGCCGGCTTCAAGCCGGTGGTGGCCGAGGTCACCATGAAGGCCATGAACGAAACCGAGGTCGGCGGCGACGATGCGGTGAAGTTCCAGAAGATGCTCGATATGCTGGACGACCTCGACGACGTGCAGGAGGTCTATACCTCCGCCATCCTGCCGGAATGAGAGCCTATCTCAGTGGGGGACATGCCATGCGGCGATTCAATGCGGGATGCAGCGCAAGGCGCGGCGAGGAGACAGTGGTCGTCCCACGGCGACGAGCCGCAACACGGCGGTGCACCCGCATTGCGTCGCCCCTTCGGGTTGCTGCCTGGAACGGCGCCTGCGGTGTTGCGCCGCTTGCGAATGGAACAACCATTCGCTGCGCGACGCGCCTTGCAGCCATCCGTTCCAGGCAGCAACGCATGGCATGTCCCCCGCTGAGATAGGCTCCAAGCGCTTGCGCCTGCTCGGCATCGACCCCGGCCTGCGCGTGACCGGTTACGGGGTCATCGAGAAGCACGGCAACAAGCTGGTCTACGTGAGCAGCGGGGTGATCCGCACCAAGGACGGCGAGTTGCCGGAGCGGATCGCCACCATCTTCGCCGGCATCGGCGAAGTGCTGGGCGCCTTCGCACCTGAGGCGGCCGCGGTCGAGAAGGTGTTCGTCAACGTCAATCCGCAATCCACCCTGCTGCTCGGCCAGGCGCGCGGCGCCGCCATCGCGGCCCTGACCCATGCCGGCCAGCCGGTGTTCGAATACACTGCGCTGCAGGTCAAACAGGCGGTGGTCGGCAACGGCCATGCCGACAAGCAACAGGTGATGCACATGGTGAAACGCTTATTGAGCCTGCCCGGCGAACCCAGTTCCGATGCCGCCGACGCGCTGGCCTGCGCCATCTGCCATGCCCACGGCGGCATGGGTCTGGGCGCGCTGGCCACCGCCGGCCGGCGGGTGAGGGCCGGGAGGCTGCTGTGAGCCGCGCACCGACCGCCGCCGTCGAACCGAGCCGGGAGCGCCTCGGCAATCCGCTGCTGCGCTATTTCCTGGCCACCCGGCCGGCCTTTCTCACCATCACCCTGGTCGGCGTGCTGCTCGGCTTTGCCACCGCCTGGCACTCGGGGGTGCCGTTCAGCGGCCTCGATGCCGCCGTCACCCTGCTGTTGGCACTGCTGGCCCATGCCGGGGTCAACGTCCTGAACGACTACTACGACCACCTGAACGGCACCGATGCGGTCAATTCCGACCGGCTGTTTCCGTTCACCGGCGGTTCCCGCTTCATCCAGAACGGCGTGCTGAGCCCGCGCCAGACCCTGCTCTTCGGCCTGCTGTTGTTCCTGGCCGTGATGCTGGGCGGGCAATGGCTGCTCGGCCGGGCCGGGCCGGGTCTGCTCTGGATCGGACTGGGCGGGCTGTTCATCGGCTGGGCCTATTCCGCGCCGCCCCTGCAGCTCAACAGCCGGGGCCTGGGCGAACTCTGCGTCGCGGCCGGCTTCCTGCTCATCGTGGCCGGTGCCGATTTCGTCCAGCGCCACGTCTTCGCGTCCACCGCCTGGCTGATCGGCCTGCCATATGCCCTGATGGTGACCAACATCCTGTACATCAACCAGTTCCCCGACCGCGCCGCCGACCTGGCCGTGGGCAAGCGCCATTGGGTGACCCGGTTGGCGCCGGAACGGGCGGCCCACGGCTACGGCCTGATCCTGCTGCTGGCGGCCGGCTGGCTGCTGGGCCTGGTGGCGTCCGGCACCCTGCCGGCCTGGAGCCTGATCGTCCTGCTGGCCGTCCTGCCGGCCTTCCGGGCCGCGATCGATCTGCGCCGGTTCGCCGACCAGCCCCGTCAACTGGCCAATGCCATCCGCGCCACCATCGTTGCGGCCCACCTGCTGGCGGTCCTGTTGGCCGTCAGCCTCATCCTGGATCGATTCCTATGATCGGACGATTGACCGGCACACTGCTGGAAAAGCAGCCCCCCCAGATCCTGATCGACGTGCACGGCGTCGGCTACGAGGTCGACGTGCCGATGAGCACTTTCTACAACCTGCCGGCGCTGGGCGAGAAGGTCGCGCTGCACACCCATTTCAGCGTGCGCGAGGATGCCCAGCAGCTTTACGGCTTTCTCACCGGCAAGGAGCGGGAAGTGTTCCGCACCCTGATCAAGATCAGCGGGGTCGGGCCGAAGCTGGCCCTGTCGGTGCTGTCCGGCATGAGTGTCGACGAACTGGCCCAGGCCGTCGCCATGCAGGAGACTGGCCGGTTAGTGAAGGTGCCCGGCGTCGGCAAGAAGACCGCCGAGCGGCTGTTGCTGGAACTGAAGGGCAAGCTGGCCGACGCCCTGCCGACCGTCGCCGGCAGTTCCGCCACGGTCGCCCACGACGCCCTCAATGCCCTGATGGCGCTGGGCTACAGCGACAAGGAAGCCCTGCCGGCGCTGAAGCAGTTGCCGGACGACCTGAGCCTGGAGGAAAGCATCCGCCAGGCATTGAAGTTATTGGCCAAGAAATAAATGCTCGAACCCGACCGCCTCATCGCCGCCACGCCCGCCTCCAAGGAGGAGGAAGTCCTCGAACGCGCCCTGCGGCCGCAGTACCTGCGCGACTATGTCGGCCAGGCACGGGCCCGCGAGCAGCTGGAGATCTTCATCACCGCGGCCAAGAACCGGGGCGAGGCGCTCGACCACGTGCTGCTGTTCGGCCCGCCTGGCCTGGGCAAGACCACGCTGGCGCACATCGTCGCCAAGGAGATGGGCGTCAACCTGCGCGTCACCTCCGGCCCGGTGCTGGAGCGGGCCGGCGACCTGGCCGCTCTGCTGACCAACCTGGAGCCGAAGGACGTCTTGTTCATCGACGAGATCCACCGTCTGTCGCCGGTGGTCGAGGAGATCCTCTATCCGGCGCTGGAGGATTTTCAACTCGACATCATGATCGGCGAGGGGCCGGCTGCGCGCTCGGTGAAGCTCGACCTGCCGCCCTTCACCCTGGTCGGCGCCACCACCCGGGCCGGCATGCTGACCAACCCGTTGCGCGATCGCTTTGGCATCGTCGCCCGGCTGGAGTTCTACAACGCCGACGAGCTGACCCACATCGTCAAGCGCTCGGCCCAACTGCTGGGCATCGAGATCTCGCCCGAGGGGGCACTGGAAGTGGCGCGCCGTTCGCGCGGCACGCCGCGCATCGCCAACCGCCTGCTGCGCCGGGTGCGCGACTACGCCGAGGTGAAGGCCAACGGCAAGATCGACGCGGCCGTGGCGGACGCCGCCCTGAAGATGCTGGAAGTCGATTCGGCCGGTCTCGACGTGATGGACCGCAAGCTGCTCCACGCCCTGCTGGAGAAGTTCGGCGGCGGTCCGGTCGGCCTGGAGAACCTGGCGGCGGCCATCGGCGAGGCGGCCGACACCATCGAGGACGTGCTGGAGCCCTACCTCATCCAGCAGGGCTTCCTGGCGCGCACGCAGCGCGGCCGGGTGGCGGCGCCCTTGGCCTACCGGCATTTCGGCCTGGCGACGCCGACCCGGATGCAGAGCACGGAACTGTTCGATGAGTGAACCGGGCTTCGTCTGGCCCGTCCGGGTCTACTGGGAAGACACCGACGCCGGCGGCGTGGTCTATTACGCCAACTACCTGAAGTTCCTCGAACGCGCCCGTACCGAATGGCTGCGCAAGCTCGACATCCACCAGACGGAACTTGCCGAGCGCGAGGGAGTCTTGTTTGTGGTGCGGCGGGTAGAGGCGGACTACCTGCGCCCGGCCCGTTTCGACGACGCGCTGGCCGTGTTCTGCTGGCTGCGCGTGCTCGGCCGCGCCAGCCTGGAGATGGAACAGGCGGTGATGCGCGAGGACGAAATCCTGCTGACGGCACGGGTCAAGGTGGCCTGTGTCGGTGCCGAGTCGTTTCGGCCGGCTAAAATTCCCGACCATATTCTCGAAAGATTCGTGAACTAAATGGAACTGACCCAAGACCTGTCCTTCATTGCACTCATCCAGCATGCCAGCTGGGTGGTCAAGATCATCCTGCTGTTGCTGCTGGGCGCCTCGTTCGTCTCCTGGTGGATCATCTTCGTCAAGCTGTTCAGCCTCGGCCGGGAAATGCGCGAAGCGGAACAATTCGAAAAAGCGTTCTGGAGCGGCGGCTTCCAGGAGATCGTCAAGCGGGTCAGCAACGTGACCCGCGCGAGCAGCATGGAAGAGGTGTTCCGCTCCGGCTACCGCGAGTTGTCCAAACTCAAGCACCAGCCCGGCGTCGCGCCGGACAGCGTGGTCGAGAGCGTGCGGCGGGCCATGCGGGCCAGCTACCAGCGCGAGATGGACAAGCTCGAGGCGCATCTGCAGTTTCTCGCCACGGTCGGCTCCGTGTCGCCGTACATCGGCCTGTTCGGCACCGTGTGGGGCATCATGAACGCCTTCCGCGGCCTGTCCAACGTGGCCCAGACCACCCTGGCCCAGGTCGCGCCCGGCATCGCCGAGGCCCTGGTCGCGACTGCGATCGGCCTGTTCGCCGCCATCCCGGCGGTGGTCGCCTACAACAACTTCACCCACAAGCTGGACCGTCTGGCCAACCGCTTCGACGTGTTCATGGAAGAGTTTTCCAACCTGCTGCAACGGGAAGCGTACAAATCATGATTCACCAGCGGCCCCGGCGGGCCATGAGCCAGATCAACGTCGTGCCCTACATCGACGTCATGCTGGTATTGCTGATCATCTTCATGGTTACCGCCCCGTTCATCAACCCGTCCCAGGTCGAGTTGCCCAGCATCGGCAAGAGCAGCCAGGCGCCGGCTGCGCCGCTCGAGGTGGTGATCCGGCACGATGGCTCGCTGCTGCTGCGCGACCGCGGCAAGCCGGAAGCGGGCGAGCAGATCAGCGAGGCCGAATTGCCGGACGCCATCCGGCGCCGACGTGACGTGAAGACCGACCAGGCCGTGGTCATCTCGGCCGACAAGTCGGTGCGCTATGAAGCGGTGATGCGGGTGATGGACAGCCTGCAGCGCCTCGGCGTGCCCCGTGTCGGCCTGCTGGTGAAGCCTGCCCAGACGTGACGCGGGAAACTTCGTCCGACCGTTATCTAGCCGGTGCGTTGGCCGCACTGGTGCATCTGCTGCTGTTCGTCGTGCTCGTCTTCAGCCTGTCGTGGAAGCGCCTTCCGGACGAGCCGGTCTATGCAGACTTGTGGCGTGCCTTGCCGTCGCCCCATGCCGTCGTCAGGCCGGAACCTGCGCCGGTGCCCAAGCCGGTCGAAAAGCCGATTGCCCCGCCGCCCAAACCCTTGCCGCCACCGCCCAAGCCGGTGAATGAGGTCAAGAAGCCGGACATCGCGCTCAAGGCGGCGAAAAAGCGGGCCGAGGAGCAAAAGCAGGAAGAAGAGGAAAAGCGCCAGCGCCTGGCCCAGGCGCTGCAGCAGGCCGAAAAGGAACGCGTGGCGCAAGAGGCGAAACAGCTGCAAGCTCGGCTGGCCCAGGAGCGCCAGGCGGCCGAGCAGCAGAAGCAGGCCCAGGAAAAGGCACGCAAGAATCTGGACCAGTTGCTGAACCAGCAGATGAACCAGGAACTTAACCAGGAAAGCCAGGCCATACGGCAAGATATCCAGAGCAAGGCGCGCTCGAAGGAGATGGCGGATTACGTGAACCGTATCCGGCAGAAGATTCGCGGCTTGGTGCGGATTCCGCCCAACATCCAGGGCAACCCGGAAGTGGTTTATCGAGTCGATCTGTTGCCGGACGGCGAAGTGGTCCGGGTTACCCAGGTCAGTTCCAGCCGGCAGCCGGCCTACGACCAGGAAGTGGAGCGGGCGATCTGGAAGGCCAGCCCTTTGCCGCTGCCCCCGGACCGGGATGCGGCTGCCGCCTTCCGCAACGGCTTGGAGTTGAGGTTCAGGCCCCACGAGAATTGACATGCGCCCGAGATGTTGGCGAGCATGACCGCACGGAGTCGTGGCTCGCCGGGGTGATTCGGGTGCGAGACAAAGATGTAACCGGAGGCGGTTAGAGTTTCCGCCCATCTTAAAGGTGTTGATTGCATGTCCAAGTTTGCAAGACTGTTCGTTGTTTTTGGTTTGACGCTGGTCGCACTGCTGCCCGGCTATGCCCGGGCCGGCCTGAGCATCGAGATCGTGGGCGGCGCCGCTAGCCGGATTCCGATCGCGATCGCGCCTTTCCTGCCGGCCGGTGCGCAAGGCGACGATCCGGCCAAGGTGGTGCGCAGCGATCTGCAGAACAGCGGCATGTTCTCCCTGGCCGATTCGACCGGCTTGGGCGTGCCGGGCGAGGCGCAGACCGTACTCTATCCCCAATGGCGGACACGGGGTGCCGATGCCCTGGTGGTCGGTCAGGTGATCAAGATGCCGGATGGCCGCTTGAATGTCCGCTTTCGTCTCTATGACGTGATTCGGCAGACCCAGTTGGCCGGCTTCAGCTACCTGATTCCGGCCAACAAGCTGCGGGCGACCGCGCACAGGATTTCCGATGTCATCTACGAGAAGCTGACCGGCGTGCCCGGCAACTTCGGCGGCCGCATCGCTTTCGTCCTGAAACACAAGGGACGTTATGAATTGCAGGTGGCCGACGCCGACGGCTACGACAACGTTATGGTGATGCGCTCGCCCGAGCCGGTCCTGTCGCCGGTCTGGTCGCCCGACGGGACCCGGCTGGCCTATGTCTCCTTCGAACGCAAGCGGCCGGTCGTCTTCGTCCAGAATCTGGCCACCGGCCGGCGCATCGCCGTGGCGCATTTCCCCGGCTCCAACTCGGCGCCGGCCTGGTCGCCCGACGGCAAGAAGCTGGCCGTGGTCCTGTCCAAGGACTCCTCGGCGCAGATCTATCTCATCGGTGCGGAAGGCGGCGCGCCGACCCGCCTGACCCGAAGCGGGGCGCTGGATACCGAGCCGGCCTTCAGCCCGGACGGCAACTGGATCTATTTCACCTCGGACCGGGGCGGCACTCCCCAGATCTATCGCATGCGTTCGAGCGGCGGCAGCGCGAGCCGGATCACCTTCGACGGAAGCTACAACGTATCGCCGAATCCGTCTCCGGATGGGCGTTACCTTGCCTTCGTCCATCAGGGCAGCGATGGTTTCCACATCGCGGTCATGGAACTGGCTACCGGCCAGACCCAGATCCTGACCGACGGCCCGTCGGACGAATACCCGCATTTTGCGCCGAACAGCCGTTCGATCCTCTATTCCGCTCACGAAGGCGGCAGGGAAGTGTTGGCCGAGGTCAGCGTCGACGGCAGCGTCAAACAGCGTCTGTCGATTCCCGGCGATTTGCGCGAACCGTCTTGGGCTCCGGCGCATTTTGATTTAAATTAAGGCTCGCTGCGGTCTCGGTTTTGTCATCAAAGAGCAATATCGAGTAGTGATAAATAGCCTTCCCAACCCATAACCCGAATCAGGAGAGCTTGATGAAAAACCTTACTTTGATCAGTTTGCTGGTTGCCAGTGTGCTGCTGACCGCCTGCGGCACTACCGAGACGAAGGCTCCCATCGAAGAGAAGAGCGCCACCCCGACCGCACCTGCTGCGCCGACCGGCCCGCAAGTCGAGACCCATGGCCTGGCGCCCGGTGCCCAGGATCAATCCGAGCCGCTGTCCGGCGGCAATTCCCAAGTCGTCGGTGTGGATGCCGCCGGTGCCGCCATGCTCAAGGACCCCAACAACATCCTGTCCAAGCGCATCATCTACTTCGATTTCGACAAGTCCAGCATCAAGCCCGAGTACCAGCCCTTGATCTCCGCCCATGCCGCCTTCCTGAAGAAATATCCCCAGGCCAAGGTCGTGCTGCAGGGCAATACCGACGAGCGCGGTAGCCGGGAATACAACATGGCCCTGGGCCAGCGTCGTGCCGACAGCGTGAAGCAGGCGCTCTCCGTCCTGGGTGTGCAGGCCGATCAGATGGAAACCATCAGCTTCGGCGAAGAGAAGCCGGCGGCCGAAGGGCATGACGAAGCGGCCTGGAAACAGAACCGCCGCACCGAAATCCACTACCAAGGCGAATAAGCGCGATGCGACGTATTGTTGCGGGCATGTCGCTGTTGCTCCTGTCCCTGGGGGCGGCAGCGGATTCGTCCTCCTCGGCCAATCCGGACGACAAGTGTTTCCAGGCGCTGCAATCGCGCATGGATGACTTGTCCGGCCGGATGTCCAAGCTGGAGGATCAGGCGGGCAGCCAGGGCGTCCTGAGTCTGCTCAACCAGTTGGAAACGTTGGAGGCCGAGGTGGCCAGGTTGCGCGGCAACCTGGAAGAGTTGTCCCACCAGCAGCAATTGGCCGACAAGCGTCAGAAGGATGTCTTGGCGGACTTCGATGCCCGCATCAAAGAAAACCATGATTTGCTGACGCGCGGAGACGCGCAGGCCGCTCCCGCCGCGGGAGCGGCGGACACGGGAGCGGCGAGTGCGTCTCCGGCGGCTGCGACGCCGGAGGCCGACCAGGAGGCTGAAACCAAGGCCTACGAAGCGGCGTTCAATCTGGTCAAATCGGCCGATTACAAGGCGGCGGTACCCGCCTTCAACAGTTTCCTGAAGCAACACCCCAAAGGCAACCTGGCCGGCAATGCCACTTACTGGCTGGGACTGTCCTATTACTCGCTGGGCAATTACAAGGATGCCGTGGCCACCCAGCAACGGCTCGTGAAGGATTATCCCCAGCACACCAAGGTGCCCGACGCCATGGTCAGCATGGCCCGCGCCTATATCCAGCTGGGCGAGATGGATAAGGCCAACCAGATTCTGAGTCAGGTCATCGCCAAATACCCGACCAGCCAGTCGGCCGAAATGGCCAAGAAAATCCAATCGTTGTTGAAGTGATTCCATCTTGACGGACCGGCGCTTGCGCATCAGCGAGATATTTTTCTCGCTGCAGGGAGAAGGTCTCCGCGTCGGCCTGCCCACGGTATTCGTGCGCCTGACCGGCTGCCCGCTGCGCTGCGGCTATTGCGACACGACCTACGCCTTCCAGGGCGGCCAGTGGCTGGAGATCGGCGAGATACTGGCCGCGGTGGCCGGACATCCGACCCGCCACGTGACGGTGACGGGCGGCGAGCCTCTCGCCCAGAAGGCCTGCCTCGATCTGATGAGCGCATTGTGCGATGCCGGTTATGACGTTTCGCTGGAAACCAGTGGTGCCTTGCCGATCGAAGCCGTGGATTCCAGGGTGTCGCGCATCGTCGACGTGAAGACGCCGGGCTCGGGCGAGGTCGATCGCAACCTATGGGCCAACCTCGACCTGCTGACCGACAAGGACGAGGTCAAATTCGTGCTGGTGGATGAGGCCGATTACCATTGGGCGACCGACATCGTGGCCCGTTACCAGATTGCATCGCGTTGCGAAGTCCTGTTTTCCGTGGCGCACGGCCAGTTGCAACACCGCGATCTGGCCGAATGGATACTGCGCGACGGTTTGCCGGTGCGTCTGCAGATCCAGTTGCACAAGCTGCTGTGGGGCGAGGAAAAAGGACGATGAATGGTCGATCGCCAGTGCGGTCCGGTTTGTTACAGCAAGGATTGATATGAGCGGATCGGATATCGGGCAGCGCGACCAGGGACAGCGCAAGGCCGTGGTGCTTCTCTCGGGCGGCTTGGATTCGGCCACGGCCCTGGCGGTGGCCAGGGACAAGGGCTTCGAATGCTATGCCCTGAGCGTCGACTACGGCCAGCGCCATGTCTCCGAGTTGAACGCCGCGCGTGCCGTGGCCAGCCAGATGGGTGCCAAGGAGCACCGTGTCGCCCATCTGGATATCGGCCAGTTCGGCGGTTCGGCGCTGACTGATTCGAATATGGCGGTGCCGACCACGCCGACCGAGGGCATTCCTTCCACCTACGTGCCGGCCCGCAATACGGTCATGCTGGCCCTTGCCCTCGGTTGGGCCGAGGTGCTCGACGCCGATGCAATCTTCATCGGCGTCAATGCGGTCGATTATTCCGGCTATCCGGATTGCCGGCCGGAATTCATCGCGGCCTTCGGGCAACTGGCCAACCTGGCGACCAAAAGAGCGGTGGAGGGGCACCCGATCACCATTGAGGCGCCGCTCATGCATTTGACCAAGGCCGACATCATCCGGCTTGGCGTAGGATTGGGCGTGGACTATGGCTTGACGGTGTCCTGTTACCAGGCGGACGAGCAAGGTCGAGCCTGCGGAGTGTGCGATTCCTGCCGCTTCCGAAGGCAGGGTTTCAAGGAAGCCGGCGTCACGGACCCGACCCAGTATCAATCAGGGGTTTCAGCGCATTCTTAGTTGACTCGGCAAGGCCGAGTTGCGATAATCCCGTCCCTTTCGCGGGTGGTTAGCTCAGCCGGTAGAGCAGCGGACTTTTAATCCGTTGGTCGTGGGTTCGAATCCCCCACCACCCACCAATAAAAAAGGCCTGCATCTTGGATGCAGGCCTTTTTCTTTGTTCGGCGTTCAAAACAACAAAGCGCCCGACAGGGCGCTTTTGCATGCTGAGTCGTCGGACGGCGAGAGTGCTTAGACCTTCTTGCGACTGGACAACATGGTAAAGCCGAGCAGTGCGGAACCGAACAGCCAGGCCGCGGCGGGCAGTGGCACAGGGCTAGGGGTGTTAACGTAGGAATCCGAAGTGCCACCATTAATGCCCTGGACATGGAGTCCAACCCTCAAGCCACCGGATCCCAATGCCGCCAGAATGTCATTGAACGTCTCGTTAGGGGTCAGGCTGGCAACAAGCGTAAGCCACTCGTTATTGGTGTTGATGCCGTTAGCCGTATTGCCGCCGTGCGGGCTGGTAGAGCTGAAAGAATAATTAGTGGTGAAGTTGATGCCGCTTGAACCGGGCAAGTTGGCCGGGTTGGCACCGGAGGTAAACGAGACGCCGCTTGAAGAGCCTTGAATGCCGATTGACTCAAACAGATTCGGCGCATCGAAGTAGATGGCGGTAATGGATGAAGGTGCGCCGATATCGTTCGTGAATTTGAACAGGGCGTTGCTGCCGCTTTGCGTCACTTCCATGTCCAACTGGTTGCCGATGTCGGTCGTGTTGCTGGTGAGTTGATAAAAAGAATAGGTCGATGCATGGGCAACAGAACTCAATATAGAAAAGGTAAGCGCTGCGCCGAGGGCAAATGGCTTGAGTTTCATGTGAGTTCCCTTGCTTTATCCAGTCGATGGTCCGGATTTTAGGCTGGGCAGGATTTGTCACAATGGCCCGATAGGACTAATAGCCTACCTCTCTCCTCTGCGATCACCCTGTTGGAAGGGCTTGCCTGTTTTGGTCTCAGGATTCCTTGCTGCGCAATTGTAGGCGCCACATCTCGGCGTAGCGGCCATCCTGAATCATCAGTTGGGCATGGTTGCCGCGTTCCACGATCCGGCCGGCCTGGAGCACCAGGATTTCGTCGGCGTCGACGATGGTGGACAGGCGGTGGGCGATGACCAGGGTGGTCCGGTTGCGGGCGATCTGGGCCAGTTCTTCCTGGATGGCGACCTCGGTGCCGGAGTCGAGCGAGGAGGTGGCTTCGTCGAAGATCATGATGGGCGGGTTCTTGAGGATGGTGCGGGCGATGGCGACCCGCTGCTTCTCGCCGCCGGATAGCTTCAGGCCGCGCTCGCCGACCATGGTGTCGTAGCCGTCCGGCAGGCCGGCGATGAACCGGTCCAGGTGGGCGGCGCGGGCGGCTTCCAGGACCTCCTCGCGGCTGGCGGAGGGGCGGCCGTAGGCGATGTTGTGATACAGGCTGTCGTTGAACAGCACGGTGTCCTGAGGGACGATGCCGATGGCGGCGCGCAGCGAGGCCTGGCTGACCTGGCGGATGTCCTGGCCGTCGATCAGGATGCGGCCACCGGTGACGTCGAAGAAGCGGAACAACAGGCGGGAGAGTGTGGATTTGCCCGCCCCGCTGGCGCCGACCACGGCGACCTTGCGGCCGGCCGGGATGGTGAAGCTGACATCGTGCAGGATGGGGCGGCGCGGATCGTAGGCGAAGTCCACCGATTCGAAGCGGACCTCGGCTGCCGGGATGGCCAGCGGCTGCGCGCCGGGTGCATCGGTGATCTCGGGCGGCCGCGAGAGCAGGCCGAACAACCTCTCCATGTCGGTCAGGGCGTTGCGTATCTCGCGGTAGACCGTGCCCAGGAAGTTGAGCGGGATGAACAGTTGCAGCAGGTAAGCGTTGACCAGCACCAGGTCGCCGATGGTCATGGTCTTGTGGACCACGCCCTGGGCGGCGAAGCCCATCATGGCGGTGACGCCGACCGCGATGATGAACGACTGGCCGCCATTGAGCCAGGCCAGCGAGATTTCCGATTGCACCGCCGCTTCCTCGGCGGCGCCGAGATCGGCCTTCAGCCGCTGCGCCTCGTAGTCCTCGTTGTTGAAATACTTCACCGTTTCGTAGTTGAGCAGACTGTCCACGGCCCGGGCGTTGGCGGCGGCGTCGGTTTCGTTCATGACGCGGCGATGATGGAGCCGCCAGTTGGTCACGGTCACGGTGAAGATGATGTAGACCACCAGCGTCATCAAGGTGATGCCGCCGAACCAGGGGTTGTACTTGACGAACAGCACGCCGGCCACCATGAGGATTTCCAGGATGGTGGGGGCGATGTTGAACAGGCTGAAGTTGATCAGGAAGCGGATCGAGCGTGAGCCGCGCTCGATGTCGGCGGCCAGTCCGCCGGTGCGCCGGTCGAGATGGAAACGCAGCGATTGGGCGTGCAAGTGTCGGAATACGTCGAAGATTACGCCCCGCATGGCGCGCTGCAGCACCCGGGCGAACAGGCCGTCGCGCACCTCGGTCAGGGCGGTGTTGCCGAACCGGAGCAGGCCGTACAGGACGATGAAGGCCATGGGCAGGGCGAGGGCGACGCCGGGGTTGTGCAATCGATCGACGATCTGCTTGAGGATCAGCGGCACCGCGACGTTGGCCAGCTTGGCGCCGAGCAGCAGGCCGAAGGCGGTCAGGACCCGGCCCTTGTAGCGCCAGACATAGGGGAACAACCGCAGCGCGGCGCGCCACTGGTCGGCAGTGACGCGGGGCGCCATGGAATCGGAGCGGAGTCGGTCGTGGGCCATGGTCTGGATTATCGGGCTTCGCGCCGGCTGAGTCAGCCCTTTCGCCGGTGTGGCCAAGGCCGGCAGAACTTGACCAAAAGAGGCGCACCGGCTACTGTTCTTCCTCTTTGAAATAATTCACAAAACCTTCGCAATTCATGGCTGATACGGAATTGACCGGTGCGGAGATCGTGGTCCGCTGTCTGGCGGCCGAGGGCGTCGAACATGTGTTCGGCTATCCCGGCGGGGCAGTGCTCAACATCTACGACGAAATCTACAAGCAGGATAAATTCGAACACATCCTGGTGCGCCATGAACAGGCTGCCGTGCATGCGGCCGACGCCTATGCCCGCTCCACCGGCAAGGTGGGCGTGGCCCTGGTGACTTCCGGTCCCGGCGCCACCAATGCCGTGACCGGCATCGCCACGGCCTATATGGATTCGATCCCCATGGTGGTGATCACCGGCCAGGTGCCCACTGCCGCGATCGGCCTGGACGCCTTCCAGGAGGTCGACACGATCGGCATCACCCGGCCCTGCGTGAAGCACAATTTCCTGGTCAAGGACGTCAATGACCTGGCCGACACCATGAAGAAGGCCTTCTTCATCGCAGCCACCGGACGGCCCGGGCCGGTGGTGGTCGACATTCCCAAGGACGTGACCCAGCACACCTGCGCTTTCCACTATCCGGAAAGCATCGCCATGCGTTCCTACAACCCGACCTCGAAGGGGCATTCCGGCCAGATCAAGCGCGCCGTGCAGATGCTGCTCGAGGCCAAGCGGCCGGTGATCTACACCGGCGGCGGCGTGATCCTGGGCGATGCCGCCCCGCAGTTGATCGAACTGGCCCGCCTGCTCGGTTTCCCGGTGACCAGCACGCTGATGGGCCTGGGCGGCTATCCGGCCCCCGACCCGCTGTTCATGGGCATGCTCGGCATGCACGGCACCATCGAGGCCAACATGGCCATGCAGCACTGCGACGTGCTGCTGGCGGTGGGCGCCCGCTTCGACGACCGGGTGATCGGCAACCCGAAGCACTTCTCCAAGGAAGCGCGCAAGATCATCCACATCGACGTCGATCCGTCCTCCATCTCCAAGCGGGTGCGGGTGGACGTGCCCATCGTCGGCGAGGTTTCCCAGGTCCTGAGCGAATTCACCAAGCTGATCCAGGCCGCCGACCACGGCACCGATCAGGAGGCCCTCAAGGCCTGGTGGGCACAGATCGAATTGTGGCGTTCCCAGGACTGCATGAAGTACGACCGCAGCGCGGCCGTCATCAAGCCCCAGTTCGTGATCGAGAAACTGTACGAGGTCACCGAGGGCGAGGCCTTCGTCACCTCCGACGTCGGCCAGCATCAGATGTGGGCTGCCCAGTACTACAAGTTCGCCAAGCCGCGGCGCTGGATCAACTCCGGCGGTCTCGGCACCATGGGCTTCGGCCTGCCGGCCGCCATGGGCGTGCAGATGGCCCACCCCGGCGCGCCGGTCGCCTGCGTCACCGGCGAGGGCAGCATCCAGATGAACATCCAGGAACTGGCCACCTGCCGGCAGAGCAACCTGCCGATCAAGATCATCCTGCTCAACAACGGTTACCTGGGCATGGTGCGGCAGTGGCAGGAGTTCTTCTACGAAGAGCGCTATTCCGAGTCCTACGTCGCCTCGCTGCCCGACTTCGTCAAGCTGGCCGAGGCCTACGGCCACGTCGGCATGCTGATCGAAAAGCCGGAGGACGTGGAGCCGGCCTTGCGCAAGGCGTTCGGCGAATACAAGGACCGGCTGGTGTTCCTCAACTTCCTCACCGATCCGCGCGAAAACGTCTATCCGATGATCCCGGCCGGCAAGGGCCTGTCCGAAATGATCCTGGTGTAACACGATGCGGCATATCATCTCCCTCTTGATGGAAAACGAGGCGGGCGCCTTGTCGCGGGTCTCGGGCCTGTTCTCCGCCCGCGGCTACAACATCGAATCGCTGACCGTGGCGCCGACCGAGGACGACAGCCTGTCGCGCATGACCATCGTCACGCGCGGCTCGGACGAGGTGATCGAGCAGATCACCAAGCAGCTCAACAAGCTGGTCGACATCGTCAAGGTGCAGGACCTGACCGACGGCAACCACATCGAGCGCGAACTGATGCTGGTCAAGGTCAAGGCCTCCGGCGAGTTCCGCGAGGAGATGAAGCGGATGGCGGACATCTTCCGCGGCCGCATCATCGACGTGGCCGACAAGACCTACACCATCGAGCTGACCGGCACCGGCGCCAAGCTGGATGCCTTCCTCGAGGCGATCGAGCCGACCGCCATCCTGGAAGCGGTGCGCACCGGCGCCTCGGGCATCGGCCGCGGCGACCGCATCATGAAGATCTAGTGGGCAGCCGCCGGCTTCCCACCCCCTGAGTTTATTGAAAGGAACGACTATGCAGCTCTATTACGACAAGGATTGTGATCTTTCCCTGATCAAGAAGAAGAAGGTCACCATCGTCGGTTACGGCTCCCAAGGCCATGCCCACGCCAACAACCTGAAGGATTCGGGCGTCAAGGTCACCGTCGGCCTGCGCAAGGGCGGCGCTTCCTGGGACAAGGCCAAGAAGGCCGGCCTGACCGTCAAGGAAGTGGCCGATGCGGTCAAGGACGCCGACGTCGTCATGATCCTGATCCCGGACGAGCTGCAGCCGGAAACCTACAAGTGCGACATCGAGCCGAACATCAAGAAGGGCGCTGCCCTGGCCTTCGCCCACGGCTTCTCGATCCACTACAACCAGATCGTGCCGCGTGCCGACCTGGACGTGATCATGATCGCCCCCAAGGCCCCCGGCCACACCGTGCGCTCAGAGTTCGTCAAGGGCGGTGGCATCCCCGACCTGATCGCCGTCTATCAGAACGCTTCCGGCAAGGCCAAGAACATCGCCCTGTCCTACGCCTCCGCGATCGGCGGCGGCCGCACCGGCATCATCGAGACCTCCTTCAAGGACGAGACCGAGACCGACCTGTTCGGCGAGCAGGCCGTGCTCTGCGGCGGCGCCGTGGAACTGGTCAAGATGGGCTTCGAGACCCTGGTCGAGGCCGGCTACGCCCCTGAGATGGCCTACTTCGAGTGCCTGCACGAGTTGAAGCTGATCGTCGACCTGATCTATGAAGGCGGTATCGCCAACATGAACTACTCCATCTCCAACAACGCGGAGTATGGCGAGTACGTGACCGGCCCCGAGGTCATCAACGAAGAATCGCGCTACGCCATGCGCGAGGCCCTGAAGAACATCCAGAACGGCAACTACGCCAAGCGCTTCATCCTGGAAGGTCGCACCAACTACCCCGAGATGACCGCTCGCCGCCGCCTCAACGCCGCTCACCCGATCGAGCAGGTCGGCGAGAAGCTGCGTTCCATGATGCCCTGGATCACCGCCAACAAGCTGGTGGACAAGTCCCGCAACTAAGCGGTCCGGGGAACGGGAAAAGACGGGCGCTGAGAGGCTGCTTCGGCTTTTCCCGTTTTCCTTTTCTGGAAAGCTGATATGTGCATCGGTGTCTGTCCCCCCGCCAAGTCGGCCTGGCCGCATCCCATCATCGCCCGCGAGGGCTGGCCGTTCCTGGCCGGCGCCTTCGTCCTGGCCGTGCTGGCCACTTACTTCACCGGCTTCTGGCTGGCCTCTCTGGCCTGGATCCTGTTCCTGTTCGTGCTTCAGTTCTTCCGTGATCCGGCGCGCCGGATCCCGGTCGGCGAAAACCTCGTCCTGGTGCCGGCCGACGGCCGGGTGATCAAGGTCGAGAAGGCCGAGGACCCCTGGCTCAAGCGCGAGGCGCTCAAGATCAGCGTGTTCATGAACGTGTTCAACGTCCATTCCAACCGCGCGCCGGTTGACGGCGAGGTGGTGCAGCGTTGGTACCACCCGGGCAAGTTCGTCAACGCCGATTTCGACAAGGCCTCGACCGAGAACGAGCGCAACGCCCTGCATATCCGCACCGCCGACGGCCAGGACATCACCTGCGTCCAGGTCGCCGGACTGATCGCCCGCCGCATCCTGTGCTACGTCGAGCCGGGCACCAAGCTGAGCCGCGGTCAGCGTTACGGCTTCATCCGCTTCGGTTCGCGGGTAGACGTCTACCTACCGCTCACGGCCACGCCCCGGGTCTCCTTGGGTGACAAGGTGCACGCCTCCCAGGACGTGCTGGCCGAACTGGCCGCGCCATGACCGATCCGACCGGAAGCCCCCGCCCGCTCTTGCGCCATGGCATGATCACCCGCCAGGGCAAGATCATGCGCCGCGGCATCTACCTGCTGCCCAACCTGTTCACCACCGGTGCCCTGTTCGCCGGTTTCTACGCCATCGTCCAGGCCATGAACGGCCGCTTCGAATACGCCGCATCGGCCATCTTCGTGGCCATGGTGCTGGACGGACTGGATGGCCGGGTCGCCCGCCTGACCCGGACCCAGAGCGCATTCGGCGCCGAATACGATTCGCTGTCAGATATGGTCTCGTTCGGCGTCGCGCCGGCCCTGGTCATGTACAGCTTCGCGCTGAAGGGCCTGGGCAAGCTGGGCTGGATCGCCGCCTTCATCTACTGCGTCGGCGCCGCGCTGCGCCTGGCCCGTTTCAACACCATGCTCGAAGTGCAGGACAAGCGCTGGTTCCAGGGCCTGCCCAGCCCGGCCGCCGCCGCCCTGGTCGCAGGCCTGGTCTGGGTGGCCTTCGACAACCAGGTCGCCGGTGCCGACCTGCGCTGGCCGGCCTGGGTGTTCACGGTATTCGCCGGATTGACCATGGTCAGCAACCTGCGCTTCTACAGCGGCAAGGACATCAATCTGCGCAAGAGCGTGCCCTTCATGGTCATCGTCCTGATCGCCCTCGCGTTCGTCCTGGTGTCGGTCGATCCGCCCATCGTGCTGTTCGCCATCTTCCTGGGCTACGGCCTGTCGGGCTACGCGATGGCCGCCTGGCAGTTTTTCGCAAAGCGCAGGGCGAATGACTTGCCCAAGGCCGAGTAGCCGTTTATATTCCGGCCATGAACACGGTTTCCCAAGCCTTCTCGTTCGTCTCTCTGGTCCGGCTGGCGACCCGCCCGCTGCTGCCCTGCGCGGGCAAAAACTAACACCTCCCCTGATGTACCCCATATCGTCCGAGACGGCCTGCGTTGCCGCCCGGGCGGCATCGAATACCTACGCTATGGAGTGAGCCATGAACGACCATTTGATCATTTTCGACACCACCCTCAGGGATGGCGAGCAGAGCCCGGGCGCGGCCATGACCAAGGAGGAGAAGATCCGCATCGCGCGCCAGTTGGAGCGGCTGGGTGTGGACGTGATCGAGGCCGGTTTCGCGGCCGCCAGCCCGGGTGACGCCGATGCCATCAAGAGCATCGCCCACATCGTGCAGAACTCCACCGTCTGCTCGCTGGCCCGCGCCAACGAGAAGGACGTCCGGGCCGCGGGCGAGGCGATCAAGCCGGCCAAGTCGGGCCGCATCCATACCTTCATCGCCACTTCGCCGATCCACATGGAGAAGAAGCTGCGCATGTCGCCCGACGAGGTGGTCGAGCGTGCCGTCGCGGCGGTCAAGCTGGCGCGGGAATACACCGACGACGTCGAATTCTCGGCCGAGGACGCGGTGCGCTCCGAGATCGATTTCCTGGTCCGCATCTTCGATGCCGTCATCCAGGCCGGGGCCAAGACCCTCAACGTGCCTGATACGGTCGGCTACAGCATCCCGGTGCTGTGGGGCGAGCGCTTCAAGGAACTGCTGGCGCGGGTGCCGAACAGCGACCAGGTGATCTGGTCCACTCATTGCCACAACGACCTCGGCATGGCCTCGGCCAATTCGCTGGCCGCCGTGATGAACGGCGCCCGCCAGGTCGAGTGCACCATCAACGGCCTGGGCGAGCGGGCCGGCAACGCCTCGCTGGAAGAGGTGGTCATGGCGGTCAAGACCCGGCGCGACGTGTTTGCCTGCGACAGCCGGATCGATACCACCCAGATCGTGCCGACCTCCAAGCTGGTGTCGAGCATCACCGGCTACCCGGTGCAGCCCAACAAGGCCATCGTCGGCGCCAACGCCTTCGCCCACGAGTCCGGCATCCACCAGGACGGTGTGCTCAAGCATCGCGAGACCTACGAGATCATGCGCGCCGAGGACGTGGGCTGGAGCACCAACAAGCTGACTCTGGGCAAGCTTTCGGGGCGCAATGCATTCCGTACCCGCTTGAACGAACTGGGCATCGTGCTGGAAAGCGAGGAGGCACTCAACGCCGCCTTCGCCCGGTTCAAGGACCTGGCCGACAAGAAGCGCGAGATCTTTGACGAGGATCTCCAGGCTCTGGTTTCCGACGAGGTGCTGGCCGAGGCCAGAGACCGCTTCAAGCTGGTCTCGCTCAAGGTCTGTTCCGAGACCGGCGAGACGCCCCATGCCCAGATCGTGCTGGCCGACAACGGCGAGGAGAAACGGGCCGAAGCGGACGGCGGCGGTCCGGTGGACGCCTCGTTCAGGGCCATCGAAGAGGTGGTGGCGAGCGGTGCGACCCTGCTGCTCTATTCGGTCAACAACATCACCACCGGTACCGACGCCCAAGGCGAGGTGACCGTGCGTCTGGCCCGCAACGGCCGGGTGGTCAACGGCCAGGGTGCGGATACCGATATCGTCATCGCTTCGGTGAAGTCCTATCTCAACGCGCTGAACAAGCTGTACGGCGCCGAGGAGCGGGCCCATCCCCAGGTCTGATCCGATCGGGCCGAAAGGCCAAATAAAAAGGGCGGCCTCGATGGCCGCCCTTTTTCATGCTGCTTGCGCGTCGATCAGTTGTTGCCGTGGATGCAGGGCAGTTCGCCGTTCGCGTCGGTCAGGTCCTTGGGCAGCTTGTATAGCCACATCTGGTACATGGAGGTGAACCACTGGATGGTGAAGGCCAGGCCGTAGACGGCGCCGCTGATGATCACCACCCAGGCGAAGCCGTGCCAGATCTTGGTCAGGTACCAGGACGCGACGTCGACGATCAGGGCTAGGAAGGGTATGGCGATCACCACGCACTTGAACCACATCGGACGCACGTAGGAGTGGCTGTAGATGAAGCCGGTGATGAAGAAGATGAAGGTCAGGCCGAACAGGTGGATGTGTGACACCCGGATCAGGGTCGCGATGGTCATGCCGGTATCGGCGGTGGTGACCTTCTGGACGCCGGCCCAGTTGGTGTAGTCGGGCAGGTTGGGATTGGCCTGCGGGTTGTGGCACATCACGCAGTGTTCCTGCAGGAGGGGGTTGATGGTGGTGTCGAATTCACCCTTGGGCGCGCCCTTGTGCAGCCAGTCGAAGACGATCTTCTTGTTGGCGTCGTCCAGCATGGCGGACATCGGGCCCTTCAGTGCGGTTTCCATCTTGGTGCCGTCGGTGTTGCCGCTGTAGGCGATCACCAAGTCCCGGGCGGTCAGGTACTTCTTGCCGTCCAGGCCGACCTTGGTGTACCAGACCTGGAGCATGGCCATACAGTAGGCGGCGCCGAAAACCAGCATGACCATGGTGAACAGCATTCGCATCGACATGGGCAGGAATTTGAAATGCACTGAATTGATATTTGACATGGCGCTTCCTTCGTATGGGTGTGCTTATTAATTAAAAAAACCGCGAGAGTATATTAGCGAACGTTAATATCGTCAATTTAAGAGCGTAATATCCGGTTAGCTTTGATCTCGGTCAATTCTGCGAGTTCCCGACGCCGTTCTGGCATAGAACGCGGCGGCGAAGAAGAAGCTCAGGGACAGCGCGATTTCCAGAATAGCCAACGTGCGCGAAGGCGCCACTTCGGTCATCGCCCGCATGATCCCCTCAGCGAAGTAGGGCCATATCAGGAGTGTCGACCAGCGATAGGTGTACAACTTGCCGTGCAGGATGCCGAACAGAGGGAAGAGCAGCGGCACGGTCTTCAGTACCCACATCGAGCCGCCGGGCTTGAGCGGCGCCAGCCACAATTCCCAGGACAGGCAGAGCAGGATCAGGGCGATCAGGCTGGCCGAGGCCAGCCACTGCAGCCGGGCCGGCGTCATGCGCGGCAAAGCCCGGCCATGGCGACCAGGGCGGTGCGCGCCTCTTCGGCGTTGGCGACCGGCGTTTCGAAGGCGAAGCGCAGGATGCGCTCGCCGGCGCGGACGTCGAAGCCGTCCGGGTCGATGCCGATCATTCGGGCTTCGGGTGTTTCGATGCCGTGGAAATGCCGGCAGCAGTTGCGCAGCATGTCGGCATGGTCGGCGTTCATGTGGGCCAGGATGCCGTCCTCGACCTCGGCCAACGTGCCGGCCGCGGACAGGTAGGCCTCCGGGTCGACCCAGAAGATGCGGCCGAAGCCGCCGATCCAGCGGATCTTGACCGGCTCGACGCGGTAGAAATGGAAATCGTGCATCGCGAAATAGCCTTCCGCCTGCGGGAAGTAGCGCAGGTAGCGGGGGCCGAGCGTGTCCTTGTCGTCCAGCCGCTCGGCCCGGCCGATCACGGTCACCCGGCCGGTGGTCTGCATGTCGGCGGCGTAGGGCTGGACGATGATGGAGACGCGCGGATCGGCGTCGATGTTCTTGGTGTGCTCGGCGATCTCGGAGATCAGGATCACCGGCCGACCGGCATGGTCGAGGATGAAGGGCGACACCGAGCCGAACGGAAAGCCTTCCAGCCGCTTGGAAATCGTCGACAGCACGCCGCTGGTCTGGCCCCGCGTGAAGCGGCGGGCCTCGTCACCTTGTTCGCTCATGGTCCTATCCTAGTTTGGCTGCGATCTCGGCCAGCCGCCTGCCTTGGGCGAAGGCCAGCCTGCGTTCTTCCTCGGTCACCGGTTGCTTGCCATCGGGGCCGGCGAAGTGGCTGACGCCGTAGGGGGTGCCGCCCGAGCGCGTGGCGGTCAGTTCTGGGTTGGTGTAGGGCAGGCCGACGATCAGCATGCCGTGGTGGAGCAGGGGCATCATCATGGTCAGCAGCGTGGTTTCCTGGCCGCCGTGCAGGCTGGCGGTGGAGGTGAACACGCCGGCCGGCTTGCCGGCCAGGGCGCCGGACAGCCAGAGGCCGCTGGTGCCGTCCCAGAAATGTTTCATGGCCGCGGCCATGTTGCCGAACCGGGTCGGCGAACCCAGTGCCAGGCCGGCGCATTCCTCCAGGTCCTTGGGCGTGGCGTAGGGGGCGCCCTCGTCGGGCACTAGTTTGACCGGACCGTCGGATTCGGCCACCACCTTGGGCACGGTGCGGACCCGGGCGTGCATTCCGGACACCGACTCGACGCCGTGGGCGACATGGGCGGCCAGCTGCTTCACCGAGCCGTGCAGGCTGTAGTAAAGAACGAGAATCTCTGCCATGGGAACTCCAGTTAATTCTGCGTTCTATGCTACCGGATTCTGGCGGGGGCGCGGCGTTTACTACAAAATAGCGGCATTAACGTCCAACCAGAATGCATTGATGAATCTGCACGAATACCAAGCCAAGGCGATCCTGCGCGAGTTCGGCATCGCCACCCCGCGCGGCGCGGCCATTTCCGCCGTCGACCAATGCGCCCGAGCCGCCGCTGAACTGGGCGGCGAAGCCTGGGTGATCAAGGCCCAGGTCCATGCCGGTGGCCGGGGCAAGGCCGGCGGCGTCAAGCTCTGCCGCAGCGCCGACGAACTGAAGGCCGCCGCCGAGTCCCTGCTCGGCAAGCGTCTGGTCACCTACCAGAACGCGCCCGACGGCCAGCCGGTCAACACCCTGCTGGTCGAGGAGACCCTGCCCATCGCCCGCGAACTCTACCTGTCGATCACCGTCGATCGCGCCGCCGAGCGCATTGGCCTGGTGGCCTCGACCGCCGGCGGCATGGAAATCGAGGAAGTGGCACGGACCTCGCCGGACAAGATCCTGCGCGAGACGGTCGATCCGGTTACCGGGCTGATGGACTACCAGGGCCGCAACCTGGCCTTCGGCCTGGGTCTGGCCGGCGACCAGGTCGCCGCCTTCGTCAAGCTGGTCAAGGCCTGCTACCGCATCTTCATGGAGAAGGATCTCGCCCTGCTGGAGATCAACCCGCTGGTGGTGACGGCGGACGGCCGCATCCTGCCGCTCGACTGCAAGATGGGCGTCGACGACAACGCGCTCTATCGCCAGAAGGCGCTGGCGGAGCTGGCCGACTTCTCGCAGGTCGATCCCAAGGAGGCCGAGGCCCATCACCACAACGTCAACTACATCGCGTTGAACGGCAATATCGGCTGCATGGTCAACGGCGCCGGCCTGGCCATGGCGACCATGGACCTGATCAAGCTGTCGGGCGGCATGCCGGCCAACTTCCTCGACGTCGGCGGCGGCGCCACGCCGCAGTCGGTGGCCCAGGCCTTCCAGATCATCCTGGCCGACCCGAACGTCAAGGCGGTGCTGATCAACATCTTCGGCGGCATCGTCCGCTGCGACCTGATCGCCGAGGGCATCATCCAGGCGGTGAAGGAGGTCGGCGTGAAGGTGCCGGTGGTGGTCCGCCTCGAAGGCACCAATGCCGACAAGGGGCGAGAACTGCTGGCCGGCTCCGGTTTGGCCATCATCGCCGCCAACGATCTGAACGAAGCGGCCCGCCGCGCCGTGGAGGCCGCCCAATGAGCATCCTGATCGACAAGCACACCAAGGTCATCTGCCAGGGCTTCACCGGCAAGCAGGGCACCTTCCATTCCGAGCAGGCCATCGCCTACGGCACCAAGATGGTCGGTGGCGTCACGCCCGGCAAGGGCGGCCAGAGCCACCTCGACCTGCCCGTGTTCAACACGGTCAAGGACGCCGTGCGCGAGACCGGCGCCGATGCCACCATGATCTACGTCCCGGCCGCCTTCGCCGCCGACGGCATCCTGGAAGCGGCCGATGCCGGCATCAAGGTGATCGCCTGCATCACCGAGGGCATCCCGGTGCGCGACATGATCAACGTCAAGGCCGCGATCCGGGCCAACGGCGCGAATCTCATCGGCCCCAACTGCCCCGGCCTGATCACTCCCGGGGAGTGCAAGATCGGCATCATGCCGGGCTTCATCCACCAGCCGGGCAAGGTCGGCATCGTCTCCCGTTCCGGCACGCTGACCTACGAGGCGGTCTGGCAGACGACGCAATCGGGCCTCGGCCAGTCGACCTGCGTCGGCATCGGCGGCGACCCGATCAAGGGCCTCGACTTCATCGACTGCCTTGAGCTGTTCCAGGCCGATCCAGGTACCTCCGCCATCATCATGGTGGGCGAGATCGGCGGCACGGCCGAGGAGGCCGCGGCTGAATACATCAAGGCCCACGTGACCAAGCCGGTGGCGGCCTACATCGCCGGCTTGACTGCGCCCAAGGGCAAGCGCATGGGCCATGCCGGCGCCATCATCGCCGGCGGCTCGGGCAAGGCCGAGGACAAGATCGCAGCCCTGGAGAAGGCCGGCGTCGTCGTGGCCAAGAGCCCGGCCGGCATGGGCGAGGCGATCAAAGAGGCGATTGCCCGCAAGTGACCCGGGTCGATTTCTACTTCAATGCCGACGACAAGGTCGAGGCGGCCCGCAAGCTGGCCGCCAAGATCCATCGGGCGGGAAAGCAGGCCTTGTTCTACGCTGTCGACGAGCGCATTGCCGGCGAGCTCGACGCTGCGATCTGGACCCAGGACAAGCTGTCCTTCGTGCCGCATGTCCGCTGCGGCCATCCGCTGGCCCAAGAGACGCCCATCCTGATCGGCACCGATGCCGACGCCCTGGCCTCGCCCGACGTGCTGGTCAACCTGGGTGCCGACCGCCCACCCGTATTCAGCCGCTTCGAGCGCCTGATCGAACTGGTCGGCCGCGACGACGCCGACCGCCAGGCGGCCCGGGAGCGCTACCGTTTCTACAAGGAACGGGGCTACGAGATCAACAACGTGGACTTGGACAAGCATGGCTGACGACACCCAGGACATCTTTGGCAAGATCGACGCCATGCTCGGCAAGCGGGCCGGTTTCGCCGGCAAGCGGCTGGAGCTGGAAGAGGACTTCCCGATGCTCACCGAAGTGGTGGCGGAAGGGGTGAAGATCGCCGCCGCGCCGGCCGTCGACGCTTTGTCGGCGCCGCCGCCGGCCAAGCTTCCTGATCTCTCCCAGGAAGCCGGACCGGCCATGCATCTGTCCGAAGTCGACATCGACCGCCTGGCCGCCGCGCTGGAAGCACGCCTGTCCGAACTCTTCATCCGCCAGCAGCTGCGCATCGAGTCCCTGGTCCGCCGAGTGGTGCGCGAGGAACTGGCCGCGCGCAAAGACTTGCAGCCGCCTCGGCTATAATCCCCGCCTTTCCCGGCCCGCGCCGGCCACACGATTTACAGGTCATCATGGAACTCGCGAAAAGCTTCGAACCCCACGACATCGAAAAACGCTGGTACGCCCACTGGGAGTCGGCCGGCTACTACAAGATGGGCGACGCCCCGGGCCGTGACCACTATTGCATCCTGCTGCCGCCGCCCAACGTGACCGGCACCCTGCACATGGGCCACGCCTTCCAGCACACCCTGATGGACGCGCTGACCCGCTACCACCGCATGCGCGGCGACAACACCCTGTGGCAGCCGGGCACCGACCACGCCGGCATCGCCACCCAGATCGTGGTCGAGCGCCAGCTCGACGCCCAGAAGGTCTCCCGCCACGACCTGGGCCGGGAGAAGTTCCTGGAGAAGGTCTGGGAATGGAAGGAGCATTCCGGCTCGACCATCACCCGCCAGATGCGCCGGCTGGGCACCTCGCCCGATTGGTCGCGCGAACGCTTCACCATGGACGAGGGCCTGTCCAAGGCGGTGACCGAGGTCTTCGTCCGGCTCTACAAGGAAGGCCTGATCTACCGTGGCAAGCGTCTGGTCAACTGGGATCCGGTGCTGGGCACGGCGGTGTCCGACCTGGAGGTGGTCAACACCGAGGAAGACGGCTTCATCTGGGAGATCAACTATCCCCTGGAGGACGGCAGCGGCGTCCTGACCGTGGCCACCACCCGGCCCGAGACTCTGCTCGGTGACACGGCCGTGGCGGTCAATCCGGCCGACGAGCGCTACACGCATCTCATCGGCAAGTCGGTGCGTCTGCCGGTGGCCGAACGCACCATCCCGATCATCGCCGACGACTACGTCGATCGCGAATTCGGCACCGGCGTGGTCAAGATTACCCCGGCCCACGACTTCAACGACTGGCAGGTCGGCCAGCGCCACAACCTGGCCGCGATCAACGTCCTGACCCTGGACGCCAGGATCAACGAATTCGGGCCGGCCGAATACCAGGGCCTGGACCGTTATGTCGCCCGCCAGAAGATACTCGACGAACTGCAGGCAAAGGGCCTGCTGGTCTCGGCCAAGCCGCACAAGCTGATGATCCCGCGCGGTGACCGCACCCATGCCGTGATCGAGCCCATGCTCACCGACCAGTGGTTCATGAGCATGGCAGGCCTGGCCAAGCAGGCTTTGGGCGTGGTCGATTCCGGCGAGCTGAAGTTCGTGCCGGAGAACTGGACCACCACCTACCGGCAGTGGCTGGAGAACATCCAGGACTGGTGCATCTCGCGTCAGCTCTGGTGGGGCCACCGCATCCCGGCCTGGTATGACGAGGCCGGCAATATCTACGTCGCGCACAGCGAGGAAGAGGCGCTGAAGCAGGCCAACGGCGCGCCGCTGAGCCGGGACGAAGACGTGCTCGACACCTGGTTCTCCTCGGCACTGTGGCCGTTCTCGACCCTCGGCTGGCCGAACGATACTGCCGAGCTGAAAAACTACCTGCCGACCTCGGTCCTGGTTACCGGTTTCGACATCATCTTCTTCTGGGTGGCGCGCATGGTCATGATGACCCTGCACTTCACCGGCAAGGTGCCGTTCAAGGAGGTCTACGTCACCGGCCTGGTGCGCGACGCCCACGGTAACAAGATGTCCAAGTCCAAGGGCAACGTGCTGGATCCGATCGACCTGATCGACGGCATCGCCCTCGGCGATCTGGTGGCCAAGCGCACCACCGGCCTGATGAACCCCAAGGACGCGCCCAAGATCGAGAAGGCCACCAGCAAGGAGTTTCCGGACGGCATCCCCAGTTTCGGCACCGATGCCCTGCGCTTCACCTTCGCCTCGCTCGCCACCCACGGCCGCGACATCAAGTTCGACCTGCAGCGCTGCGAGGGCTACCGCAACTTCTGCAACAAGCTGTGGAACGCGACCCGCTTCGTGCTGATGAATTGCGAGGGCCAGGACACCGGCCTGGACGAGGCCCTGCCGCTGGAGTTCTCCTTCGTCGACCGCTGGATCCTTGGTCGGCTGGAGGCGGCCAAGCAGGCGGTGCATGAAGGCTACGGCCAATACCGCTTCGACCAGGTGGCGCGCGCCGTCTACGAATTCGTCTGGGACGAGTATTGCGACTGGTATCTGGAACTGGCCAAGGTCCAGATCGGCAACGGCTCCGAGGCGGCACAACGCGCCACCCGGCGCACTCTGGTGCGGGTGCTGGAGGAGGTGCTGCGCCTGGCCCATCCGGTCATTCCGTTCATCACCGAAGAGTTGTGGCAGTCGGTCGCGCCGCTGGCCGGCGCTTCGGGGGCAAGCGTCATGTTGGCGGCCTTCCCCGACGCCGACCCGAACCGGATCGACGCCGGGGCCATGGCCGAGATGGAGCAGCTCAAGGCCCTGATCAACGCCTGCCGCAACCTGCGCGGCGAGATGAGCGTGGCGCCCTCGGTCAAGGTCCCGCTCTATGCCGAAGGCGACGCCGAGCGGGTCGCCGTCTACGCGCCCTACATGCAGTTGCTGGCGCGGCTGGCCGAAGTCCAGGCCCGGTCGCCGTTGCCCGAGAGCGACGCGCCGGTGGCCATCGTCGGCGACTGGCGCCTGATGCTGCACATCGAAGTCGATCCGGAGGCCGAGAAGGCGCGTCTGGACAAGGAGATCGCGCGTCTGGAGGCGGAGATCGGCAAGGCCAACGGCAAGCTGTCCAACGCCAGCTTCGTCGACAAGGCCCCGGCCGCTGTGGTCGAGCAGGAGCGCAAGCGGCTGGCCGATTTTGCGGCTACCCTGGATAAAGTGAAGGCGCAACGGAGCAAGCTGGTGTAATACGCGGATTGGCCGGTCCGGGGCGTGAGTTCCGATTCAGCGGTGTTTGACGGAGGGGGAGAACATGAGCTGGAAGTATGCCTGGCGCTATCGCTGGAAGGTCTTTACCGAGACCCTCGCTACGCCGACCTTCTGGTGGACCGTAGTCGGGATCAGCGGCGCCCTTGTGGTCTGGTTCTATCTGTTCCACATGGCCATCCGGCTGCTCGACAGCAGCCTGGTGCTGCGTTCAACCTTCTGCGCCAGCGATGCCCAGCGCGATCGCCACATCCTGGTGATCGTCCTGGTCACGCCGCTGTTCCTGGTCGGCATGCTGGGCGTGATCGGCGAATGGATGGCCATCATGGACAACCGCAAGCTGCGCCGCAAGAACCGGTTCAAGGCGCTCGGGGTGTTTTCCGCACTGATGATACTGTCCTCGCTGGCCATCCTGCTCGCCCTGCAATGCTGAAGGTGCGCCCGCCGCTCGAATCCGGCTGGCGGTAGGGGTGTCTCAGCTCCGGTTGGCCGGGGCGTCTTCGGGGCCGGAGATCGATTGAGGCGCAGCGGCGGGCTGCGCAGTCTGCGGATCGCAGGCGCCCTGGTGGGTGGCCCGGGTGTGCTCGGTAAAGTTGAGGATCGAATTGCCTTCGGTCCGGATATCCAGCGTGAATGCCTTCCTGTTTTCCGGTTTCAGTTCGACGCTGACCGGGATGGGGGCGGCCTTCCACCACTTCAGGCGGCATTCGCCGCTCATCCGATAGACGTCGCCGACCATGGCTTCCTTGTCGATGGTGCAGCCCTTGCTCTTGATCCAGTTGACGATCTTGGCGCGCGGATCGCCTTCGATGCAGGTGTAGCTGGTGCCCGTCTCCTCATGCTTGAAATGGAGCGGCTTGAGTTCGCCGATGCGCTGATAGGCCAGCGCCCACTTGCCGGGCGCGATCCGGGAGGAAAGGTCGGCCGCTGTGGCCGAGGCCGGCAGCGCGAAAGCGAGAATGAGCGGTAACAGGATGCGGTTCACTGTGGCGGCTCTCTGTTCAGGATAACGACAGGTTCGACCGAGGTCGGCTGCCTAAGTTGCCGATGTCGGCATAGGCGCGGATTATGCTTTGCCGCCCGGTCGCCGGGCAAGCTGGGGAGGTGCACCTTGACCAGTCCGGAGGTCGCCCATGCGCTGGCTTGAACGGCTACAGCAACGCCAGGTTGTCTCTATGGATCAGTTCGGGTTCGTCCATGTAGCCGAGGATGGCGGCGATTTCCGCGCTGGGCTTGCGGGCGATGCGGCGGGCTTCGTCGGCGCCGTAGTTGACCAGGCCGCGGGCGATGTCGCGGCCGTGCTGGTCGACGCAACCGACCACCTCGCCGCGCTGGAATTCGCCGTAGACCTCGATCACGCCGACCGGCAGCAGGCTCTTGCCCTGGCCGGCCAGGGCCTGGACCGCGCCGGCGTCGAGCACCAGCCGGCCGGCGACCTGGAGGTGGTCGGCCAGCCATTGCCGGCGCGCGGCCAGCGGCAATTGCCGGGCGGTCAACTGGCTGCCGATCATCTCGCCGGCGGCCAGCCGTTCCAGGACCCGTTCCTCTCGGCCGCTGGCGATCACCGTGTGGGCGCCGCTGCGGGCGGCCCGCTTGGCGGCCAGGATCTTGGTCAGCATGCCGCCGGTGCCGACGTTGGAGCCGGCGCCGCCGGCCATGGCTTCCAGCCCGGGGTCGCCGGCGGTGGCCTCGTGGACGAACTCGGCGTCCGGGTGCTTGCGCGGGTCGGCGGTGTACAGGCCGGGCTGGTCGGTCAGGATGATCAGGGCGTCGGCCTCGATCAGATTGGCCACCAGGGCGCCCAGGGTGTCGTTGTCGCCGACCTTGATCTCGTCGGTGGTGACCGTGTCGTTCTCGTTGATGATCGGGATCACCTTGAGTTCGAGCAGGGTGCGCAGCGTGCTGCGGGCGTTCAGGTAGCGTTCCCGGTCGGCCAGGTCGGCGTGGGTGAGCAGGACCTGGGCGGTATGCAGGCCGTGGCCGCGGAAGCAGCGCTCGTAGGCCTCGACCAGGCCCATCTGGCCGACGGCGGCGGCGGCCTGGAGTTCGTTCAGGGCGGCGGGACGTTTGCTCCAGCCGAGCCGGCTGATGCCTTCGGCGATGGCGCCACTGGAGACCAGCACCACTTCCTTGTCTCGTCTGACCAGGGCGGCGATCTGTTCGGCCCAGCGCGCCAGACGGGCATGATCGAGGCCGCGGCCGTCGTTGGTGACCAGGCTGCTGCCGACCTTGACGACGATGCGCTGGGCGATGGCGATGACGGACTGGCTCATGCTTCCTGTTCGGCGGTGCGTTTCATCTCGTCCAGATGCTCCTGGATGGCGTAGATCAGGGGTTGGCAGTTCTCGCCGTTGATGGCGGCGATGGCGAACACGGGGCCGGTCCAGCCGTAGGCCTTGATGAAGGCGTCGACCCGGCTTTTGCGTTCTTCCTCGGGGATCAGGTCCAGTTTGTTGAGCACCAGCCAGCGCGGCTTGCGGTAGAGGTCCTCGTCGTACTTCTTCAGTTCCTCGACGATGGCCCGGGCCTCGTGCACCGGGTCGGCCTCGGGGTCGAACGGCGCCAGGTCGACCAGATGAAGAAGCAGCCGGGTCCTGGCCAGATGGCGCAGGAACTGGTGGCCGAGGCCGTGGCCTTCGGCCGCGCCTTCGATCAGGCCGGGGATGTCGGCGATCACGAAGCTGCGATCGGCGTCGACCCGGACCACGCCCAAGTTGGGGTGCAGCGTGGTGAACGGATAGTCGGCGACCTTCGGCTTGGCGGCCGAGACGGCACGGATGAAGGTGGATTTGCCGGCATTGGGCATGCCCAATAGGCCGACGTCGGCCAGCACCCGCAGTTCGAGCCGAAGCTGGTGTTCCTCGCCGACCTCGCCCGGCGTCGACTGGCGCGGCGCGCGGTTGGTGCTGGATTTGAAGTGCAGGTTGCCCAAGCCGCCCTTGCCGCCCTTGGCGATCAGGGCGCGCTGGCCGTCCTCGGCCAGGTCGGCGAGCAGTTCGCCGCTGTCGTCGTCATGGATGACGGTGCCGACCGGCACGCGCAAGGTCAGATCCTCGCCGCCTTTGCCGTAGCAGTCCGAGCCGCGGCCGCCTTCGCCGTTCTGCGCCCGGAAGTGGCGGGTGTAGCGGTATTCGACCAGGGTGTTGATGTTGCGGTCGGCGACCACCCAGATGCTGCCGCCCCGGCCGCCGTCGCCGCCGTCCGGGCCGCCCATGGGAATGAACTTCTCGCGCCGGAACGAGACCGCGCCATTGCCGCCTTTGCCGGCGATGACTTCGATCCGGGCTTCGTCGATGAATTTCATGGTGTCGTCAGGTTAAACAAAAAAGCCCTATCCGTGGATAGGGCTCTCTTGGACGTCCGGTTGTTTAGGCCTGAACGGGAATCACGCTCACGGTGCGGCGCTTCAGGGGACCCTTGACCTTGAATTCGACGGTGCCGTCGACCAGGGCATAGAGGGTGTAATCCTTGCCGACGCCGACGTTCAAGCCGGGGTGGAACTGGGTGCCGCGCTGACGGACGAGGATGTTGCCGGCCGGAACGAATTGGCCGCCGTAGCGCTTGACGCCCAGCATCTTGGGCTTGGAATCGCGGCCGTTACGGGAACTGCCGCCTGCCTTTTTGTGTGCCATGGTTAGCTTCTCCTATCAGGCGGAAATGCCGTCGATGCGGATTTCCGTGTAGTTCTGGCGATGGCCCTGGGTCTTGCGGTAGTGCTTGCGGCGACGCATCTTGAAGATCATCACCTTGTCGCCACGACCATGGGACAGGACGGTTGCCTTGACGCTGGCGCCCGCCACGACGGGGGTGCCGACCTTGATGTCGTCGCCGTCGGCGACCATCAGGACGTCATCGATAGTGATTTCGCTGCCGACTTCGGCAGGCAGGGTTTCAACCTTGAGTTTGCCACCGGCGGCGACCTTGTATTGTTTGCCACCGGTACGAATAACCGCGTACATGCTTCGCTCCAGACAATTCGGCTATGCAGAGAACGGCGGATTATATCCACCTCAAAGAGGAATCGCAAACGAAAATAAAGGTATAGTCCTGCCCGTCCCGAATAAACAGTTCGTTTGTCATGATCCAAGCTTCGCTCCGTCGCCGCCTAGTCTGCCTGATATACGAGGCTTTCCTGCTGGGCGCGGTCCTGTTCATGGCCGGTTTCCTGGTCGTCGGGCTGCATCCGGGCGAGCGGGGCGGGATCGCCCGTCTGTTGTTCCAGATCTATCTGTTTGCGGTCATGGGCGGCTATTTCGTCTGGTTCTGGCGCCACGGCGGCCAGACGCTGGCGATGAAGACCTGGCGCATACGGCTGGTCGATGCCGGCGGCGGTCCGGTCGGTCTGCGTCAGGCCTGGCTGCGCTACAGCGTGGCTGTGTTCACCTTCGGTTTCTGCTTCGTCTGGGCCCTGTTCGACCGCGATCGGCAGTTCCTGCACGACCGGCTGGCCGGCACCCGGCTGGTCATGCGGCCGATCTGACGGCCGGTCAGCGCGCTTCGACCCGCCACAGGGCAAGCATCGCCGCGCCGGTGAACAGGCTCAGGGGCAGCAGGGCGCTGAGCACGGGCGGCCAGTCGTTGAGCAGGCCGATATGGCCGAACACCCGGTTGAGCAGATGGAAGCCGAGGCCGATCATGATGCCGAACAGGACCTTGCTGCCCAGCTTGCCGCTGCGGGGCTGCTGATAGGCGAAGGGCAGGGCGAGCAGGAGCATGACCGGTGCGGCCAGCGGCGCCGCCAGCTTGTTCCAGAGCGCGATTTCGTAGCGGGTGGCCTTCTGCTGGTTGTCCTTCAGGTATTTCACGTACGACCACAGCGTGGTCAGGGCCATCCGATCGGGATTCACCATGAGGGCGGAGAGCAGGTCGGGGGTGATGGGCGATTTCCATTGGGCCTCGGGCAGGTGGTCGATCCGGGTGCCGGCCGGCGCAATCGAGGTGTCGGTCACGCCTTTAAGCGCCCAATCGCCGGCGTTGGTCCAGCGGGCCGACTCGGCCTGCCGGATGCGGCGCAACTGGAAGCTGTCATCGAATTCGTACATACGCACGCCGACCAGAGTGGCGTCGGGCAGCATCTGACGGATGTTGATGAAGGTGTGGCCGTCCTTGGCCCAGAGCCCGGAACGGAATTCCTGGGCGACGATGCCCTGGGTGCTGCGGATCTTGATCTGCTGGGCCAGGCGCTCCGCCGGCGGGGCGATGTATTCGCCTACCACCAGATTGGCGGTTCCCAGCAGCAATCCCAGCAACACCATGTGGCCGGCCAGGCGGCCGATCGACAGCCCGGAGGCGCGCATGACGGTGAACTCGGAATTCATCGCCAGCCGGACCAGGGCGAATATGGACCCGATCAACGCGGCGATGGGCAGCAGCTCCTGGACGCGGCCCGGCATGCCCAGCAGTACGACCAGGGAGGCGCGCAGGGCGGTGTAGCCCTGATCATGAACCTGATCCAGTTCGCCGATCATGTCGAACAGGCCGAACAGCAGGAGCAGTGCGCCCAGGGTCAGGGCGAACGAGCCCAGTATCTGGCGGGTCAGGTAGCGGAACAGCAGGTTCATCGCTGCCTCCGGCCGAGCGGGCGGCCGTGGCGCCACCAGAAGGCGGTGGCCAGGATCGCGAAGGCGAGGCCGTGTACCAGCAACTGGCTGTCCACGGCGCTCATCAGCCCGCGCGACACCCAAGTCTGGCTGAGGCCCATGACATTGTTGTACAGGGTGTAGATGAGTGCGGCCAGGACGATGTTGTAGGAACGGCCGACGCGGGGGTTGTAGACGCTGAGCGGGATGGCGAACAGGGCCAGGATCAGCGCGCTGAGCGGATAGCCCAGGCGCCAGACCAATTCCGATTGGTTGAGCGCGGTGGGGTCGCGCAACAGATCGAGCGTGCTGAGCTCGCGGGCCTGGACCGGCTTGGGCGCCAGCTGGCCGGGAGCGAGCCGGAAGCCGTAATGGCTGAACTCCATGACCCGGTAATTCGGATTGCCGGGGGTGCCCTCGTAGCGGTGTCCCTGCTCCAGGACCAGGAAGCGGTCGCCGTCGGGCATGGTCTGGATGTTGCCGTGGCTGGCGATCACGATGCCGGTCCGGCCCTGCTGTTCGGACTGGAGGAATATGTTGCCCACGCTGGGGGTGTTTTCGGTGACGTTCTCGACGAAATAGATGCGTCTGCCCTGGTCGGTTTCGGCGAATACGCCGGGCATGAGCTGGCTGGTCTCCTGTTTCTGGCGGGCAATGTAGGTCTCGTAGTCGGCCTTTTGCCGGGAGACCCAGGGGATGACCACCAGGCTGAGGCCGGCGATGATCAGGGTGATCGGGCCGGCCAGGCGCAGGATCGGTTTGATCCAGGCGGCGGGCGGCAGCCCGGCGCCGAACCAGATCACCATCTCGCTGTCCTGCCAGTAGCGGGCCAGGGTCAGCAGGACGCCGGCGAACAGCGCCAATGAGAGCAGGATGGGCAGCAGGCGCAGATAGCCGAAGCTGATGAAGGGGATGACCGCAGAGACGTCGAATTCGCCCAGGGCTGCCGTGCCCAGGATGCGTACCGACAGGGTGACCAGCAGGATGGCGGACAGCACGCCCAGGGCGATGCCGGCGGTGGCGGTCATTTCCTTCAGCAGGGCTCGCTGGTATAGACGCATGTTTTGACTTTTGCTGGCCGCGCTGGAAAGATTGACGAATCGAAGCGAATCCCCGTGCAGACGGGCGAAACGCGCTGTTCCCTCAGATGAATAATCCAGGAGTAGGTCGTGGAATTTAGCATAAAAAGCCGGAGCCCAGAAAAGCACAAGACCGGCTGCGCGGTGGTGGGCGTCTATGAGCAACGCAAGCTGGCGCCGGCCGCCAAGGTGCTGGATCAAGCGGCGGATGGCGCGCTGAGCAAGCTGCTGAAACGGGGCGACATCGACGGCAAGGCCGGTTCGACGTTGTTGTTCCATGCCCCGGCCGGACTGGCCTGCGAACGGATTCTGCTGGTCGGCTTGGGCAAGGAAAAAGAGGTCACCGACAAGGCTTATCTCGATGGGGTGCGCGCCGCGGTCAAGGCGGTGGGCGCAACCGGTGCGGCCGATGCCGCCTTCTATCTGGCCGAGGTCCCGGTGGGCAAGCGCGCCGTGGGCTGGAAGATCGAACAGGCGATTCTGGCGGCCGGGGACGTGCTGTACAAGTTCGACCGGTTGAAGAGCGAGAAGGGGAACGACAAGCGGCCCTTCCACAAAATGAGCCTGATGGTCGATGCCGCCGAGGTCAAGGCAGCCGAGGCTGCTGCCGTCCACGGCCAAGCCATCGTCAACGGCATGGGGTTGGCCAAGGATCTCGGCAACCTGCCCGGCAACCATTGCACCCCGACCTACCTGGCCGACCAGGCCAAGACGCTGGCCAAGGCCAACGGCCTGAAGATCCAGGTCCTGGAGCAGAAGGACATGGAAAAGCTGGGCATGGGCTCGCTGCTGTCGGTGGCCAAGGGCTCCGACCAGCCGCCCAAGTTCATCGTCATGCAGTACCACGGCGGCGCCAAGGCCGACAAGCCGGTGGTCCTGGTCGGCAAGGGCATCACCTTCGATTCGGGCGGCATCTCGCTCAAGCCGGCCGCCGAAATGGACGAGATGAAGTACGACATGTGCGGCGCCGCCTCGGTGCTGGGCACGCTGCAGGCGGTGGCCGAGATGAAGCTGCCGCTCAACGTGGTCGGCCTGGTGCCGACCTGCGAGAACCTACCCAGCGGCAACGCCAACAAGCCGGGCGACATCGTCACCTCCATGTCCGGCCAGACCATCGAGGTGCTCAACACCGATGCCGAAGGCCGATTGATCCTGTGCGACGCGCTGACCTATGCCGAACGTTTCGAGCCGGCCGCCGTGATTGACGTCGCCACCCTGACCGGCGCCTGCGTGATCGCCCTCGGCCACGTGGTGTCCGGCCTGCTGGCCAACGACGACGATCTGGCGCGCGCGGTCTACCAGGCCGGCGAAGCCTCCGGCGACCGCTGCTGGCAGTTGCCCCTGTTGGACGAATACCAGGATCAACTCAAGAGCAACTTCGCCGACATGGCCAATATCGGCGGCCGGCCGGCGGGCACCATCACCGCTTCGGCCTTCCTGTCGCGCTTCGCGAAGAAGTACAAGTGGGCGCACCTGGATATCGCCGGCACGGCCTGGAAGTCGGGCAAGGACAAGGGCAGCACCGGGCGGCCGGTGCCGTTGCTGGTGCATTTCCTGGCGGGCAGGGTGAAGCGCTAGGGGTCTTTTCTTCCTTCGGCTTTCATTCGTTGAGAGCTGTGGTCTCAGGGAGGGGCTGTGTGAGTTGGGCGGCATTGGCCGGGGGCGGCCCGGCGGCCGGTTACTTTCTTTGCTCGTGCAAAGAAAGCTAACCAAAGAAAGCACGCCCCGCATCCGTCGAAACCCCGAGATTTCATGTCGAGGCCGGGCAGCTGCGCAACTCGCCCTTCGGGCTCAGACAGTGCTCGCCGACAGCCCCCGGCCTCGCCCCGAAATCTCGGCTCCGGCTGAAGGGGGAGCAAAGCAAACCGTCTGCAATGTAGAGGAGTAACCACTTGGTGGTCGGTGTGATGTACTGAAGGT
>DASVZA010000023.1:0-86729 GCA_036391875.1 Parasulfuritortus sp.
CAAGCCGGGCACGCCTGCCGTCAACAACCTGGTGGCGGCCAATCTGCTGGCCAACAACCCGAACTACACCAACACGGCGAACGGCACCGATGCGGCCGAGCCGTTCCGCCTCGACCGCACCCAGGCAGCCACGGCGGACCAGAATCATGCCTATACCGCCGAAGAAGAGGCCTACGACGGCGGCGCCGCCGACCTGTTCCCGAAATACACCGGCGCCGGCACTGCCGGCGGCGTCGGCGCGTTCGGCACCAAGGGCCAGGTCATGGGCTACTACGACGGCAACACCGTGACCGCGATGTGGAACTACGCCCAGCGCTTCGCGATGAGCGACAACGCCTTTACCGACACCTACGGTCCGTCGACCCCCGGCGCCCTGGAAGCGGTCGCCGGCCAGACCAACGGCATGCAGATCGTCCAGAGCACGAAGAGTTCCTATTACGTCGCCGACGGCCAGGGCGGCTACACGATGATCAACGACGTCGATCCGGCCGACGACATCTGCTCCAACAAGACCAACCAGGTCCGGATGGCCGGCAAGAACGTCGGCGACCTGCTCAACGCCCGCGGCATCACCTGGGGCAGCTTCATGGGCGGCTTCGATCTGGGCCAGGCCAACACCAACGGCACCAGCGGCTGCGGCCGGAGCACCTTCTCGTCGACCGTGAACCTGACGGTCACCGACTACATCCCCCACCATGCCTGGTTCCAGTACTACGCCTCCACGGCCAACCCGACGCATGCGCGGCCGAGTTCCGTCGAAGCGGTCGGCCACACCTACCAGGAGGACCGCAAGACCAAGGATCCGGCCAACCACGAGTACGACATCAACGACTTCTTCGCGGCGGTCAAGGCCGACAACTTCCCGGCGGTGTCCTACCTGAAGGCCCCGGCCTACCAGGACGGCCATGCGGGCTATTCCGATCCGCTGGACGAGCAGGCCTTCGTGGCCAAGGTGGTGAACTTCCTGCAGCATCAGCCGCAATGGCGCGATACCGCGGTCATCGTCGCCTGGGATGACTCGGATGGCTGGTACGACCACGCCTTCGCGAAAACCACCAGCGCCTCGTACGACGCCAAGGCCGACCAGCTCAACGGTCCCGGCGTCTGCGGCAGCGGCACTCAGCCGGACGGCCTCAACGGCCTGCCGGTCAACGGCCGTTGCGGCCCCGGCACGCGGATTCCGTTCCTCGTGATCTCGCCCTACGCCAAGCCCAACTACGTCAGCCATACCCCGATTTCCCAGGCCTCCATCGTCCGCTTCATCGAGGACAACTGGCTCGGTGGCGAGCGTCTGGGCGGCGGTTCGTTCGACGCGAGCTCGGGCAGCATCATGGACATGTTCGACTTCCGCAAGCATCCGGACATGAAGCCGCTGTTCATCGATCCCGAGCAGGGCACCCCGGTGACCCGCGGCCACCTGACCCGGACCGGCGACCACGACGACGATCACCGCGATCACCGCGGTTAAGAAAGCGCTTATTCGATAGCGTCGCTCCCGCGCAGGCGGGAGCCCAGCCGAATCAATAAACTGGATTCCCGCCTACGCGGGAATGACGAATAGATCGGCGTTTACCCAACGGCTGGCGGACGCCTGCCCGCTCCGTTCCGAGCACGCATCCCGGCATACCGGACTGCGTGCTCGTTTTCATTCGATGGTAACCAACATGTCATTTCGCCATCTGGCACTCGCTGCCGCACTGCTGCTTTGCAATCACGCATGGGCCGGCAGCCCCGCCTCGCTGCAAGTCTCCACTTCCGGCTCGGAGACGAATGCCTCCGATGCCGCATTGATCGCGACCGGCATCAATCCGCATCCGGTCAGACTCGCTCTTCCGCCGACGCGCCCCTTGTCGGCGGTCGCGCAACTTGGGCGGGAACTGTTCTTCTTCAAGCGTTTGTCGGGCTCCGGGCGGATGTCCTGCGCGAGCTGCCATAGCCCGGCGCGCGCCTTTGGCCCGACCGGCAGAGCGTCGGTGGCGCTCGGCGGTCCGGATCGGCATACGCCGGGCAGCCGTGCCGTGCCGTCCTTGCGCTACCTTTACCGCCAGCCGCCGTTCAGCATCGGCGTCGAGGTCGAGGGCGACAACGACCAGGTCGCCTCGCTGCAGCAGCAGGCCCAACGCGCCGCGGACCGCGTCCGGGTTTTGAAAAGCGCCCGGTCGCCCATGGCGGCGGCCGGCAATCTCGTGCCCCAGGGCGGCCTGTTCTGGGACGGCCGGGCCGATACCCTGCAACAGCAGGCCAGCGGTTCGCTGTTCAACCCGGCCGAAATGGATGCCGGCTCGGTGGCAGTCGTGGCCAGGAAATTGGAAGGTTCGAAATTCGCCGATGCGTTTCGGCGCCTGTTCGGCGCAGGCATATTCCAGGACCCGAAGCAGGCGGTGGCCGAGGCTACGTTCGCCGTCGCGCGCTTCCAGATCGAGGATCCGGGCTTCCATCCCTTCACCAGCAAGTTCGACGCCTGGCTCGCCGGCAAGGCCCGGTTCACCCCGTCGGAGGCGCGTGGCTACCTGGCGTTCAACGACCCCAAAAAAGGGAACTGCGCCGCCTGCCACCTGGACCGTCCGACGCGGGACGGGCTGCCGCCGCTGTTCACCGATTACCAGTACGAGGCATTGGGCGTGCCGCGCAATCCGGCGATCCCCGCCAACCAGGATCCGAAATACCACGACCTGGGCATCTGCGGCCCCTTCCGGACCGATATGCGAGATCAGGATTCGTATTGCGGCATGTTCCTGACGCCCAGCCTGCGCAACGTGGCGCAGCGGAAGGTGTTTTTCCACAACGGCGTGTTCCATTCCCTGGGCGATGTACTGGACTGGTACGTCAACCGCGATCTGCACCCCGGCCGCTTCTATGCGCGCGACGCGAGCGGCCGGGTGGACAAGTACGACGACATCCCGCTGCGCTTCAAGGGCAACGTCGACACCCGCGATGCACCATTCGACCACCATCCGGGTGACCGGCCCGCGTTGAGCCGCGCGGAAATCCGCGACGTGATCGCCTTCCTGGGGACCTTGATCGACGGTTATCAGCGAAGCCGAAGGTAATCGGCTTGGATGCAGCTTCCACGGTCTGGGGTAAAGAGTGCGCCAACGAGTCTCACCAGGAAAAGCCGAAACACATTCCGCACGCATATTTCGCGCAGCTAACCCACGAAGGCGAATTGCCGCCGACGTAATGACCGTTATCGCAGATCATTACGATGCCATAGCATGAGGTCTTCGTCTGCAAGGCGGCGCAGGTCGGGGTCGTGTTTTGGCACAACACCTTATGACCCGTCCAGCAGCATGCTCCATCACCACAATTGCTGGTTGCGATTTGTCTTTCACCTGCTTGGCATTGGCCATTGCAGAATGGAGCGGTACCGCGCCATGTATCCGCGTTAGCAATCCCAGCCAGCAGAGCGGAAAGCGCGATTGTCACCATGGCTTTCGCCAGAAGGCATGCGAAGCGATTGTTACCGTTTTTCATGTGACCCTCCTCGTCGTTATCCAACTGGATCCGAGCCCAGTCATCGCCATGACCGTAGGGCGGCAAAACGCGCGTGCGTCGACCTACGATTCGATGTCGCCAGGCTTTTTGCACCGTGGGCTCTGTCGTGTCCGACGTCGCGCGAGAACACATATCGAGCCACGCAGTTACTAGTGGTCTTTGGTTAGCCTGTTTCTTATGTAACCTATTGTTTTTATAGTTCTTAGCCCGAACACTAGTTGATGAAAAACAGAAAGCAAGGACGGGTTGATTGGCGGCGAAGGGGTTTCCCTATTGGCTTGGACCGGATAGTGAGGTGGACCTTGAGTTCTGGAGGGGAGGGTGCTTGCCTGGGGACTCACATTTAGCGGAAAGAGGCTGGCGCAATCCCCACAGAACGAAATAGATGCGACGGCTTGCCGATTCCAGGCCGCCCTGGTTTGAGTGAATCGCCTGTAAAGCCCAGGCCGATGCCAGACGGTCGGCGCGGGCAATCGGTGGCTGGGCGACTGAAATGCGAATGGCCGGCTGGCGCGATGCCGGTCAGCCGACGCGGGCGTTTTCCGGCAGGGTCACGTTCAACTCCAGGACGTCGTAGTCGCCGTGCTTCTCCAACTGCACCTTGATCTTTTCCCGGTCGATATGGATGTACTTGGCGATTACTTCCAGCAGTTCTTCCTGCAGGGCCGGCAGGTAATCCGGCGCGCATCCGCCCCGGCCGGCGCGTTCGTGGGCCAGGATGATCTGAAGGCGCTCCTTGGCGACGGCCGCATTCTTTTTCTCGTTGCCGCGCATGTAGTCCAGCAGGGTGGTGATGATGGACATCAGCGGCCTCCGAACAGTCGTTTGAACAGGCTCGCCTTCTCGGCGGTCACGAAGCGCATCGGCACCTCCTCGCCCATGAAGCGCGCCACCAGGTCCTTGTAGGCCTCGGCGACATCGCTTTTGTCCAGGTGGATGGCGGGCGTGCCGGAGTTCGAGGCCTGGAGCACCGATTCCGATTCAGGAATGACGCCGAGCAGCGGGATGCGCAGGATTTCCTGGATGTCGTCGACCGAGAGCATTTCGCCCGCGGCCACCCGGCCGGTGTTGTAGCGCGTCACCAGCAGGTGTTCCTTGACTGGTTCGAGGCCTTCGACCGCGCGCTTGGACTTGGCCGCGAGAATGCCGAGGATGCGGTCCGAGTCGCGTACCGAGGAGACTTCCGGGTTGGTCACGACGAGCGCTTCGTCGGCGTAGTACATGGCCGAGAAGGCGCCGTGCTCGATGCCGGCCGGCGAGTCGCAGACGATGCAGTCGAAGCTTTCCTTCAACTCGTCGATGATCTTGCCCACGCCGTCCAGGCTGAGCGCGTCCTTGTCCCGCGTTTGCGAGGCGGGCAGGACGAACAGGTTGTCGCAATGCTTGTCCTTGATCAGGGCGCGATTGAGCGCGGCATCGCCGTTGATGACGTTGATGATGTCGAACACCACCCGCCGTTCGCAGCCCATGATGAGGTCCAGATTGCGCAGGCCGACGTCGAAGTCGATGACGACGGTCTTGTTGCCCCGCAAGGCTAGGCCGCTGGCGAAGCTGGCGCTGGTGGTGGTCTTGCCTACGCCGCCCTTGCCCGAAGTCACTACGATTACTTTAGCCACTTGATTATCGATCCATGTAAATAAGGGGGAATTTTACACTGCCGATCAGCGCATCGGCGGCAGAGGACGCAGCACCACCTGCTCGCCTTCCAGGTAGACCTGGGCCGGCTTGGCGCGCACCGCGTCGGGAATGCCGTGCTCGAATACCTGGAACACGCCGGCGATGGACACCAGTTCCGCTTCCAGGGACAGGGTGAAGATGCGCGCGCCGGCGTTGCCGCGTGCCCCGGCCAGGGCGCGACCGCGCAGGGGGGCGTAGACGTGGATGTCGCCGTCGGCGATCAGCTCGGCCCCGGCATTGACGACGGCCAGGACGATCAGATTCGCGTCGGCGGCATAGACCCGCTGTCCGGCGCGGATCGGCTTGTCGATGACCAGCGTCGTGCGCACCGTGCCGGCCTGGATTTCCGGGACAGGCTCGACCGTTTCCGGACTGGCCGGATCGAGGGGAAGGTCGGGGAAGGGCAGCGGCAGGCTTTCGTTGGGAGCGGCCTGCGGCGCCGTCCCGGCTTCGGAGGCGGCCGCCGCGGGCTCAGGCTCGGCCGGCTCGACCGGCGCCAGCCTGGGGCGGGGGCCGGTATCCGGGAACAGGCCCAGCCCGGCCTGGCTTGCGGCCTGGCGCTGGGCCTCGGAGCCGCCGACGACGCCGATGAGCTGGGTGCCGAGTCCGCGCATGAACGCGGCCAGGTCGGCGAAATCGGGGATCGTCCCGTCTTCGGCGACGGCCCCGAGCCCGAGCGCCATCGGCGTCGAGGCGAAGAATGCCGGCGCCTGGGCCAGTTGGGCGGTCATCTGGCGCTTGAACAAGTCCAGGTCGGGGGTCAGGACATGGGCTATGAAAATGGGAAGATTGACGTTCTTGATCTTGAACGCGGGCGATTCTTTGGCCATGGGTCTGTGACGGCTGGACGTGATAGGGAAAATAAAAAAGGCGAGGGCCAGACAGCCTGCGCGGCCCCGATTTTGGCAGGGCTGCCGGCAAAATAGAAGCGCAATAGGCATCGCGCATGCGTCCGCCGCTATCAATATGGGTGGCCCGCCTCGTCGGCAGGACCTGATCGCTGTGGGCGAAGGGGTTGAAACCGCAGCATTTTCCTGTCGCTGAGCCCGTCCCAGGCCGGGATTCCCCGGATGAACTCGCGCCATCGATGGCCTTGCCGCCGGCCGCCGCGCGTCCGGGCCGGCGGCATTCCCGGCAGGGGCTGCAAAATATTCGCAGCCGATCTTCAAATGCTGCGGAACTATATCCCCGTATTCGGGGGTCTCTGACAAGGCCCGTCCGGCGGACTGCCGGGCGCCACCTTTTCGGCTGAAATCCGCACGTCCATAGGTACAATGCCGCCCATGCAGCAGAGACAAACCCAATTCGAGATCCGCAGCCGGGGCAAGGGACTGTACGACTTCACCGGCGACGTCGCGCGCTGGGTGGCCGGCAGCGGCATCCGCGACGGCCTGCTGACCCTGTTCGTGCGCCATACCTCGGCCAGCCTGGTGATCCAGGAGAACGCCGACCCGGACGTGCAGCGCGACCTGGAGGCCTTCCTGGCCCGCCTGGTGCCGGAACACGACCCGCTCTACAGCCACACCCTGGAAGGGCCGGACGACATGCCGGCCCACATCCGTGCGGCGCTGACCCAGAGCCAGCTGTCCATTCCGGTGTCGGGCGGTGTGCCGGCGCTGGGCACCTGGCAGGGCATCTATCTTTTCGAACACCGCCGGGCCGGGCATGCCCGCCAGGTGGTCGGCCACCTGATCGGCGAATGACATCTTGAAACCCTACGAACTCTGGATCGGCCTGCGCTATACCCGGGCCAAGCGGCGCAATCATTTCATCTCGTTCATCTCCGGCGTATCGATGGCCGGCATCGCCCTCGGCGTGATGGCGTTGATCGTGGTGCTGTCGGTGATGAACGGCTTCCAGGACGAACTGCGCAACCGGATCCTTGGCGTCGCGGCGCACATGGAGATCACCGGCCCCAACGACCGCCTCGAGGACTGGCAAAGCCTGGCCGCGCAGGTGGTCAGGAATCGGGAGGTGAAGGGCTATGCACCTTACGTTTCCGGCCAGGGCCTGCTGACCATGGGCGAGAACACCAAGGGCGCGATGATCCGCGGCATCCTGCCCGGGCAGGAGGACCAGGTGACCGACATCGACCGGCACATGAAGGCCGGCCGGCTGAGCGACCTCAAGCCGGGCGGCTTCGGCATCGTCCTGGGCCGCGACCTGGCCCGCAGCCTGGGCGTCGGCGTCGGCGACAAGGTGACGGTGATCGTGCCCCAGGGCGTGGTCACGCCGGCCGGCATGCTGCCCCGGCTGAAGCAGTTCACGGTGGTGGGCATCTTCGCCGCCGGCATGTACGAATACGACTCCGGCCTGGCCCTGATGGACATCGACGACGCCGCCAAGCTGTACCGCCTGGGCGACGCGGTGTCCGGCCTGCGCCTCAAGCTGGCCGACATGGAGCGGGCGCCCTGGGTGACCCAGGAGATGGCGCGCACCCTGCAGGGCGACTACTACATCACCGACTGGACCATGAGCCACGAGAACTTCTTCCGCGCGGTGCGGATCGAGAAGCGGATGATGTTCCTGATCCTGCTCCTGATCGTCGCCGTGGCCGCCTTCAACATCATCTCGACCCTGGTCATGGCGGTCACCGACAAGCAGCCGGACATCGCCATCCTGCGTACCCTGGGCGCCAGCCCGGGCAGCATCATGAAGATATTCATGGTCCAGGGCAGCCTGATCGGGGTCATCGGCACCGCAACCGGCGTGGTGCTGGGCGTCATTCTGGCGCTCAACGTGGAGACGGTGGTGCCGATCCTCGAGCGCCTGTTCCACGTCGACCTGTTCCCGGCCGACGTCTATTACATCTCCGAGCTGCCGTCCAAGCTGGTCGCATCGGACGTGGTCACCATCGCCGGCGTGGCCCTGGTGCTGGCCTTCCTGGCCACCTTGTATCCGAGCTGGCGCGCTTCGCGCGTGCAGCCGGCGGAGGCGCTGCGCTATGAGTGATGCCGTGTTGAAGTGCACCGGGCTGAAGAAGAGCTACTGGCAGGGCAAGGTCGAGGTGCCCGTGCTGGCGGGGATCGATTTCGCCGTCGCAGCGGGCGAGCGGGTGGCCGTGGTCGGCGCTTCGGGTTCCGGCAAGAGCACCCTGCTGCACGTCCTGGGCGGGCTGGACCGGCCCGATGCCGGCGAGGCCCAGGTGGTCGGCCGCGACATCTGGCGCATGGGCGAGACGGAGCGGGGCGAGCTGCGCAACCGTTCGCTCGGCTTCGTCTACCAGTTCCACCACCTGCTGCCCGAGTTCACCGCCCTGGAGAACGTCGCCATGCCGCTCTTGATCCGGCGCATGGCCAAGGCCGAGGCGCTGGAACAGGCCCGGCCCTGGCTGGAGGAGGTCGGCCTCGGCCACCGCCTGGAACACCGCCCGGGCGAGCTGTCGGGCGGCGAGCGTCAGCGTGCGGCCATCGCCCGCGCCCTGGTGACCCGGCCGGCCTGCGTCCTGATGGACGAGCCGACCGGCAACCTGGACCGGCATACCGCCGAGCGCATCCAGGAACTGATGATCGGGCTCAACGAGAAGCACGGCATCAGTTTCCTGGTGGTCAGCCACGATCCGCACCTTGCGGCTCGGATGCAGCGGGTGCTTGAATTGCGGGACGGGTGGTTGGTGCCGTTCGAGGGCTGATGCCCGATTTCCTGCCGCGCTGAAAACACGAGCCGCCCGAGCGGCCGGGCGCGGAGCAGGGGAACAAACAGGGAGGGTAGTGCCATGCAGGCTTTGTCCGGAGGCGGACGGTGCCGTTGCGTCTATTGATCCTGGCGTTCGCCGCCGGTGCGGCCTTGCTGCAGGCCCAGCCTGCCCTGCCGGACCTGCGCTGGGCCTGGCTATCGCCGCCGGTCGGTTTGGCGCTTGGCTTGCTGTCGGCCGGCCGTTTCGGCCGCCTGGCCAAATCCGCCCTGATGCTTGCCTTGGCCCTCTCGGCGGGCTTTCTCTATGCCGCCTGGCGGGCCGAGCTGCGCCTGGCGGATGCCCTGCCGGCCGCGTGGGAAGGGCGCGACATCCGCTTGTCCGGCCGGGTCGACGGCCTGCCGGAAAAGACGCCGCGCGGCTGGCGCTTCGTGCTCGACGTGGCGGCCGTCGCCACGCCGGGGGCGCAGGTGCCGGGCCGGGTGCAACTCAGCCTGGCCAGCTTTGCCGGGCCGGTCATGATCGGCCCGGTGGGCGGCCAATGCCTGGCCGTCACTGCGCGCCTGTCCCGGCCGCATGCCAGCGTCAACTTCGGCGGCTTCGACTATGACGGCTGGCTGCTGGCGCGCGACATCCGCGCCCAGGGCTATGTCGTGGACGGCTTCGCGCCGTCCGATGCCTGCGGCTACAGCCTGAAGGCGACGCTGGACGGCTGGCGCGAGGCCATGCGTCGCCGGCTGGACGCTGCGCTGGCCGGCGAGCCTTATGCCGGCGTGGTCGCCGGCCTGGCGGTGGGCGACCAGAACGCCATTCCCGATGCCCAGTGGACCCTGTTCCGCAATACCGGCGTGACCCATCTCATGAGCATCTCCGGCCTGCACGTGACCTTGCTGGCCGGCATGGTGTTCAGTCTGGTCAACTGGGGCTGGCGCCGGATCGGTTGGCTGGCGGTTCGTCTGCCGGCCCGTCAGGCGGCCAGCTTGGCCGGCTTCGCGACTGCCTTGTGGTACGTGGCCATGACCGGCTTCGGCCTGCCGGCGCAACGCACTCTGTACATGGTCGGCATGGTGGCCGTGGCCTTGTGGCTGGGGCGGATCAACTCGCCCGGCCGGGTGCTGGCGGCAGCCCTGGGTCTGGTCGTCGTACTCGATCCATGGGCGGCGCTGGCGCCCGGCTTCTGGCTCTCGTTCGGTGCCGTTTCGGTACTGTTCTACGTCGGTTCCGGTCGGCTGGCCCGGCCGCCGCTCTGGCGCGAATGGCTGTTGGCCCAATGGGCCGTGACCCTGGCCCTGACGCCCGCCTTGCTGCTGTTGTTCCATGGCGTGTCGCTGGTCTCGCCGCTGGCCAACGCATTCGCCATTCCGCTCATCAGCCTGGTGGCGGTGCCCCTGGTGCTGGCGGCGGCGCTGCTGCCCATCCCGTTCCTGGCCCATGCCGCGCATGCGGTCATCGCCCTGACCATGGCCATACTGAACCGGCTGGCAGCCTTGCCGCAGCCGGTCTGGCATGTTGCCGACCCAACCTGGCCCGTCTTGCTGCTGGCTCTGCTGGGTACCGCGGTGCTGCTCATGCCGCGCGGCGTGCCGTGGCGCTGGCTGGGTGCGGTCATGTTCCTGCCGCTGCTGTTTCCGACGCAGGATCGTCTGGCGCCGGGCGAGTTCCGCCTGGACATGCTGGACGTTGGCCAGGGGCTGGCGGTGGTGGTCCGCACCGACCGCCATGCCCTGGTCTACGACACCGGACCCCGTTACGCCTCGGGCGAGGATGCCGGCGCCCGGGTGGTCGAGCCGTTCCTGTTCGCGCGCGGCATCGACCGCCTGGACGGCTTGGTCGTTTCCCATGAAGACAGCGACCACAGCGGCGGAGCCGCCTCGTTGCTCGCCAGTCACGACCCGGCAAAACGGCTGGCGTCCTATCCGCTCGCCGGCGCTGAGCGTTGCGCGGCCGGCGAGCGCTGGGGCTGGGATGGCGTCGAGTTCGCGCTGCTGCATCCGCAGGCCAGGTTCTACGACCAGCCGGGCTTCCCCGGCAACGACATGAGTTGCGTGCTCAAGGTGTCGAGTCCCTATGGCTCGGTCCTGCTGGCCGGCGACATCGCCCGGCTGGGCGAACTGAGCCTGATTGACTTGCCGGCGGACAACGTGCGTGCCGGGGTGCTGGTGGTGCCGCACCACGGCAGTGGCGGATCGTCCATGCCCGGCTTTATCAAGGCGGTGCAGCCGGATACGGCGCTGATCTCGGTCGGTTATCGCAACCGCTTCGGCCACCCGGCAGGGGAGACGCTCGAACGCTATCGCGTGGCCGGTGCGAGGGTCGTCCGGACCGACCGGGCCGGGGGCGTGCGGATCGATTTCAGGGCGGGCGGCCGTGAGGAGTACCTGGCCCGGAGCGAGGAAAAACGCTATTGGCGGGCCGAATGAGGCGGGTTTGAAAAATGGCTTGACGCTGGTGGTTATGCTGCGCTCTACCGTGAATTTGCTGGCTTGGCGGGGTTTTTGGGGCAAAGTTAATCCACAGTTGTCACATTCATACTAAAAAGGTTTCGCTATCCTATTGAGCGATCAGGACTATTCTGTATCTATTTGATTTATAAGGAAATTAGCGTAGCACAAAAAATGGTCTCGGCAACAAAATCCCAGCAACTACAGGTGCTTAGCGAGTCTATGCAGTGGTTGTACACAGAGTTATCCACAGCTTCTGTGGATAAGCCTGGAACAGGCTCTGGCCGACGCCTGGCGATACCCCCTCCGGGGCAGGTTTTTTCCGACATCAAATACGGGTATAGTTGTCCGTTCCCGGCGGCTAGATGTCGCCGATTTTGTTTATTCGGTGAGCCCTATGTCCGAACACCTTATGCAAACCTACGCCCGGCTGCCGGTGGCTTTCACCCGCGGTGAAGGCGTCTGGCTGTACGACGAAAACGGCGACAAATACCTGGATGCCCTGGCCGGCATCGCCGTGAACGGCCTGGGCCACGCCCATCCCAAACTGGTCAAGGCGATCTGCGAGCAGGCCGGGACGTTGATTCACACTTCCAACGTCTATCGCATCCCCGCCCAGGAAAAATTGGCCGACAAGCTGTGCGAACTGTCCGGCATGGATCGGGTGTTTTTCTGCAACTCGGGTGCCGAGGCCAACGAGGCCGCCATCAAGCTGGCCCGTTTGCATGGCCACAACCGCGGCATCGACAACCCGGCCATCGTGGTCATGGAGAAGAGTTTCCATGGCCGCACCATGGCGACGCTGTCGGCCACCGGCAACCGCAAAGTCCAGGCCGGCTTCGAGCCCCTGGTGGGCGGTTTCGTCCGGGTGCCATTCGGCAACGCCGAGGCGGTGGCCAAGCTGGCCGAGCACCACAACAACATCGTCGCCGTGCTGGTCGAACCGTTCCAGGGCGAGGGCGGCGTGCAGATTCCGGAGGCCGATTATCTGGACAGGCTGCGCGCCATTTGCGACCAGAACGCCTGGCTGCTGATGCTGGACGAGGTGCAGACCGGCATCGGTCGCACCGGTACCTGGTTCGCCTTCCAGCACTCCAAGGTCGTGCCGGACGTGATGTCGCTGGCCAAGGGGCTCGGTTCCGGCGTGCCGATCGGCGCCTGCCTGGCCCACGGTGCGGCGGCCGAGGTGTTCACGCCGGGCAAGCACGGCTCCACTTTCGGCGGCAATCCGCTGGCCTGCACCGCGGCTTCGACCACGCTCGACACCATGGCCGAGGAAGGCCTGCTGGAAAATGCGCTGCGGATCGGCGCCTTCATCCGCGAGACCCTGACCCGCGAACTGGGGCAGGTCGCCGGGGTCAAGGAAATCCGCGGCCAGGGCCTGCTGATCGGCATCGAGCTGGATCGGCCCTGCGCCGATCTGGTGAAGCTGGCGCTGGAGCAGAAGCTGCTCATCAATGTCACCGCGGACAACGTGGTGCGCCTGGTGCCGCCGCTGATCATGGGCCGCGAAGAGGCCGCCCTGCTCACCGACAAACTGGCCGCTTTGATCTGGGCCTGGCTCAACTGAGGTCGTCATGGCAGTGAAACACTTTCTGCAATTCCGCGATTTCACGCGGGATGAGCTCGAATATGTGTTCCAGCGGACCCGGGTCATCAAGGACCGGTTCAAGCGCTACGAACCCTATCACCCGCTGGCCGATCGCACCCTGGCGATGATCTTCGAGAAGAGCTCGACCCGGACCCGGCTCTCCTTCGAGGCCGGCATGCATCAACTGGGTGGCGCCGCGATCTACCTCAACACCCGCGACACCCAACTGGGCCGCGGCGAGCCGGTCGAAGACGCAGCCGAGGTGATCTCGCGCATGGTCGACATCGTCATGATCCGGACCTTCGAGCAGGACATCATCGAGCGCTTCGCCGGCCATTCCCGGGTGCCGGTCATCAACGGCCTGACCAACGAATACCATCCCTGCCAGATCCTGGCCGACATCTACACCTACATCGAGCACCGGGGCGACATCCGGGGCAAGACCGTGACCTGGATCGGCGACTCCAACAACATGTGCAACACTTGGCTGCAGGCGGCCGAGATATTCGATTTCAACATCCATGTCTCGACCCCTCCAGGCTACGAAGTCGAACCGGAACGCGCCGGCCTGTACGGCACCGACCACTACGAGGAATTCGCCGACCCCATGGATGCCTGCCGCGGTGCCGACCTGGTCACCACCGACGTCTGGACCAGCATGGGCTTCGAGGCCGAGAATGCCGAACGCGTCAAGGCCTTTGCCGACTGGCAGGTCGATGCCGACATGATGAAGGTCGCCAAGCCCGAGGCGGTGTTCATGCACTGCCTGCCCGCCCATCGCGGCGAGGAAGTGTCGGCCGAGGTGATCGACGGCCCGCAATCGGTGGTCTGGGACGAGGCGGAAAACAGACTTCACGCCCAGAAGGCGCTGATGGAATATCTGCTGCTAGGCCGGATCGAAACCTGAACTGACGTACCTGCCGATGCCGGACTGGCTTCGGCAGCCGGGCGGGCCACATGCCCGCAAACCTGCCACCTACTGGCCGATGAAAGGGGTGAACGCATGAACATCGCCTATCTCAAGGATATGGATTCGCTCTACATCGAACTGAGCACCGAGGACCCGACCCACGCCTGGGAGGCCCAGGAAGGCATCGTCATCAACCTGAGCGACGACGGCCGGGTGATCGGCATCGAAATCGAGCACATCAGCCAAAAGGCGGACCTGAGCCTGCTGCGGGTGGGCGACTTCCCGGGCGAAGTCCATGCAGTCGAAGGCAGCGCCCATTAAAATAGCTTTACCGTTTTGCATCTGACCAAAATCATGAGCGACATCAAAAAAGTAGTACTTGCCTATTCCGGCGGCCTGGATACCTCCGTGATCCTGAAGTGGCTGCAGGACACCTATCAATGCGAAGTGGTGACCTTCACCGCCGACCTCGGCCAGGGCGAGGAACTGGAGCCGGCCCGCGCCAAGGCCCTCAAGTTCGGCATCAAGCCGGAGCAGATCTTCATCGACGACCTGCGCGAGGAATTCGTGCGCGACTTCGTCTTTCCGATGTTCCGCGCCAATACCGTCTACGAAGGTGAATACCTGCTCGGCACCTCCATCGCCCGGCCGCTGATCGCCAAGCGCCTGATCGAGATCGTCAACGCCACCGGCGCCGACGCCATCTGCCACGGCGCCACCGGCAAAGGCAACGACCAGGTCCGCTTCGAACTGGGCGCCTATGCCCTCAAGCCCGACGTCAAGGTGATCGCCCCCTGGCGCGAATGGGACCTCTTGAGCCGCGAGAAGCTGCTCGCCTACGCCGAGAAGAACGGCATTCCCATCGACATGAAGCACCGTCAGGGTGGCTCGCCGTACTCGATGGACGCCAACCTGCTGCACATCTCCTACGAAGGCCGCCACCTGGAAGACCCCAACGCCGAGGCCGAGGAGGACATGTGGCGCTGGACCGTGTCGCCCGAGAAGGCGCCGGACCAGGCCGAATACATCACCCTGGACTACGTCAAGGGCGACGTGGTCGCCATCAACGGCCAGGCCATGAAGGCGCACGAAGTGCTGGCCGAACTGAACCGCCTGGGCGGCAAGCACGGCATTGGCCGGCTCGACCTGGTCGAGAACCGCTACGTCGGCATGAAGTCGCGCGGCTGCTACGAGACGCCGGGCGGCACCATCCTGCTCAAGGGGCACCGCGCCATCGAGTCCATCACCCTGGACCGCGAAGTCGCCCACCTCAAGGACGACCTGATGCCGCGCTATGCCAGCCTGATCTACAACGGCTACTGGTGGAGCCCTGAGCGCCGCGCGCTGCAGGTGCTGATCGACCACACCCAGCAGAACGTCAACGGCTTCGTCCGCCTCAAGTTGTACAAGGGCAATGTCATCGTGGTCGGCCGCGACTCGAAGACCGATTCGCTGTTCGATTCGACCATCGCCACCTTCGAGGACGATGCCGGCGCCTACGACCAGAAGGACGCAGGCGGCTTCATCAAGCTGAACGCACTGCGCATGCGCATCGCAGCCAAACTCGCCGCCCGCCGATCCAGTAAATAACCAGTGGAAAAAATAACCATGTCACAGTTCGACAACGTCAGCGTCGTCAAGCAGGCCAACGTCTACTTCGACGGCAAGTGCGTCTCCCACACCGTGCAGTTCGCCGACGGCACCAGGAAGAGCGTGGGCGTCATCCTGCCCGCCAGCCTGACTTTCAATACCGGTGCGCCGGAGATCATGGAAGGCGTGGCCGGTTCCTGCAGCGTCCGCCTGAAAGGCGAGAGCGACTGGAAGACATACGGCGCCGGCCAATCCTTCAGCGTGCCCGGCAACTCCAGCTTCGACATCGAGGTGACGGGCGAGCCCTACCATTACGTCTGCCATTTCGGTTGAGGATTGCGCCATGCCGTCGTTCGATATCGTTTCCGAATCCGACATGGTCGCGCTGAAGAACGCCATCGAAGTGGCGTCGCGCCAGATCGGCAATCGTTATGATTTCAAGGGCACCAGCGCCGCGCTGGAACTGGACGAGAAGGCCAAGACCATCACCCTGTTCGGCGACTCCGATTTCCAGCTCGAGCAGGTGATGGCCATCCTGTTTCCCGAGATGGAAAAGAAGGAACACGACAGCACCAAGCGCCTCGAACACGGCGCGATCCAGAAGATTTCCGGCAACAAGGTCAAGCAGGTGCTGCAGATCAAGCTGGGCATCGAGCAGGAACTGGCCAAGAAGATCATCAAGCTGATCAAGGACTCCAAGCTCAAGGTCCAGGCCACCATCCAGGGCGACACAGTGCGTGTGTCCGGCGCCAAGCGCGACGTGCTGCAGGAGACCATCGCCCTGGTGCGCAAGTCCATCTCCGATTTTCCTCTGCAGTACCAGAACTTCCGGGATTGAGTCCTTCGGGTCGGAACGGCTGATCCGTTCCAACTGGTCAAATAGCGGTCCGATGGCCTGCCGGTCATGGACGGCCCATGGCCCTAGCCCATTGCTGACAACCGTTTTGCCGTAAAATCATCAGGTGGAACATGGTTATTATTATTTTATAACCATTGTTATAGTGGCATAAACGAGTGTAATCCGAACAAAGGGGGTTTCATTTGAACATCAAAAACCTGAGCATCCGTTCCCAACTGGTAGTCCTGCTGACTTTGGTTATAGGCTTGTTCCTGGTGGCCTCCGTAGTGACCTACAAGGCGCTGGATCGGGCACGCGACGACTTCACCCGCTATATCAGCCATGATCAGCAGTTGCTGCTGGAGTTCACAGAACTTTATGCGAACGGCCTGCAGATGGGGCAGGCCCTGCGCAACATCATTCTCGATCCGGCAAATCCCAAGGCTTACAAGAACTTCGACCAGGCCGCCAAGGAAATGGACGACCTGCTGCAGAGCGCCGCCACCTTGGCCAAGGGGCAACAGGCCATATCGGACGATTTGGCAAAGGTTGTCCAGTTGCGGACGCAGCAGAAAGGCTTCCAGCAGGAAATCCGCACGCTGGTCGGCAGCGGCCAGATCGACCAGGCCAAGGCGGTGCTCAACCAGGGTGAGACGCCGGCCTGGCGCACGATGCGAAAAATCCTCATGGACGAGATCAAGGCCCAGAAGGCGGCGAGCGGCGTCCGCGAAAAGGAGGTCAGCCGCAACGCCGCCAGCGCCCAGAACACCAGCCTGTTGCTGTCCCTGGCGGCGGTCGTGGTCGGCATCGGCGTCGGTCTGCTGATCCTGGTCAACATCGTCAAGCGGCTGAAGGATCTGACCATCGCCATCGAAGGATTGTCGGCAGGAGACGGCGACCTGACTGCCCGCCTGCCGGTGGAAGGCGACAATGAACTCAGCATGGTGGCCTCGGCGCTGAACCGATTCATCGCCGGCCTGCAGGAACTGGTCAACAGGATCAAGGCCAACGCCGGCCAGTTGGACGCACTTTCTTCGCAGCTCGCTTCGACCTCGAGCCGTCTGCGCCAGACCAGCCAGGAAGAATCGACCGCGGTGGCGTCGACGGCCGCGTCGATCGAGGAAATGTCGTCGAGCATCGCCTCGGTGGCGGACAGCACCGAGCAGATCCGCCGGGTGTCCAAGGAAAGCGCCGAGTATTCCAGCCAGGCGCGCGCCCAGATGGTCGAACTGCAATCGGCCATGTCCAGCGTGCAGGGCGCGGTCCAGGGCATGTCGGGTTCGGTCAGCCAGTTCCTTGAAAGCACCACCAGCATCATCGGCGCGACCCAGCACGTGAAGGACATCGCCGACCAGATCAACCTGCTCGCCTTGAACGCCGCCATCGAGGCGGCCCGGGCCGGCGAACAGGGCCGCGGTTTCGCCGTGGTGGCCGACGAGGTGCGCAAGCTGGCGGAAAAGACCGCGCTCTACGCCAACGAGATCAGCCAGATCACCTCCGAGCTGGGCACCCGCTCGGGCCAGGTGGAGTCGGCCATCCGCCAGGGCGAGACGGCGCTGGAAGCCAGTTCGAGATGCAGCGAGTCCGCCGCCGGCGTCATCGGCCAGGCCTACAACTCCGTGGTCGAGGCGACCCGGGGCGTGGAAGAGATCGCCAACTCGACCCGCGAACAGTCGCTGGCCACCAACCAGATCTCGAACAACGTGGAAACGCTGGCCGACATCTCGGGCCGCACCGAGCATGCCATCAAGCAGTCGGACCAGACCGTGCAGGAGATGAAGCGCCTGGCTGACGCGCTCAATGCCGTGGCGGCACGCTTCAGGAGCTGAGCGGGCGGTTCAGTCCGCCAGCAGGCGCTGGATCACCGCCCCGGCCAGCATCAGGCCGAACAGGGGCGGCAGATAGGAAATGGTGCCGTTCACTGCGCGGGCCCGGCCATGGCTGGTCGGTTCGGGCGGGCGCGGCGGCCTTCCGGTCTCGTCCGAATAGACCGTCAGAATCCCTTTTTCGATGCCTTGCCGCCGCAATCGATGACGGACCTCCCGCGCCAGCGGACAGACCTGGGTCTTGGCGATGTCGGCCAAGCGGATCCTGGTCGGGTCCAGTTTGTTGCCAGCGCCCATGCTGGCGGCGACCGGTACGCCGCGCCGGTATGCCTCGGCGATCAGGGCCACCTTGCAGTTGAGCGAGTCGATGCAGTCGACCACGTAGTCGACGTCCAGCGGCAACAGGGTCTGGACGTTGTCCGGATCGATGAAGACGTCGAGCACCTCCACTTCGCAGTCCGGGTTGATGTCCAGGATGCGGTCGGCCATCACGTCGGTCTTCTTGCGGCCGATGGTGGAATGCAGGGCGGGCAGCTGGCGGTTGATGTTGGAGACGGCCACGGTGTCCATGTCGACCAGGGTCAGCCGGCCGACGCCGGCCCGGGCCAGGGCCTCGGCGCACCAGGAGCCGACCCCGCCCAGTCCGGCCAGGAAGACGTGCTTCGCGGCCAGGCGGGCAAGGCCATCGGCACCGATCAGGATTTCGGCTCGTTCGAATCGGGCGGGGATGGTCGTCATTTCACAGTGTAACCACGGTCTTCCAGGCAGCTGCTGACCGCCCGCAGGTAGTCGCCGCGCCGGGTATCGTCCACGGCGGCGTGCTCCGGGTCGTAGCCGGTCTGTCCGGTCGCCCACTTCGCGCACTGCATCCGGTCCGATGCGATCTTGGCGTCGCTTTGCTTCTTCTTCGGATAGACGAACAGCAGGTCGTTGGCGGGCGGCATGGAGCGCGCTGTCGCAGCGGCGGGATCCAGCGGCGGCGGCGTGGTCGATGCGTCCTCGTAGCCTTGGGGCGGGGCCACCGTCACGTAGCCGCCGCTGGTCGGCGCATAGTAGATGCCGTTGGCGTAGTAATAGGGCGTGCCGCCGATCCAGATCGTGGTGAAGGCGGGCGGCAGGGCCGGTATAACGACGCCGGCCGGCGGGGCGACCACGACGTAGCTCGGGCCCTCCTGGACGAACCAGACCCCGGCGTTGAAGAAGAAATGGCGGTCGTGGTAGACGACGCTGAGGTAGCCGGGCGGCAGGACGCTCAGGGCGTAGCCGACCCTGGGATAGTAATGGTCGTGGTGGAAGCGTGAATCCAGCACCCAGTGCGGATCGCGGAATATGGGGCCGTGGGGCGGGCCGCGGAAGCGGTCGTCGCGGTCGGCATGGGCGGTCGTGGCTGCGCACAGGGCGATCAGGGCGAAGCCGAACAGGGGGCGGATCAATTTCCTGGGGTGTTGCATGGCGGGCTCCTGTGTCGGGGTGCTGCCGGACATTCCCGGCGGGCGGGCTGGTTTAGGCTTGGTCGTGTCGCCAAGGGCGTGGGGACGGGCCGGAAACATAATGAAACATCACGTGACGCTTACCGCCAATAGCTCAGGATGATGCCGACGAACACCGCGCCGCCGAACCAATTGTTGTGCAGGAAGGCCTTGAAGCAGGGGCCGGGCTCCCGGTTGCGGATCAGGGTGTAGTGGTAGACGGCGATGCCGGCGGCGACCAGGAGTCCGGCGTAGTACGGCCAGGGCAGGGCCAGCAGCCTGCCGGTCCAGGCCAGCAGGCCGAGGGTCACGGCATAGCAGAACATCACCGCCGCCACGTCGAAGCGGCCGAAGGTGATGGCCGAAGTCTTGATGCCGATCTTGAGGTCGTCCGGGCGGTCGACCATGGCGTACTCGGTGTCGTAGGCGATCGACCAGAATATGTTGGCGGCCAGCAGCCACCAGGCGACCGGCGGCAGGGTGTGCAGGTGGGCGGCGAAGGCCATCGGGATGCCGAAGCCGAAGGCAATGCCCAGATAGGCCTGCGGGATGGCGAAGAAGCGCTTGGTGAACGGATAGCTGGCGGCCAGGAAGGCGGCAACTACCGACAGCTCGATCAGCAGCAGATTGCGCAGAGGCAGGATCAGCAGCAGGGAGACCAGGGCCAGTCCTCCGGCCAGCCACATCGCCTCCTTGACGCTGACCTTGCCGGCGGCCAGGGGCCGGTCCTTGGTGCGCGCCACATGCGGATCGAAATCGCGGTCGGCGTAATCGTTGACCACGCAGCCGGCCGAGCGCATCAGCACTGTGCCGAGCGCGAAGATCCAGAAGATGATGGGGTTGGGGTGGCCGGCCGAGGACAGCCACAGCGCCCAGAGCGTCGGCCAGGCCAGCAGCAGGATGCCGATCGGCTTGTCCAGTCGCATCAGTTTTTCGTACAGGTCGAGACGTTCTTTCCAGTTCATGGCTATTCGGGCAGTTCGAGTACGGCGGGCAGGAACACTTCGGTGACCTGGATCCGACCGCGGCCCAGGGCGAACAGCGAGCGGCGCGCCCAGAGCCGGTCGGCCGGTGCGGAGAGGTGGCCCGCGGCGGAGCGGAACAGGGGGTGGCGCGGGTTCAGCCGGCGGTATTCCAGCGGGTAGCGGCGGATGGTCGGGTCGGCGAACAGGGTGGCGCCGAGCGAATGGTTGCCCAGATCGCCCAGCCGCTGCCAGCGGCTGCGCAACGCGCCGAGCGGGATCACGGTGTGGGCGAAGACCAGAGGCGTGTCGCCGCACAGCAGCAGGACTTCGCGGATCAGCGCCTGCCGGCGCCGGTGCTGGCCAAAAGGGGGGAGTTCATCCAGGTAGGGGCGGTCGACAATCTGGCTCAGGCGCTGCACGCGGAAGGCATCGCAGCGTGCCTGAAGACGGCGGGTCAGGGAGCCGCGGCCGGTCAGCCAGCGGCGCCACGGACCCATGCCCGTGCTTGCCCGTCGCCATTGGTGGATGTTCATCATGACGCGAATTATGACAGGGGACGACGGTCAGGCGTGCAGGTATTCGTCGCCGCGCGGCAGCCAGCGCTGGAGGTGGCGCCGGACGGTCTCCGGCTCCTTTTCCAGCAGCCGTCCGGCCACGTCGCGGGCCTGTTCCAGCAGGTCCTGGTCCCGTTCCAGGTCGGCGAAGCGCAGCATCGGCAGGCCGGACTGGCGGGCGCCGAGGAATTCGCCGGGGCCGCGCAGGCGCAGGTCCTCGCGGGCGATGACGAAGCCGTCGGTGTTCTCCCGGATGATGTGCAGGCGCTGGCGGGCGGTCTCGGACAGCGGATCGTAGTAGAGCAGCAGGCAGGTCGATTCGCGGCTGCCCCGGCCGACCCGGCCGCGCAACTGGTGCAGCTGGGCGAGGCCCATCCGTTCGGCGTGCTCGATCACCATCAGGCTGGCGTTGGGCACGTCGACACCGACCTCGATCACCGTGGTGGCGACCAGGATGTCCAGCTCGCCGGCCTTGAATGCGGTCATCACGGCCGCCTTCTCGTCCGACTTCATGCGGCCGTGGGCGAGGCCGACGCGCAGGCCGGGCAGGGCGGCGACCAGTTCGGCATGGGCATCCATGGCCGCCTTGAGATCGATCTTCTCCGATTCCTCGATCAGCGGGCAGACCCAGTAGGCCTGGGCGCCGCCGGCGCAGTAGTCCTTGAGGCGGTCGATCACCTCGTCGCGCCGGCTGTTGCCCAGCACCTTGGTGGCGACCGGCGTGCGGCCGGGCGGCAGCTCGTCGATCACCGAGACGTCGAGATCGGCGAAGTAGCTCATGGCCAGGCTGCGCGGGATGGGGGTGGCCGACATCATCAGGAGATGGGGAATGATCTTGTCCCCCTCCCCTTCCGGGGGAGGGGCAGGGGGTGAGGGAGCAGCGGTTAGTTCATGCCAGATGCTCTCAAGGACGGCTTCGGTTTCGGATAAAACCTGGTTGTCCCAGAACCTGAGCACCTTGATGCCTTGCCTGGCCAGATATTGGTCGCGGGTGTGGTCATGAGCTTGTGAATCATTGTGCTGACTGCCGTCTAGTTCTACTGCGAGCTTGGATTCGTGACAGTAAAAATCGAGAAAATAAGGGCCAAGCGGTTTTTGCCGCTGGAATTTTGCGTTGGCAAGGCGGCGATTTCTGAGAAGAAACCACATCAGGTTCTCAGCATCCGTTTGTTTGGCACGAAGCTCGCGGGCAAATTTGCGGGTTGCTTCTGGAAGAGGGGGGTAGTGTCGATGAGGTATTCCCTCACCCCCGGCCCCTCTCCCGGTGGGCGAGGGGAGGTTACTTCCCTTGGCGCGCAGCGCCAGGCGCTGTTCGACGCCGAAGCGGTGCTGCTCGTCGACGATGGCCAAGGCCAGCGACTTGAAGACGACCTCGTCCTGGAACAGGGCGTGGGTGCCGACCGCCACGGCGGCGCGGCCGTCGGCGATCTCGGCCATGGCTTCCCGCTTCGCCTTGCCCTTCAACGCGGCGGCCAGCCAGACCACCCGGATGCCGAGCGGCTCCAGCCATTCGCGGAATTTCAGGTAGAGCTGTTCGGCCAGGATTTCGGTCGGCGCCATGACCGCCGCCTGATGGCCGCTGCCCACGGCGCATAGCGCGGCCAGGGCGGCGACGCAGGTCTTGCCGCTGCCGACGTCGCCCTGCAATAGCCGGTGCATGGGATGGGCCTGGCCCAGGTCGGCCCGGATCTCGCCGTACACCCGGCGCTGGGCCGCGGTCAGGGGGAAGGGCAGGCCGGCGGCGAAGCGCTCGGCCAGGCCGGCGCCGTTGGCCAGTGCCGGAGCGCGCTGGCGGACGCGTTCGCGGGTGTGCAGGCGCAGCGAGAGCTGCTGGGTCAACAGTTCGTCGAACTTGATCCGGCGCCAGGCCGGGTGGTCGCGGTTCTCCAACGCGGCGAGGCTGTCTTCCGGCAGGGGGCCGTGCAGTCGCCGGACCGCAGTTTCGAAGTCGGGCAGCGCCAGCCGGGCGAGCAATCGCTCGGACAGGGTGTCGCCCAGATCGGCACTTTTCAGGACGGCCGCCACCGCCTTCTGGATGCGGCCCTGGGCCAGGCCGGCCACCGTTGGATAGATCGGGGTCAGCCGGTCCGGCAGCGGCGTATCCGGATTCACCACCCGCCAGCGCGGGTGCACCATCTCGGCGCCGAAGAATCCGGGCCGGACCTCGCCGTACAGGCGCAGGCGGACACCAGGTTTGAGGCTGGCCTGCTGGCTGGGATAGAAGTTCAGCATGCGCAGGTGGAAGGGCGCGTCTGTGCCGGTCTCGGTCAGGTTGGCCAGCAGTTGCCGGCGGGGCCGGAAGACGACTTCGGCGTGGCTGACGGTGCCTTCCACCAGCACGGCTTGCCCGGGCCGGGCATCGCGCAGCAGGGTCAGCCGGGTCTCGTCCTCGTAGCGTAGCGGCAGATGCAGGATCAGCGCTTCGGCCGTCCTCAGGCCGAGCTTTTCGTGTACCGGCGATTCCCTGGTCGTCCTGGCCATGGCCTGCCCGGCGCGGTCAATGCTTCCTGGCCACCACGGCCTGCAGCTTGCCCAGCTTTTCCAGTATCTGGTCTTTCAGCAGCAGCAGGTCGTGTAGCAGATGGCGCGCTTCCTCGACATGGCCTTGCCGGCGCAGCCGGACGATTTCGTTGCCCAGCCGATGGACGTCGTGGTGCACTTTTTCGATTTCGCGGAACTTCTCCAGGTGGCCATAGCGGGCGAGACCATGGCCGTAATACCAGCTGCCGAAGCGGCATTGGTGGTGGTCGGCCAGTTCGGGCTGGCTGAGATGCAGGCCGCTGCCCTCGACGTTCATGGCGATGCGGTGGACCCACTTGAGATGGTCGTACTGGGCAACCAGAAGCGGAAAGTCGACCATTTCCCAGTCGGTGTCGGCCCACAAGGCCCATTGCGGATCGGGCCGGAAGGCCCCGACCCAGGCCGGGATGGCATCGGCCGGCATGGGCCGGGCGATGCCGTAGCCCTGAGCCAGGTCGCAGCCCAGGCGCATGAGCAGCACGCCCTGTTCCGGCTTCTCCACGCCTTCCGCCACCACCGTCCGGCGGAAGGCCGAGGCCAGGCCGATGACGCCTTCGACCAGGGCGAGGTCGTCGCTTTCGTCGAGTATGTGGCGGATGAAGGACTGGTCGATCTTCAGAATCTCGGCCGGAATTTCCTTCAGGTAGGTGAGCGAGGCGTAGCCGGTGCCGAAGTCGTCCAGGCTGAAGCGGATGCCCATGGCCTCGCAGGTCTTGATCACGTCGTGGACGTGGGCGGTGTTGGCGATGGCCGATGATTCCAGGATTTCGAATTCCAGCGTGCCGTCCGGCAGGTTGGGGTAGTCGGCCTGGCAGCGCTGCACGCAGTCGACGAAATCCTCGCGCAGCAGCTGGCGGGCGGCGATGTTGACGCTGACGCTGAGGTCGAGCCCCTGGGCGCGCCATTGTGTGACCTGGGCCAGTGCCCGGCGGGTGACCCATTTGCCGATGTCGAGGATCAGTTCGTCGTGCTCGACATGGGGCAGGAATTCGCCCGGCATCACCAGGCCGCGTTCCGGATGGTTCCAGCGCAGCAGGGCCTCGACGCCGATGATCTTGCCGTTGCGCAGGTTCACCTTGGGCTGGTAGTGCAGGGTCAGCTCGTCGTTGGTCAGCGCGGTCTTGAGCCGTTCCAGCAGTTGGCGTCGGGTATGGGCCTGCTGGTCCCGCTCGGCATCGAACAGGTGGTAGCGGTTGCGGCCGAATTCCTTGGCCTGGTACATGGCCTGGTCGGCGTGGCGGATCAGGGTCTCCGGATCGACCGCGTCGAAGGGGTAGACGGTGACGCCCAGGCTGGCCGTGACCGCAATCTCCCGGCCGTCGATCTCGCAGGGCAGGGCGGTCAGGTTGATGATGCGGTTGGCGATGTTTTCCAGCGCGTCCATGTGCGGCAGGCCGGTGGCGATGATCACGAACTCGTCGCCGCCGACCCGGGCCACGGTGTCCTCTGGGCGCCGTCCTTCGGCGCCGGCCCGGGCGACCGTGTCGCCGGCCCGCAGCGCCTGGCTCAGGCGCTGGGCGATCTTGCGCAGCAGGCGGTCGCCGAACGGGTGGCCGTAACGGTTGTTGATCTTCTTGAAGTTGTCCAGATCCATCAGGATGACCGCCACCAGCAGGTTGCTGCGCTTGGCCTGGGCGAGGGTCTGCTGCAGGCGGTCGATCAGCAGGATGCGGTTGGGCAGGTCGGTCAGGGCGTCGATATGGGCCAGTTGCGGCTGCCCGGCCGCGTCGACGCCGGCGCAGGGCGAGAAGGAAAAGATGAACTGGCCATCGGCCGGCGCGCCGTCGGATACGGCGGCGATGTTGAGCGAGATCTGCATCTTTTCGCCGGTCTTGCAGGTGCATTGCAGCGCACCGCTCCAGCGGCCGCGGGTCGTGGCGATCCGGCACAGTTCGGCCAGGGTGGTCTCCTCCTCCTTGGGCACCGGCCGGATGAGGTCGATGTGGCGCCCCAGCATCTGTTCGCTCTGGTAGCCGGTGAGTTCGGCGAAACGGCGGTTGACCTGGCGGATGCGTAGATCCGCGTCGGTGATGGCGATGGCGTCGTGGCTGCATTGCAGCAACCCGATCAGGAGCGGCGGTAATTGTGCGGGCGGAGCCAAAATAAACGGGTGGATTGCTAATTTGCTGGGTTGGGCCGGACTCCGCGCAATTTAACACAAGGCGGCGATCGGCAGACCCTGTTGCCGGGATGGCTTAGATGACGTTGGCGGTGCGGCCCATGTGGCTGCCCTTCAGCCGGGTGATGCGGGTGACTTCGGGCAGGCCGCGCAAGGCACGCATCAGGCGCGACAGGTGGACCCGGTTCTGGACCTGGACCGTGAAGTAGAGGTGGGTGTAGTTGCCGCTTTCCTCTTCCATGTGCACGTCGTCGATGTTGGAGCCCTCGGCGGCGATGGAGGCCGCCACCTTGGCCAGCACGCCACGGTTGTTGGCCACGGTGATGCGGATGCTGACGTCGAAGGTCTTGTCCAGGTCCTGCTCCCATTCGACGTCGACCCACTTGTCCGGGTCCTCGCGGTAGTGCTTGACCTGGGGACAGTCGTGGGTGTGGATGATGAGGCCCTGTTCCTTCTTGATCTGGCCGATGATGGGGTCGCCCGGTATCGGCCGGCAGCACTTGGCCAGGCGCACCGCCACGCCTTCCGAGCCGCGGATCAGCAGCGGGCCGGTGGCGCGCTGGACGTCCTCGCCTTCCTTGGCGAGCAGCTGGCGGGCCACCATCATGCCCAGTTTCTTGCCCAGGCCGATCTCCACCAGGATGTCGCCTTTGCTGCGGTTGTTGAGCTTGGTCAGCTGTTCCCAGCGGCTGTCGTCGACCTCCGCCGGGTCCACGCCCAGGCCGCGCAGGGCCTGGTTGAGCAGTTGCTGGCCGAGCATTTCGGACTCGTGCTGATGGACGTGCTTGAGTGCGCTGCGGATGTGGGCGCGGGCCTTGCCGGTGACCGCGAAGTGGATCCAGGCCGGATTGGGCCGGGCCGATTCGGTGGTGATGATCTCGACCCGGTCGCCGTTCTTGAGCGGCGTGGAGAGCGGCATGTAGTCGCCGTTGATGCGGGCCGCGACGCAGTGGTTGCCGATGTCGGTGTGGACGTTGTAGGCAAAGTCGATGGCGGTCGCCTCGCGGGGCAGGGCCATGATCTTTCCCTTGGGCGTGAAGACGTAGACCTCGTCCGGGAACAGGTCGACCTTGATGTGCTCCAGGAATTCGACCGAGTCGCGGCTGTCGGCCTGGATGTCGAGCAGGCTCTGCAGCCACTGGTGGGCCATGCGCTGGGCCTCGGTCAGCTCGGCGCTGCCGGTCTTGTACAGCCAGTGCGAGGCCACGCCTTCCTCGGCCAGGCGGTTCATCTCCTTGGTCCGGATCTGGATCTCGACCGGCGTGCCGAACGGCCCGAACAGGGTGGAATGCAGCGACTGGTAGCCGTTCGCCTTGGGGATGGCGATGTAGTCCTTGATCTTGCCCGGGATGGGTTTGTACAGGCCGTGCAGGGCGCCCAGGGCCAGGTAGCAGGTGGGAATGTCCTCGACGATGACCCGGAAGCCGTAGATGTCGAACACCTCGGTGAAGGCCAGGTGCTTCTCCTGCATCTTGCGGTAGATGCTGTAGAGGTGCTTCTCGCGGCCGTAGACCTCGGCCCGGATGCCACTGTTCTCCAGCTTGGTGCGGATCGCCTGGTTGATCTTCTCGACCACTTCGCGGCGGTCGACCCGGGAGGCGGCGATGGCCTTCTCCAGCACTCGGTAGCGGGTCGGGTGCATGTTCTGGAAGGCCAGTTCCTGCAGTTCGTGGAAGACCACGTTGAGGCCCAGGCGGTTGGCGATCGGGGCGTAGATGTCGAGCGTCTCCTGGGCGATGCGCTGGCGCTGCTCCAGGCTCATGTGCTCCAGGGTCTGCATGTTGTGCCAGCGGTCGGCCAGCTTGATCAGGATGACCCGGACGTCGCGCGCCATGGCCAAGAGCATCTTGCGGAAGTTCTCGGCCTGGGCGTGCTTCTTGCTCTCGAACTGGATCTGGTCCAGCTTGGTGACGCCATCGACCAGGTCGGCGATGGCCTCGCCGAAATTCGAGCGGATGTCTTCCCGGCTGACCCCGGTGTCCTCGACCACGTCGTGCAGCAGCGCGGCGGCCAGGGTCTGCACGTCCATGTGCCAGCCGGCCAGGGTTTCGGCCACGGCCAGGGGATGGGTGATGTAGGGTTCGCCGCCCTTGCGGAACTGGCCCTCGTGGGCGTGGGCGCTGAAGGCCAGGGCCTTGGCCAGGATCTCGGTTTCGTCCGGCTTCAAGTAGGGGGCGATGGTCGCCGCATCGTCGGGAGTCGGCGTACCGCTGCGGGGCGCACTGTCCCGTGCCTTGGCGTGCACGGGATGGGGGTGTGGGGCCTGGGCCTGCGATGTCATGGCAAGCTCCAGGTCACGCGGGTCAGGCGTGGTACTTGGCCAGAATTTCCGCGCCCACCAGACCTTCGGCAATCTCGCGCAGGGCGATGACGGCCGGCTTGTCCTTGTCGGAGCCGAGCTTGGGCGTGGCGCCGACCGAGATCTGGCGGGCGCGGGTGGCGGCGGCCAGGGTCATTTCAAAACGGTTGGGGATGTGGGCGATGCAGTCGTCGACGGTGACGCGGGCCATGTGGTCTCTCCAGAAAGGCGTTACGGAATGATGTCGATTTTAGCCTGTTCCGGAGCGGAGTGGCAGTTTGTTGCCGATAGCGGTGCCGTCACTGCGTGCTGAGCAGGTCCTTCATCAGCGGTTCGAGCGCGTGCATCTGGTTGTGGATGCCCAGCCGGCGGGCCCGGACGATGGCCCGGATGTCGGCCAGCGCGGTCTCGAAATCGTCGTTGACCACCAGGTAGTCGAAGGAATAGGCCTGCGAGATGTCCTCCCGTGCGGCCGCCAGGCGGCGGGCGATGACCTCGGCCGAATCCTGGCCGCGCCCTTCCAGGCGGCGCTTCAGTTCGGCCAGGGACGGCGGCAGGATGAACAGCGAGAGTGCGGCCGGGAACAGCTTGCGGACCTGGGCGGCGCCCTGCCAGTCGATTTCCAGCAGCAGGTCGTGGCCGGCGCGGATGCGGTCCTCGATCCAGGGTTGCGAGGTGCCGTAATAGTTGCCGTAGACCTCGGCGCTTTCCAGGAAATCGCCGCGGTTCAGCATCTCGCGGAACTGGTCGACGCCGACGAAGTGGTAATGGACGCCGTTCTCCTCGCCTGGCCGGGGCTGCCGGGTGGTGTAGGAAATGGACAGCTGGATGCCCGGATCGGACTCCAGCAGCGCCTTGACCAGGCTGGATTTGCCAGCGCCGGAGGGGGCGGTGACGATGAATAGATTGCCGGGCATGTCAGTCCTACTCGATGTTCTGGATCTGTTCGCGCATCTGTTCGATGAGCACCTTCATTTCCACCGAGGTCTGGCTGAGCTCCATGACCACGGCCTTGGAACCCAGGGTGTTGGCCTCGCGGTTGAGTTCCTGCATCAGGAAGTCGAGCCGCTTGCCGGCGGCGCCGCCCTGCTTGAGCACCCGTTCGACTTCGTCCAGGTGGGTGGACAGGCGATCCAGCTCCTCGTCGACGTCGATCTTCTGGGCGAACAGGGCGACTTCCTGGTGGATGCGTTCGTGGTCGGCGCTTTGCAGTATTTCCGCCATCCGCCGGCCGATCTTTTCCCGGAAGGCGGCGACGATGTCGGCGGTCTTCGGCCGCAGCCCGGCGACCAGGGCGCGCATGGCCTCGACCCGCTGCATGATGATCGCAGCCAGCTTCGAACCTTCCTGGGCACGGCTGGCGTCGAAATCCTTCAGTGCGGAATCGAGCAGGGCGAGGGCGGCGGCCTGCATCGCCTCGGCCATGTCGGCGGCTTCGCCCAGCATGCCGGGCCAGCGCAGGATTTCCGCGATGCTGAGCGGCCGTGCCTCGGGGATGACCCGGCCGATGGCATCGGACAGACTGGCCAGCTGCGCCAGCATGTCGGCGTTGGGTTCGCCCGGCAACTGGCCGCCCTCCTTGGCGGCGAAGTTGACGCGGCATTCCAGCTTGCCGCGCTTGACCCGCTCGCTGATGCGTTCCCGGAGGGCGGGCTCCAGGATGCGGAAGTCTTCGGCCATGCGGAAGGACAGGTCCAGGAAGCGCGAGTTGACTGCCCGCAGTTCCAGGCTGATGGCGCCATTCGGCAGGCTGGCGGAAGCCGCCGCGAAACCGGTCATACTGTTCAAGGAGGCCACGTTTTCGTTATTCTCTCGGTTATGCATCGACGGCACTCATCATACTTGGGCTTGAATGGCCGCTCAAATTCCTGATCCCCTGCCCACCGGCTATCGGTTGGGGGAATACACCATCGATCGCAAGATCGGCGGCGGCGGCTTCAGCTTGGTCTATCTGGCCTTCGATCCGGCGGGACAGCCGGTCGCCATCAAGGAGTATCTGCCGGACGGCATGGTGACCCGCGAGACATGCGGTTCGGTCAAACCGATCTCCGAGGAAAAGGAGAAGACCTTCCGCCAGGGCATGCGCTACTTCTTCGATGAAGGCCGTACCCTGGCCAACATCCGCCATCCCAACGTGGTCGTGGTGGAGAACTTCTTCCGCGCCAACGAAACCGTCTACATGGTGATGAAGTATGAGCGCGGCAAGACCCTGCAGCGCCATATCGTCGAACTGCGCGACGAGCCGATGCGCGAGGGTTTCATCCGCGGCGTGTTCATCCAACTGCTCAACGGCCTGCGCGAGATACACGCCAAGCGCCTGCTCCATTTCGACATCAAACCGTCCAACATCTACATCCGCCACGACGGCTCGCCGCTGCTGATCGATTTCGGCGCGGCGCGCCAGGCGCTGCTGACCGACCAGAAGTACGTGCCCATGTACACTCCCGGATTCGCTGCACCCGAGCAATACAGCCAGCGTGATCGGCTGGGGCCCTGGACCGACATCTACGCCGTGGGCGCCAGCATGTACGCCTGCATCGCCAAGCATCCGCCGCCGCCCGCCAACGAAAGGCAGGAGGAGGACAAGATGCAGCCGGCGACCAAGGAATATGCCGGGGTGTATTCCGGAGCCTTCCTGGAACTGGTCGACAGCCTGTTGCGCCTCGCCTATACGGACCGCCCGCAAAGCGTCTTTTCCGTGCAGAAGCGACTGATCGAACTGATGCCCGTGCATGCCCACCAGCCACCGATCAAGCTCTCGCTGCTCGATGTGATCAAGCACAAATTGAGTAAACACTGATGAAGTACAGCCTCTACCAGGAAAGCCGCAAGGGCGGACGTCAGGCCAACCAGGACCGGGTCGGACATTCCTATACCCCTGACACCATCGTCATGGTCCTGGCCGACGGCATGGGCGGTCATGCGCGGGGCGATGTCGCCGCCCAACTGATGGTGGACGTGGTCCTGGGCATGTTCCAGAAGCTGGCCAAGCCGGCACTCGACGACATCACCGAATTCCTTCTGGACAGCATCTATACAGCCCACGAGACCATCAACGACTATGCGGCCGAGCACAAGCTGAGGGACATCCCGCGCACCACATGCGTGGTTTGCGTGATCCAGTCCGGCCGCGCCTACTGGGCCCATGTCGGCGATTCTCGCCTCTACCATTTCAGCCGCGACGGCCTGGTCGCCCGCACCCGGGATCATTCCGCGGTCCAGCATCTGCTCGACGACGGCTTGATCGGCGAAGACGAGGTCAACAGCCATCCGGACCGCAACAAGCTCTACAACAGCGTCGGCGGCTACACCCTGCCCAACATCGAACTGTCGGCCGGCGTGACTCTGCGCGACGGCGACGTCCTGCTGCTCGGCTCGGATGGCTTCTGGTCGGAGTTCAAGGACGACGAGATGCTGGCCACGCTGCGGGTGTACTCCCTGAAGCAGTCGCTGATCCAGTTGCTGGACCATGCCGAATACCGAGCCGGCGAGCGGGGCGACAATCTGTCCGTGATCGCACTGCGCTGCGGCGACGACATGAAGAATGCCGACCCGGGGATGCTGGGCGGCCTGGGCATGGACGGCTTCACGACCGAACTGCGGGAACTGGCCGGCAAGGGGCTGGACCGCCAGCCGACCATGAGCGACATCGACATCGACAAGGCCATCGAGGAGATCCGAACGGCCCTGGTGAAACACAATCTGGACAAAGACTAAGAGCAGACCATGAACGATTTCAGCCGTCCTTCCGGACGTACCCCCGACGCATTGCGCAGCATCCGCATCACCCGCCGCTACACCAAGCACGCCGAAGGTTCGGTGCTGGTCGAATGCGGCGACACCAAGGTCATCTGCACCGCCAGCGTGCTGGAGAAAGTGCCGTTCCATGTCAAGGGCAGCGGCGGAGGCTGGCTGACCGCCGAATACGGCATGCTGCCGCGGGCCACCCATACCCGAGGCGACCGCGAGGCGGCCAGGGGCAAGCAGAGCGGCCGCACCCAGGAGATCCAGCGCCTGATCGGCCGCTCGCTGCGGGCTGCGGTCGATCTCGAAAAGCTGGGCGAACGGACCCTGCACATCGACTGCGACGTGATCCAGGCCGACGGCGGCACCCGTACCGCCAGCATCACCGGCGCCTGGGTGGCGGTGCACGACGCCGTCGAATGGCTGGTCAAGGCCGGCCGCATTCCGGCCTCGGTGATCCGCGACCATGTCGCCGCGATTTCGGTCGGCATCTATCGCGGCGTGCCGGTGCTGGACCTCGACTATGCCGAGGACTCCGATTGCGACACGGACATGAACGTGGTGATGACCGGCTCCGGCGGCATCATCGAGATTCAGGGCACGGCGGAAGGCGCGCCGTTCCAAAGGAACGAACTGGAGGCGCTGCTCGATCTGGCCCAGGCCGGCATCGGACAACTGGTGGCGGCCCAGAAACAGGCTATCGGGGAGAACTGAACATGAAGAAAGTCGTCATCGCATCCAACAATCCGGGCAAGCTGCGCGAGATCCAGCAGATACTCGCCCCGCTGGCGATCGAGGCGGTGCCGCAGGGCAGCTTCGGCGTGCCGGAGTGCCCCGAGCCGCACGTCACCTTCGTCGAGAACTGCATCGCCAAGGCCCGCCATGCCTCGGCCCATACCGGCCTGCCGGCGCTGGCCGATGATTCCGGCATCTGCGTCGACGCCCTGAACGGCGCGCCGGGCGTCTATTCGGCCCGCTATGCCGGCGAGCCCAAGTCGGACGAGCGCAACAACCAGAAGCTGCTCGAAGCGCTCAAGGACAACCCCAACCGCAAGGCGCATTACTATTGCGTCATGGTCTACGTGCGTTATGCCGACGATCCCCAGCCGATCATCGCCGAGGGTGCCTGGCACGGCGAGATCATCGACGAGCCGCGCGGCGCCGGCGGCTTCGGCTACGACCCCTATTTCCTGGTGCCGGCCTTCGGCCGCACCGGCGCCGAGCTGACCGCCGACGAGAAGAACGGCATCAGCCACCGAGGCCAGGCCCTGCGGGCACTGGCGGCGAAGCTGCAGGCGGGGGAGTGATCGCAGCCTAGGGTGAACGCGCCCTAGGCCAGGCCGGCGCAGAGGATGGCCGGGTTCTGGTCGCCGCTGGCGGCCATGGTCTCCAGATTGCGCAGGACCAGGACGCTGGCGGTCTCCATTTTGGCCAGCGCCGCCAGGCCGGCCTGGACGTTTCCGGCGCGGTAGTGCTGCAGGGCCTCCATGCCGTGTTGGTGGACGTCGATATGGGGGCGCTCGATGTCGGCATAGCCCGGCAGCTTGGAGAAGCATTCCTTGCCGTCGCCCTCGTAATACCATTTGCCCAGGCGGCAGTGGGTGTGGCAGGACAGGTCCTCGGCGTTCTTGTCGGATAGGCCGAGAAAGACCTTGTAGACGTCCAGCTTGAACACCAGGTGGTCGACCTTGGCCGTCTCGATGAAGCTGCGCAGGGCGCTGGCGGCGATGGTCTCGATCATCCGGTTGGAAATGTCCTGCAGATCCTTGATGCCGTCGTAGGCCTGCTTGCCCTCGGTGCGGATGGCATCGGTTTCCTCGGGCGCCAGCTGGATCTGGTCGCGGACCTGGGCCGCCTCGGCCTGGATGGCGCTGACCAGGTCGGAAATCTCGCTGGTGGCCTTGCTGGTGCTCTCCGCCAGCTTGCGCACCTCGTCGGCCACCACCGCGAAGCCCCGGCCATACTCCCCGGCCCGGGCGGCCTCGATGGCGGCGTTGAGGGCGAGCAGGTTGGTCTGTTCGGCGATGCCGCGGATCAGGCGCACGATGCTGTCGATCTCGCCGGTACGGGTATGGAGCTGGGTGACAGCTTCGGAAGTGTTCTGCAGTCGCTGGGCGAAGCCTTCGATGCTGCCCGACATGTGTTCGATGATGTGGTGAGTGCCGCCGACGCTTTCGCAGGCGGTGACCACCCGGCCGGTTTCCGCCTTCATGGCTTGGGCCAGCGAGGCCAGCGAGTTCTGGGATTGGGCCAGGGTCTCGCCGTAGGACTGGAAGTGCAGGCCGGTGCCCTTGAGCAGTTCCAGTTCGCGGCTCAGCGCCTGTTTTTCATCCTGGTGGCTGCTGGCCGAAATCCTGATCTCGTCCAGGTTGTCTTGTATGGCGAGCTTGTCCTGCTGCAGGATGCGGATTTGCTGCTCGAGCTGAGCGACTTTGGTGCCGTTACCGAATAACATGCCTTCAACCTCCCCTAGATTGATCTGCACTACGAATTGTTAGCATAACCATGTTGTCATCTCAAGATTTCCGTTTGTCGCCGCCGGGCCTGCAAAATTCGCCGCCGCTGGGGCTTTATATCCATATCCCGTGGTGCCTGAGGAAATGCCCCTATTGCGATTTCAATTCGCACGCGGTGCGCGGCGAGATGCCGGAGTCGGCCTATATCGACAGCCTGCTGCGGGAACTAGAGGGCGCCCTGCCGGATGTCTGGGGACGGCCGGTGGAGACGATATTCTTCGGCGGCGGCACGCCCAGCTTGCTGAGCCCGGAGGGGCTGGACCGCCTGCTGACCGCGGTGCGCACGCTGCTGCCGGTCCGGCCCTGGGCGGAGGTGACCCTGGAGGCCAATCCGGGCACCTTCGAAGCGGCGCGCTTTCGCGCCTTCCGGGCGGCCGGCGTTGATCGCCTGTCGATCGGCATCCAGAGTTTCGACGACCGCTTCCTGCAGGCCCTGGGCCGGGTCCACGACAGCCGCGAGGCGCGGGCGGCGGCTGAGGCGGCGCGCGGGATTTTCGATCGGCTCAATCTGGATCTGATGTATGCCTTGCCGGGCCAGACCCAGGCCGATCTCGACGCCGACCTGGCCGCAGCCCTGTCCTTCGAGCCCGACCACCTGTCCTGCTACCACCTGACCCTGGAGCCGAACACGGCCTTCGCCGCCGCGCCGCCGCCGGCCCTGCCGGACGACGATCTGGCCGCCGCCATGCAGGAACGGGTCGAGGAACGATTGGCGGCCGCCGGCTACGATCATTACGAGACTTCGGCCTTCGCCCAGCCCGGCCAGGCCTGCCGGCACAACCTGAACTACTGGCGCTTCGGCGACTACCTGGGCATCGGCGCCGGTGCCCATTCCAAGCTCAGCTTCCACGACCGGGTGGTCAGGCGGGCCAACCGCAAGCTGCCGCGCGAGTACATGGCCGGCGCACCGGCCGAGGAACGGGTGCTGGAGCCGGATGACCTGCGCTTCGAATTCATGATGAACGCCCTGCGCCTGAGCGAGGGTTTCGAGAGCGGCCTGTTCCAGGAGCGCACCGGACTGAATTGGGAGGCGGTGCGGGCCGAGGTCGGTGCCGCCGAGGCGCGCGGCCTGCTGGAGCGGAAAGGGGTGATGGTGCGGCCCAGTCCGCTAGGCCGGCGCTACCTGAACGATCTGTTGCAGATGTTCCTGGCCTGAGCGTCAGCCGGGGAGGCCGCCGCTGCGCCAGAAGTCGAGGCCCTTGGCCAGGAACTCGTCGACCGGCACGTAGTGGGAACCGTCGCAGGAGAAGGTCAGGCCGACCACGCCGTTGTAGATGTTCAGGGTGCCGGTGCGCAGGTAGAACATCTCGTCCATGAAGCGCAGCCCGCGCAGGATGTCCAGTATCGGCCGGATCTGCTCGCGCCTGACCGCGGCATCGGCCGGGTAGGGACGGTTCGGGTAGGTCAGGCAGATGTCCGGGTCGGTCAGGGCGTCGATGTCGAGCAGCCGATAGCGCAGCGGGTCCTCGGTCAGCCAGATGACCGCGCGGCTGCTGGAGAAGTGCAGCATGACGTGGTGCACGCCGTGGTTGGTCATCAGTTCCTCGATCACCGACAGCACGGTCTCCGTGTTGGCGTCCATGACGCTGTCGGCGCGGGTCTGGTGGAATACCGTGCCGCGGATGGCCGGGTCGCCCTTGATCTGCCGCCAGTAGGTCGGCTCCTTGTAGACCTGGCGGGTGATGGGCAGGTCGCGCAGGTCGAAGTCGGCGCCGATGAAGCCCAGCACGCCCCAGTCGGTGCCGCGCACCAGTTGGATGGCGGTCAGGGAAGGGCGCTTGTCGCGCAGGCCGATGTAGGCCTCGGACAGCAGGAAGCCGTCGGTCGGCACCATCTCCCGCATATAGGGGCGTTGCGAGCGGTCACGGCCGAAGTCGTTGTCGATCGAGTCGCTGGGGCCGATGCTGCGGGTGAGCTGGATGGCGTCGGTGTCCAGCGCGTACAGGTATTTCACCGAAGGCACCTCCGGGAGCACTTCGGCCAAAGCCGCTTCCAGGGCGGCGCGGTCGCGCCAGACCAGGCTGCAGGCGGTGGCAGCCTTGGTCAGCGGTTCGCGCAACAGGGTCTTCAGCGCCTCGCGCTGCTGGATGATGGCTTCCTGCAATGAGCCTTTGGTGGTATCCATGTCGAATCGTAATGATCGCTTTCCGGCGAGTATAACCGCTGCCCGGCCCGGTTATCGTCGACCGGCATCGAGTTGGAGGAGCATGTCGTGAAGAACGGTGTCCTGTTTTGCATCCTGTCCGCCTGGGCCGGCTGGGTCCTGGCGGATGCCGCTCCGTCAGCGGTTGAGACCGCCACCGGCCAGGATGATTCCATGGCCCGGCAATGCAGCCTGGCCTATCGGCGCCAGGACCTGCACTTCGTCCTGGCCCATTGCCCGGAGGAGGCCTGGGCCCTGGCCCGTGCCCAGTGCGAGCGGCAGGCCGACAGCGTGGCGCCGGCCTACGTCGAGTTCTGCAGCCGCTTCTACGACGGCACGGCGCCGAGCTACGGCCACTAGGCGAATTTCTGGCCGTGCTCGCGCGTGGCGTGGAAGCCGACGTTGGGCCATTTCTCCATCAGCAGTTCCAGGTTGTAGCGGTTGGTCGCCAGGTAGACCGGGTTGCCGTCGACGTCCTCGCCCATGCGCAGCTGCTGGTCCTTCTCGAACTGGCGCCGCACGGCGTCGTCCGGGAAGGTCAGCCAGCGCGCGGTGTAGATGTCGGCCGGGGCATAGATCGCGTCGACGTTGTACTCGGTCTGCAGGCGCTGGGCGACGATCTCGAACTGGAGCTGGCCGACCGCGCCGAGCAGCATGCTGCCGGTGCTGGTCTCGAACACCTGGATGGCGCCTTCCTCGCCCAGCTCCTTGAGGCCCTTCTGCAACTGCTTGGACTTGATCGGGTCCTTGGAGCGGGCGGTGCGGAACATTTCCGGGGCGAAGTAGGGGATGCCCTTGAAGTGCAGGGCCTCGCCCTCGGTCAGGGTGTCGCCGATCTGCAACTGGCCGTGGTTGTGGATGCCGATGATGTCGCCGGCCACAGCGTCTTCCATGTGCACCCGCTCGTTGGCCATGAAGGTCAGGGCGTTGGCGATCTTCATCTCGCGGCTCATGCGCTGGTGCTGGACCTTCATGCCGGGCGAGTAGCGGCCCGAGCAGACCCGGAAGAAGGCGATCCGGTCGCGGTGCCTGGGGTCCATGTTGGCCTGGATCTTGAACACGAAGCCGGTGAACGGTGCCTCGGCCGGCTCGACCATGCGGGTCTCGTTCCCGCCGGTTCCGGCGATACGCGACTGGGGCGGCGGCGCCCATTCGACCAGGGCCTGCAGGATCTCGCGCACGCCGAAGTTGTTGATGCCGGAGCCGAAGAACACCGGGCTCTGGTGGCCGGCCAGGAAGGCGGTGATGTCGAACGGCGAACTGGCCGACTGGATCAGGTCGACTTCCTCGCGCATCGGCCCCATCTCCATCGGGAACATCTGGTCCAGCTTGGCGTTGGCGAGGCCGTCGATCAGCTCGGTCTCGCCGCCGGCCCGTTCCTCGCCGGCCGTGAACAGCATGGTCTGGTCGTGCAGCAGGTGGTAGACGCCGCGGAAGGCCTTGCCCATGCCGATCGGCCAGGTCACCGGAGCGCAGTCGATCTTCAGCACCGACTCGATCTCCTCCAGTACCTCGACCGGCGGCTTCACCTCGCGGTCCATCTTGTTGACGAAGGTGATGATCGGCGTGTTGCGCAGGCGGCAGACTTCGAGCAGCTTGATGGTCTGTGCCTCAACGCCCTTGGCGGCGTCGATCACCATCACCGCGGCGTCGACCGCGGTCAGCACCCGGTAGGTATCCTCGGAGAAATCCTCGTGGCCGGGCGTGTCGAGCAGGTTGATGGTGTGGCCGGCGTAGTCGAACTGCATCACCGAGCTGGTCACCGAGATGCCGCGCTGCTTCTCCACCTCCATCCAGTCCGAGGTGGCGTGGCGGGCGCTCTTGCGGGCCTTGACCGTGCCGGCCATCTGGATGGCGCCGCCGAACAGCAGCAGCTTCTCGGTCAGGGTCGTCTTGCCCGCGTCGGGGTGGGAGATGATGGCGAAGGTGCGGCGGCGCTGGACGTCGCGCAGCAGGTCGGGAGGGAAGGGAGACGTGGTCATGGCAAGGATTCAGTGGCGAAAGCCGCCGGCGGGAGGCCGGCTGCGGCGGCAATGATAGCAAACCGGCCGGCGATGTTCGCCTGCCGTGCCGAGATCAGATGATGACGACCTTGTTCCGCCCGGTCTGCTTGGCCAGGTAGAGCGCATCGTCGGTGCGCTTGAACAGGCGGTCGTAGTCGTCGTCCGGCTGGAAGCGGGTGACGCCGATGCTGACGGTCAGCCGGCCAGCCTTGGGGAAGGTATGTTCTGCCACGGTCTGGCGCAGCTTCTCTGCCGTCGTTTCCAGGTTGCCGTCGCCGTCGCTGAAGGTGATCAGGCAGAACTCCTCGCCGCCGATGCGGAAGAAGTCGTCGGCGGCGCGCTTCGACTCCGAGATGAGCCGGGCCAGTTCCCTCAGCACTTCGTCGCCGGCCGCGTGGCCGAGATGGTCGTTGACGTCCTTGAAGCGATCGATGTCCAGCATCAGCAGCGCCAGGCCGCGGGGGTAGCGCGCTTCCTGGCGGATATGCTGGTTCAGCATGTCGTCGAACCTGCGCCGGTTGTAGATGCCGGTGAGCTGGTCGGTGACGGCCAGGGTCTCGAGTTGTTGTTCCATTGCCTTGCGGCGGGCGATTTCGAGCTGGAGACGGTCGTTTTTCTGTTTCAACTCGATGGTCAGTTCTTCGAGCAGAAAGCTGCCGTGGGCCAATCTGGCCTCGGCATCCTCGCGATGGCGCAACAGGATCGTGCTCTGGAATATGAGCAGCAGGATGATGGCGCTGGCCAGGAGCCGGACCGCGAGCTTGGACGGTTCGGGATGCAGCAGCAGGTTCAGGCAGGAACCGCCGGGATGGAAATAGCTGCACTCGATCCACAGGTCCACGGCCCAGAACAGTACCGCCGCGACCAGGCCGACTGCCGTGGCCAGACGGGAGGAGGAGCGGGACAGGGTTTTCATCGTTCGGCGAAGGGGGATGTCTTAAGCGCGCGAGGGCTCGAATATGGCGTCCAGGTTCAGGTTGTCGCAATGGTCCAGGAAATCGCCGCGCAGGGTCGAGATGTGGGTGTCGGCCGGAATGCCGACGGTCATGTTGACCGAGAACATCGGGGTGCCGGTGTGCGGGGCGGGATATGTGTCGGTGGCCAGCTCCTCGATGTTGATGCCGCGCTGGGCGAAGAAGTTGGCCAGGTTGTGGACGATGCCGGGATGGTCCATGGCGACCACGTTGATGCTATAGGGCACCAGCGGCGCGGGGCGTTCGACCTCCTTGGTCCGCTTCTGGACGATGGTCAGGCCGAGTTCGGCGCCCACCGTGGTGAGCCGGTCCTCCAGCTTGGTGAGCGCGTCCCAGCGGCCGGAGACCAGCATGATCATGGCGAACTGGCCGCCCAGCAGCGCCATCCTGGACTCTTCGATGTTGCAGCCGGCATCGAGTATGCGGCTGGTGAATTTCTGGACCAGACCGACCTGGTCTTCGCCGGTGGCGGTGATGACGAGATAGTCACGGGGATTCTGGGAGGTCATGCGGTATCCGATTCTCGATGTTCAAGTTGAATTTTAGGCGGCGATGCAGAAATGGCGCGGCCCGCCGGGGCGGGCCGCCTGGTTTCGGGCCGGGCGGTTACTTGTGCGGTCCGAATACGGAGGTCAGCAGTTCCTCCAGTCGTTTCCAGGAGTCCTGATCGGCCGCGGCATTGTAGGCCAGGGGCAGATTGAACTCCTTGCCCAGCCGGTCGGCGTCGGGGTTGGTGAAGCTGTGCTTGGCGCCGGGGTAGACGGTCAGGGTGTAGTCCACGCCGGCGTTCTTCATCTCCTCGACGAAGGCGTCGACGACCTTCTTCGGCGCCATCGGGTCGTCCGCGCCGGTGAAGACGGCGACCTTGGCCTTGACCACGCCCGGCTTGGCCGGCGTGTCGGTCGGCAGGGCGCCGTGGAAACTGGCCACCGCCTTGAGCGGTTCGCCCAGCCGCGCCATGTTGAGCACCACGCCGCCGCCGAAGCAGTAGCCGATGGCGGCGATCTGGCCTTTTGCGACCGTCTTGTTCGCTTCGAGCAGCTTCATGGCCGCCTCGAAGCGGGATTTCTCGACCGGCATGTTGTTGTTGACCTCGGCCGCGAACTTGCCTGCATCGTCCGGGTGGCTGGCGGTTTTGCCGTTGCCGTACATGTCCAGGGCGAGTGCGGTGTAGCCCATGCCGGCCAGCATCCGGGCCCGCTTGCGGGCATAGTCGTTCAGGCCCCACCATTCGTGCACCACCAGGATGCCGGGGCGCTTGCCCTTGATTGCGTTGTCGTAGGCCAGGTAGCCCTTCAGCTTGACGCCGTGGTCGGCATAGGTGATTTCCTTGCCGACGACCTTGGCCTGGGCTGCGGCGGTGCCTAGCAATAGCGTGGCCAGAATGAGCAAGAATTTGCGCATGGAAATCTCCTCTCTCGGCCGAAGCCGGATTCGTTCGGTGCGGACAACTATATAGCCTCTCGCTCGGCTTGTCCTGTGCCGGACTATTTCTCGAACAGTTCCCCGTCCAGGTAGTACCAGCGCCCGTCCAGGCGTTCGAATCGGCTGTTCTCGTGCAGCCGGTGGGCCCGGCCGCCGACCTTGTAGCGGGCGACGAATTCGACCGTGGCGTGGTCGGCGTCGGGCTGGCTATGGCCCTTGATGGCCAGGCCCAGCCATCTGGCCGACGGGTCGGACTTCAGGTCGAGCGTGGCCGGCCGGGTGTCAGGGTGCCAGGTGGCGAGCAGATAGACCTCGTCCTGCAGGACGTAGGCGGTGTAGCGGGAGCGCATCAGGCTTTCCGCATCGGGCGCAGCTGCGCCGGTCAGGTAGCGGCCGCAGCAGTCGGCCAGGTCGACGGGACGACCGCAGGGGCAGGGTGGGTTCATATGGCGCTCGGGCAGATGGAATGGAGGGGGCAGCCGGCACAGCGCGGCCGGGGCCGGCAGTGCAGCTTGGCCAGTTGGACGATCAGGGCGTGGTATTCGTTGTAGAGCTGCACATCTTCGGGCAGGCGGCTGGCGAATTGGCGCTGGATGTCGCGGTAGGATTCGCCGCCACGCAGCAGGCCGAGCCGGCCGAAGATGCGCCGGGTGTAGGCGTCGACCACGAAGCTCGGCAGGCCGAGGGCATAGAGCAGGATGGAGTCGGCAGTCTCCTCGCCGATGCCGTGCACGGCCAGCAGGTCGTGCCTGAGCGTTGCCGTCCCGCCCTGCGCGACCAACGCTTCGGGCTGTTCGGCGACGCCGCGTTCGGCCAGGAAGCGGCAGAGCGCCTTGAGCCGCGCGGTCTTGACGTTGAAGAAGCCGGCCGGCCGGATCAGGTCGGCCAGTTCCGGATCGGGCAGGGTGAGCAGGGCGGGGCAATGCAGCACGCCGGCCGACTTGAGATTGGCGATGGCTTTCTCGACGTTGCTCCAGGCCGTGTTCTGGGTCAGTATGGCGCCCACCATCACCTCGAATGGCGTCTCGCCGGGCCACCAGTGCTGGGCGCCGTAATGTGCGGAAAGGCGTTCGTAAGGGATGTGCCAACGGTTCATGATGGCGCTATGATGCAGTCATGCGAGTCACAATTCTAGGCGCAGCGCGCGAAGTCACCGGGTCTTGCTATCTGATCGAATCAGAGGGGCTGCGTTTTGCGGTCGACTGCGGCATGTTCCAGGGCGGCAAGGAGGCCGAGGCCAAGAACCGACGCTTCCCCGCAGGTTTTCTGCCGGAAGATGTCGATTTCGTCCTGCTGACCCACGCCCACATCGACCATTCCGGTCTGCTGCCCCGGCTGACCAGCCTCGGGTTCCGCGGTCCGATCTACTGCACCGACGCCACAGCCGACCTGCTCGGCGTCATGCTGCCGGACGCCGCACATATCGCCGAGAAGGAGGCGGAGTGGCACAACTATGCCAAGCGCAAGCGGCGCGGCGAACTGAAGGGTGAGGTCGCCCCGCTCTATACCGTGGAACAGGCCAGGACGACGCTGAAGCGGTTGAAGCGCAAGGAATACGACCAGTGCTTCGAACCCCACGGCAGGGTCCGGGTCTGCTTCCGCGACGCCGGTCACATCCTCGGTTCCAGCATCGCCGAGATCTGGCTGGAGGAGAAGGGCAAGACCACCAAGCTGGTCTTCTCCGGCGACATCGGCATGCCGCGGCGGCCGATCATGAACGATCCGACGCCGATTGCCGAGGCCGATTACCTGTTCGTCGAATCGACCTACGGCAACCGCCTGCACAAGAGCCTGGAGGCCACCATCGAGGAACTGGCCTTTGCGGTCAGCGACACCGTGCTGCGCAAGAAGGGCAACGTCATCATCCCGTCCTTCGCGGTCGGCCGGACCCAGGAGATCTTATACTTCCTGCTCGATCTGATCCGCCAGGAGCGCATCCCCGGCAGCGTCGCCATCTTCGTCGATTCGCCCATGGCCACCTCGGCCACCGAAATCACCATGAAGCACATCGACATCCTGGACGAGGACATGCGCCGCCTGGTCGACTGGGAGAAGCACAACGGCAGCCGGCTGCCCTACATCCGCTTCACCGAAAGCCCGGAAGACTCGATGGCCCTCAACAGCATCAAGCAGGGCGCGGTGATCGTTTCCGCCTCCGGCATGTGCGATGCCGGCCGGATCAAGCATCACCTCAAGAACAACCTGCCGCGCAAGGAGTGCTCGATCATCATCGCCGGCTTCCAGGCCCAGGGCACGCTCGGCCGCAAACTGGTCGACGGCGCCACTTATGTCCGGCTGTTCGGCGAGTCGGTCCCGGTGCGGGCCAGCATCTATACCCTGGGTGGCCTGTCCGCCCATGCCGACCGCGACGCGCTGCTCGGCTGGCTGGGCGGCTTCGGCAAGGCGCCGCGCCGGACCTTCGTCATCCACGGCGAAGAAGAGACGGCCCTAGGTTTCGCCGACACGGTCCACCAGCAACTCGGCTGGAAGGTCGAGGTGCCGGAGATCGGCGCCGGCTACGACCTTTAGGGAAACGCTTGTTTTGTCGCTCCAGCGCAGGCGGGAGCATGATGAATGAAGCGTTCCCTTAGTGCGCCGTCTCAAAGCTGAAGTAATCCCCGACCGCGGTCCGCATTTCCTTCAGGGTCAGATAGCGTTGCCCGCTCAGCGGCAGGCTCAGGGCATTGACCTGGCAGGTCAGGCTGCGGGCCTGGGCATGCAGTCCCGGCCGCAGGCGGAACTCGGTGATGTAATAGGCTTGGCTCGGCTCGTCGTCGCCGCCGAACAGGCCGGGGACGAACGCGCGCGGCATGACCGGCATGCCGGCGAAATCCCGGACCCGGCGCTCGATCCGGACGACTTCGAAACGCTCCGGCTCGACCATCTGCGGCGCGTCGCGGACGGTCGCCAGCTCGAAGCTGCAATAGGGCTCGGTCTCCTGGGTGGCGTTGCTGGCCACGGTGCGGCCGAACTGCAGGCGGACGGTGGCCGAGCCGGCCGGGATGATCAGCATCCTGTCGAGCCGGACGGAGGTCACGGCCCGGCCGGATTCGGCGATGGCTTCCCTGGACAGGCTGATTCCGGTCAGATAGCCGACCAGCAGGAGCAGGCCAAGCAGGGCGGAGGGTAGGCGTGTCACGTCGGCGGCTTTCGGCAATAGGGGATACTGCTCAGCATAGGCCCTGGTCGGGACAGTGCAAACGGCCGGTCACTGGCTCGACCTGCTGCGCGCCTGGGCCAGTTTGGTCCGCAGGGCGGCCAGGGCCTCGGTGGCGGCCTTTTCGCCTTCCATGATGGCTTGGTTGCGGTCGTCGAAATCGGTCGCAGCGACATTGGCGGTGTGCGGCCGGATCACGATGTCGGCATCGCCCAGTTCATGCCGGCTGATGGAGTTGCCCATGATGGTGAACGTCTGCAGCAATTCGCTCAGCAGGCCGTCGGGTTTGTTCCAGTGCGGTTTCTGGCCGATGTCGACGGCGATCACGAAATCCGCTCCCATCTCGCGCGCGGCCTTGATCGGTACCGGCGAAGTCAGGCCGCCGTCGACGTATTCGTGGCCGTTGATCTCGACCGGCTGGAACACGCCGGGCACGGTGCTGGATGCTCGTACCGCCATGCCGGTGTTGCCGCGCCGGAAGATCACCATGTCGCCGCTGTCCAGGTCGGTGGCCACTGCGCCGAACGGAATGGCCAGCTTCTCGATCGGCCGGTTGCCCACTGCCTTGTTGATGAAGTCCTGCAGGGCCTCGCCCTTGAGCACGCCGCGGTCGGGCAGGGTCCAGTCGGTCAATTGGTCCTGCTTGATCTGCAGGGCCAGGCTCTGCAACTGGAAGCCGTTCAGGCCAGAGGCGTAGAGCGCGCCGACAACCGAGCCGGCACTGGTGCCGACCACGATGTCGGGCTTGATGCCGTTCGCCTCCAGCACCTTGATGACGCCGATGTGGGCGAAGCCGCGGGCGGCACCGCCACCCAGGGCGAGGCCGATCTTGAGTGGCTTGGGTTGCGGCGGCGGCACCGGTTTGGCCGGCTGTTGGGCGCAGGCGGCCAGCACGAGGGCCAATGCCTGAGCGAATAGTTGCTTGATTTTCATGGCGTTTATTTGGCGTTTTCCAGATGGATGGTTTGGGTGGGGAAGGCGATCTCGGCGCCGTGCCGGGCGATGATGCCGGCCACCTCGAGCAGGATTTCCTGTTTGACCTCGTGGTAGCGCACCCATTCCCTGGTCTTGGTGAAGGCGTAGATCAAGAAGTTGAGCGAGGAAGCGGCGAATTCGTCGAAGGCCACGATCAGGGTCTGGCTGGCATCGATCTCGGGGTGGCTGCGCAGCATGGCCTTCACCTCGGCGACGATGGCGTCCATCTTGCCGATGTCCTCGTAGCGCAGTCCGATGGTCTCCTTGATGCGCCGGTGGCTCATGCGGCTGGGGTTTTCCACCACGATGGTGGTGAACAGGGCGTTGGGCACGTAGATCGGGTTCTTGTTGAAGGCGCGGATGCGGGTGTGGCGCCAACTGATGTATTCGACGGTGCCCTCGATCGCCTTGTCCGGCGAGCGGATCCACTCGCCGACCGAGAACGGCCGGTCGAGGTAGATGGTCAGGCCGCCGAAGAAGTTGGCCAGCAGATCCTTGGCGGCGAAGCCGATGGCGATGCCGCCGATGCCGCCGAAGGCCAGCACGCCGGAGATGCTGTAGCCCATGGTCTGCATGGCGACGAGGGCGGCGACGATGAGGACCGACAGCCGGGCCAGCTTGGACAGGGCGTCGATCGTGGTGTGGTCGACCTCCTCGCCCTTGGCCTTGCGCTGGGCGACGATGTTGCGCGACACGTTGTTGATCAGGAGGACCAGGAACCAGGCCAGGCAGGCCACCACGCCCATGTCGCGGGTCGGGCCGGCGAAATCGAAAATGGGCGAATGGGTATTCTTCTGGACGAGTTGGGCAGCATAGGCCAGGCTCACCAGCCAGATGAACACCCGCAACGGCTTGGCCGCAGCGTGGACCACCGCGTCGTCCCAGGGGTTGTCGGTCGTGTCGGCCAGCCGCTCGGCACGCTGGAGCAGGAAGCGGGCGGTGATGCTGAGCGCCACGGCGGCGATGACGATGACGACGACGTGGGGCAGCCAGGGCTGGTCGAGGGAGGTGAGGCCGAAACGTCCGGCGAGTTCTTGCATGTGGTGGCTGAGCGGGCGAATTGGTCCTGAAGCAGACCGATTTTACCCCCATCGAGTTGCACAGCCGGGTGTCATTCGTCATATCGGCGGCGTAACATTTGCCCCAGGACACAACTCGGAGTGAAGCATGATCCATCCCCTTGCCGGACATCCCGCCCCCGCCGACAGCCTGACCGACATCGATGCCCTGCTCAGGGCTTATCACGACCGGCCCGACCCGGCCGATCCCGCCCAGCGGGTGTCCTTCGGCACCAGCGGCCACCGGGGCAGCGCCTTCAACAGGAGCTTCAACGAGGCGCACATCCTGGCCATCGCCCAGGCCGTAGCCGAATACCGGGTGGTCCAGGGCATCGCCGGGCCGCTGTTCCTGGGCATGGACACCCACGCCCTGTCTGCGCCGGCCCAGCGCACCTGCCTGGAGGTGCTGGCGGCCAACGGCATCGAGGTGCGGATGCAGGCCGACGGCGGCTACACTCCGACGCCGGTGATCTCCCGCGCCATCCTGGTCCATAACCGCGCCGCCTCGGCGGCGAAGGCCGACGGCATCGTCATCACCCCTTCGCACAACCCGCCCACCGACGGCGGCATCAAGTACAACCCGCCCCATGGCGGTCCGGCCGACACCGACGTCACCGGCTGGATCGAGGGGCGGGCCAACGAACTGCTGGCGGCCGGCAACGCCGGCGTGAAGCGGATGCCACATGACCAAGCGCTGGCGGCGGCCCACGTCCGGGCCGAGGACCTGATGACGCCCTACATCGACGACCTGGAGAACGTCGTCGACATGGCGGCCATCCGCAACGCCGGCCTGAAGATCGGGGTCGACCCCATGGGCGGCGCCGCAGTGGCCTACTGGCGGCCGATCGCCGAGAAATACGGCCTCAGGCTGGAGGTGGTGAATCCCAAGGTCGACCCGGCCTTCGCCTTCATGACCCTGGACCACGACGGCAAGATCCGCATGGACTGCTCCAGCCCCTATGCCATGGCCTCGCTGGTCGGCCTCAAGGACAAGTTCGACATCGCCTGGGGCAACGACGCCGACGTCGACCGGCACGGCATCGTCACCCGTTCCGCAGGCCTGATGAATCCCAACCACTACCTGGCCGTGGCCATCGCCTATCTGCTGGCCCACCGGCCGGACTGGCCGAGCGGCGCGGCCGTGGGCAAGACCCTGGTCAGCTCGGCCATGATCGACCGGGTGGTGACCGGCCTCGGCCGCCGGCTGGTCGAGGTGCCGGTCGGCTTCAAGTGGTTCTCGGGCGGCCTGCTCGACGGCTCGTTCTGCTTCGGCGGCGAGGAGAGTGCCGGCGCCTCCTTCCTACGCAAGGATGGCACGGTCTGGACCACCGACAAGGACGGCATCATCCTCGCCTTGCTGGCGGCCGAGATCACCGCCGTCACCGGCAAGGACCCCGGCCTGCATTACCAGGACCTGGCCGAGCAATACGGGGCGCCGTTCTACACCCGGATCGACACCCCGGTCGGCAAGGCGGAGAAGGCCGCGTTCAAGAACCTGACCCCGGAACGGGTCACGGCCTCGACCCTGGCCGGCGACGCCATCACCGCCCGGCTGACCCGCGCGCCGGGCAACGATGCCCCGATCGGTGGCCTCAAGGTGACCACGGCCAACGGCTGGTTCGCCGCCCGGCCCTCGGGCACCGAGGACATCTACAAGATCTACGCCGAGAGCTTCGTCAGCGTCGCCCATCTGCAGGCCATCGTCGAGGAGGCGCGACGCATGGTCGGTGCCGCCCTGGCCGGCTGAATCCGGAACCCCGGACGGAAACGGTGGTCGAGGATTTCAGGCAGGACGGTCCGCATACGATTGGCGGCACAGCCGGCGCCGGCCCGCGGAGTGCGCAAGGCAAGCGCCAGCGCCGCCAGGCGATGGTGGCCGGCATCTACCTGTCGGCGGCCATGATGGCGCTGTTCGGCGCCAGCCTGCTGACCCTGCAGCAGGGCTTCATCCCGGCCGGCGATGCCAAGGGTGTGGCGCTGCTTTGTTTCGCGCTGGCCGCCGTGGACGTGGCGCTGGTGCAATACCTCAAACGGACCTGGAGAAGACGGGATGGCCTCTGAACGGCAAATGGAATACCGCCGCCTCGGCGACAGCGAACTGGAGGTGTCGGCGATCTGCCTGGGCACCATGACCTTCGGCCAGCAGAACAGCGAGACGGAAGGCCACGAACAACTCGACTATGCCTTCGGCCGGGGCGTCAACTTCATCGACACAGCCGAGATGTACCCGGTGCCGCCCCGGGCCGAGACCTGCAACCGGACCGAAACCATCGTCGGCAACTGGCTGGCCGGCAGGCCGCGCGACAAGGTGGTGCTGGCGACCAAGGTGGCCGGCCCGAACCGGTCGATGGCCTGGATCCGGGGCGGCCCGAAGTCGCTCGACCGGGTCAACGTGCGCGAGGCCATCGAGGGTTCGCTGCGCCGGTTGCGGACCGATTATGTCGACCTCTACCAGATCCACTGGCCGGCCCGCAATGTGCCGATGTTCGGTCGCTATCAGTTCGATCCGGCCCAGGAGGTCGATGCCGAGCCGATCCGCGCCCAGCTGGAAACCATGGCGGAACTGGTCAAGGAGGGCAAGGTGCGCTACGTCGGCCTGTCCAACGAGCATCCCTGGGGCGTGATGGAGTTCCTGCGCCTGGCCGCGGAACACGGCCTGCCCCGGGTGGTTTCGATCCAGAACGCCTACAGCCTGATCAACCGGACCTTCGAGACCAGCCTGGCCGAGATCGCCTTCCGGGAGCGGATCGGCTTGCTGGCCTATTCGCCGCTGGCCTTCGGCCTGCTGTCGGCCAAATACCAGGACGACCCGGTGGCCTCGGGGCGGGTCACGGAATTCAAGGGGTTCGCCCAGCGCTACGACAAGCCCGGGGTCCAGCCGGCCGTGGCGGACTATGCCGCACTGGCCCGCAGGCACGGCTTGTCTCCGGCGGAGATGGCCCTGTCGTTCGTCTACCGGCGCTGGTTCGCGGCCAGCACCATCATCGGCGCCACCAGCATGGCGCAGTTGCGCGAGAACCTCGGGGCCTGGTCCAAGCCGCTGTCCGAAGAGGTGCTGGCCGGCATCGAGACCTTGCATTTGAGCCGGATGAATCCTGCGCCCTGAGCGGGTTTCAGTGCGCCAGGCCCCAGGCCCGGTGCAGTTGTGCCGCGTCCATGGGACGGCCGAACAGATAGCCCTGGGCCACCAGGCATCCTTCACGGCGCAGGTGTTCGGCCTGGGTTGCCTGTTCGACGCCCTCGGCCACCACGTCCAGTCCCAGGTTGCGGCCCAGGGCGATGATGGTGCGGACGATGGCCAGGTCGTCGTCGTTCGTGCCCAGGTCGCGGACGAAGGACTGGTCGATCTTGAGCCGGTTGAGCGGCAATTGCTTCAGATAGCTGAGCGAGGAGTAGCCGGTGCCGAAGTCGTCGACCGCCAGCTGCACGCCCATCTCGCGCAGGCCGCTCAATACGGAGATGGCGTCGTCGGTCTGGCGCATGATCATCGATTCGGTCACTTCCAGTTCCAGCCTTTCCGAGCGCAGGCCGGTTTCCTCCAGGATGCGCGCCACCTGATCGAGCAGCTGGCTGCGTTCCAGTTGCCGGACCGACAGATTGACCGAGATGCGCGGCACATCCAGTTGGGCGGCTTGCCAATCGACCGCCTGGCGGCAGGCCTCGCGGAGCACCCAGGCGCCGATTTCGCCGATCAGGCCGATTTCCTCGGCGGCCGGGATGAACCGCGCCGGGGGGACCAGGCCCAGTTCGGGGTGGTGCCAGCGCAGCAGCGCCTCCACGCCCAGGAGGGAACCGGTCGCGATGTCGACCTGGGGCTGGTAGTGGAGGGTGAATTCGTTGCGCCCGAGCGCACCGCGCAAGGCATGTTCCAGGTGGGTGCGTTCCAGAATCCGGTCGGTCATCTCCGGCGCGTAGAACTGGTAGTTGTTGCGGCCCAGGGCCTTGGCCTGGTACATCGCCAGGTCGGCATTGCTGACCAGGGTGTCGACATCGCCGCCGTCGCTCGGAAACAGGCTGATGCCAATGCTGGCGGTGACGAATATCTCGCTGTCCGCGACGAAGAAGGGCTGCTCGAACAAGGCCAGCAGCTTGCCGGCGACCCTGGCCGCCTGTTCGGGCGTGGCCGAGTCCTCGACCAGGACGATGAATTCGTCGCCGCCCAGGCGAGCCAGGGTGTCGCCGCTGCGGATCTGTTTTTCCATCTTGGTGGCGACGATGCGGAGCAGTTCGTCGCCCACGCTGTGGCCGAGCGAGTCGTTCACGTCCTTGAAGCGGTCCAGGTCGAGGAACAGCACGGCCCGGCCGCGCCCGTCGCGCCGGGCGTGCTGGATGCTCTGTTCCAGCCGGCTGCGCAGCAGGGAGCGGTTGGGCAGGCCGGTGAGCGGATCGTGATGGGCCAGGAATTCCTGGGCGGCCTGGGCTCGCTTGACGCTGGAGATGTCGCTGAACACGCCGACGTAGTGGGTGGTCTGGCCGTCGGCGTCGTTGACGCTGCTGATGGTGAGCCATTCCGGGTAGATCTCGCCGTTCTTGCGCTGGTTCCAGATTTCACCCTGCCAGGTGCCGGTGTCCTTCAGGTCGCGCCATAGGGCTTGATAGAAGGTCGGGTTCTGCCGGCCGGAGTGGAGCAGGGCGGGGGTGTGGCCCAGCACTTCATGCTCCTCGTAGCCGGTCAGCGCGGTGAAGGCCGGATTGACGGTCAGAATGCGGGCTTTGGCATCGGTGATGATGACGCCCTCGGCCGTGTTTTCGAATACCCGGGCGGATTGGCGCAGCTTGTCGACGGACTCCCGACGCTGCGCTTCGCGGGCGAAATTCTCCATGGCGAAGCTCAGGTCCATGGCCATTTCCTCCAGCAGCTTGGCGATGTCCGGACTGAAGAAATTCGCCTCGTCGGCGTAGAAACTGATCGCCCCGATCGTTTTCCGGCTGCAGATCAAAGGGTAGGTGGCGCATGAACGGATGCCGGCCTCGTCGGCCGCTTCGGTCCAGTCGCAGGTTTCCGGATCGCCGGTGATGTCGTTGCAGATGATCTTTTTGCCGTCCTGGATGGACTGGACGGTGGGGCTGATCTTTTCCGGGCCGAGCAGGGCAGCCTGCAGGTTGGCAATGCAGTCCGCGTCGAAGCCCTGGTAGGCGGCCGGATGGATCACGCCCTTGTCCGCGTCGAGCAGGGAGACGACGCAACCTTGCAGACCGCCGACGTGGACGGCGATGCGGCAGATGTCGGCGAACAGGTGTTCGGCGTCGGTCGCGCGGACGATGCATTGGTTGGAATCGCTCAGGGTGGCGTACATCCGGGTGACGCGCTGCAGTTCCAGTTCGGCCGTCTTGCGCAGGGTGCTGTCCCGGTTGACCCCGCGCTGGCCGAGATAGGTGCCGTCGGCCCGGTGGATGGCGCAGCAGACATGGGTGATCCAGCGGATCTCGCCTGATTTGGTGACGATCCGGAAATCCAGCGTTTCCTGGTCGAGCAAGGCGTGCCGCAGGGCCGCATCGTGGTGCTGCGCATACGGTTCCAGGTCGTCGGGATGGATGATCCGGTGCATCAGTTCGGCATCGGCCAGGAATTCCTCGGCCGCATAGCCGGTCAGGGCTTTGCAGGAAGGCGAGACGTACAGGTAGCGGTTGTCCGGGGCCAGCCAGTATTCCCAGTCGGGTGCCGTGTTGGCCAGGATGCGGTAGCGTTCCAGGCGGTCGTCGAGAAGACGGTGGGCCGCGTCGGGATCGCCGTCCTGGATGAGTGCGAGCATCCGCGGCCAGAGGTCGCCGGCGGCGAACGGCGTCGGCGAGTCGGCATCGAGGTCATGGCTGCAGGGGCCGTTGCGGTGCATGGCGAATCAGACCTCTAGGGGGTATTCGTCTGCAGGTGGGGTGCCCGCTCCGGGTGGGGGGCGATGAGGCCGGGCAGCATCAGGTTTTCCTCCGTTTTGTGTCGTTATCGAACCCGGCGATGCTCGGGCTCGTTCCGGCCTGCAGGGAGGGCTGCCATGCCCCTTTCCGCCGAAATGGTTTTTTCGCTAGTTTAGTTGAAACTCGGTCCGCGATGTTGTTAATAGTGCGGCCGGGCCCGGCGTGGCCGGCATGTTTTCCCTCAGGGAGGGCTTTGTTCCCGCAGAATGCGGCGAGCGCCGACGAAATGTTTGGCCCAGTAACTGTTGTCCAGGCTGGAGACCATGACTTCCTTGCCTTCCCGACTGCTGGCATGGATGAAGTTGCCGTCGCCGGCGTAGATGCCGACATGGGAGAAACGCTGCTTGAGGGTATGGAAGAACACCAGGTCGCCGGGCTGCAGGTCATCCTTCTTGACCGGCGTCCCGTTCTGGCTGAGCGCCTTGGCGCTGTGGGGCAGGTTGATGTCGACGGATTGTTTGTAGACGTAATGGACGAGGCCGCTGCAGTCGACGCCCTTGGCCGGATCGGTGCCGCCCATCTTGTAGGGCGTGCCCAGGAGATTCATGGCGACCAGCAGGGTCTCGGCCCGTTTCTTCATCGCCTCCATGAGGCCGTCGCCATCGGCCCGTGCGCTTTGGGCGAACAGGCTGAGCAGCGTGGCAAACAGGATGACCGGGGCGAAGTGACGCATGGGCGATATTGAATAACAGATTGAAACATTAAGCCATCCTGGCATAGGGTTGTCTACCATTACAAAAGGCGTGTGAAATGCCGATAGGCGCAGACTAAGGAGTGTTGCCATGACGAACGATTATGACGAAGTACGTGCCCCGGTACGGGAAGCGGCAAGCGAGGGGGGGGATCTGCGTGATCGGGTACGCAGCTTGGTGCTGCGGGCCATCATGGACCGCAAGGCCGATCCCAAGGCCATCGGCGGCGTCATGAGATCGGCGGTGGAAGGCTTGGGCGAAGGTTTCGGCAGCCACGCCGGCAATGCGGCCGATTCGTTGAAGACCGCCGTGGCCGGTGTCGATGAGGCCGTCGGCAAGAGCCTCTATGCCTTGAAGGTGGCATTGGAGGAAAGCTGGGACCAGGGACGCCGATTCGCCGATAGCGACCTGCGCGAGGCCTACGATGCGGTGCGCGGCCTGGAAGACAATCTGCTCGGCACCTTGAAGACGACCGGCGAGAAGAGCAAGGGCGTGCTGAAGGATGAGTTCCAGCGTCTGGGCGAGCATCTGGGCCGGAACGGCACCGACACCCGCAGCCAGCTGCGCGATGTGCTCGAAGTCCTGACCCGCGAAATCGGCCAGGTGGCCGGCGGCGCGGCGCGGGACGTGAAGGCGGATGCCAAGGAAGCCGCCGGCCGTCTGGCCGCGGTGACTTCGGGTGTATTGCACGCGCTGGCCGATGCGCTGGACGGAAAAAAAGACTAAGAACGCCTGACCTGAATGCTGCGTGAAACCATTTCCATGGTGCGGGATCTGCCGCGCCTGCATGAGATCGCTTCGGTCCTGATCCGCTACGGCTGGGGCGATGTCGTCCGAGTGATGGGCTTGGCCAAGACGCTGGAGCGGGCCGGCAAGTTGCTGCATTGGCGGACCTCCGACGAGATCGCCAAACTCGATTTGCCGGTGCGGATCCGGATGGCCATGACCGATCTCGGCCCGACTTTCGTCAAATTGGGCCAGATTCTGGCCACCCGCGTGGACGTATTCCCCCCTTCCTGGATCGCCGAGTTCGAACAGCTGCACAGCAAGGTGCCGCCGGTGCCGTTCGAAACCCTGCGCCCGGCTCTGGAGGCGAAATACGGCAAGCCCCTGGAGGAGGTGTTCGACGAGATCGAGACGGTGCCGTTCGCCGCCGCCTCGATCGCCCAGGTGCATCGGGCCCGGCTCAAGGACGGTACCCGGGTCGTGCTCAAGCTGCGCCGACCCGACATCGTGGCCAAGGTGGAGGCCGACCTGCGCATCCTCGTTCATCTGGCCCGGCTGATCGAATTCGAGATGCCCGATTCCAGGCGCTACCGGCCGGTGCAGATCGTCGGCCAGTTGCGGCGTTCACTGATGCATGAGATGGATCTGGCCAAGGAGGCGCGCAACCTGGTCGTCTTCGGACGCGATTTCAAGGACGACGAAAGCGTGGTGATTCCGCGCGTCTATTGGGATTACTGCGGCGAGATCGTCAATGTCCAGCAAGAACTGCTGGGCATCCCGGCCAACGACCTGCCCGCCGCCGTCGCCGCCGGCATGGATCTCAAGCTGCTGGCAGCCCGCGGCGCCGACGCGGTGCTCAAGATGATCCTGGTGCATGGCCATTACCATGCCGACCCTCACCCGGGCAATGTGGTGTTCCTGGCGGGAAACCGGGTCGGCATCCTCGATTTCGGCATGGTCGGCCGGCTGACCGAAGTCCGGCGCGGGCAGATCACGGATTTCCTCGGGGCATTGATCAGGAAGGACGAGCAGGCGCTGTACAACGTGCTGGCGCTCTGGTCGGGCGATGCCGAGATCGACGAGGACAAGCTGACCTTCGACCTGACCGAGGTCATCTTCAGCTACGACGACCTGCCGCTGCGGGAAATCCGCATCGGGCCGCTGTTGTCGGACGTGACCGCGGTCCTGCGGGAAAACAATCTGTCCATCCCGCCCGACCTGACCCTGCTGTTCAAGGCCTTGATCACCCTGGAGGGTTTCGGCCACCAGCTGGATCCGGAGTTCCACATCGTCGATCACCTGGAGCCGTTCGTGCTGGAGGTGATGGAGGCCCGTTATTCGCCGGAGATGCTTTACCGCCGGCTCAGGCGGGGCCTGCGCGAGATCGGCGAGATGATCACCGGCCTGCCCAAGGATCTCTCGCATTTGCTGCGCCAGGCCCGACGCGGCCGCATCCGCATCGATCTCGACCTTAAGCGGCTGGACCATTTCGGGCTGCAGATCAACCATGCCGCCAACCGGCTGACCATGGGCGTGCTCACGGCCTCCCTGGTGGTCGGCTCGTCCATCGTCCTGACCGTCAGGGGCGGGCCGGAACTGTTCGGCCTGCCGCTGTTCGGTTTCCTGGGCTTCCTGATCGCATTCTTCAACAGCCTCTGGATCCTCTGGTCCATCTGGCGCTCCGGCAAGGAGTGAGTTTCGGCCCCGTTTCCGGGGCGACCCTGCCCGCGGCGGGCTCAGATTGGATAGAATGGCGCCTTCCTAGTGCGATTTCCCGGACTGGGATTGCATCAACGGCTTCGCGCTGCAGGCGACCGTGCATCACTGTGCAACCGTCAGAGGCAACATGGAACGAATCTACAATTTCAGTGCCGGGCCGGCCGTCCTGCCCCGCGAAGTGCTGGAGCAAGCCAGCGACGAATTGATGAACTGGCACGGCTGCGGCATGTCGGTCATGGAGATGAGCCACCGGGGCAAGGAATTCACCTCCATCCTGGAGGCGGCCGAAGCCGATTTGAGGTCGCTGCTCGGGATCCCGGCCAATTACAAGGTGCTGTTCCTGCAAGGCGGAGCCACCCTGCAGTTCGCCCAGATTCCCATGAACCTGCTGGCCGGCGGCTCGGCCGACTACGTCGTGACCGGCGACTGGTCGAAGAAGGCCTGCAAGGAGGCACAGCGCTACGGCGCGGTGCGCCAGGTGGCCTCGACCGAAGCGGACGGCTTCACCTCCTTTCCGGCCTGGTCGGACCTGGACCTGGACCCGAATGCATCCTACCTGCATCTGTGCACCAACGAGACCATCCGCGGCGTCGAGGTGTTCGATTTCGACAGCCTGCCGCAGGACGTGCCGCTGGTGTCCGACATGAGCTCGCACATCCTGTCGCGGTCCATGGACGTGTCCCGCTTCGGCCTGATCTACGCCGGTGCCCAGAAGAACATCGGCCCGGCCGGGGTCTGCCTGGTCATCGTGCGCGAGGACCTGCTCGGCAAGGTGGCGCCGGGGACCCCGACCCTGCTCGACTACGCCATCCAGGCCGAGAATCACTCCATGCTCAACACGCCGCCCACCTTCGCCATCTACATGGCCGGCCTGGTGTTCAAGTGGCTGGACCGGCAGGGTGGACTGGAGGCGATGGAGGCGCTCAACATCAGGAAGGCCGATCTGCTCTACGGGGTGATCGACCGCAGCGGCTTCTATCACAACCCGGTCCAGCCGGCCTTCCGCTCCCGCATGAACGTGCCGTTCACCCTGCGCGATCCGAAGCTGGACGAAACCTTCATCGCTCAGGCCAAGCAGCACGGCATCCTGCAGATCAAGGGCCACAAGTCGGTGGGCGGCATGCGCGCTTCCATCTACAACGCCATGCCGCTGGACGGCGTGCAGGTCCTGGCCGACTTCATGGTCGACTTCGAGCAGAAGCACGGCTGAGCGGGGGACGGATGAGCGACAAGCTACTCGAACTGCGCAATCGGATCGATGCCCTGGACGACCAGCTTCTGGATCTGCTGAACCAGCGCGGAGCATTGGCCCAGGCGGTCGGCCACGCCAAGAACGGTGCGCCGATCTATCGGCCGGAGCGCGAGGCGCAGGTCGTGCGCCGGTTGCAGGCCGCCAACGCCGGACCGTTGCCGAACGAGGCCGTCGAGCGCCTGTTCAAGGAGATCATGTCCGCCTGCCGGTCGCTGGAACAGCCCATGACGATCGCCTACCTCGGCCCGGAGGGCACCTTTTCCGAGGCGGCGGCGGTCAAGCAGTTCGGCGGCAGCAGTCGGGGCATGCCGGTGGCCAGCATCGACGAGGTGTTCACCGCGGTCGAGGACGGCAGCGCCCATTACGGCGTGGTGCCGGTGGAGAACTCCAGCGAAGGCGCCATCGGCCGTACCCTGGATCTGCTGCTGGCCACCTCGTTGCGCATCTGCGGAGAGGTGATGCTGCGCGTGCGCCAGAACCTGCTCCGGAAGGGAGAAGGCCTGGACGGCATCCGCGTGGTCTATTCCCATGCCCAGTCGCTGGGCCAGTGCCAGGGCTGGCTGAAGACCCATCTGCCCGGCGCGGAACGGGTCGCCGTGGCCAGCAACGCCGAGGCGGCCAGGCTGGCGGCCGAGCAGCCGGACGCCGCCGCCATCGCCGGCGAACACGCGGCCGAGCGCTACGGCCTCGCCGTGGTGGCGCCGGGCATCGAGGACGATGCCGCCAACACCACCCGTTTCCTGGTCCTGGGCCGGGACGAGACCGCCCCCTCGGGCAAGGACAAGACCTCGCTCGCCGTCTACGCCAAGAACAAGCCCGGCGCATTGCTGGAACTGATCGAGCCGTTCGCCCGCTTGGGCGTCGGCCTCAGCAAGCTGGAGTCCCGTCCGGCCCGCAGCGGCAGCTGGGAATACGTATTCTTCATCGACCTCGAAGGCCACTGCCGCGATGCCGGCGTGGCCGAGGCGCTCAAGGAGGCCGCCGGCCACGCCCTGTCGCTGAAGGTGCTGGGCGCCTATCCGACCGCATTGTAAGCACGCCGAAACCCATGTCATTGATCGATAAAGCCCCTGCGCACATCCGCGCCATCGCCCCTTATCAACCCGGCAAACCGATCGCGGAGCTGGCCCGCGAAATGGGCCTCGACGAGGCCGACATCGTCAAGCTGGCTTCCAACGAGAATCCGCTCGGCGCCAGCCCGCGTGCCCTGGCGGCGATCGAGAACGTGCTGATGGAACTGGCGCGCTACCCGGATGGCAACGGCTTCGACCTCAAGGCCGCGCTGTCCGCCCGGTTCGGCTTGGCAGCGGATCGAATCGTGCTCGGCAACGGCTCCAACGACGTTCTGGAAATGGCGGCCCGGGCCTTTCTCGCGCCGGGCAGCAGCGGCGTCTATTCGCAATACGCCTTCGCCGTCTATCCGCTGGCGATCCAGGCCACCGGCGCGCGCGGCATCGAGGTGCCGGCGCGCGACTGGGGCCACGACCTCGACGCCATGCTCAAGGCGATCGAGCCGGACACCCGCATCGTGTTCGTTGCCAACCCGAACAATCCGACCGGCACCCTGGCGCCGTGGCACGAGATCGCGGCCTTCGTCGCGGCGGTCCCGGACGATGTGGCGGTGGTGCTGGACGAGGCCTATTACGAATACCTGGCCCCCGAGGTGCGCGGCGACAGCCCGAGCCTGCTCGGCAAGCATCCCAACCTGATCGTGGCCCGGACCTTCTCCAAGGCCTACGGCCTGGCCGGCTTGCGGGTCGGCTACGCCCTGTGCGCGCCGGAAGTCGCCGGCCTGCTCAACAGAGTCCGACAGCCCTTCAACGTCAGCAACCTGGCCCAGGCGGCGGCGGTGGCGGCGCTGGAGGACACGGCCTTCCTGGAGGAATGCCTGGCCATCAACCGGACCGGCATGGTCCAGCTCACAAAAGGCTTGGACCGGTTGGGTGTCGACTACATCCCCTCGCACGGCAATTTCGTCTGCTGCCGGGTGGGCGACGCCGCGGCCATCAACCGGGCGCTGCTCGAACGCGGCGTGATCGTCCGGCCGGTGGCCGGCTACGGCATGCCGGAGCACCTGCGGGTCAGCATCGGCCTGGAATCGGAAAACAGCCGCTTCCTGGAAGCTCTGGCCGAGGTGCTGGGCAAGTGATCGGCCGCCTGGCGGTCCTCGGCGTCGGCCTGATCGGCGGTTCGGTCGGCCTGGCCCTGAAGCGGGCGGGCGCGGTCGGCCGGGTGATCGGCTACGGCCGCAACCGGGCCAATCTGGAGGAGGCTCTGGCGCTGGGCGCGATCGATGAGATCGCCGCCAGCCCCGAACAGGCCGTCCAGGGCGCCGATTGCGTCCTGCTGGCGATGCCGGTCGGTGGTATGGCCGAAACTTTCGGCCGCATCGCCCCGCATCTGGCCGACCACGCCGTGGTGACCGATGCCGGCAGCACCAAGCAGGACGTCATCGCCGCCGCCCGGCGCGGCCTGGGTGAGCGGATCGCCCAGTTCGTGCCCGGCCACCCCATCGCCGGTGCAGAGAAGAGCGGGGCGATGGCGGCGCTGGCCGATCTTTACGCCGGGCGCAACGTCATCCTGACGCCGTTGCCGGAAAACGTGCCGGCCACGGTCTCGGCCGTGGCGGCGCTGTGGCGGGCCTGCGACGCGCAGGTGCTGGAGATGGCGCCGGCCGAGCACGACCGCATCTTCGCAGCGGTCAGCCATCTGCCGCACCTCGCCGCCTTCGCCCTGGTCGACGAACTGGCTGCCAGGCCCGAGGCGGCCCTGTATTTCCGCCACGCCGGCAGCGGCTTCCGCGACTTCACCCGCATCGCCGGCAGTTCACCGGAGATGTGGCGCGACATCGCGCTGGCCAATCGCGAAGCGCTGGTGGGCGAACTCGATGCCTATATCGCCCGCCTGTCCCATCTGCGCGACGCGCTCGCCGCCGGCGACGGCGCGAGCCTGTTCGAATCTTTCGTCCGGGCCAGTTCGGCACGCCGCGACTGGGCGCCGGCCGGGACGAACCATCTGGAAAACGAGGACGCGCAGACAGCGCCTTAGTCCGAGTTTCGAATTTTTTGGACAAACGACGAATGACCACTGAATACATCGATCTGCCCGCGGCCAAGGGCGCGCGCGGCACCGTGCGCCTGCCCGGCTCGAAGAGCATCTCCAACCGCGTCCTGCTGCTGGCCGCGCTGGCCGAAGGCCCGACCGAGGTGAAGGCGCTGCTCGACTCCGACGACACCCGGGTAATGCTGGAAGCCTTGAAGCAACTGGGCGTGAACTGGCACCGGCACGAAGGCACCGACAATTATCGGGTCGAAGGTATCGGCGGCGTGTTCCCCGTCAAGCAGGCCGAACTGTTCCTGGGCAACGCCGGCACCGCCTTCCGTTCCCTGACCGCGGCTTGTGCCCTGGCCGGCGGCGACTATGTCCTGAAAGGCGTGTCGCGCATGCACGAGCGGCCGATCGGGGATCTGGTCGATGCGCTCCGGCAGTTGGGTGCCCAGGTCGAATACCTGGGTAAAGAAGGCTTTCCGCCACTGAAGATGGCGCCGGCCTTGCTCGAGGAAGTGGCCGAGGTCATCGTCAAGGGCAACGTCTCCAGCCAGTACCTGACCGGCATCCTGCTCGCAGCGCCGTTGCTCGGCCGCGAGGTGACGATCAAGGTCGACGGCGAACTGATCTCCAAGCCCTATGTCGAGATCACCCTCAACCTGATGAAGCGCTTCGGGGTCGAGGTGAAGCGGAACGGTTGGGAAAGCTTCGTCGTCCCCGCCGCCAAATACAAGAGCCCGGCCAGCATCGAGGTCGAGGGCGATGCCTCGTCGGCTTCCTACTTCCTCGCCGCCGGGGCGATCGGCCATGGCCAGGTGCGGGTCGAGGGTGTCGGCCGCAACAGCATCCAGGGCGATGTCCGCTTTGCCGAGGCGCTTGCCCGCATGGGCGCGGAGATCGACTTCGGCCCGAACTGGATCCAGTGCCGGCTGGGTTGCGCCGACAAGCTGCATGCGCTCGAGCTCGATTGCAACCACATCCCCGATGCCGCAATGACCCTGGCCATCCTGGCCCTGTTCGCCGACGGCACCACGACGCTGAAGAACATCGCCTCCTGGCGGGTCAAGGAGACCGACCGGATCGCCGCCATGGCCACGGAGCTGCGCAAGGTGGGGGCCACGGTGGAGGAGGGCGCCGACTACATCAAGGTCACGCCGCCCGAGAAGCTGACGCCCAATGCGGTGATCGACACCTACGACGACCACCGCATGGCCATGTGCTTCTCCCTGGTCAGTCTGGGCGGGGTGCCGATCCGGATCAACGATCCTGGTTGCACGGCCAAGACCTTTCCGGATTACTTCGAACGCTTCGCGAGGATCGCGCAATGAGTGCCGTGCCCGTCATTGCCATCGACGGCCCGTCCGCTTCGGGCAAGGGCACCGTCGCCGCCCTGGTCGCGAGGGAACTCGGGTTCCATTACCTGGACAGCGGCGCCATCTACCGGGTGACGGCCTACGCCGCCCTGAACCGCGGCGTCGCTCTCGACGACGAGGCGGCCTTGGCCGGACTGGCACGCTGCCTCGACCTGCGCTTCGACGGCGTCGAGGTCTACCTGGACGGTGAGCCGGTGGGCGACGCCATCCGTACCGAGGAGGCGGGTCGGGCGGCGTCGAAGATCGCCGCGCTGCCGGCCCTGCGTGCCGCGCTGCTGGAACTGCAGCGGGCCTTCCGCAAGGCGCCCGGCCTGGTCACCGACGGCCGAGACATGGGCTCGGTGGTGTTCCCCGACGCGACGGTCAAGGTGTTCCTCACCGCGACGGCCGAGGAAAGGGCGAACAGGCGTTATAAGCAGTTGATCGAGAAAGGATTTGGTGCTAGTCTCCCTGCCCTTGTACAGGATTTGCGGGAACGCGACGCGCGCGACGCCGGCCGTGCTTCCGCCCCCCTGCGACAAGAGGCCGATGCCCATCTGCTGGAAACGACCGACATGACCATTGCCCAGGCTGTGGCTCAAGTCATCGGTTGGTACCGGGAGGCCGGCCAAGGTTGAACCCGTTTGGGTTCTCGTTTTTTAACCAACCCCGTCCGGGGTGTGCAACGAATGCGCGACCCGGAAGTTAACTAGGTTTTTTTCATGTCCACTGCAACCGCAATCTCTAGCTCCTCCCCCATCGAAAGTTTTGCCGCCCTCTTCGAGGAAAGCATCGCCAAGCAGGAAATGCGCTCCGGCGAAGTCATCACCGCCGAAGTGGTGCATGTCGACGACAACTTCGTCACCGTCAACGCCGGCCTCAAGTCCGAAAGTCTGATTCCCACCGAGGAATTCAAGAACGACCGCGGCGAACTCGATGTGAAGATCGGGGATTTCGTGCAAGTGGCCATCGAGTCCCTTGAAGACGGCTACGGCTCGACCAAGCTGTCGCGTGACCGCGCCAAGCGCCTGGCCGCCTGGCTGGACCTGGAAGCCGCCATGGAAGAAGGCCGCGTCGTCAAGGGCGTGATCAACGGCAAGGTCAAGGGCGGTCTGACCGTCATGTGCAACGGCATCCGCGCCTTCCTGCCCGGCTCCCTGGTCGACGTCCGTCCGATCAAGGACACCTCGCCGTTCGAAGGCAAGGAAGGCGAGTTCAAGGTCATCAAGCTGGACCGCAAGCGCAACAACGTCGTGGTCTCCCGCAAGGCCGTGCTGGAACAGAGCATGGGCGCCGAGCGCGAGACCCTGCTGGCCAACCTGAAGGAAGGTGCGCAGGTCAAGGGCGTGGTCAAGAACATCACCGAATACGGCGCCTTCGTCGACCTGGGCGGCATCGACGGCCTGCTCCACATCACCGACCTGGCCTGGCGCCGCGTCAAGCACCCGACCGAAGTGGTCAACGTCGGCGACGAAGTCACCGCCGTGGTGCTCAAGTTCGACCAGGACAAGAATCGCGTTTCCCTGGGCCTCAAGCAGCTGGGCGAAGATCCGTGGGTGGGCCTGTCCCGTCGTTATCCCACCGGCACCCGCATGTTCGGCAAGGTGGCCAACCTCACCGACTACGGCGCGTTCGTCGAGATCGAGCCGGGCATCGAAGGCCTGGTGCACGTCTCCGAAATGGACTGGACCAACAAGAACGTCAACCCGTCCAAGGTCGTCTCCCTGGGCGACGAGGTCGAGGTCATGGTCCTGGAGATCGACGAGGATCGTCGCCGCATCTCCCTGGGCATGAAGCAGTGCAAGGCCAATCCCTGGGAAGAGTTCTCCATGAACTTCAAGAAGGGCGACAAGGTCAGCGGCCAGATCAAGTCGATCACCGATTTCGGCGTCTTCATCGGCCTGCCCGGCGGCATCGACGGTCTGGTCCATCTGTCCGACCTGTCCTGGTCCCTGCCCGGCGAAGAAGCCCTGCGCAACTTCCGCAAGGGCGAGGAAGTCGAGGCCGCCGTGCTGGCCATCGATACCGAAAAGGAACGCATCTCCCTGGGCATCAAGCAGCTGGAAGGCGACCCGTTCAATTCCTTCGTCGCCACCCATGACAAGGGCAGCATCGTTACCGGTACCGTCAAGTCCCTGGACGCCAAGGGCGCCGTGATCGATATCGGCGGCGAGATGGACGGCTACCTGCGCGCTTCCGAAGTGTCGCGCGACCGGGTCGAGGACATCCGTACCCACCTGAAGGAAGGCGATACCGTCGAGGCCATGATCATCAACGTCGACCGCAAGAACCGTCAGCTCAACCTGTCGATCAAGCAGAAGGAAGCGGCCGAGCAGGCCGATGCCATGCAGAAGCTTTCCGGCGGTCATTCGGCTGGTACGACCAACCTGGGTGCCCTGCTCAAGGCCAAGCTCGATAGCCAGAACACCGAGTCCTGATTGGTTCTGGATTTTTCAGGGATGACTAAGTCGGAGCTGATCAACCGGCTGGCCGAGCGCAACCCGCATCTAGTCGCTGCGGATGCCGAGCTGGCGGTCAAGACCATCCTCGACGCCATGGTGCAGAACCTGGTGGAAGGGAATCGTATCGAAATCCGGGGTTTCGGAAGTTTCAGTCTGAACTTCCGCCCACCCCGGGTCGGTCGCAATCCCAAGACCGGAGAAAAGGTGACGGTATCGGGCAAGTACGTACCCCACTTCAAGGCCGGCAAGGAATTGCGCGACCGGGTCGACTTCAAAGACTAATCTGCTACATGCGCTTAATCGGTCGGTACCGGGCAACCGGTGCCGCTTAATTTTTTTCTGGGCGGGGAGTTACAATTGCCCTGTTCCCCGAATCGAGCCCCCCGTGCGTTTACTGGCGCTGTTCCTCAAAGCTTTTCTGTTCCTGCTGTTGCTCGGGCTGGCGGCCAAGAACAGCGAGCCGGTCAGCGTGCGTTATCTGATGGGTCTGGAATGGCAGGCACCGCTTTCCCTGGTGCTGCTGGTCGCGTTCGCATTGGGCGTGCTGCTCGGCCTGTTCGGCTGCTCGCGCCACCTGTTCAAGTACCGGCGCGAACTGTCCCGGCTACGGGCGGAAACAAACAAAGAAGCCAACAAGGCCTAACCGGCCGACCGGACCGATAAAGTTATGGAATTCGAAACCTGGCAACTCCTGGTAATCCCTTTATTTTTCGCCATGGGCTGGCTGGCCGCGCGGGTCGATATCCGCCAGGTGGTCAAGGAATCCCGCACCGTGCCGACCTCCTATTTCCGGGGCCTCAATTATCTGCTCAACGAGCAGCCCGACCAGGCCATCGAGGCCTTCCTCGAGGTGGCCCGGCTCGACCCCGATACGCTGGAATTGCATTTCGCCCTCGGAGCTCTGTTCCGCAGGCGGGGCGAATTGGACCGCGCCATCCGCATCCACCAGAACCTGGTCGACCGCAGCGACCTGAAACAGGAGCAGCGGCTGAAGGCGTTGTACGAACTGGGTCAGGACTTCCTCAAGGCCGGCCTGCTCGACCGGGCCGAGGACATCTTCAAGCGCCTGGAGGGCGGAGGCCATGCCCCGGACGCGGTGCGCAACCTGCTCGACATCTATGTCCTGGAGAAGGATTGGCAACAGGCCATCGTCACCGCCCAGCGTCTGGAAAAGTTGGGCAGCCCCTGCCAGAAGGCGGATACGGCCCACTATTACTGCGAATTGGCGCTGGACGACATGCTGCGCAAGGACACCGATGCCGCGCGCCGTCACCTGGATGCGGCGATGGAGATCAACCGCAGGGCCGTGAGGGCCAGCCAACTGCACGGCGATCTGGCGGCCCAGGCCGGCGACGACGAGGCTGCGATCGCCCACTGGCGCCGGATCGAACAGCAGAACGTGGTCTACCTGCCGATCGTGGCCGAACGCCTGCTCAAGGCCTATCAGCGTCTGGGGCGGACGGGGGAGGGGATCGATCTTCTGAAAAGCTACCTGGACCGCCAGCCCAGTGCCGACCTGTTCCATATCCTGTTCAATGCGGTGGCGGAGCATCAGGGCTGGCAGGCCGCCGAGGCCCTGGCCGCCGAGGCGCTCAAGCAGCAGCCCGGCTTGCGGGTGCTGGACGATTATCTACAGGCCCGCACAGCCGGGACGGGTTCCGACCTGGAAATCCGCATGACTCAGGACCTCGTGCATCGCCAGGTCAGCCGGGTCTCGTATTACCAGTGCGGCCATTGCGGTTTCAAGGCGCGCCAGTTCTTCTGGCAATGCCCGGCCTGTGCCGCCTGGGAAGGCATTCCGCCGGAAAGGAAAGAAAGTGAATAGCGCATCCGCCCCGGATCCACGGGTCATCGTCGCCCTCGATTTCCCCGACGCCGGCCAGGCACTGGCCTTGGTCGAGCGGCTCGATCCGGCGTCGTGCAAGCTCAAGGTCGGCAAGGAACTGTTCGTCCGGGCTGGCCCGGCCCTGGTCGAAGAGCTGGCCGCCCGCGGCTTCCGGGTCTTTCTCGACCTGAAGTTCCACGACATCCCCAATACCGTCGCCCAGGCCTGCCGGGCTGCGGCCGATCTCGGCGTCTGGATGGTCAATGTCCACGCCTCGGGCGGCCTGAAGATGATGCGAGCTGCGCGCGAGGCGGTCGACCAATGCGCGGCGCCGCCCAAGCTGATCGCGGTCACGGTGCTGACCAGCATGAGCGGCGACGACCTGCGCCAGATCGGGCTCGAGGTCGAGCCGGCGGTCCAGGTGTCCCGCCTGGCGGCCCTGGCGAAACTGGCCGGCATGGACGGCGTGGTCTGTTCGGCCCAGGAAGCGACCCTGCTGCGCCGGGAGATCGGCCGCGATTTCCTTCTGGTCACGCCCGGCATCCGGCCGGCCGGCAGCGAGGTGGGCGACCAGAGCCGCATCCTCACGCCGGCAAAAGCGATCGAAGCCGGTGCCGATTATCTGGTCGTGGGGCGGCCCATCACCCAGGCCGACGACCCCATCGCCGCGCTGCAGCGGATCAATGCTGAAATCCTGACTACTTTGGATGTGAAATCATGAAGATCGCCATTGCCGGCACCGGCTACGTCGGCCTGTCCAACGCCATCCTGCTGGCCCAGCACAACGAAGTCGTGGCGCTCGACATCGTGCCGGAGAAGGTCGAGATGCTGAACCGGAAGGAGTCGCCCATCGTCGACACCGAGATAGAGGATTATCTCCGGCACAAGCCGCTCGACTTTCGTGCCACACTGGACAAACGCGACGCCTACGAGGGCGCGGACTACGTGGTGATCGCCACGCCGACCGATTACGACACCGAGACCAACTACTTCAACACGCGCTCCGTGGAAGCGGTGATCCAGGACGTCATGGCGATCAACCCGGACGCGGTGATGATCATCAAGTCGACCGTGCCGGTCGGCTACACGGCCAAGGTCAAGGCCCAATTCCATTGCGACAACCTGATCTTCTCGCCCGAGTTCCTGCGCGAAGGCAAGGCGCTGTACGACAACCTCTATCCCTCGCGCATCGTCATCGGCGAGCGCTCCAAGCGGGCCGAGGTGTTCGCCGAGCTGCTCAAGCAGGGGGCGCTCAAGGAAGACATCCCGGTGCTGTTCACCGACTCGACCGAGGCCGAGGCGATCAAGCTGTTCGCCAACACCTACCTGGCGATGCGGGTGGCCTACTTCAACGAACTCGACACCTATGCCGCCACCCACGGCCTGGACACCAAGCAGATCATCGACGGCGTCTGCCTCGATCCGCGCATCGGCAGCCACTACAACAATCCGTCGTTCGGCTATGGCGGCTACTGCCTGCCGAAGGACACCAAGCAGCTCCTGGCCAACTACCGCGAGGTGCCGCAGAACCTGATCCACGCCATCGTCGAGTCGAACACCACGCGCAAGGATTTCGTAGCCGACAGCATCATCCGGAAGCAGCCGAAGGTGGTGGGGGTGTACCGGCTGATCATGAAGAGCGGCTCGGACAACTTCCGGGCGTCGAGCATCCAGGGCATCATGAAGCGGATCAAGGCCAAGGGCATCGAGGTGATCGTCTACGAGCCGGTGCTGAAGGAGGCCGAGTTCTTCAAGTCGCGGGTGGTCAACGACCTGGCGCAGTTCAAGCGGGAAGCCGACGTCATCGTCGCCAACCGGATCACGGACGAGATCCGCGACGTGGTGGACAAGGTCTACAGCCGCGATCTGTTCGGGAAGGATTGAGGAGCCATGTTCAAAACGATCGAAGACTTCGTCGGCAACACCCCGCTGGTGCGCCTGAAGCGCCTGCCGGGCGAGACCAGCAACGTCATCCTGGCCAAGCTGGAGGGCAACAACCCGGCCGGCTCGGTCAAGGACCGGCCGGCCCTGTCGATGATCGCCAAGGCCGAGGCGCGGGGCGAGATCAAGCCGGGCGACACCCTGATCGAGGCCACCTCGGGCAATACCGGCATCGCCCTGGCCATGGCCGCTTCGATGAAGGGCTACCGCATGATCCTGATCATGCCGGAACACCTCTCGGTCGAACGGCGCCAGACCATGCGGGCATTCGGCGCCGAGCTGCTGCTGACGCCCAAGGAGGGCGGCATGGAGGCCGCGCGCGATCTGGCCGACAAGCTGGTCGCCGAAGGCAAGGGCGTCATGCTCGACCAGTTCTCCAATCCGGACAACCCGGCTGCCCACTACGAGACGACCGGCCCTGAGATCTGGCGCGACACCGCAGGCAAGATCACCCATTTCGTCTCCAGCATGGGTACCACCGGCACCATCATGGGCTGCTCGCGCTACCTCAAGGAAATGAACCCGGACATCCAGATCGTCGGCGTGCAGCCGGAAGAGGGCGCCCAGATCCCGGGCATCCGCAAATGGCCGGCGGAATACCTGCCCAGCATCTGCGATTTCGAGCGTATCGACCGGATGATCTACGTCGGCCAGGCCGCTGCCGAGGAAACCACCCGTCGCTTGGCGCGCGAGGAGGGCATCTTCGCCGGCATCTCGTCGGGTGGCGCCATGTGGGCCGCGCTTCAGTTGTCGAAGGAAGTGGAGAACGCGGTCATCGTCTCCATCATTTGCGACCGGGGCGACCGTTACCTGTCGACCGGCGTGTTCCCGGCCTGAGCCAGCCGGCCCAGGCGGTAATCAGCCCGTAATCAAGGAATGCTGGTTTTACCCGTCATACCCGTGAAAACGGGTATCCAGCCTTTTATTTCACTGGGCTCCCGCCTGCGCGGGAGCGACGAAAAAGCGTCAATAAAGTTCGGCGCGGGTGCTGGACGGACCCTGGATGATCTTGATCCGGTCGCCGCGCAAGATCGGGTTCTTCTCGTCCTGCTCCTGGACCAGGGCCTGGACCTCGTTGCTGCCGTCCAGGCGGTAGGTGATTTCGACGCCTTTCTTGGTGTTGACGCCTTTTTCGACTTCGTGGCCGATGATGCCGCCGACCACCGCGCCGGCGATGCCGCCCAGGATGTCGCCCTTGTCGCCGGTGCCGCCTGCCGCGACGCCGCCGGCGACGGCGCCGATGGCGGTGCCGGTGCCGGTGTTGCGGTTGGCGATCTCGACCGGCCTGACGTCGAGCACGGTGGCAAAGCGGATGTGCATCACCTGCTGGGTCTGGTAGCCCTGGTAGACATCGGCTTTGCGACTGGTTGCGCATCCACCCAGGCCGATTAGGGCGAGGGCAGCGACAAAAATGAATCCGGAGTATGTTTTCATAGAAATTCCAGTTTGTAATATAAATTTCATATCGGCCTGTGACATTGTCAGCTTAGCAATGATTCCCGGAACTTGTCGGGAAGCGCACTCATCCAATCCGCTATCGTCAACTGCAAGGAAGTCATCATGCGTACGGCACTCATTACGGCAGCATTGCTGTCCCTGGCAACGTTTACAACCGCCTGGGCGGAGAACCTGCCCAGCATCCAGCAGGTCTATGCCGCGGCCAAGTCGGGCCGGCTCGACCAGGCGCGTTCCATGGTCGACACGGTGCTGGCCGCCAAGCCGAACAGTTCCAAGGCCCACTTCGTGAAAGCGGAGATTTGCGCCAGCCAGTCCGATCTCGGTTGCGTCCGCAGCCAGTTGGCGACGGCCAAGCGCATCGATCCGGGCTTGGGGTTCGCCAATCCGGCTGCCGTCGCCAAGCTGGAAAAAATCGCCAGTGGCGGAAGCAACGCGCAACCAGCCAAGCAGGCTGGCCATGCCGGTTTTCCCTGGGGCTGGCTTCTGATCGGCCTGGGTATCGTCGCCTTGCTCTGGTGGATCGTTTCCATCGCCAACCGGCGCGGCAGCCGGAACGTCTATCCCGCCTATGAGGGCGGCCCCCTGTCGCCGACCGTGCCCGGTCCCGGCATGAGCGGCATGTCGCCCGGTTACGGCACGCCCATGCAAGGCGGCGGTCTGGGGTCCACGCTCGGCCGGGGCCTGGCGACCGGCGCGGCCATCGGCGCCGGCATGGTGGCGGGCGAAGCCCTGGCCGACAGTCTGTTCCATCGCAACGGCCAAGGTACGGCGCCGGCATGGGACCCTGCTGGCACTGGTGCCGCACCGGACATGACGCCCGACCTGGGCGGGGCGGATTTCGGCATCGGCGGCGACAGCTGGGACAACTCCGGCGATCTCGATTCCCTGGGCCAAGGAGGCGACTGGTAAGGAGCGATGATAGTCGGCGGCGCCCGCCGGCCAGACTGAAAATATGCGGTGTCCGGGGCCTAAACTTCGCCCCGGACTGGCGCGCTTGGCCTATCATCCGCGGTAAGGTACGAGTGCTCCAGCCACCATAAATGAAAACACGATGTCTGTTCGCGCTGCTGGCGATGCTCGCCGGCAGCCCGGTTTTTGCGAATAACGAAACTGCCGGCATGCCTGGCCAGCCCGGTTGCGGCAGGCCCGACCTGTCTGTTCCGCTGACCTTGGCGGATGCCATCCAGCAGGCTTTCTGCAGCAATCCACAAACCCGCCAGTGGTGGGCGACGGTCAGCAGCCAGCGAGCCCAGTTGCGCCAAGCCTATGCCGCCTATTGGCCACAGTTGAGCGCCCAATACCAGGCCGACAAGAACTGGAGCCAGGCCGGCGGGATCAGCAGCGAAACATCGCCCCAATCGGCCACACTGTCCGCTTCCTATCTGCTCTACGACTTCGGCGGCCGCGAGGCCGCGGCCAAGCTGGCCCAGGCTCAACTGCAAGCGGCCATCGCCACCCGTGATTCCGATCTCGACCAGCTGGCCTACTCGGTTTCCCAGTCCTATCTCGACGTCCTGCTTGCCCAGGCGTCGCTTGCTGCCGCCAAGGTGTCCGAGGCCTCGGCCCTTGAGGCGCTCAACGCGGCCGAGGTCCAGTTGTCGGTCGGACGGGCGATTCCGGCCACCAAACTGCAGGCCCAGACCGCCTATTCCCAGGCCCAGCTGGTCCGGATCAAGGCCGAGGGCACGGTGATCACCAGCCGCGCCACGCTCGCCAATCTGATGGGCATGACGCCGGGCACACAGTTCATGCTGACGCCCTGGCATGTCGCGGGCCTGGCCCGACAGAGCGAGGCGGCCGATCGATTGATGGACGCCGCCGTCGCCTCCCGTCAGGATCTGCGTGCCGCCCGGGAACAGACCAAGGCGGCCGAGGCTACGCTGCAGTCGGCCAAGGCCCAGGGCATGCCGACCCTGTCGCTCGGCGCGTCGGCAGGCCGTCAGACGGGCAGCGCGAGCTATCCGCCGACCAATACGCAGAGCATCGGCCTGACCCTGTCGGCGCCGATCTTCACCGGCTACAAGGACACCTACCGCATCCGGGCCGCGGAGGCCGGCCTGGATCTCGCCCGCGCCCAGGAGGCCGAACTGGCCAATAAGGTCAAGCTGGACGTCTGGAACGCCTACCAGACCTTCAAGACCAACACCGAAGCGCTGAAATCGGCCCACGATGCCGTGGTGTCCGGCGAAGCCAACGCGGAAGTCATGCTGGGCCGCTTCAAGGCTGGCGTGGGCACCATGCTCGACGTGCTGTCGGCCCAGGCCAGCGCAGCCACCGCCCGCCAGCAGCAGGCCAGCGCCGAGCACGACTACCTGCTGAGCAAGTTTTCGTTGGCCCTGGCGCTCGGCCGATTGAGCGCCGGGCCTCTGCCTTCCACTGGAGAATAAAGTGGCGATTCCCTACAAGAAAACAGCCGCCGCCGTCGTCTCGCTGGCCCTGATCGCCGGCCTGGCCTATTACTACTTCAAGCCCAGGCCGCTGAGTCCCGCCGATCGCTACGTCACCGTCACCGCCCAGCGCGGCGACATCGTCCAGGAGGTGTCGGCCAATGGCACCCTCAACCCGATCACCCTGGTCAGCGTGGGCACCCAGGTGTCGGGCATCGTCAAGCACATCTATGTCGACTTCAACTCCAAGGTCAAGCAAGGCGATGTCCTGGCGACCCTCGATCCCTCCCTTCTGGAGGCCCAGGCGGCGCAGAGCCGGGCCGGCGTCGCCAATGCCCAGTCGGCCTACGACCTTGCCAAGGCCAACACCACCCGCACCCGTGTCCTCTATGCCAAGTCCTATGTCGCCAAACAGGACCTGGATCAGGCCGTTCAGGCCGAGCAGGCGGCCGCCGCCGCGCTCAAGCAGGCCCAGGCCCTGGCACGGAAGGATCAGACCAATCTCGGCTACGCCGTCATCCGCTCGCCGATCTCGGGCGTGGTCGTGGCGCGCGATATCGACGAGGGCCAGACCGTGGCCGCCAGCTTCCAGACGCCGGAGCTGTTCAAGATCGCCCAGGACCTGTCCAAGATGCGGATCTACGCCAGCGTGGCCGAGGCAGACGTCGGCGGTATCAAGAACGGCCAGACTGCGCATTTCACAGTCGACGCCTATCCTGGCCGGACCTACACCGGCGCTGTGAGCCAGATCCGGCTCAACCCGACCACGGTCCAGAACGTGGTGACCTACACCGTGGTGATCGATGCGGCCAACCCCGGCGAACTGCTGCCAGGCATGACGGCCTACGTCTACATCCGCACCGCCGAGAAAAAGGATGCACTCAAGGTGCCCAACGCGGCATTGCGCTTCAAGCCGGCCAACCTGTCGCTGTTGAAGGCCGGGCCGCGCGCCAGCCTGCCGGCCGGTGCCATGGCCGGGACCGTCTACAAGCTCGGCAGCCAGGGCCTGATCCCGGTGCCGGTGACGCTGGGCATGACCGACGGCAAGTTCACCGAGATCACCTCCGGCAATCTGACCACGGAAGACCGGCTGGTCACCGAGGACAAGACGCCGGACGCCAAGACCGGACCGAGCGGCGGCTCCCCCTTGATCGGCCCGCCCAGACACAACGCCAAGAAATGAGTCCGGACGCGAAGGCCACCATCCGCCTGACCGGCCTCAAGAAGGATTACGAGACCGACGCCGGTCCCGTGCCGGTGCTCAAGGGGCTGGATCTGTCGATCGTGCCGGGCGAGTTCGTCGCCATCATGGGGCCGTCCGGCTCCGGCAAGTCGACCCTGATGAACATCCTGGGCTGTCTGGACACGCCGACCGCGGGCGAATACTGGCTGGACGGCCAGAACGTCGCCAGCCTGGGCGAGGAGCAGCTTTCCGCGGTGCGCAGCCGGGTACTGGGCTTCGTGTTCCAGGGCTTCAACCTCTTGCCGCGCATCGACCTCAAGGCCAATGTCGCCTTGCCCTTGGTCTATCAGGGCGTTTCCAGGTCGCGTCGCCTGGAGCGCGCAGTGGCCGTATTGGAGCGGGTCGGCCTGGCGCGTCAGGTCGATTCCCTGCCGCCCAAGATTTCCGGCGGCCAGCAACAGCGGGTCGCCATCGCCCGGGCACTGGTCACCGAGCCGCGCGTCATCCTGGCCGACGAACCGACCGGCAACCTGGATTCGGTCACCGGCCAGGAGATCATGACCCTGTTCCAGGAGATCAACCGGGAAAGCGGTGTCACCCTGATTGTCGTCACCCATGATGCCCGGGTCGCCCACTATGCCGGCCGCCTGGTCTACCTGCGCGACGGCATCGTCACCTACGACGGTCCGACCGCCGACTTCCAGGAGCCGATGACATGACGCTCTGGCTGGCCATGTTGAACGAGGCCCTGCAGGCCATGGCCGCGAACAAGCTGCGCACCTTCCTCACCGCGCTGGGCATCATCATCGGCGTCGGCGCCGTGGTGTTGATGGTGGCGCTCGGACAGGGCACCCAGGCGGCCGTGACCAAGTCGATCTCGGCCCTCGGCTCGAACCTGCTCATCGTCCGTTCCGGCTCGCCCCAGCAGGGCGGCTTCCGCTCCGGCGCCGGCGGCCTGCCGACCCTGACCACACGCGACGCTCAGGCGCTGCAGGACCTGACCAGCCTCAAGGCCGTGGCGCCGGTGGTGCAGCAGGGCGTGCAGGCGGTGTACGGTCCGAACAACTGGGGCACCCAGGTCGTCGGCTCGACCGATGCCTACCTGGAGATCCGCGACTGGTCCCTGCAGAGCGGGCGCATGTTCACGGATACGGAAATGAATTCCGGCATGCGGGTCGCCATCCTGGGCCAGACCGTGGCGGAACAACTGTTCGGCAATGCCGATCCGCTCGACCAGTCCGTCCGCATCCAGAAATCGCCCTACCAGGTCATCGGGGTACTGGCCCAGAAGGGACAGTCGATGGATGGCCGCGACCAGGACGACGTCATCCTGGTGCCGCTGGTGACGGCCCAGCGGCAACTGGTCGGCTCCCAGTTCCAGGGCACCGTGGCGGTCATCATGGCCCAGGCCAAGTCGACCCAGCTGCTGTCCAGCGGCGAGGACCAGATCACCGAGCTGCTGCATCAGCGGCACCGCATCCCCGAAGGTGCGGATAACGACTTCAGCGTCACCAACATGGCCTCGATCGCCAACACCATGGCCCAGGTGACCGGCATGCTGTCCATCCTGCTCGGCTCGATCGCCGGCATCTCGCTGTTCGTCGGCGGCATCGGCATCATGAACATCATGATGGTCTCGGTCACCGAGCGCACCCGCGAGATCGGCATCCGCATGGCCATTGGCGCGTCGCGCAAGACCGTCCTGCTGCAGTTCCTGCTCGAAGCGGTGATCATCACCACCACTGGCGGCCTGATCGGCATCCTGATCGGCATCGGCCTGGCGCTGGGTGTGCAGCGCTTTGCCGGTATCGCGGTGGCGATCACCCCGCAGCCCATCCTGCTGGCGTTCGGCGTCTCGACCCTGGTGGGACTGTTCTTCGGTCTATATCCGGCACGCAAGGCGTCTAGGCTGAAGCCGATCGAGGCGCTTAGGTACCAGTAACCCCTCTGTGTTCTCGGGTCGGGTGCTCTGAAACCGGTAACCCATCAAAGTCCATTTGTGCTTCAAGATCGGAGATAGCCGCTGCGATCTCCCAACGCCTCGAATCCGGTCAGGTATACCCCTCAGGCGAACGTGAAGAAACGTCGGGGTTTCGAATCCGGTTGATTATTTCCCTCTGATATTCGCCAATCAGGATAACGCTCTGTTATCGACTTCGATCGCCTCTGGTGGGGGGGGGTAATCCGGGTGGATGTAAATATATGTAAATTGAATGTTATGGTCGGAACGATTCGTTTCGCTGCCGATCACAAGCTACGTGCCGCTCGAACCATGGTCGATTGCCAATCGTTGATGGATCGGTGATTAAAATATAAGGCGTATTTCATATTGATGTGCATGGCAATTACGTCATTCCAGGGTCTGGGTTGTCTTGTTGTTCGCCAGGGAAAGAGCGGTCGGTATATTAAAGAGGTGTTTTGGAAGTGGGTTTGGCTGCTCGAAGAGGCTTGAATGCTGATTTCAAAAAAATTGAATTTAATATTCGTTCACATTTATAAAAACGCTGGAACAAGCATTACAAGGGCGCTCCTGCCTTTGACGGTTAACCGTGGTATGTGGTTAACCTATCGTTTATCAAGGCGGATTGGCGTGAAACTCAACTCGGATCCGATGCCGTTTTCGGTGCATATTAAAGCAAATGAAATAATTGATCTTATCGGCTGCGACGAATATGAAAAATATTTTTCGTTCGCTATCGTAAGGAATCCCTGGGATTGGCAGGTTTCTCTATATAACTATATGTTAAAGAACGTTTCTCATCCACAGTATGTTCTGGTTAAAAAAATGGGGACTTTTGATAATTATATTAAATGGCGTTGCAAAGAAGAGATTCGGCTTCAGAAGGATTTTGTCTATTCGGAAGATGGACGGTTGCTCGTGAATTATGTCGGTAGGTACGAAAATCTTGAAACGGATTTCGCTTACGTATGTTCCCATACCGGCGTTTCGGTATCGCTGCCTAGGCTTAATGTTTCAAACAACCGACCTTATCGTCAATTTTATACGGATGAAACTGTCGAGCTGGTGAGAAACGCATTTTCTTCTGATATCTCGACGTTCGGGTATGACTTCTGATAGACGAGGGCGGCAAAAACAGAGTCGGGCGTGTCGGCAGGAAGAGAGGCTTATGCTCGGCCACAGCCAGCGTGTCCTGACCAGGGCGCCCGCGGCCTAGGGATTTGTTCCGTGCTCCCTGGCCTCGCTCGTTGTTTGCGCGTGCGGGCGGTAAAGAATCTTGCGATTTTGCCCTGATAAGTATCTTTCCCTTTCCTCCTGGGAGTGAGTCGGAATAGAATCTGCGTTCAATACGTGAACGCTATTCCTCCTCTTGAACGAAGACATCCATTACACGCTGCTGGGGTTGGTTGAGTCCAACCCAGGGCTATCCCAGAGAGAGTTGGCCAGAAAGATGGGCGTGAGCCTGGGTAAAGCCAATTACTGTCTCAAGGCACTCGTCGCCAAGGGCTTCATCAAGCTGGAAAATTTCCGCCGCAGCGACAATAAACTGGCCTACATGTACCTGCTGACTCCGCTCGGGCTAGAGGAAAAGGGCCGTCTCACGATGGAGTTTCTGCGCATCAAGGAAGCTGAATACAAGGCGATCAAGGAAGAGATCAGCCGCCTGCGCAGGGAAGTGGAAGGGTATGCCAATGTGGCCGAGTGACGGGCCGGGCGAACTGTCGGTCACCAGATTCAAAGTAATGACAATATCCATCGAACGAGACAAACAATGAAAAAGGCACTTATTACAGGTATCACTGGGCAGGATGGCGCATATCTGGCCGAGTTCTTGCTGCAAAAAGGGTATGAGGTCCACGGCATAAAGAGACGTACCTCCCTGTTCAATACCGATCGCATCGATCACCTGTACGAAGGGCCGGAGGTCAAGGACAGAAAATTTGTTCTGCATCACGGCGACCTGACCGATTCGTCTTCGCTGATCCGGATCATCCAGCAGGTCCAGCCGGACGAGATCTACAATCTTGCGGCCCAGAGCCATGTCGCGGTCTCGTTCGAGGAGCCGGAATACACGGCCAACTCCGATGCACTGGGTGCCTTGCGCATTCTCGAGGCCATCCGCATCCTGGGTCTGGAAAAGAAAACCCGCTTCTATCAGGCCTCCACATCGGAGTTGTTCGGCCTGGTGCAGGAAATCCCCCAGAAGGAAACTACGCCTTTTTACCCGCGCAGCCCCTATGCCGTGGCCAAGCTCTACGCCTACTGGATTACGGTGAATTACCGCGAAGCCTACGGCATGTATGCCTGCAACGGCATCCTGTTCAACCACGAGTCTCCGATACGGGGTGAGACGTTTGTCACCCGCAAAATCACTCGAGCCTTGTCCCGAATCAAGCTGGGTTTGCAGGAGTGTGTTTATCTCGGCAACCTGAATGCTAAGCGAGATTGGGGACATGCTCGCGACTACGTTGAGATGCAGTGGCTAATGTTGCAGCAGGACACTCCCGAGGATTTCGTTATCGCTACTGGGGTCCAGTACAGCGTACGTGACTTTGTCGATGCGGCGTCCAAGGAACTTGGCATGACGGTGCGCTGGGAAGGCGAGGGTGTGGAAGAGAAGGGCTACGACGCGAATGGCAAATGCATCGTTGCCGTCGATCCGCGCTATTTCCGTCCGACCGAAGTCGAAACTCTGTTGGGCGACCCCGGCAAGGCGAAATCGAAACTCGGCTGGGTACCCCGTACCTCGTTCGATGAACTGGTGGCCGAAATGGTTCGGGAGGATTTGAAGTCCGCCGAGCGTGATGAACTAATCAAGAAGCATGGCTTCAAGGCCATGGATTACCACGAATAAGTCATGGACAAGAACGCGAAAATTTACATCGCTGGTCACCGTGGGCTGGTTGGATCGGCACTGATCCGGAATCTCTCGGCGCGTGGCTACACGAATCTGTTGACCAGGCACCATGCTGAACTGGATCTGTCCAACGAAGCGGCAGTCGAATGCTTCTTCGCGGAGGAGAAACCGGACTACGTTGTCCTGGCTGCAGCCAAGGTCGGCGGCATCCACGCCAACAACACCTTTCCGGCGGAATTTATCCGCGACAATTTGGCGATCCAAACAAACGTCATTCACGCGGCCTACAAGCACAATGTCAAAAGGTTGTTGTTCCTCGGTTCGAGCTGTATCTATCCGCGTGATTGTCCTCAACCGATCAAGGAAGAATATCTTCTAACGGGGCCGCTTGAACCGACCAATAGGCCGTATGCCGTGGCCAAGATCGCAGGTATCGAAACCTGCTGGAGCTATAACCGGCAATACGGTACCCAGTTCCTCGCAGTGATGCCGACCAACCTGTACGGCCCGGGTGACAATTACCACCCCCAGAATTCCCATGTACTGCCGGCGCTGATCAGGCGTTTTCACGAGGCCAAGATGAGTAACGCGCCCGCCGTCACGGTGTGGGGCACGGGGACGCCGAGGAGGGAGTTCCTGTACAGCGACGATATGGCAGATGCCTGTCTCCATCTGATTACCCTGGATGATGAGAAATTTATCCCCTTGTTGGGACAGGATCGGAATGACGGCATCCCGCCATTGGTCAATATCGGTGTCGGCGAGGATATGACCATCAGGGAATTGGCGGAGACCATAGCCGACGTGGTTGGCTACAAGGGTGAAATCAGTTTTGACACGACCAAACCGGACGGCACGCCGCGCAAGTTGCTCGATGTGTCCTACATGAGAAGCATGGGTTGGTGTGCGAAAACCTCGTTGCGGGATGGCCTTGCTCTCGCCTACGCTGATTTCGAACGAGAAGGAAACGAGAGATGAAAGCGGTCATCCTTGCCGGTGGACTCGGGACCCGCATATCCGAGGAAACCCATCTCAAGCCCAAGCCCATGATTGAGGTCGGCGGTCGGCCGATCTTGTGGCACATCATGAAAATTTACTCTGCACACGGTATCCACGATTTCGTGATTTGCTGTGGCTACAAGGGCTATCTGATCAAGGAATATTTCGCCAACTATTTTCTGCACATGTCGGATGTGACCTTCGACATGGTGAACAACAGGATGGAAGTACATCAGCGCTATGCCGAGCCGTGGAAAGTGACCTTGGTGGATACCGGCGAGGATACGATGACCGGTGGTCGATTGAAGCGAGTTGCTGACTACGTCAAGGACGAAGAGGCGTTTTGCTTTACCTACGGGGATGGGGTGGGTGACGTAGACATCACCGCGCTGATTGCCTTCCACCAAGCGCAGAAGGTCAAGGCGACCCTGACTGCGGCGACCCCACCTGGCCGTTTTGGTGCTTTGGATATGGATGGCCACAAGGTCGCAAGTTTCAGGGAAAAGCCCAAAGGCGATGGCGCCATGATCAACGGCGGATTCTTCGTCCTGTCTCCGGAAGTCATCGACTATATCGAGGGCGATAAGACCATTTGGGAACGCGACCCCATGGAGCGTCTGGCGGAGGAAGGCGAATTGGCCGCCTTTGCCCACTCCGGCTTTTGGCAGCCGATGGACACCTTGCGGGATAAGTTGCAGTTGGAAGAGTTGTGGCAAACCGGCCATGCACCATGGAAGGTTTGGCCATGAACCCGGCTTTCTGGAGTGGTCGCCGCGTTTTGATGACCGGCCATACCGGTTTTAAGGGGGGGTGGCTGTCTTTATGGTTGCAATCCATGGGGGCAGAACTGGTCGGTTTCTCGTTGCAACCGCCAACGAACCCGAGTTTGTTCGAGGTGGCTGAGGTCGGTAAAGGGATGACTAGTTTGATCGGCGATATCCGTGATCTGTCCCATTTGCGTGCCGTGTTTGCTGAATATCGTCCCGAGATCGTAATCCATATGGCTGCGCAACCATTGGTGCGCTACTCATACAGCGAGCCGGTCGAGACCTACTCCACGAACGTCATGGGGACCGTAAATATTCTCGAAGCCGTACGGACCACTGATAGCGTCAGGGCCGTAGTCAACGTGACCAGTGACAAGTGCTACGAAAACCGTGAGTGGATTTGGGGCTACCGCGAAAATGAGCCGATGGGAGGGTACGACCCGTACAGCAGCAGCAAAGGTTGTGCAGAGCTAGTGACGGCGGCGTACCGTCGTTCCTACTTCAGTTCGACACACCATGGCGAACAAGGTGTGGCCCTAGCCTCTGTCCGCGCCGGTAATGTGATTGGGGGCGGCGATTGGGCAGAGGACCGTCTCATACCCGACATCCTGCGTGCCATTGAACAAGGCAAGCCGGTCAACATCAGAAACCCCCACGCGATCCGGCCTTGGCAGCATGTATTGGAACCGCTGGCCGGCTATCTGATGTTGGCCGAGAAATTGTATGAGGAAGCTGCTGCATATGACGAAGGTTGGAACTTCGGCGCTAACGATGAGGATGCCAAGCCTGTCCAATGGATTGTCGAGAAATTGACTCAATCCTGGGGGGAGGGCGCTAGCTGGGCACTGGATGGCGGGCAACATCCGCATGAGGCTCACTACCTCAAGCTGGATTGTTCGAAATCGAAATCTCGTCTGGGGTGGCAACCGCGTTGGAATCTCGAGCAGGCATTGAAAGCCATTATTGAGTGGCACCAAGCATATCTGAGAGGGTCTGACATGCGTGAACTGACTTTACGTCAGATTTCCGAATACAGGCGTTATCAGGAAAACAACGGATTGTCAGAGGCATAAGTGAATAAAGCAGAGTTAAAACAGCAGATTCTCGACCTGGTCGCGCAATACAGCGTTCTCCATTTCGCCGACAAACAGTTCCAGCCCGGTACCAGTGCTGTTCCCCCTTCGGGTAAGGTGCTGGGTGCTGCCGAATTGCAGAATATGGTTGAGGCCTCGCTGGATGGATGGCTGACTACCGGCCGTTTCAACGAAGCATTCGAAAAGCGTTTTGGCGAGTTTGTTGGTGTTCCTTATGCGTTGACCACGACTTCTGGTTCTTCAGCGAATTTGTTGGCATTCACAGCGCTGACTTCTCCCAAGCTAGGTGCGCGAGCATTAAAACCAGGGGACGAAGTGATTACCGTTGCAGCAGGCTTCCCGACCACCGTTAATCCCATGCTGCAGAACGGAATGGTGCCGGTGTTTGTGGACGTTGATATCCCGACCTACAACATTGACCCGACTCGCATCGAGGCAGCTGTATCGAGCCGAACCCGGGCCATTATGATTGCCCATACGCTGGGTAATCCCTTCGACCTGGATGCTGTGATGGCGGTAGCGAAGAAACATGATCTTTGGGTGATAGAGGATTGTTGCGACGCCCTGGGCTCGCTGTACAAGGGCAAGCATGTCGGTACTTACGGCCACATCGCTACCTGCAGTTTCTATCCTGCACACCACATCACTATGGGAGAGGGCGGCATGGTGTTCACCCAGGACCGGGAACTCCGTACCATCATAGAATCCTTCCGCGACTGGGGCCGTGATTGCTACTGTCCTCCGGGCTGCGACAACACCTGTGGCAAGCGTTTCGGCTGGAAACTCGGCAGCCTGCCGCAAGGTTACGACCACAAGTACACGTATTCCCACTTAGGTTACAACCTCAAAATCACCGATATGCAGGCGGCATGCGCTCTGGCCCAGATGGATCGGTTGCCCGACTTCATTGAGGCTCGCAAACGCAACTTCATTTACCTCAAGGAGCGCCTGCAATCCTGCGCGGAATTCCTGATTTTGCCTGAGGCAACCGCTGGCAGTGATCCCTCTTGGTTCGGCTTTCCAATCACAGTGCGCGATACGGCTGGGGTCGATCGGGTGGAACTGCTGAAATACCTCGACCAGTACAAGATTGGCACCCGTCTCCTATTCGCCGGCAACCTGACCCGCCAGCCGTATTTCGAAGGACGCGCCTTCCGGGTTAGCGGTGATCTCGCCAATACCGACAAGGTTATGAACGACACGTTCTGGATCGGCGTATACCCGGGTCTCACAAAGGAAATGTTGAATTTTGTAGCGGAAAAGATCGAAGTGTTTTTTGGAATCAATTTTTGAATAAGAAAGAGCAAGTCATGAAGATTGCGATAGCTGGCACGGGCTACGTTGGCCTGTCGAACGCTATATTGCTGGCGCAGCACAACGAGGTGGTGGCGCTCGACATCGTGGCCGAGAAGGTCGAGATGCTGAACCGGAAGGAGTCGCCGATCGTCGACGCCGAGATCGAGGACTATCTCCGGCACAAGCCGCTCAACTTTCGGGCCACGCACGACAAGCACGACGCCTACGAAGGCGCCGACTACGTTGTGATTGCGACGCCGACCGACTACGACACCGAGACCAACTACTTCAACACCCGATCGGTCGAGGCCGTGATCCAGGACGTGATGGCGATCAATCCGGATGCGGTGATGATCATCAAGTCGACCGTGCCGGTTGGCTACACGGCCAAGGTCAAGGCTCAATTCAGCTGTGACAAACTGATCTTCTCGCCGGAGTTCCTGCGCGAAGGCAAGGCGCTGTACGACAACCTCTATCCGTCGCGCATCGTCATCGGCGAACGCACGAAGCGGGCCGAGGTGTTCGCCGACCTGCTCAAGCAGGGCGCGATCAAGGAAGATATCCAGGTGCTGTTCACGGACTCCACCGAAGCCGAAGCGATCAAGCTGTTCGCCAATACCTACCTGGCCATGCGGGTGGCCTACTTCAACGAACTCGACACCTACGCCGAGACGCATGGCCTGGACAGCAAGCAGATCATCGACGGGGTCTGTCTCGACCCGCGCATTGGCCCCCACTATAACAACCCGTCGTTCGGCTACGGCGGCTACTGCCTGCCGAAGGACACCAAGCAGCTCCTGGCCAATTACCGGGAGGTGCCGCAGAACCTGATCCACGCCATCGTCGAGTCGAACACGACACGCAAGGACTTCGTGGCCGACAGCATCATCCGCATGAACCCGAAGGTGGTCGGTGTTTACCGGCTGATCATGAAGAGCGGCTCGGACAACTTCCGGGCCTCGAGCATCCAGGGGATCATGAAGCGGATCAAGGCGAAGGGGATCGAGGTGATCGTCTACGAGCCGGTGCTGAAGGAGCCGGAGTTCTTCCATTCCCGGGTGGTCAATGACCTGGCCGAGTTCAAGGCGCAATCCGACGTGATCGTGGCCAACCGGATCACCGACGACATCCGCGATGTGGTGGACAAGGTCTACAGCCGCGATCTGTTTGGGAAGGATTGAATCATCCAATGAAGTCCGAAACGCTCATAATCGAAGCAGGGAAGACGGAACGGCACTATTGGCGTGATTTGTGGCGTTATCGCGAACTGTTTTACTTCCTCTCTTGGAGAGATCTCCTTGTAAGATATAAACAAACATCAATTGGTATTGCGTGGTCAATTATTAGGCCAGTCCTGACCATGGTGGTGTTTACGATGATATTCGGACGATTGGCAAAAATGCCTACGGAAGGTAATGCGCCATACCCAATTTTGGTATTCGCGGCAATGTTGCCATGGCAGTTTTTCGCAAACGCATTTACCGAGGCCGGTGGCAGTCTTGTATCAAATGCATCCATGATATCGAAGGTTTATTTTCCAAGATTGATTATTCCTGCCAGTTCAATAATAGTGAGTCTCGTTGACTTCTTTATAGCTTGCGTAGTGCTGGCAATAATCATGTTTTGGTATGGTTACATACCTAATATACGAATTTTTGCGTTACCATTATTTCTGTTGATTGCGATTTTGGCTGCATTAGGTGCCGGATTGTGGGTGGCAGCGCTTAATGTTAAATATAGAGATTTTAGATACGTTGTTCCATTTGTCGTTCAATTTGGATTGTATGTGTCTCCAGTGGGTTTTTCCAGTTCTATAGTGCCGGAGAAATGGAGATTTTTATATTCGCTAAATCCGATGGTTGGGGTTATTGATGGTTTTCGTTGGGCAATTCTAGGTGCTGATTTGTCCTTGAATGTGACTGAAGTTGTGTTGTCAATTGTAGTGGTTCTGGTGACTTTGTTGACTGGATTGTTCTATTTTAGAAAAACTGAAAAAACTTTCGCGGATGTAATTTGATCATGCCCGTTGTTATTAAATTGGAAAACGTATCGAAACGCTACTTAATCGATCATAAACAGGGAGGTGGCTATGACACGTTGCGCGATTCAATGGCAAACAAGGTTCGAAATATATTGGATTTTCCAAAAAAAATATTTGGAACACGGAGTAACGGAGAAGATAAAAATCGGGAAGAATTTTGGGCATTAGATGACCTGTCATTAGAAATCCAACAAGGGGACCGTGTTGGTATTGTTGGGAGAAATGGTGCAGGAAAATCAACCTTATTGAAGGTATTGTCTAGAATAACTGAACCGACATTTGGGCGTGTGTGTATTAACGGCCGAGTTTCAAGTTTGCTAGAGGTTGGAACAGGTTTTCATCCAGAGTTGACAGGTAGAGAAAATATTTATTTAAATGGTGCAATTCTTGGAATGAGTAAGGCTGATATTGCAAGAAAATTTGATGAAATCGTAGCCTTTGCTGAAGTAGAGCGCTTTCTGGATACACCAGTGAAGCGATATTCGAGTGGTATGTATGTACGATTGGCGTTTGCTGTAGCGGCTCATCTAGAGCCGGACATATTGATTGTCGATGAGGTGCTTGCAGTTGGCGACGCACTATTTCAGAAGAAATGCCTCGGAAAAATTGAAGATATCGGTGCAGAAGGCCGAACAGTATTGTTTGTTAGTCACAATATGGCTGCGATATCAAGATTGACGAACAATTGCGTGTTGCTTAATCGCGGTAAAGTGGAATTGTTCGGGGCTACAGACCAAGTAATACAACGATATATAGGTGGTGACGAGCGAAATATTTTGTCCACCCGCCGACCTGTTGAAGATATTTTTTATATAAAACGTTGGAAATTTTCAGATGTAGTAGAAATTAAGGAAGTTGGGGTTATCGGAGAGAGAGGCGTCGATGTGATGTTTGATGGAGAGTTGACGCTGGAACTTTTATTGTCAGTAAAGCATGCTGTTGATGATTTGAGCATTGGTTTTGGAATATCTCCAGATGGTGAGTTCAAGATTATGGGTGGGTTTTCATCCGCTTTTAGTTTTGGCGAACGGGGTGAATATGTTTGTCGTTTGGTTATAAGGGGGCTTAATCTAGCACCTGCTTGCTACAGTCTTGATTTGAGTATAGGTACAGGGACCGATGTAGCATCCCGTAAGGACTATGAGGCAATACAAGGTGTTGGTAGCTTTCATGTTTTGCCATATAAAAAAGATTTTACACCAATAGGGGAATGGGTACATGGATGGGGGATGACGATAAATACGGGCGCAATTGTAAACGTCGTGCAAGAATGTAAATAATGAATATATCAAAGATTGTATGGGATTATGATCGTGAAATTCCTAATCCCTTGGTATTTCCGAAGGTCCCCTCTATTCCTAATTCTGGGTGCAATCTATTTTGGTCGGTCACCATCCCTGTATGTGATCGAATTGATTATCTGGAGCAGACGATTTCAAGTGTTGTTTCAAGCTACGGGGAGGCAGACCTTGAGGTTGTAGTTGTAGACAATGCTTCAGTTTTAACTGAAGATATTATAAAGATAATTAATAAAATTGACGATTCTCGCATACGGCATGCAAGGTATTATGAACGAGTCGGGATGGCAGAGAATTGGAATAGATGTATACAGTCAGCAAAAGGCGAGTGGATACATATACTTCATGACGATGATTATGTCCGGCCGGGGTATTATGAAAAACTAAAAACTGGGTTGGCTAATTCGGCTAATTATATTTTAGGTTTTACACGCTACATATCGGTTGATGAAGAAGGTTGCTGGACCGGTGTGTCTACGCTACACCAGAATAAATCAGGTCTTCTTGATAAGAAATTTGAAACAATAATTGAATACTGTGGTGTTTCGGCTCCGTCGGTTGTTGTGAAGAGAACTGCTTATGAATCCGTAGGCGGGTTCTTTCCCGGATTACAATTTGCATTGGACTGGGAGATGTGGAAGCGCTTAGCGCTAGTCGGTGATATTTACTACGAGGTAGAGCCATTATTGTGCTACAGATATCACAACAGTTCGGAAACGTCTCGAATGCTTAAAACCGGTACTTATATATTGGATGTCTATAAGTCGATATATATTACAAGCCTATTAATGAAGGGCGATGACGCAAAGTACTGGGCGAAGCGTGCTGAGTTTCGCTTCGTCAAAACAATTATGGACATGAATCGTTTGGTGCTGTTCTCGCGAAAGTCAGTCGTGCTTCAGTTAATGGCTACGGCGTTGAGTACAGGTTCGACCAGAACCATGGCTCTATTGGGACTATCAATCGTGATGCTGACACTACGAATACCGGTTGTGCTAATTAATCGCGGATATCGTCTATTAAGAAGGTTTGGAAGATGACTGGGTTAGATATTGGGCAAGTAATTAAAGTCGGATTCCTTGTGTCTTATGATTGGTCATTGCTAAGTAATTCAATACCTTTGGTTTACACAGAAGCAGATAAAATCACCCTGGCGATTGACAAAAGCCGAAAGACATGGTCAGGGGCGGAGTTTGTAATTCCAGACGATTTCTTTAGGTATATATCAGAAATAGATGTCGATAATAAGATTGAGATTTACGAGGATGAGTTTTATATCCCAGGATTAACTCCATTAGAGTGCGAAACTCGCGAACGCAATATGCTTGCGCAAAGGATGGGATTGGGAGGCTGGCATGTGCAAATAGATTCTGATGAATATATATTGAATTTTTCTGATTTGTGCGGTTATATGCGAGCAAATGATGGAAAAAAAATACAGATTAATGGTAATTGGATAAACCTTTACAAAAAGGTTGCTTCCGGTTATTTGGTAACTCTCCTGGGAGAGCACGGTTATGAGCAATTTCCGGTGGCTACAAACAACCCGGACTATATAAGCGCTAGGTATACTAATAATAAGTTGGTAAAACTACCAGTTTTTGCATTACACCAAACATGGGCTAGGTCTGATGTGGAAATAAAACAGAAGATAAGTAACTGGGGGCACGCAAATGATTTTAATGGCGAGAGTTATTATAAATTATGGTGTGCGGTTGATGAGTATAACTATAAATATTTAATTAATTTGCATCCGATATGGCGGGAATTGTGGCCTGGCCTAGAAGTTGTTAATACGAATTCTTTAGCTAATCTAATTGCAATATATAAGGCAAATGTTGGGAATTTGGTTGTTGGGGTGAGGCGAAAAAGGTTTTATAAATTTTTTAAATGTTTGCGAAACCTTCTGGCTAGATAAAAAATGCCAGCGCCAAAATATTCAGATTTAATTACTGTTGCTATTCCTGTGTTTGAGAGGACAAAGTATTATAAAGAGGCGCTCTCAAGTGCTCTTGATCAAACAATTCAATGTTGCGTTATTGTGGTTGATAACGCGTCTAGCCATAATGATATTTGTGATTATGTGACAGCTTTAAATAATCCTTTGGTAAGGTATATTAGAAATGAACATAATTTGGGTATGGAAGGGAATTGGAATGCCTGCATGCAATACGCTGAAACTGAGTGGCTGACTATATTGCATGATGATGATATTTTATATCCAAAGTACGTCGAGATAATAGTTCAGTATATATTGCATAATAATGCTGCTTGCGTAGCCGTTAAGTGCGATGGTGGAAATCGACCATCGACTATACCGGGTGATTCACATTCTAATATTGAAGTGGTTGATATTAAATGGTGGCATTATTTGTGGGAAAATTTATCGCCATTTCCTGGTGTGGCTTTTTTGCGTGAAGTCGGCCTAAGCCTTGGCGGGTTCAACGCAGCATGGCACCCATCGGCGGATCTTGAGTTTTGGTCCAGGCTCTCTGAAAAATTCAGAACAGTACGAATTGACGCAAATTTGGCCTTT
>DASVZA010000024.1:0-237717 GCA_036391875.1 Parasulfuritortus sp.
CCTGCGCCGCGGGTCAGCAATCCGCAGGCCGAGGGCGCCTACCAGTCCAAGGCGCGCAGCCAGATCGACCGGAACAAGCGTTACCCGGACGAGGCGCAGCGGCTCGGCATGAGCGGCGCCGTGGTGGTGCGCTATGTCATCGGCCGGGACGGTCACCTGATCCGGGCCGAGGTCGAGCAAAGCAGCGGCTATCCCATGCTCGACAAGGCCGCCCTGCAGGCGGTCCGGAACACCAAGTTCGATCCCATGCCGCCGGATGCATGGGTGCAGTTGACGGAACAAGTATTCAGAACCCGCATCGAGTTCACCCTCGATTAACACTCCCTCCACAGAAAGGAAATTCAGGAAATGTACCGCTCCGTGCCTCCCTTCAGGACGCTGGCGCTTGCCGCCGCCGTCCTGGCTGCCCTGACGCCCTACGCCGCCTCGGCCGATACCGCCGTCGAGACCGATACCATCAATGTGTTCGGCCAGGGTCAGACCCGCCAGGTCGAGAACATCAGCCACGCCGACCTGGAAAAGGCTGCGCCCGGCAGCAGCCCGCTGGAAACGCTGGCCCAGCTGCCCGGCGTCAATTTCCAATCCTCCGACACCTACGGCGCCTATGAATGGTCGACCCGCCTGACCATCCGCGGCTTCAACCAGAACCAACTCGGCTACACGCTGGACGACGTGCCGCTCGGCGACATGAGCTACTCGAACTGGAACGGCCTGCACATCAGCCGCGCCATCTCCTCCGAAAACATCGGCCGGGTCGAACTCTCGCAGGGCACCGGCGCGCTCGACACCGCCTCCACCAGCAACCTGGGCGGCACAGTGCAGTTCTATTCCCTGGATCCGTCCGACAAGCGCGGCGGCACCTTCGCGCAAACCTTCGGCGAGAACGCCGCGGCCCGGACCTTCGCCCGCTTCGACACCGGCCGGTTGGACGGCGGTCCCAAGTTCGCCCTCAGCTATACCAACCAGAAGAGCGACAAGTGGAAGGGCAGCGGCGAGCAGCGCTTCGACCAGTTCAACGCCAAGATGGTCGACATCATCGGCGAGAGCCGTCTGTCCGCCTTCGTGAACTATTCCAACCGCAAGGAAATCGACTACCAGGATCTGTCCAAGGAGATGGTGTCGCGCCTGGGTTACAACTGGGACAACTACTATCCGAACTGGAATGCCGCCGTCAATTCGGCCAACGGCATCTGGACCCAGGGCGAGACCTCCAAGGATGACGCCTATTACGCGGGTTCCGGCCTGCGCAAGGACTGGCTGACCGGCGCCACCCTGGATGCCAAGGTGACCGACGCATTGCGCTGGAAGACCACGGTCTATTACCACCGCAACCATGGTGCCGGCCTGTGGTACACCCCCTACGTGGCTTCCCCCTCGGGCGTGCCCATCTCGTTGCGCACGACCGAATACGACATCCACCGCGCCGGCATCCTGAGCGCGTTGACCTACACCATCGGCATGCACACCGTCGAAGGCGGCGCCTGGTTCGAGAACAACATCTTCGACGAGGCCCGGCGCTTCTACGCCGTCGGCCTGAACGATCCGATGCGCGGGCCCTACGACATCCCGAGCGATCCGTTCGCGACCCAGTGGCAATACGAGTTCAAGACCCGGACGCTGGTGTTCCACCTGCAGGACACCATGAAGCTGTCCGACCGCTTGACCGTCAACGCCGGCTTCAAGTCGCCGACCATCCGCAGCGATGCGACCACCGTCGTCGGCAACAGCATGCCTGGCACCCTCAAGGCCTCCAAGTCCTTCCTGCCCCAGGTCGGCATGAACTTCAAGCTCGACCCGGCCAACGAACTGTTCGCCTCGGCCGCCCAGAACATGCGTTCCTACCAGATCGCCGCCACCGGCGATTCGCCGTTCGCCACCACCGCGGCCGGCTACGCCGCGATCAAGGACACGATCAAGCCGGAAACCTCCGTCACGGTCGAGGCCGGCTGGCGTCATCATCAAGAGGGCCTGGAAACGCTGCTGACCGCCTATCACGTCGACTTCAAGGACCGCCTGCTGGGCATCCAGCAGGGGTCCGGCATCGTCGGCAACCCGACCGTGCTGGCCAACGTGGGCAAGGTGGTGACCAACGGTGTCGAGGCCGCCCTGTCGATCTCGCCGGCGCCGCACGTGACCTGGATGAACTCGATCAGCTACAACGATTCCCAGTACAAGGACAACGTGACGTCCAACGGCGTGGTCTATCTGACTTCGGGCAAGCAGGTGGTGGATGCGCCCAAGGTCATGTTCAAGTCCGAACTGGGCTACGACAACGGCATCTATTTCGGCCGCATCGGCGCCAACTACACCGGCAAGCGCTACTACACCTATCTGAACGACGGCTCTGTGGATGCCGCCACCTTGTGGAACGCCTCGGCCGGCTACCGCTTCAAGAACGTCGGCCAGTACTTCCGCGAGGTCGACCTGAACGTGGCGGTGAACAACCTGTTCGACAAGCAGTACTTCGGCAGCATCGGCACCAATGGCTTCGTCTTCAGCGATCCCACCGGTACCGCCCAGACGCTGCAGGTCGGCGCCCCGCGCACGGCCTTCGTGACCGTTTCCGCCAAGTTCTAAGCAGGCAACACGATGCCCCATGGCTGCCGCCATGGGGCAGTTTTTCCAGATCACAGGAGTCAACATGTCGTTCACGCTCGTACACGACTTCATCATGTACGTGATGGCAGCCATCACCGCCATCGCGACCTTCATCATCATCGAACGGGTGATCTTCTTCCTTGCCGTGCTGCGCGAAGGCAAGGAAGTGGACAACCACATCAAAAGCCATCTGAACGACAAGGAGCTGCGCAAGGAACTGCATCACACCTTCAGTTCCTACAAGGGACCGCAGGCCAGCGCCCTGCTCGAGATCGTCGGCGCCAGGGAAATGCCGCACGAGGAGATGGAGTACTACGTCCAGTCGGTCTACGTCGCCAAGCAGCCGGTGCTGAACAACCGGCTCTGGATGCTGGACACCATCATCACGCTGTCGCCGCTGCTGGGCCTCCTGGGCACCATCATGGGCATCATCGATTCGTTCCACACCCTGTCGTCCGCGGACGGCAACTCCGATCCGGCGGCGGTCAGCCGCGGCATCGGCACCGCCCTCTACGCCACTGGCTTCGGCATCTTCATCGCGCTCTACGCCATGACCTTCTTCAACTACTTCACCAGCAAGGTCGAGCAGATCAACAACCAGATGAAGCTGATCTCGCTGACCGTCCTGGCTTACAAATAACCGGCCGGATCGATTGAGGTGCTGTTCGCGGAGGCTGCCGTTTTGCGGGCTTCCGGATGAGGCGCGACCATCGATTACTACTTAGGTGCCCGATAAGATGAAGTATCTTGCCTGTCTGCTTTGCGCGGCCAGTCTGCCAGCTGCCGCTTCTCCCCAGACCGCAACGCCGATCGAACACGTCATCGTCGTGGTCGGCGAAAACCGGACCTTCGACAACCTGTTCGCGACCTGGCAGCCGCGCAGCGGGGCCTCGGTATGGAACCTGCTGTCGCGCGGCATCGTGCAGGCGGACGGCTCGCCCGGCCCCAATTTCTCGGTGGCGGCCCAGAAGCTGGCCCAGACCGGCGCTGCCTATTCGGCCAAGTTCGATAGCGTCGGTGGTTATGACCATCTGCCGCAGCCCTATGCCGCCGGCGCCTTCGGCCAGCGCCGTGACGTGCCGGACGAGCGCTTCCCGGCCGACCTGGCCAACGGTCCGTTCCAGATCACGCGCTATGTCGGCTATGGGGCGCATACCGGCGACCCGGTCCATCGCTTTTTCCAGATGTGGCAGCAGGTGAACGGCGGCGCCGCGGACCTGTTCGTGTGGACGGCCGAAACCGCTGGGGCGGGCTCGGACAACGGTGCCAATTCGGTACTGGCCCCGGGCCAGGCCAGGCAGGGCGGCGTGGCCATGGGCTTCTACAACATGGCCCAGGGCGATGCGCCTTATTTCCGCGAACTGGCCGACCGCTATGCCGTTGCCGACAACTACCATCAGCCGATCATGGGCGGCACCACGGCCAATTATTTCGCGCTGGCCAGCGCCGACGTCGGCGTCTACCTGGAAGACGGCCGGCCGGCCAAGCCGCCGCAGAACCAGATCGAGAATCCGGACCCGCGTCCCGGCAGCAACAACATCTATACCGCCGATGGTTTCCTGGGTGGCACCTACGTCGAGTGCGCCAATCCGGACGCCCCCGGCGTGGCCGGCATCCGCAAGCTGCTGGCGAACTTGCCGTACCGTCCGTTCAACGACGGCAACTGCGCGCCTGGTCACTACTACATGGTCAACAACCTGGACCCGGATTTCAAGGCGGACGGCGTCCGCCGCCCGCTCGGCCCCAACCAGTTCCTGCTGCCGCCCCAGACCTTGCCGCATATCGGCGATCTGCTCAGCAAGTACGGCGTGTCCTGGAAGTGGTACAGCGGCGGCCGCAACGACAGCCGGCATGTCGACAAGGAATACTGCGGCATGTGCGACACGCCGACCTTCTTCGCCTCCACCATGACCGGCCCGGACAAGGCCAAGCTGCAGGATCTCCAGCAGTTCTACGTCGACGTCAAGGATGCCAGGACCTTCCCCGCGGTCTCCTTCATCGCGCCCTACGACAGCGTCTCCGGCCATCCGGGCTATGCCATGGAAACGGGTTTCGAGGAACTGGTGCACGACATCGTCGACCGGGTCCAGGCCAACCCGGAACTATGGAAGAAGACCGCCATACTGGTCACCACGGACGAAGGCGGCGGCTATTACGACTCGGGCTATGTCCAGTTCATCGACTTCTTCGGCGACGGCACCCGCATTCCGCTCATCGTCGTCTCGCCCTATGCCCGCAAAGGCCAGGTCGACCACACCTATTACGACCATGCCTCCATCCTCAAATTCATCGAGCGCAACTGGCGGCTGCCGACCTTGTCGGCGCGCAGCCGGGACAACCTGCCCAATCCGGTGGCCGACGCCGCCCATCCCTACGTGCCGGACAACCGTCCCGCCATCGGCGATCTCATGAACCTGTTCGATCTGCCGTGAGAGTACTGTCGTCACCGGAACGCTTCACTTAAGTCCACCCAGGCCGGCGAGTGCCGGCCTGCGATTCATCACCACAGAGAAGACCGCACAAGGTCGCCATGCACGAGGTTATATTGTGTTTCTTGAAAGACTGGCATTGTTTGATCTCGACAACACCCTGCTGACCAGCGACTCCGACTACGAATGGGCCCAGTTCCTGGTCGGCAAGGGCGTTTTGGATCGTGAGATGTACGCGGCCCGCAACGAGGCCTTCTACGAGCATTACAAGGCGGGCACCCTGGATATCAGCGAGTTCCTCGATTTCCAGCTCCGGCCGCTGGCCGAGCATCCTCGCGCCCAACTGGATGCCTGGCATGCCGAATTCATGCAGGAGAAGATCCTGCCCATGATCGCCAGGGGCACCTGGGACCTGCTGGCAAGACATGCCGGCGACCTGCGCGTCATCGTCACCGCCACCAACAGCTTCGTCACCGCGCCCATCGCCCGCCATCTCGGCATCGAGCACTTGATCGCCACCGAACCGGAGCAGGCCGGCGGCGAGTTCACCGGCCGGGTCCAGGGCATGCCGTCGTTCCGGGAGGGCAAGATCGCCCGTCTGGAGCAATGGCTGGCGGAGCGGGGCGGCAGCTGGGATGCCGTCGCCGAATGCTGGTTCTACAGCGATTCACTCAATGACCTGCCGCTGCTGTCCCGCGTCCACAAGCCGGTCGCGGTCGATCCGGACCCGACCCTGAAGCAACATGCCGAGGCCGCAGGCTGGCCGATCATCAGTCTGCGCTAGGGGCAGCCGCCTGCGTTCCTGAGGGCTGGCTGCTGCCGGAAATAAAAAACCCCGGGACCGTGAGGTCCCGGGGTTTCGTCTAGGGCTGGGGCGCGGTGACTTAGAAGTCCATGCCGCCCATGCCACCCATACCGCCCATGCCGCCGCCCATGTCGGGAGCAGCCTTCTTGTCTTCCGGCAGCTCGGTGACCATGCAGTCGGTGGTCAGCATCAGGCCGGCGACGGAAGCGGCGTTCTGCAGCGCGGTGCGGGTCACCTTGGTCGGGTCCAGCACGCCCATTTCCATCATGTCGCCGTATTCGCCGGTGCCGGCGTTGTAGCCGTAGTTGCCCTTGCCGCCGAGCACCTTGTTGACCACGACGGAGGCTTCCTCGCCGCAGTTGTTGACGATCTGGCGCAGGGGTTCCTCGATGGCGCGCAGCACGATCTTGATGCCGGCGTCCTGGTCGTGGTTGTCGCCCTTGAGCTTGACGATCTTGGCGCGGGCGCGCAGCAGGGCCACGCCGCCGCCGGGGACGATGCCTTCTTCAACGGCAGCGCGGGTGGCATGCAGAGCGTCCTCGACGCGGGCCTTCTTCTCCTTCATCTCGACTTCGGTGGCGGCGCCGACCTTGATCACCGCAACACCGCCGGCCAGCTTGGCCTTGCGTTCCTGCAGCTTCTCCTTGTCGTAGTCGGAGGTCGTCTCTTCGATCTGCTTGTTGATCTGGACGATGCGGGCCTTGATGGCGTCGGCGGCGCCGGCGCCGTCGATGATGGTGGAGTTTTCCTTGCCCACTTCGACCCGCTTGGCGCGGCCCAGGTCAGCCAGGGTGGCCTTGTCCAGGGACAGGCCGACTTCCTCGGCGATCACGGTGCCGCCGGTCAGGATGGCCATGTCTTCCAGCATCGCCTTGCGACGGTCGCCGAAGCCGGGGGCCTTGACGGCGACGGTCTTCAGGATGCCGCGGATGTTGTTCACGACCAGGGTGGCCAGGGCCTCGCCTTCGATGTCCTCGGCGATGATCAGCAGGGGCTTGCCGGCCTTGGCGACCTGTTCCAGCACCGGCAGCAGGTCGCGGATGTTGGAGATCTTCTTGTCGTGCAGCAGGATGAACGGGTCTTCCATGACCGCCATCTGCTTGTCCTGGTTGTTGATGAAATAGGGGGACAGGTAGCCGCGGTCGAACTGCATGCCCTCGACGACGTCCAGCTCGTTGTCCAGGCTGGTGCCGTCCTCGACAGTGATGACGCCTTCCTTGCCGACCTTGTCCATGGCGCTGGCGATGATGTCGCCGATGCTGGCGTCGGAGTTGGCGGAGATGGAGCCGACCTGGGCGATTTCCTTGCTGGTGGTGCAGGGCTTGGAGATGGCCTTCAGTTCCTCGGTCAGGGTGGCGACGGCCTTGTCGATGCCGCGCTTCAGGTCCATCGGGTTCATGCCGGCGGCGACGAACTTCATGCCTTCGCCGAGGATGGACTGGGCCAGCACAGTGGCGGTGGTGGTGCCGTCACCGGCGATGTCGGAGGTCTTGGAAGCGACTTCCTTGACCATCTGGGCGCCCATGTTCTCGAACTTGTCCTTCAGTTCGATTTCCTTGGCGACGGACACGCCGTCCTTGGTCACGGTGGGGGCGCCGAACGAGCGGTCCAGCACCACGTTGCGGCCCTTCGGGCCCAGGGTCACTTTAACGGCGTTGGCCAGGATGTTGACGCCGTTCACCATGCGGGAACGGGCGGCGTCGCCGAAACGTACGTCTTTAGCTGCCATTCTTGCTTACTCCTTGATATTCGTTTTGCGGGGGCCGAATTACTTCTCGACCACGCCCATGACGTCTTCTTCGCGCATGACGAGGAGTTCCTCGCCTTCGACCTTGACGCTCTGGCCGGCGTACTTGCCGAACAGGATGCGGTCGCCGACCTTCAGGTCCATGGCGATCAGCTTGCCGCTGTCATCGCGCTTGCCGGGACCGACGGCGATGACTTCGCCCTGGTCGGGTTTCTCGGTGGCGGTGTCGGGGATGACGATGCCGGAAGCCGTCTTGCGTTCTTCTTCCATGCGCTTGACGATGACTCGGTCATGCAACGGGCGGATTTTCATCGATTCCTCCTTGACTGAAATTCGATGGTTTCAAATTCGGGTTCAACAAACGGACGGGTTGTTAGCACTCTCGTCCTTCGAGTGCCAAATGATAGGGACGGGTATGGGGTATTTCAAGAGCGGCCAACGTTATTTTTTGTTTTCGGCACGTGCCCGCAGATGAAATAAAAAGGCCCGATCCTTTCGGATCGGGCCTTAGTGCCATGATGGCGTCCCCACGGGGATTCGAACCCCGGTTACCGCCGTGAAAGGGCGATGTCCTAGGCCTCTAGACGATGGGGACCTAAGCTGCGAAGGCTCGAATTGCTGCGAACCTTCTTAATCTTTGGTGGAGGTAAGCGGGATCGAACCGCTGACCTCTTGCATGCCATGCAAGCGCTCTCCCAGCTGAGCTATACCCCCAAAAGAGGCGCGCATTCTAACCACACGTCATGGACCTGTAAAGGGTAATTTGCGGCTTTTTCTTAACAGGCCTATCTTGGGTTTAGTAAACTCGTCCGTCCGATATCTACCGCCGCTGGCCATTACACCATGAAGAACCGTGCCCCGACGCTTACCGTCTTTGCGCTTGCTGCCTCGTTGGCGGGATGCGCGACCACCGGCGAGCCCAATCCGCGTGACCCGCTCGAGCCGATGAACCGCGCGATCTTTACGTTCAACGACTCGGTCGACAAGGCCGTATTCAAGCCATTGGCCAAGGGCTACAAGGCGGTGACGCCGACACCGGTGCAGAACGGCGTCCGCAACGTGTTCTCCAACCTGGACGATGTGACCGAGTTCGCCAACAACCTGCTCCAGTTCAAGATCCAGGCGGCTTCGAGCGACCTCATGCGAGTCGCGGTCAACTCGACTTTCGGCTTCCTGGGCCTGTTCGACATCGCCTCGGAAATGAGGCTGCCGAAGCACAACGAGGACTTTGGCCAGACCCTGGGTCGATGGGGCTTCCACAGCGGTCCTTATCTGGTCCTGCCTTTGCTGGGCTCCAGCAGCTTCCGTGACGGTGTCGGTCTGGCGGTGGACAGCAACTACCTCGACCCGATCTACAAGATCAAACATATCGCCAGTCGCAACGACGCCTTGGCGGTCAAGTCCATCAGCCGCCGTGCCGACCTGCTCGATGCCTCGAACATCCTGGAAGAGGCGGCCCTGGACAAGTACGACTACACCCGCGATTTCTATCTGGAGCGCCGGCGCGGACTGGTGTATGACGGCCATCCGCCGCCCGAGCCCGACGACGCCGAATGAGCAAGGCTTTCGTCGCCAACGACACGCCTGAAAACGAAGAGGAAGACGAGGGCGTTCCGGCATTGCCGGCGGGCACCAAGAACTACATGACCCCCTGGGGGCATGCCCGGATGCAGGCCGAGCTGTCCAATCTGCTGCGCAAGGAGCGGCCCGAGGTGGTGAACGTGGTGGCCTGGGCGGCGAGCAACGGCGACCGTTCGGAGAACGGCGACTATATCTACGGCAAGAAGCGCCTGCGCGAGATCGACCGGCGCATCCGTTTCCTGACCAAGCGCCTGGAGAATGCCGTGGTGGTGGACCCCCGCGAGCGGGAGGCCACGGAGCGGGTCTACTTCGGCGCGACGGTCACTCTGATCGATGAGACCGGCGCGGAGGCGACCTACAGCCTGGTCGGGATCGACGAGGCCGAGCCGGGGCGGGGCCGGATCTCCTGGATATCGCCCCTGGCCCGGGCGCTGCTCAAGGCGGAAGTGGGCGAGACGGTGCGCTTCCAGGCGCCGGGCGGCCTGCGCGAACTCGAGATCGTCGCCGTGGAGTACGTGGCGCTGGAATGAGACGGCGCGGGCGTCGCGCCGTGCCTAGAGCTTGTAGCCCAGATGCAGTGCGACGATGCCGCCGGTCAGGTTGTGGTAGTCCACCTTGCCGAAGCCAGCCTCGGCCATCATGGCCTTGAGTGTTTCCTGGTCCGGGTGCATCCGGATCGATTCGGCCAGATAGCGATAACTCTCCGAGTCCTTGGCCACCGCTTCGCCCAGCCGGGGCAGGATCTGGAAGGAATACAGATCGTAGAGCGGCGCCAGCGGCTTCCAGACCTTGGAGAACTCCAGCACCATCAGCCGGCCGCCCGGTTTCAGCACCCGGTTCATTTCCTTCAGCGCGACATCCTTATGGGTCATGTTGCGCAGACCGAAGGCCACGGTCACCAGGTCGAAATAGCCGTCGGGGAAGGGCAGCTTCTCGGCGTCGCACTGGGCGACCGGCAGCATCATGCCTTCGTCCAGCAGGCGGTCGCGGCCGACGCCCAGCATCGAACCGTTGATGTCGGTCAGCCAGATCTGGCCGGAGGGGCCGGCGTCCTTGGCCAGCAGGCGGGAGACGTCGCCGGTGCCGCCGGCGATGTCCAGGCAGCGCATGCCGGGACGGACGTTGGCCTTCAACTGCAGGAAACGTTTCCAGACCCGGTGCAGGCCGGCCGACATGAGGTCGTTCATCACGTCGTAGCGGTCGGCCACGGAATGGAACACCTCCGCCACCTTGCCGGCCTTCTCGGCTTCGGCGACGGTCTTGAAACCGAAATGGGTGGTCTTGTCTTCGGACATCAGTGGGAGGAGGTGTAGCCCTGCGGGTTGCCGACGCCCTCGCCGAAGAAGTATTTCTCGGCCTGTTCCATCAGGTATTTGCGGTGCTGGGCATCGGCCAGATTCAGGCGGTTCTCGTTGATGATCATGGTCTGCAGGCGGATCCAGCCCTGCCAGGCTTCCTTGGAGATGCTCTCGAAGATGCGCTTGCCCAGTTCGCCGGGGTAGGGCGGAAAGTCCATGCCTTCGGCCTCGCGGCCCAGCTTTACGCATTGCACCATGCGTGCCATAGGGTTGCTCCTGCTCAATATTAACGATGGCTGATGTTAGCCCATGGACCGGCCGGCGTCACCCACCGGCCAATTGTTTCTCGATCCGGCGGGCGAACACGGTCATCTCCTTGGCGGCCTGGAGATCGCCCTTCTTTTCCGCCACGGCGATCCCCTGGCGGTAGACGTCCAGGGCGCCCGCGAGGTCGCCGGTCTCGGCCAGGGCGCGGCCCAGCAGCTTCCAGGAGGCGGAGTGGTTCGGGTCCTGGCGCACCGCCTCGCGCAACTGGGCGACCGCGTTGCAGGCCTCGCCCGCCTTGAGGTATTCGTTGCCCAGGGAATAGCGGAGCAGGGCGTTGTCGCGGCCCTGGGCCAGCATCTTTTCGAGGTTGTCGATCGTACTCATTTTTTCCAGAAACCCGGGGTCAGGACGATGAGCAGCGTGAAGACTTCCAGGCGTCCGGCCAGCATGGCGATGATGCATACCCAGTCCTGGAAGACGGTCAGGCTGCCGTAATTGGAGGCCGGACCGACCACGCCGAGGCCGGGGCCGGCGTTGTTGATGCAGGCGATGACGGCGCTGAAGGCGGAGACGAGGTCGAGCCCGGACAGCAGCAGGGCGAAGGTCAGGCCGACCACGGTCATGAAGTACAGGAAGATGAAGGCCAGCACCGAAAACACCACCCGGTTTTCGATCAGTTGGCCGCCGACCTTGACCGGCACCATCGCGTTCGGGTGCTGCAAGCGGGCGAGTTCGCGGCCGGCCTGCTTGGCCAGGATCAGGGTGCGGATCATCTTGATGCCGCCGCCGGTGGAGCCGGAGCAGGCCAGGATGGAGCTCAGGAACAGCATCCACATCGGCGCGAAGATCGGCCAGCGGCCGAAATCAGTGTTGGCGTAGCCGCAGTCGGTGGCGATGGTGATGAGGTTGAAGCTGGTGTAGCGCAGGGAGGTCAGGAAGCTGGGATAGGTGCCGGCCTGCCACAGGTAGAGGGCCACGCCGAGTATGCTGAGCAGCAGGAGGCCCAGCATGCTGGTGATTTCCGGGTCGGTGAACAGGAGTCTCGGGTTGCGGCCGCGCAGCATCAGGAAATAGGTGGCGAAGTTGCCGGCGGCGATGACCTCGAAAATCGACAGCACCACCTCGATCGGCACCGAGTTGTAATAGCCGACGCTGGCGTCGTGGGTCGAGAAGCCGCCCAGCGACATGGCCGAGAAGGCGTGGCAGACGGCATCGAACCAGCTCATGCCGGCTAGGCGCAGGGACAGGATGCAGACCAGGGTGATGCCGGCGTAGACCAGCCAGAGCGCCTTGGCGGTCTGGGCGATGCGGGGCGTGAGCTTGCTGTCCTTCATCGGCCCCGGCGTCTCGGCCTTGAACATGGAGCGGCCGCCGATGCCCAGCAGGGGCAGGATGGCCACGGCCAGCACGATGATGCCCATGCCGCCCAGCCAGTTGAGCAGGTGCCGCCACAGGTTGATGGAGGGGGGCAGGGCGTCCAGGCCGCTGTAGACCGTGGCTCCGGTCGTGGTCAGGCCGGACATGGTCTCGAAATAGGCGTGGGTGAACGAGGTGTTCATGTAGAACATCAGCGGCAGCGTGGCGAAGGCCGGAATCATGGTCCAGGTCAGGACCACGATCAGGAAGCCGTCGCGGGTCTTCAGCTCGCGCTTGCTGGAGCGGGTCAGCAGCCAGATCAGCAGGCCGGCGAAGATGGTGATGGCGACGCCGCCGTCGTAGGCGCCGATGGCGTCGTCCTGGAAGTAGACTGATGCACCCAGCGGCACCAGCATGATCAGGCCGAAGATCAGGATGATCGGGCTCAGCGCGTAGAGGACGACGGCCATCCTGGTGTCCGCCTAGAAGAAGCCGAAACCGACCTGGAGCAGTTTCTCCACCTTGGGGATCATCCGCTTGTTGGGGACGAACAGGATGAGGTGGTCCTCCGGTTCGATCATGGTGTCGTGATGGGCGATGATGACCTTTTCGCCGCGAGCGATGGCGCCGATCGAGACGCCCTCCGGCAGGTCGATCTGGTCGATCTGCCGGCCGATCAGCTTGGAGGTCTTGGCGTCGCCGTGCACCACCACCTCCATGGCTTCGGCCGCGCCGCGCCGCAGGCTGTGCACCACGGCCATGTCGCCGTGCCGGATATGGGTCAGCAGCGGGCCGATGGTGGCCTGGGCCGGCGACAGCGCGACGTCGATCTTGCCGCCCTGCAGCAGGTCGACGTAGCTGCCGCGGTTGATCAGGGCGATGACCTTCTTCGCGCCCATCCGCTTGGCCAGCAGGGCGGCCATGATGTTGTCCTCGTCATCGTTGGTCAGGGAGCAGAACACGTCCATGTCCTCGATGTTCTCCTGCTGCAGCAGGTCCTCGTCGGTCACGTCGCCGACCAGCACCAGGGTGCTCTTCAGCCGTTCGGCCAGCGATTGGGCGTGCTTCTTGTTGTGGTCGATCAGCTTGACCGCGTAGTCGCCTTCCAGCTCGAAGGCCAGCCGGCTGCCGATGTTGCCGCCGCCGGCGATCATGACCCTGCGCACCGACTGGTCGCTGCGCCGCATCTCCTTCATCACGGCGCGGATGTGCTTGGTGGCGGCCAGGAAGAAGACCTCGTCGCCGTCCTGGATGATCGTGCTGCCCTCGGGGATCAGTGCCTGGCCGTTGCGGAAGATGGCGGCCACGCGGGCGTCCATGTCCCGCATGTGGTAGCGCATGTGGTCGCGCATCTCGCGCAGTTCGCGGCCGACCAGGAAGCCGCCGTGCGCCTTGACCGCCACCAGCCGGATGCGGCCCTCGGCGAAATCAACGACCTGCAATGCGTCCGGGTAGTCGATCAGCCGGCGCAGGTAGGTCGAAACCTCCCTTTCCGGGCTGATGACGAAATCGACCGCCATGTTCTCCGGCGAGAACAGGTCCTCGTGCTGCATGTAGTCCTGGGCGCGGATGCGGGCGATCTTGGTCGGGATGTTGAACAGGGTGGCGGCGAGCTTGCAGGCCACCATGTTGGTCTCGTCGTTCTGGGTGACCGCGACCAGCATGTCTGCATCGTGGGCGCCGGCCTGGCGCAGGACGGACGGATAGGACGCAGGGCCGCACACCGTGCGCAGGTCGTAGCGGTCCTGCAAGGCGATCAGCTTGGCGTCGTCGACGTCCACCACGGTGATGTCGTTGGCCTCGGATACCAGGCTGGCGGCCAGGTTGGCGCCGACCTGGCCGGCGCCGAGAATGATGATCTTCATAAAGCGGAGGGCACGAGGCCGCGGGTTATGGAGCGCACTTGAAACGGGTCAGCCGTTGTCGTGTCGGGAGGGCGATTTTACGCCCAATTGCTTGAGTTTCCGGTACAAGTGGGTCCGTTCCAGGCCGGAGCGTTCCGCGGCCTTGGACATGCTGCCGCATTCCCGCAGGACCGCTTCCAGGTAGGCGCGTTCGAAAGCGTCGCGGGCATCCTTGAGCGGCAAGCCGAACAACTCGGCCAGGGCGCTGCCGTCGATCGGGTTGCCGTTGCCCAGCAGGGCCTCGACATCCTTCAGGTCGATGAGCTCGGTCAGCACGGTGGAGGCGAGGTTGTGGACCAGGCCGTGCAGTTCGTCCAGGTTGCCGGGCCAGTCGTGACGGACGAGCTTGTCCAGCGCGGCCGCGGTGAATTGTTTGTGGCCGAGGCCGGTCTTGGCCAGGGTGTCGGTCAGCGTGACCGCGGCCAGGCCGGGGATGTCCTCGCGGTGTTCGCGCAGCGGCGGCACGCGCACCGCCACCTGGGCCAGGGCGTTGTACAACTCGCGCGAATAGCCGCCGGCCAGTGCCTTGTTGGCCAGGTTCTCGCTGCTGGCGCAGACCAGACTGACACCGAATTCCTTGTGTCGGCCGATGATCAGCAGCAGGCCTTTCTGCTGCAGCGCGGTGAGATGGCCGACCTCGCTGAAGAACAGGGTGCCGCCCCGGGCCTCGGCCAGCCAATCGAGCGGGTGTTCGGCCAGGGCGCCGATTTCGTCGGGCGCGACCCAGGGTGTGCCGGGGACATGCAGGAAGCGGGCGCAGACGTCCATGCCCACGCCAGGCTCGCCGGTCAGCAGCAGCGACGAGCCGGCACTGGCAGCCTGGCGCAGGCGCTGGGCCAGCAGGCGCACGGTTTCGCCGTTGCCGAGGCGTTCCAGGCTGGCCGGAGGCACGGTCCGGGCCTGATGCGTGTTCAAGGCCCGTTCCACCGTCTGCAGCAGCTTCTTGTAGGGCACCGGTTTTTCCAGGAAGTCGAAGGCGCCCAGCCGGGTCGCTTCGACCGCGGTGTGGATGGTGCCATGGCCGGACATCATCACCACCGGCATTGCCAGTTGTCCGGCGGAGACCCATTCCTTCAGCAACGAAAGGCCGTCGACGTCGGGCATCCAGATGTCGAGCAGGACCAGGTCGGGCCGCTTCTCGTGGCGGGCGGCGCGGGCCTGCTCGCCGTTTTCGGCCAGCCTGACCTCGTAGCCTTCCTCTTCCAGTATCTCCCTCAGGAGGTCGCGGATGCCGGGTTCGTCGTCCACAACCAGGATTTCACTCATGCATGTTCTCCATGATCGGCAGCGTGACGCAGACTGCCGCACCGTGCGGCGTCAGGTTGCGTACTTCAATGCTGCCATGATGCTCCTCGACGATCTTCTTGACGATGGCCAGCCCCAGACCTGTCCCTTTGGGCTTGGTCGACGCATAGGGTTCGAACAGCCTGTTCATCAACGACTCGGGAAAGCCCGGGCCATTATCCTCCACGCACAGGCTGATCGAGTCGTCGATGCGGCGTGTCCTGACCATGATAACCGGAGCAGGATGGCCGGAGAGTGATTCCTCTGCATTCTTGATCAGGTTGACCAGGACCTGCCGGAGCAGTGCGGGGTCGCCATGCACTTCGGGCAGGCCGGCTTCGAGTGCGGTTTCGATCGGCAGGTGGTGTTCGTAAAGCGCGATCACGTCCTGTACGAACCGGTTGAGGTCCAGATCCTGGGCCTGCAGGGAAGGGGCGCGGGCGTATTCGGCGAAGGCATCGACCAACGACTTCATGGTCGATACCTGATCGACGATGGTGCCGGTGGCACGGGCCAGTATCTGCCGGGCGCGTTCGTCCAGCTGGTCGGCCAGTTTCAGTTGCAGGCGTTCGGCCGACAACTGGATCGGGGTGAGCGGATTCTTGATCTCGTGGGCGAGGCGGCGCGCCACTTCGCCCCAGGCGGCATCACGCTGGGCCTGGATCAGCTTGGAGACGTCGTCGAGCACCAAGGCGAAATCGGCCGCCTCGCCTGCGAACAGCGGCGTGCCGCGGGCCAGCAGGATGTGGGCCCCGGACGTGGCGGCCAGTTCGACCTGCTCCTGCCAGGGGCGGTCGCCGGCTTCCCGGAAGTGGTCGGCCATCGCCACGGCGAAACGGCGCAAGCCACTCTCGGGTTCGCCCCATTCGGACAAGATGCGGCCTTCCAACAGCTCGCGGGCCGAGCTGAGCAGCACCGCCGCGGCCTGGTTGACGAGCCGGGCCCGGAGCGCGCCGTCCAGGGTGATGACGCCGGTATTGACGCTGGCCAGAACGCTTTCCAGGTAGGCCTTCGCTTCCTGCAGTTTGTCCTGGTTCTCCTGGGCCGAGCTGCGGGCCTCCGACAGCTGCTGGGTCATGCGGTTGAAGGACTGGGTCAGCATGCCCAGTTCGTCCCGGCTGTGGCTTTGGCTGACCTGGGAGTAGTCGCCGCGCGCCACGGCCCGGGTGCCCCGGGCCAGAACCCGCAGCGGGGCCGCCAGGCGTTCGGAAAGGATATAGGCCAGCGACAGGGCGGAAAACAGCGAGAGCGCCAGGGCGATGGTGAGGGAAAGCCCGTACAGCCGTTTCAGGCCGAGCCTGGAAACAGCCAGTTCCTGGTAATCGCGGTGGGCCTGCTCGACGCTCTGGGCATCCTCGGCCAGCTTGGCCGAGACCGGTTGGGAGACCTGCAGGATGCGCATGCTTTCGGTCAGGCTGACCAGGTTGACCGGCACCACGGCCCGGACGATCAGCGAATGTCCGTCGGCATCCTGCTCGGTCCGGGACCAGGGCTGCTGCAGCTTGGCCTGCCAGATGGCGGCGCTTTCCGGCCTGTTCGGGGTCAGCGCCATCTTGTCCGGGGAGGCGAAGCCGATCAGGCGGCCGTTGGTATCGAACAGCGACACCTCCTGGACGCCGTAGGATTCGCGCAGTTCGTTGAGGTGGTAAGGCTGTTTTTCAGTCGGCAGCTCGGACAGCTGCAGGGCGATGCCCTCGGCCTTCTTGACCAGTTCGCTCTGCAGGTTGTCCAGGACCGACTGGCCGAGCGACAGGCCGCTTTTCAGGGCCTGTTCCATCCGCACGTCGAACCAGGATTCGATCGAGTTGACCAGGAACTGGACCGACAGGGCATAGACCACCAGGCCGGGCAGCAGGGCCATCAGGCCGAATATCCAGAACATGCGCGCCGTCAGGCGGGCGCCGAAGACGCCGGACCGGATGCGGCGCCAGAGGGAGTAGACCTGATAGGCGAACAGTGCCACGAGGGCCAGGGTCGCGGCGCTGGCCACGGCGACCAGGGCGGGAAAATGCGCGGCGAAGAAGCCGGTATTGTCGGCCGAGAGGGCGAGCAGGCCGACCAGTGCGGCGCCGAGGATCAGACTACCGAATGCGAGATAGAGCATGGGCGGGGCCGGTTACGGCTTGAACAACCACTCCCGCCAGCCGGAGTCCATGTCCCAGCGCTCCGAGGCGAAGGCGTTCAGCTGCAGCGGCTTGGGCAGCTTGGAGGAGTCCAAGTACATGCGCACCCGCGCCTGATAGAGATACTTCTTGTCGAGCTGCTTGACGTTCAACACCGGCCACTCGGACAGGTTGCCCAGGGCACGCAGGGCCTCGCCCAAGGTGTCGAAGGTTTCGTGCTGGCCGTCGTTTTGCAGTTGGTATTGGCGCAGCAATGCGTTGTAGCTCAGTTGCCGGACCCGGTGGACCACGGCGATGCCCTCGGCAAACCAGTAGCTGCGTGGCCGCTCGATCTCGAACGCCTGGATGAAGGAGAAGTTGATGCCCCTTTGCAGGGCATCTTCCAGGGTCGGCGTGAATTCGACGGTATAGCCGCCGACCAGGACGTAGTTTTCGCCCTGGGCCTGGAGTTCCACCTTGTTCAGGTGCAGCAGATCGATGGCCATGGCGGCCGCGGTGTGCATTGCCAGGGCAGCCACACAGAGCAGTCGCAGAAGGTCACGCCTTGACAATAAGGGCATAGAAGAAGCCGTCGTGGTCGCTGTTTGGTATCAACTGTCCAGCCCGCGCGTCGGGCAGGCTGGCCGGCTCCTGCCGGGCGTCCGCGTGCCTGGTCAGGAAGGACTCGACCTGATTCGTGTTTTCCTCGGGAAAAACACTGCAGGTCGCGTACAGCAATTTACCACCTTGTTTCAGCAGCGGCCAAACGGCATCCAGCAGGCGGGCCTGCTGACTTGCCAAAGCGGTCACATCTTCACAACGTTTCAGCCATTTTCCGTCCGGATGGCGGCGGGCCACCCCGGAGGCGGTGCAGGGGGCATCGAGCAGGATGCGGTCGAACGGCAGGCCGTCCCACCAGGTATCCGGCCGGCCGACATCGGCGGCACGGGTGGCCGCCTCGAGGCCCAGGCGGCGCAGGGTGTCGTCCACCCGCTGCAGTCGCTTGGCATCCTGATCCAGCGCCAGCAGGCCGAGCCGGTGCCGTTCCAGCAGATGGGCCGTCTTGCCGCCTGGGGCGGCGCAAGCGTCCAGCACCCGCATGCCATCGGTGCAATCGAGCAGTTCGGCGGCATATTGGGCACCCAGGTCCTGGACCGACACCCAACCTTCGGCGAAGCCCGGCAGTTCGCCGACCCTGACCGGGCGTTCCAATCTCAGGGCCGAATCGCCGACCTGGCGGGCGGCCAGGCCGGCCTGTTCCAGGCGGCCGAGATAGTCGGGGACGGTGGTTTGTCGGCGGTTGATGCGGAGCGTCATGGGCGGATGGTCGTTCATTGCGGCCAGCATCGCCTCCCATTCCGCCGGGTAATGGGCCCGTAGCTTTTCGATCCACCAGAGCGGGAAGTTCCAGCGGCCCTCCGGAGTCTGTTCGGCGGCGTGGTTCAGCTCGGCCCGGCCGCGCATGTAGCTGCGCAGGACTGCATTGACGAAGCCCTTGGCGCGCGGGAACAGGCGGCCGGCCAGGGTCACGGCCTCGTTGACCGCGGCATAGGCCGGCGTATCGCGTCCGGACAGTTCGTACAGCGCGACCAGGAGCAGGCCGGTCAGCTCGGGTGGGTTGAGCGGTCGGTCGGTCAGACGGCCGAGCAGGTAGCGCAACCGGCCGAGGTGGCGCAGGGTGCCGTAGCTCAGGTCCTGGGCATCGGCCAGCAGGCGGAAATCCACATTCGGCCGCGCCGCGTCCAGCGCTGTGGTAAGGCTGCGGCCGTCGAGCAGCACCGCATTGACCAGTTCGGTGGCCAGTTGCCTGGCCGTGGCGGGGCCGCGTGCGGACGCGGTCCTTGGAGGGCGGGCCGCGGTCAATTAGGTACCGCGCCGGGCCATGGCCAGGAGGCGGGCGACCCGCTCCTCGGTGGCCGGGTGGGTACGGAACAGGCCGGTCAGGTCGCCGCCGGAGAGCGGATTGATGATCATCATCTGGGCGGTCTCTGGATGCTGCTCGGCCGTCTCCATCGGCGTGCCCTGGGCGTAGGCCTCGATCCGGCGCAGGGCGCTGGCCAAGGCCTCGGGGTCGCCCGAGATTTCGGCGCCGCCCCGGTCCGCACCGAATTCGCGCGATCGGGAGATGGCCATCTGGATCAGCATCGCGGCCAGCGGCGCCAGGATCATGACCGCCAGCTGGACGACGATGTTGGGCCGCTCGCGGTCGCCGCCGCCGAACAGCATGCCGAACTGGGCCAGGGTGGAAATGGCGCCGGCGACGGTGGCCGAGATGGTCGAAGTCAGGATGTCGCGGTGCTTGACGTGGGCCAGTTCGTGCGCCATCACGCCGCGCAGTTCGCGGGCGCTGAGCAGGTTCAGAATCCCCTGGGTGGCGGCCACGGCGGCGTGTTCGGGATTGCGGCCGGTGGCGAAGGCGTTGGGCTGGGCCTCGTCGATGACGTAGACCCTGGGCATGGGCAGGCCGGCCCGCTGGGTCAGTTCCTGGACGATGGCATAGTATTGGCCGCCGGTCTGGCCGTCGACCTCTCGGGCGTTGTACATGCGCAGGACCATCTTGTCCGAGTTCCAGTAGGCCCACAGATTCATCGCACCGCCTAGAAGCAGTGCGATCAGCATGCCGCGTGCGCCGCCCAGCATCATGCCGACGACGCCGAACAGGGCGACGATGGCCGCCATCAGCAGGGTGGTTTTGAGCCAGTTGTTCAACATTTCATTCAACTCCGGGAGTGGCGCATCCGACAGTCCTCAAGATAAGGGCTGCCGGGGGAATATCAATCAGGTCATGCGTTGGCCGACGGCGAGGGCATTGCCGGCCACATAGGCGGCAGCCGCCAATCGTTTGCCGCCGGCTTTCTGGACTTCAAGCAGTTCCAGGGCGCCGTCGCCGCAGGCCACGCACAAGGGCGATGTGGACAGGATCTCGCCCGGCTGGCCGCTGCCCGCTGCCGGCCGGGACACCCAGATCTTGAGCGGTTCGTCCTGGAAGTGGGTGACTGCGCCGGGGAAGGGGTTGAAGGCTCGGATGCGGCGATCCAGGGCCGTGGCCGGCAGGGTCCAGTCGATCCGTGCTTCCTCCTTGCCGATCTTGGCGGCGTAGGTCGCCAGGTTGTCGTCCTGGGACGCGGCGCGAATTTCCGCCAGCCGGGGCAGCAGCCCGACGATGGCCGATGCGCCCAGCGCTGCCAGTTTGTCGTGCAGGCTGCCGGCCGTGTCGTCCGGCGCGATGGCAAGCGGATGGCGGCTGAGCATGGCGCCGGTGTCCAGGCCTTTGTCCATCTGCATCAGGGTGATGCCGGTTTCGGCGTCACCGGCCTCGATTGCGCGCTGGATCGGCGCCGCACCACGCCAGCGGGGCAGCAGCGAGGCGTGGATGTTGATGCAGCCCAGGAGCGGGATGTCCAGCGCCGCCTGGGGCAGGATCAGTCCGTAGGCGGCCACCACCATGACCTCGGGCGCGCTGTCCACGATGACCCGGCGCGCTTCCTCGCTCCTGAGGCTTTCCGGCTGGGCCACCGCCAGGCCGTGGGCCAGGGCCAGTTCCTTGACCGGGCTCATCTTCAGCTTCATGCCGCGGCCGGCCGGCCGGTCGGGCTGGGTCAATACCAGGGGGATGTCGTGGCCGGCGGCGATCAGGGCGGCCAGTGCCCGGGCGGCGAACTCGGGCGTGCCGGCGAAAACGAGTCTCACATGGTCTCCCGCTGCTGCTTGAGCAGCTTGGTCCTGATCCGCTCCTGCTTCAGGCGGGACAGGTATTCCACGAACACCTTGCCGTCGAGGTGGTCGATCTCGTGCTGGATACAGATGGCGAGCAGGCCTTCGGCTTCGAGTTCGAACGGCTGGCCGTCGAGATTCAGCGCCCGTACCTTGATATGTTCGGCGCGGGTGACCTTTTCATAGATGCCCGGCACGGACAGGCAGCCTTCCTCGTAAACGGCTTCGCCGTCCTTTTCCAGGATCTCGGGGTTGATGAACACCATCAGGGTGTTCTTTTCCTCGCTGGTGTCGATTACGATCATGCGGATGTGCCGGTCGACCTGGGTCGCGGCCAAGCCGATGCCGGGAGCGGCATACATGGTCTCCGCCATGTCCGCCGCCAGCCGGCGGATATGGTCGTCCACTTCGGCTACCGGTTTCGCCACCGTATGCAGGCGGTTGTCGGGATACTGCAAAATTTTCATCAAGGCCATTGGTTAACCTTACATGGATGCAAAGTTTGAGAAATTGGTTTAAGTTACTAGTCTAGTGAATTATAAAATCCAACAACCCCTCAACAAAATCCGAGGCAGGATCATGCGAAAACTGGCTTTGATCGCCCTGCTGACCGCATCCTTTGCGGCGGCGGCCGATACAGTGCAACTGCGGGAGGATGCCCCTGATCGGCATGTGGTGGTAAAAGGCGATACCCTCTGGGATATCTCAGCCAAGTTCCTGAAATCCCCCTGGAAGTGGCCGCAACTCTGGCAAACCAACAAGGATCGGATCAAGAATCCGCATTGGATCTATCCGGGCGATGTGGTCTACCTCGTGATGACCCCGCAGGGGCCCCGTCTTTCAGTCATGGAGACAGTCAAGCTTTCGCCGACTATCCATTCCACACCGATTCCGGAAGCCAAGCAGGCGATTCCCACCATTCCCTATGCCGCAGTTCAGGCTTTCCTGGGGCGGCCCCTGGTCGCCAGCGTAAGCGAATTGGCCCATGCCCCGGTCCTGGTTGGCGCGGTGGATGAGCGGGCCATGATGAGCCTGGGCGACCGAGTGTATGCCACCGGGGTTCAGGCGGACAGCGGAACATGGAATATCGTCCGGATCGGCAAGGCGCTCAAGGATCCCGATACGGGCGATGAACTCGCCCGGGAAGTGACCTATGTCGGTGACGCCAAGACGGTAACCCCGGGGTCGCCGACCACCCTGGTGGTGACCCGAGTGGACCGGGAGATACAGGCGGGCGACTTGTTGATGCCGGCAACCCAGGTGGACGCCATGGATTTCGAGCCGCGCGCGCCTGAGAAGCAGATCGAAGGCAAGATCATCTCCGCCTACGGCAGCAGCCAGACCGCCGGCAAGTATTCGACCGTGATCATCGACAAGGGCAAGGCCGACGGCCTGGAGCTCGGCCATGTGCTGGGGGTCTACAAGAGCGGTCGAACAACCGGCCAGGGTCCGAACTACAGCAAGCTGACCTCGTTCAGTCCGAAGAGCGGCTACATCGACGGCGACAAGGAACGGGGCAGCAGTGCCTGGGCCGGTGTCGATATCGCCTGCCTCAAACCCGGCGCGCAGGTTACGGCGGGCGACAAGGACAGCGATGTATTCACCACCGATTGCCGCACCCCCTACGTGCAACTGCCCGACCTCGAGGTCGGCCACATCCTGATCTACCGGGTGTTCGACCGGGTGGCCTACGGCCTGGTCATGGATGCATCCAATCCGATCTATCTGTTAGATACCGTCAAGAATCCTTGACCGCACCGGCTGACGCCCTCTACTGGCTTGCCCTGGAGGCGGTGCCGGGGCTGGGGGCGGATGCCGTGCGCCGCCTGCTGGCGACGTTTTCCGGACCGGCCGATGTTTTTTCCGCGCCGGCCGGCATGCTCAGGCCCCTGGTGGGCGACAAGATCGCTTCGCTACTCGGCCAGCCGGTCGAGCCGGACCCGCATCGGGAAACGCTCGCTTGGCTGGCGGCGCCGGATGCCCACCTGATTACCTGGAACGACCCGGACTATCCGGCTATCTTGCGCAACGTTCCCGATGCGCCCGCCTGGCTCTACGTTAAAGGCGATCGCTCCGTCTTGCAGCGGCCGATGCTGGCGATCGTCGGCAGCCGCAATGCCACGATGCAGGGACGGCGCGACGCCCAGGCCTTTGCCCAGAGTTTGGCTGCAGCAGGCCTGACCATCGTCAGCGGCCTGGCCGAAGGCATCGATACCGCCGCCCATGAGGGCGGCCTGGCGGGCAACGGTACGGGAGCCGCGGTCGTGGGTACCGGCCTGGACCGGGTCTACCCGGCCAAAAACCGCGATCTGGCCCATCGGCTGGCGCGTGACGGTGCCATTGTTTCGGAGTTTCCGCTCGGCACACCGCCCAAGCCGGGAAATTTCCCGCGCCGCAACCGGCTGATCAGTGGCCTGTCCCTGGGGGTGCTGGTGGTGGAGGCGGCCCCCCAGTCCGGTTCGCTCATCACCGCCCGCCTGGCGGCCGAACAGGGGCGCGACGTTTTCGCCATCCCAGGCTCGATCCACTCCCCGCTGTCCAAGGGCTGTCACCAACTGATCAAGCAAGGCGCCAAGCTGGTCGAATCCGCCGCGGACATTCTCGAGGAACTCAATCTACCCTGGGCCATCGAACTGGCGACACAGGAGCCGGTGCCGGCGGCTCACGGCGACCCCGTTCTCGACCAAATGGGGGCCGACCCTATCAGCCTGGACGAATTGGCGCTGCGCAGTCGCTTGACGGTGGATAACCTTTCGGCCATGCTTTTTACGCACGAGATGGAGGGTCGGGTAGCGGTGCTGCCGGGCGGTCTTTATCAACGTCTCTACTGAAAATAATGTTCGATATCCTGCTCTATCTCTACGATCACTACCTGGTGACCGACATCTATCCGGATGCGGAGACGCTGTCCCGGAAACTGGCCGCAGTCGGCTTCGAGGCCGAGGACATCGACCGCGCCCTGAACTGGCTGAATGGGCTGGAGACGCTGGACCTCGATGCCGCCGGGCAGGCCGGCGACGGCGTGCGCTGCTACTCCGATGAGGAATGGCGTCGGCTTGATCCGGAAGGCATCGGTTTCCTGGTCCATCTCGAGAACGCAGGCCTGTTGCCGCCCCAGGCCAGGGAGTGGGTCATCGATCAGGCATTGGCCTTGGAAGACACCGAAGTCCCCGCCGAAAAGGTCAAATGGATCACCCTGCTGGCCGTTTCACGGCTGCACGGTCCCGGCGACGCCATCTGGCTTGAAGACCTGGTGCGCGCCGGCGAAGACTTCACGCCAACCTACCATTAAGCCCATACAGTCATGCGACTGCTTATCGTCGAATCGCCCTCGAAGGCGAAAACGCTGAAGAAATATCTCGGGGCGGACTTCGAAGTCCTGGCCAGCTACGGCCATGTCCGCGATCTGACCCCTAAGACCGGCTCGGTGGACACCGAACACGGTTTCGCCATGAAGTACGAACTGATCGAGCGCAATACCAAGCATGTCGAGGCCATCGCCAAGGCGGTGAAGAAGGCCGACGAAGTCCTGATCGCAACCGACCCGGACCGCGAAGGCGAAGCCATCGCTTGGCATTTGCTGGAAATTCTCCGCGCCCGCAAGTTGCTGGACAAGAAGCCGACCCGGCGCGTGGTGTTCTACGAAATTACCGAGCGGGCCGTGAAAGAGGCCGTCGCCAGCCCGCGCGACGTTGCCATGGCCCTGGTCAATGCCCAGCAGGCCCGCCGCGCACTGGACTACCTGGTGGGTTTCAACCTGTCGCCCCTGCTCTGGAAAAAGATCAGCCCCGGTCTTTCCGCAGGGCGAGTGCAGAGTCCCGCCCTGCGCCTGATCGCAGAACGGGAAGACGAGATCGAACGGTTCAAGGCCCGCGAATACTGGACCCTGCATCTCGACAGCCACAAGGGCAAGCAGAAATTCGGCGCTCGCCTGACCCAGTTCGACGGCGAGAAGATCCAGCAGTTTTCGATCGAGACCGAAGCCCGCAGCAACGAGGTGATCTCCACCCTGCAGGCTGCCGAGGAAGGCACCGTGGTCAAGGTGGAGAAGAAGCGCCGCCAGCGCCAGCCGACCGCGCCGTTCACCACCTCCACGCTGCAGCAGGAAGCCGTCCGCAAGTTGGGTTTTTCCTCCGAGCGGGCCATGCGCACCGCCCAGCAGCTCTATGAAGGCATCGATACCGGCAAGGGCGCGGTCGGTCTCATCACCTACATGCGGACCGACTCGGTCAACCTGTCGCAGGAAGCCATCGCCGACATTCGCCAGTATGTCGGCCGCGAGTTCTCGGCCGACTACCTGCCGGCCAAGGCCGTGGTCTACCGCAGCAAGGCCAAGAATGCCCAGGAGGCCCACGAGGCCATTCGCCCGACCTCGATCTCCCTCACTCCGGACAGTCTCAAGGATCACCTGACGCAGGACCAGTTCCGGCTCTACGAGATGGTCTGGAAGCGCGCCCTGGCCAGCCAGATGGCCCCGGCCGAACTGGACACCGTTGCGGTCGATATCGCTGTCGGTTCGCCGAGGAATCTGTTCCGCGCCAACGGCCAGACCGTGGCCTTCCCCGGTTTCCTGGCCGTCTACAAGGAGGACGAGGACGAGCCCAGCGGCGAAGAGGACGAGGCCAGGCTGCCGGCGCTGAGCGAAGGCGAAACCGTGCCGGTCGACAAGTTGTTCGGCGAGCAGCATTTCACCCAGCCGCCGCCGCGCTATTCGGAAGCCAGCCTGGTCAAGACCCTGGAAGAGTACGGCATCGGCCGGCCGTCGACCTATGCCAGCATCATCTCCACCCTGCAGGATCGCGAATACGTGGTGCTGGAGAAGAAGCGCTTCCAGCCAACGCCCATGGGCAGGCTGGTGAACTGTTTCCTGACCCGTCATTTCCACGACTACGTCGACTACGACTTCACTGCCCACTTCGAAGACGAACTGGACGACATTTCCAACGGCGAGCGCGACTGGGTGCCGGTGATGGACGAGTTCTGGGGCCAGTTCTCCCACCAACTCGAAGCCAAGGCCAAGGTCGAACGCGGCTGCCCAGTGGACGATGTTTGTCCGAAATGCGGCAAGCCCTTGCTGCTGCAATCCTCCAAGCGCGGCCTGTTCATCGGCTGCTCCGGCTATCCCGAATGCGACTTCACCAAGCCGTTCGGCGACCAGCCGGCGCAGGGCGAGGACATCGTGCTCGGTACCGATCCGGCCACCGGCCTGCCGATCAAGCTGCTCAACGGCCGCTTCGGCTGGTACGTCCAGGTCGGCGACATGCCGGAGGACAAGAAGGCTCCCAAACCGCGCCGTGCCTCCTGGCCCAAGGACAAGCCGATCGAGACTGCCGATCTGGCGACGGCGCTGGTGCTGCTGTCGTTGCCGCGCGAGTTGGGCCATCACCCGACCAGCGGCTTGCCCATCGTCGCCAACATCGGCCGTTTCGGGCCCTACCTGCTGCATGACGGCAAGTTCAAGTCGATCCCGAAGAGCTACGACGTCTATTCCATCGATCTGACCCAGGCCGTGGAAGTGCTCTCCGCCCCGGCCGCCGGGCGCGGTGCCGGCAGCCCGGGACGGGAAGTCGGCGTTCATCCGGAGGACGGCAAGCCGGTCGTGGCCAAGGAAGGCCGCTACGGACCCTATGTCAGCCACGGCAAGATCAACGCAACCCTGTCCAAGGATATGACGCTGGACTCGGTTACTCTGGAGCAGGCGCTGGCCCTGCTCGCGGCCAAGATCGAAAAAGGCCCCGCCAAGAAGCCGGCGCGCCACAAGAAGCCGGCCTGAAACCGGCGCGGATATTCATTTCTTCATAAAAGTCTAGTAAATTACTGCACTATCCGGTGACCTCACGAGGGGGAGGAAAATCGGTTTTTCATTCAATTCAACGAGAGGAATTAAAAATGGCTGTTCTGGTTGGCAAGCAAGCGCCCGATTTCAATGCAGTTGCCGTGATGGGCGACAACGACATCAACGAAAACTTCAATCTGTCCGCCCACATCAAGGACAAGTATGCGGTGATCTTCTTCTACCCGCTCGACTTCACCTTCGTCTGCCCCTCCGAACTGCTGGCCTTCGACCACCGCCTGGCCGAGTTCCAGAAGCGCAATGTCGAAGTGATCGGCGTCTCCATCGATTCCCATTTCACCCACTTGGCCTGGAAGAACACCGCCACCAACAACGGCGGCATCGGCAAGGTCGGCTATCCCCTGGTCGCCGACATCAAGCACGAGATCTGCAAGGCCTATGACGTCGAGGCCGACGCCGGCGTCGCCTTCCGCGGTTCCTTCCTGATCGACAAGCACGGCATCGTCCGCCACCAGGTGGTCAACGACCTGCCCCTGGGCCGCAACGTCGACGAGATGATCCGCATGGTCGACGCCCTGCAGTTCGTCGAAGCCCACGGCGAAGTCTGCCCGGCCGGCTGGAAGCAGGGCGACGAGGGCATGAAGGCGACCACCGAAGGCGTGGCCGAGTACCTGGCCAAGAACGCCGAGAAGCTGTAATTCCTGGCCACGGCATGAACAAGGGGCCGCATGGCCCCTTTTTGTTTTGGTGAACGAGATGGAACAACCCCAATTGCTCGCGGTGGTCGAATTCCTGGCCCACAACCGTTTGAAGGCGGTTTACGAAGCGGCCGGCTTCAGGGTGCACAGCGAATTCGCGGTGCGCAAGGCCATCGCCTGGCTGCGCAAGAACAGGCCGGCCTGGGTGGTGGCGGATTTTTATTTCCAGCCGGATTTCAGGGATCGGGTCAGCAACCTGGAGTCGCTATTGGCCACGCTGCAGTCGATGCCCGAGGTGAAGATATTGGTGCTCTACGATCCTGCGCACCAGACTACGCTGGACAAGGTCAGGCAGCGCTTCCGCATCGACCACGCCCTGCCTATGCCGGTCCAGGACGAGGTGCTGCGGCAAGTCTTGGCGGCCTAGCGCTTGAGTTGCCCGCCCTTGCCGGGTTTGCCGTTCATGGCGTCGGCATCGGGCAGGGGCGCCTTCTTCTCGACGATGCTGGGCCAGGTCTTGGCCAGTTCGGCGTTGAGCGGGATATAGGCCTTTTGGTCCGCCGGCACGTCGTCCTCGGCGAAAATGGCCTCGGCTGGGCATTCTGCGACGCACAAGGTGCAGTCGATGCATTCTTCCGGGTCGATCACCAGGAAATTGGGGCCCTCGTGGAAACAGTCCACCGGGCAGACGTCGACACAATCCGTGTATTTGCACTGGATGCAGTTCTCGGTCACAACGTAGGTCATGTGCTTTCCTCTCGGTGGCTTTTTCGCTAGCATAACGACGTTTTCCGGTTTGGCCAATGCGCCGCCCGCCCTAACGCCTTATCTCAGCCAAACGAGGTTCCACACATGAGTGAGCACATCCATTACGTCACGGACGACACCTTCGAACAGGAAGTCCTGCAATCCCCCACCCCGGTGCTGGTGGACTACTGGGCCGACTGGTGCGGTCCCTGCAAGATGATCTCTCCCATTCTGGATGAGGTGTCCAAGGAGTACGCAGGCCGCCTGAAGATCTGCAAGCTGAACATCGACGAGAATCAGCAGACCCCGCCGAAATACGGCATTCGCGGCATTCCCACCTTGATGCTGTTCAAGAACGGCAACGTCGAGGCCACCAAGGTTGGGGCGCTGTCCAAATCCCAGCTGACGGCTTTTGTTGACAGCAACATCTAAACTTAGCTAGTCTTCCTTATGCCCGGCAGTCCTGCCGGGCACATCCCAAACTCCAGTATCTTTCCTCCGGACCCGTTCCGGCGTCGCTTCACCATAAAACCGACAATCATGCATTTATCCGAGCTCAAACAGTTACACGTCAGCCAGCTTCTCGAAATGGCCGAAGGCAATGGCATCGAAAACGCCAACCGCATGCGCAAGCAGGAGCTGATCTTCGCCCTGCTGAAGAGCAAGGCCAAGAAGGGCGAAAGCATCCATGGCGACGGTGCACTGGAAATCCTGCCGGACGGTTTCGGTTTTCTGCGCTCGGCGGACACCTCCTATCTCGCCAGCCCCGACGACATCTACATCTCGCCCTCCCAGATCCGCCGCTTCAACCTGCATACCGGCGACACCATCGAGGGCGAGATCCGCACCCCCAAGGACGGCGAGCGCTACTTCGCCATCACCAAGCTGGACAAGGTCAACGGCGAGCCGCCGGAAGTGCTCAAGCACAAGATCCTGTTCGAGAACCTGACGCCGCTGTTCCCCAACGACCGCTTCGTGCTGGAACGCGACATCAAGGCGGAAGAGAACATGACCGGGCGCATCATCGACATCGTCGCGCCGATCGGCAAGGGCTCGCGCGGCCTGATCGTCGCCCCGCCGAAATCAGGCAAGACGGTGATGATGCAGCACATCGCGCACGCCATCACCGCCAACCATCCGGAAGCGGTGCTGATCGTCCTGCTGATCGACGAGCGGCCCGAGGAAGTGACCGAGATGCAGCGCACGGTGCGCGGCGAGGTGGTCGCCTCGACCTTCGACGAGCCGGCCAGCCGCCACGTCCAGGTCGCCGAGATGGTGATCGAGAAGGCCAAGCGCCTGGTCGAGCACAAGAAGGACGTGGTCATCCTGCTCGACTCCATCACCCGCCTGGCGCGCGCCTACAACACCGTGCAGCCGGCCTCCGGCAAGGTGCTGACCGGCGGCGTCGACGCCAACGCCCTGCAGAAGCCGAAGCGCTTCTTCGGCGCCGCCCGCAACATCGAGGAAGGCGGCAGCCTGACCATCATCGCCACCGCCCTGATCGACACCGGCAGCCGGATGGACGACGTGATCTACGAGGAGTTCAAGGGCACCGGCAACATGGAGATCCACCTCGACCGGCGCATGGCCGAGAAACGGGTCTATCCGGCCATCAACGTCAACCGCTCCGGTACCCGCAAGGAAGAACTGCTGATCGAGGCCGCCGTGCTGCAGAAGATCTGGGTGCTGCGCAAGCTGCTCTACCCGATGGACGACCTGGATGCGATGGAATTTCTCATCGACAAGGTCCGGGTCACCAAGAACAACGGCGACTTTTTCGACAGCATGCGCCGCGGTTGATCGGAAGCGCCTAGGCGCACCTGCCAAGACTCGAAAAAATGGCGGCCCGCCCAGCGGCCGCCATTTTTCGTTTGCGGCGCGGCGTCAGCAGTCAGCTGCCTGTCGACGGATTCTTCTTCTCGACGAACTGGAATGCCCCGTCGACCGTCTCGAAGCTGCCGATCACGGGGCCCAGGTCGCTCGGCGGCGTGGCGAACTTCTGTACCCGGCACGATTCCGTGCTGATCGCATAGTCGCTGCCGCCTGCCTCCATGATGTAGATCGGTTCGGGATATTCGTCCGGGGCCTGGTGCAGGACGATGGGCTTGCTGCCCGGGACGTCCTGGATCTCAAGCCCGCCCATGCAGTCCGGGCGCCGGGCGGCGAGCACCTGGACGATGAACTTGTCTTCCCAGAACCACTTTTGCGAGCGGGTCAGGGTGATGGCGTGATCGCGGTTGCCGTCGATCACGTAGGAAGCGGAATCATTGGCGCAGCCGGCCAGCGCCAGGGGAACCAGCAATGACAGCAGGCTGCGTGCGGCGGGTTTCATTCCGGTCGTCCTCCATCGTTCATGGCGCATGATAGCTATTCGATGCCCTGGCTTGCCAGATACTCCTCGTAGGTGCCGCGGTAGTCGACGATCCGGCCGTCCTGCTTGATCTCGATGACGCGGTTGGCCAGCGAGGACACGAATTCGCGGTCGTGGGAGACGAACAGCAGCGTGCCGGTGAAGTCGCCCAGGCCGGAGTTGAGCGATTCGATCGACTCCATGTCCAGGTGGTTGGTCGGTTCGTCCATCAGCAGCACGTTCCGGCGCTGCAGCATCAGCCTGCCGAACAGCATGCGGCCCTGCTCGCCGCCGGAGATCACCTTGACCGATTTCTTCACCTCGTCGCCCTTGAACAGCAGCCGGCCGAGCGTGCCGCGGATCAGGGTTTCGGCGTCGTCGCCGTCGTAGCCGCCTTCGCGCACGTAGCCGCTGATCCAGTCGGTCAGGTTGAGGTCCTCGGCGAAGTCGGCGGCGTGGTCCTGGGCGTAGTAGCCGAGCTTGGCCTTCTCGGCCCATTTGATGCTGCCGTGCTGCGGCGCCAGTTCGCCGGCCAGCAGCTTCATCAGCGTGGTCTTGCCGACGCCGTTCTCGCCGATGACGGCGATCTTGTCGCCGGCGTCGACTGTGTAGCTGAAGTTCTTGATGATGGGCTGGGCCGGGTCGTAGCCGAAGGTCAGGTTCTCGATCTCGACCGCCAGCCGGTGCAGTTTTTCCTTCTCGTCGTACTCGAAGCGGATCCAGGGGTACTGGCGCGAGGACGGCTTCACGTCCTCCGGCTTCAGCTTGTCGATCAGCTTGAGACGGCTGGTGGCCTGTTTGGCTTTGGATTTGTTGGCCGAGAAGCGGCGGACGAAGTCCTGCAGGTCGGCGATCTTCTCCTTGGCGCGGGCGTTGGCGGCCTGCTGGCGCTCGCGGGCCAGGGTCGAGGCCTCCATGTAGTCGTCGTAGTTGCCCGGGTAGACCTTCAGCGTCTGGTAGTCGAGGTCGGCCATGTGGGTGCAGACCTGGTTCAGGAAGTGGCGGTCGTGCGAGATGATGACCATGGTCGAGTTGCGCTCGTTGAGCACATCCTCCAGCCAGCGGATGGTGTTGATGTCGAGGTTGTTGGTCGGCTCGTCGAGCAACAGGATGTCGGGATCGGCGAACAGGGCCTGACAGAGCAGCACGCGCAGCTTCCAGCCCGGCGCCACCTCGCGCATCGGGCCCTGGTGCTTGTCGACCGGGATGTCGACGCCGAGCAGCAGCTGGCCGGCGCGCGCCTCGGCGTCGTAGCCGCCCATCTCGCCGAACTTGGCCTCCAGCTCGGCGGCATGCATGTAGTCGTCCTCGGTCGCCTCCGGGTTCATGTAGATGGCGTCCTTCTCGGTCATGCACTTCCACAATTCCTCGTGGCCCATCAGGACCACGTCGAGCACGCGCATGTCCTCGTAGGCGAACTGGTCCTGGCGCAGGTGGGCCATGCGTTCGTGCGGATCCTTGGAGACGTTGCCGGCGGTCGGTTCGAGCACGCCGGAGAGGATTTTCATGAAGGTGGACTTGCCGCAGCCGTTGGCGCCGATCAGGCCGTAGCGGTTGCCGTCGCCGAATTTGACGTTGACGTTTTCGAACAGGGGCTTGGCCCCGAACTGCATGGTGATGTTGGATGCGGTAAGCACGGCAGACTACCCGGATGTAAAGAACCGTGATTTTAACCGATCAGCCGGCCAGCGCCGGATGATCGGCTTGAGGCTTGTCGAGATGGTAGCCCTGGGCCATGTCGACGCCCATGCTGGCCAGCAGTTCGAGGGTGGCCGCGTCCTCCACGCATTCGGCCACGGTGACCTTGCCCAGGCCGCGCGCCACGCCCACCATGCTGTGCACGAAGACCTGGTTGTCGTGGTCCTGGACCAGGTTGCGGATGAACATGCCGTCGATCTTGATGGCATCGACCTGCAGGTGCTTGAGGTAGGCGAACGAGGCGAAGCCCGCGCCGAAGTCGTCCAGATAGACCCGGCATCCGGTCTGCCGGATGGTGTCGATGAAGCGCTGGGCGTCGGTCAGGTCGGACACCGCCTCGGTCTCGGTGATCTCGATCAGCAATCGGCGCGGGTCGACCTCGCTTTCGTCCAGCAACCCGGCGATGTAGCCGGGGATGGCCGGATTGTCGAAGGAGCGGCCGGACAGGTTGACCGCCACGGCCGGGATGCCGGGCCGGGCCGCCAGCATGTGGATGACCTTGCTCAGCACCCAGCAGTCGATCTCGACGATCTTCTGGCTTTTCTCGGCCAAGGGGATGAACAGGCCGGGCATGATCAGTTCGCCGGTCGTTTCGTCGGGCAGGCGGAGCAGGGCCTCCAGATGATGCAGGCGGTGGTCCGAGGTGTTGTAGACACCCTGGAAGTGCAGAATGAAACGGTTTCTGAGCAGGGCCTCGGCCAGGCGTTCGTTCCAGCTCAGGCGCAGCAGCATCTCGGGCGTGGCGTCGAGATCGGCCCGGTAGACGCGCCAGGTGTTCTTGCCGGCCTGCTTGGCCTGGTACATCGCGGCATCGGCGAAAGCCACCAGCTGCTCGGTGTCCTGGGCGTGTTCGGGGTAGAGGGCGATGCCCAGGCTGGACGAGATGTGCAGGCTCTTGCCCTTGTAGGGCAGGGTGATCCGGGAAATGGCGTTCACCACGCGGTTCGCCAGGATGCTGGCCTGCTGCTGGTCGGAGGCCGGCAGGATGATGGCGAATTCGTCGCCACCCAGCCGGAACAGGCCTTCATGCCGCCGCACGACCCGGGAGACCTCGTTCGCCACTCGGGTCAGCAGGGCGTCGCCGGCGCCGTGGCCGAAATGGTCGTTGATGGCCTTGAACTCGTCCAGGTCGAAGAACAGCAGTGCGCTGACGCTATGGGCGCGCTGGGACTCGTCGACGATCCGGGCCAGTTCCTCCTGGAACCGGTGCCGGTTGTACAGGCCGGTGAGGGAATCCCGTTCCGCCAGTGTCATCAACTGCTGGGCCGCCCGGCGCTCCTGGGTGATGTCCTCGTAAACCCACAGGTGGCCGATGAAGTGGGCCTCGCTGTCCAGCACCGGATAGCTCTGTTGGGTGACGAGCCGGCCGTCGCGCATGGGAACCTCGAGGAATTCGGTCGCCTCGCGCGTGGCCAGCACCTGCTCGATATAGGCCGTGAACTCGTCCGGCTTCACCAGCCGGCAGTCGCCGCGCCCGAAGATGTCGCGGGCCGGCGCGTCGATAAGGCCGTTGCCCTCCGGCATGCGCCAGATCTGGTCGAAGGCCGGATTGTGGTAGACCACCTTGCTGTCCGGGCCGACGAACAGGATGCCCAGGTTCATGGCCGAAAGCAGGGCCATGAGGCGGGCCCGTTCCTGATCCGCGTCGTGCAGGTATCTTTGCGCGCTGGCCTCGGATTCCTTGAGCATCTGCATGGAGGTCATCATGTTCTGCTCGACCGACTTGAGTTCGGTGATGTCCCGGATGCTGGCGCGGACGCCGAGCGTGCGGCCTGCCGCGTCGCAGATGGGCTGCCAGTTGGCCGCCGTCCAGAGGACGCTGCCGTCGCGGCGCAGCAGGCGGAACTGGAAGCCTTCGCCCGAGCTGCCGTGGATGGCCTCGCGCAATCGCCATTCCGCTTCGGGCCGGTCGTCGGGGTGGATGAGCGCGGCCGGAAAGTCGGGCATGACCAGGCATTCTTCCTGGCTGTAACCGGTGAGCCGGGCAACCGAGGAATTGACCCACAGCAACCGGCCTTCGCGCGAGAGCCAGATTTCGCAGTCGTAGGTGTAGTCTGCGATGGCGTGGAATTTTTCCGCGTTGGCCCGTGCCTCCTCGACGCGGTGGCGCAGGGCGTTGGCCATGTGCCTGAAGGCCAGCGACAATTGGCCGACGTCGTCGTCGCCTTCGGGCAGGCGGACCGCGTCGTAATCGCCCCTGGCGATGGCTCGGCTGGCTTCGATCAGGTGCTGCAGGCGGCGCGACAGCCAGAGTGCGGTGGCCATGAGCAGCAAGGTGGAGATGGCCACGATGACGGTGGCGATGATGAAGCCTTGCCGCCTGGCCTTGCTGATGGTGTCGCTGAGGAACTCAAGGCTGAGGCCGTAGTGCAATACGCCGAGGCGCTGGCCGGATATCTCGAGGATCATGCTGGTGTTGAACACCCCGTCCCGGGCGGCGACCGGGTCGCTATCCAGGGCGGGCAGGGGGCCGCGTGACGGTATGCCGACGCTGGCGACTACGTGGCCGCCCATATCCGACAGCCAGAGATAGCGGAGCCCGCCATGACGCTGCACGTTGTGCAGGATCTCGTCGAGGGCCCCCACGTCCTGGGCGGCCATGGGGCCGGCCAGAGCGGCGTTCAACAGCGGGCGCAGATCGTCCACCCGCGATTTGGCCTGTTGGGCGAGCTGGGTTTCCATCAGGTCGAGGCTGCTGTGCACCAGGATGGCGAGCATCGCCCCCTGGATGAACAGCACGGTCAACAGCAACTTCGCTCGCAGGCCGAAACGCAGCAGGCTCATCCGCGCGGGCCCAGCATTTTTTTGACCTCCTGGGCGAACGGATTCAGTGCGTTCAGCTCGCCCGGGCGCAATTTTCGAATTCCTCCGCAGCCGCGCGATTTCAGGAAGGCACGACCATCGGCAGTGGCGGCGAAACTCAGCAGGGCATCGACGAACTGGCGTTGCCTGTCGGCGTCGAGGCGTGCGTTGACCAGCCATACCTGGTTGGGAACGATCCGGCTCGATGCCAGTATCCGCAGGCTTCGGCGCGTCGCTTCCGGAATCTGGGCATAGGGCACGCTGCCGACGATGGCGGCTTGGCTGTCGCCGCTCAGGGCGGCGAGTGCGGCCCCGTTGTGGGAGTGGGCATTGACCAGTGTGTAATCGGATCGCGCCAGGCCGGCCTGGTCCAGCATTTCACGGCCCAGCATGTCTACCAGGGCCAGGGGGTCGGGCGTGGCGATCTTCGCCCCGCGCAGGTCCGCCAGTTGCTTGAAGGGCGAGTCGCGCGGCACGATCAGCAAGGCCTGCAGGGTCTCGCCGTAGGTCGCGACCGGGACGTAGTTCGCATCCTGCTCGGCCAGCCGGGCCAGATGGGGTGCGGTCAGGACGGCGTCGTAGGCGCCGTCCTGGGTACGCATGACGAAGGTACGGAAGTCCGGCGCGGTCATCATCTCGACCGGCTGGTGCAGCTTGTCTTCCAGGTGGTGCCGCAACGGTTGGTACAGAGTGATCAGGGTGAGCGGGGTCAGGTTCGGGAACAGGCCGACCCTGAAAGGGCGTTTGGCGTCCGCCGCATGGGCGGCAGGGAGGGCGATGGTGAGCAGCAGGAATAGGGCAGCCAGTCGCTTCACTTCTTCCTGATGTCCTTGACGAATATCTTCGAACGGCGCTGCCAGTTGTACATTTCCTTACGGGTGGCCGGCAGGTCGTCCGGAGTGCCGGCGGCAAAACCCCGTTCGATGAACCAGTGTGCCGTCCGGGTGGTGAGCACGAACAGCCGCTTCAGACCTTGCTCCAGGGCGGCATCCTCGACTGCGCTCATCAGCGCCTCGCCCCGGCCGCCGTCCCGGAAGTCGGGATGCACGACCAGGCAGGCCATTTCTCCGGCCAGCGTTTCGGGGAACGGATAAAGGGCGACGCAGCCGATGATGCGGCCATCCAGTTCGGCGACGAAGAAGCGGTCGATCTCCTGCTCCAGCAGTTCCCGCGGCCGGTGTACCAGCACGCCTTCCTGCTCCAACGGCTCGATCAGCTGCAGGATGCCGCCGACGTCGTCGATGCCGGCATTGCGCAGGATCTCCACCGACTGGCGCGAGACCATGGTGCCGACCCCTTCATGGGTGAACAACTCCATCAGCAGGGCGCCGTCGACGTTGGCGCTGACCAGGTGGGCGCGGGCGACGCCCTTGCGGCAGGCCTTGGCGGCGTGGGGCAGGTACAGCTTCATGTCGCCGTCCGGCAGGTCCTTGACCAGTTTCTGCGCCTGGCTGGCGGTCAGCCGGTTGACCGGCTTGCCATGGGCGTCCACGGTATCGCCATGGTCGAGGATGAAGACCAGCTTGTCGGCCTGGAGGGCAATTGCCGTGCTGGTGGCGACGTCCTCCAGGGTGAGGTTGAACACTTCGCCGGTGGGGGAATAGCCGATCGGCGAGAGCAGCACGATGTCGCCGTGGTCCAGGCGATCCTTGATGGCGTCGGCGGCGATCTTGCGCACCTCGCCGGTGAACTGCAGGTCGACGCCATCGACCACTCCGGCTGGCTGGGCGGTGACGAAGTTGCCCGAGGCGACCCGGATTTCGGCGCCGGCCATGGGCGTGTTGGGCAGGCCGAGCGACAGCAGGGTCTCGATCTCGACCCGGCTGGTGCCGACCGCCTCCTTGACGCACTCCAGGGCGGGGCCGTCGGTGACCCGGATCCCGCGCACGTAGCGGGCCTCGACCTGCCGAGCCTCCAGCCGGGCCTCGACCTGGGGCCGGACGCCGTGGACCAGCACCAGGCGCACGCCGAGTGCGTTCAGCAGGTTGACGTCATGGACCAGGTCGACGAAATCGGGACGCAGCAGGGTGTCGCCGCCGAAGGCAAGGACGAAGGTCTTGCCGCGGAATGCGTGGATATACGGCGCGGCTGCGCGGAACCAATCGACAAAACCGGGGATCTCGGCGGGGCTGGCGTTTCCGGGCATTTTGATCGCGGTCGTATGAGATGGCTCATTATGCCGAAAACTCGGCGGTTCCAGTAAAAACGCCGAATGCCTAGATATCGCCCCAACGGCTCTGCATGGCAGCCAACGCGGCCAGGGCAGCGGTTTCGGTGCGCAGGATGCGCGGGCCTAATGACAGTTGGACGAATCCGGCCCGGATGGCGGTTTCCCGTTCGATGGCGTCGTAGCCGCCCTCAGGACCGGCCAGCAGGGTGAGCGTCTCGATCGGGCCGGCTAGGTCGCGCAACCTCAGGCTGGCCTCGGGATCGAGCAGGAATTTGCCGCCGGCAAGTCCGGGGGCGGTTTTCAGCCAGTCGTGGAAGTCGAGTATGGGCGCCACCTGCGGCACGTGGTTGCGGCCGCACTGCTCGCAGGCCGAGATGGCCACCGCCTGCCAATGCTGGCGGCGCTTGCCGCGCTTCTCGTCGTCGAGGCGGACGATGGTGCGTTTCATCATGACCGGCTGGATCGCGGAAACGCCCATTTCCACGGCCTTCTGCAGGGTGTAGTCCATGCGCTCGCCACTCGATACGCCTTGTACCAATGTGATCTTCAATGGCGATTCGCGTTCCGGGGCGAAGCTGCTCTTGAGCAGCACTTCGGCGCCTTTGCCGCTTTTGAACAGTTGACCGATGCTTTCGGAGCCGTCGCCGTTGAACAGGATGATGTCGTCGCCGTCCCGCAGGCGGAGCACGCCGACGGCATGGCGGGCGACTTCGTCCGGAAGGGGCACCCTTCGGCCGGGCGGCAGGGGCATGGCGCAATAGAAGCGGGGGATGGGCATAAGATCGGATGAGTTAAATTACGATGGTATTATCAGCCAAAACACTCGAGGAGCGAGATCATGGTCAGTATGGAAACCCCCGTCTGTGATTTCGGCTGGCAGGCGCCCGATTTCGATCTGCCCGGTGTGGACGGGCGACGTTACACTCTCAAAGAGGTGGCCGGACCCAATGGCCTGCTGCTGATGTTCATCTGCAACCATTGCCCCTATGTGAAGGCGGTGATCCGGCGCATCGTCCGCGACGTGAACGACCTCAAGGCCCTGGGCGTCGGCGCCGTCGCCATCATGGCCAACGACCCGACTGACTATCCGGAAGACTCATTCGACAACATGAAGCGGGTGGCCGCCGAGCTGGCCTTTCCGATGCCCTATGTGATCGACGAAAGCCAGGCGGTCGCCAAGGCCTATGGCGCGGTCTGCACGCCCGATTTCTTTGGTTTCAACGGTCGGCTGGAACTGCAGTATCGCGGCCGGCTGGACGAATCGCGCAAGGAGACGGCGCCGGAGGGCGTGCGCCGCGACCTGTTCGAGGCCATGAAACAGGTGGCCGCAACCGGCCGGGGCCCGGCCGAGCAGATTCCCAGCATGGGCTGTTCGATCAAGTGGCGCGGGGAGTGATGCCTTGAGCCCGCTGCTGGCCGCCGTCATCGAGGCCGCCCGGGCGGTGGGCCGCACCGAGGTGATGCCCCGTTATCTTAAGGTGGCCCATGCCCGCAAGGACGACGGCAGCCTGTTCACCGAGGCCGACCTGGCCGCCCAGCGGGCCTTGATCGCCCGGCTGCAGGCCATCGCCCCCTATCCCGTGCTGGGCGAGGAGATGGACGACGCCAGCCACCGCCGACTGTGGCAGGAGGGCGTTGATGGGCTTTGGTGCGTGGACCCCATCGACGGTACGACCAATTTCGTCAGCGGCCTGCCCTTCTTTGCGATGTCGATCGCCTTGCTGAAGGGCGGCCGCCCTGTTTTGGGTGTCGTCTACGACCCCCAGGCCGACGAGTGCTTCTATGCCGAGGCGGGGTCCGGCGCCTTCCTGGATGGCGATCGACTGCCTTTGAAGCTGCCGCCGAAGGTGCTTGGCGGCTGTATCGCCGGGGTCGATTTCAAGCGTATTCCCCGTGCCTTGGCCGGGCGCCTGGCGACGGAACACCCTTACAGTTCCCAGCGCAACCTGGGGGCCAGCACCCTGGACTGGTGCTACTTGGCCGCCGGGCGGTTCTACGTCTACCTGCACGGCGGCCAGAAGTTGTGGGATTACGCGGCCGGCGCCCTGATTCTGGAGGAGGCGGGCGGCGAGGTCAGCCAGTTGAGCGGCGAGCCGTTCTGGCAGGGCGACCCCTGGACGCGCTCGGTCCTGGCGGCGATCACGCCGGCCCTGTTCGGGCAATGGCGTGCCTGGTTGGATGATGCGCCGGAAAAAAAGCCCTACCAAAATCCAGGTCAATAAACAAGGCAAGGCAATTTATAAAAACATTTTAATTTTTTGTGGGAGTGGCCGAAAAGCCGCGACAGACAAGGAAATCGGCCTGTATTCCCCGCCCGCCACTGGGTTTGGGCCGGAGGGCTCGTATTGCTCTGCCTTGACCCCTTACGACATAATCAGATTCCTTGTGCCCGGATTGGGCAGGTGAGGCCTTGAATGAATACCGCGCCGAGCAGGTGTGGCATCCATGCAACGCTTCCGTAATTTTTTATCTTGAGGAAACACAACATGGCAACCCGTACCGACCTTGCAAACGCCATCCGCGCCCTTTCCATGGATGCCGTCGAAAAGGCCAAATCCGGCCACCCCGGCGCCCCCATGGGCATGGCGGAAATCTCCGAAGTCGTGTGGAACCACCACATGCGCCACAACCCGGCCAACCCGAAGTGGGCCGACCGCGACCGTTTCGTGCTGTCCAACGGCCACGGTTCCATGCTGATCTATTCCCTGCTGCACCTGACCGGCTATGACGTCACCATCGACGACATCAAGAACTTCCGCCAGTTGCACTCCCGGACCCCGGGCCACCCCGAATACGGCTACACCGCCGGCGTCGAGACCACCACCGGCCCGCTTGGCCAGGGCATCACCAACGCCGTCGGCATGGCGCTGGCCGAGAAGCTGCTCGCGGCCGAGTTCAACAAGCCCGGCCACGACATCGTCAACCACCACACCTATGTCTTCCTGGGCGACGGCTGCATGATGGAAGGCATCTCCCATGAGGCCTGCTCCCTGGCCGGCACCTGGAAACTGAACAAGCTGATCGCCTGCTGGGACGACAACGGCATTTCCATCGACGGCCACACCGATGGCTGGTTCACCGAGGACGTCTGCGGCCGCTTCGAGGCCTACGGCTGGAACGTGGTGCGCAATGTCGACGGCCATAGCTTCGAGGCGGTCGAGGCCGCCGTGCAGAAGGCCAAGCAGTCTGCCGACAAGCCGACCCTGATCCAGTGCAAGACCACCATCGGCAAGGGCTCGCCCAACAAGGAAGGCACCCACGATGTGCACGGTGCAGCCCTGGGCCACGAGGAAGTGGAAGCCACCCGCAAGCATATCGGCTGGCCGCACGCCGCGTTCGAAGTGCCGGCCGACGTCTACGAAGGCTGGAGCGCCAAGACCAAGGGCGAGGGCCTGGAAAAGCTGTGGAACAACAAGTTCGACGAATACGCCAAGGCCTTCCCGGCCGAGGCTGCCGAGTTCAAGCGCCGCATGGCCGGCGACCTGCCCGCCGACTGGAGCGATCGCGTCGCCGCCGCGCTGAAGACCACCCTGGACAAGGCCGAGACCGTCGCCACCCGCAAGGCCTCGCAACTGGCCATCGAGCGTCTGGTCTCGACCCTGCCCGAGCGCGTCGGCGGTTCCGCCGACCTGACCGGCTCCAACCTGACCAACTGGCCCGGCTGCCAGCCGATCCACCGTCACATGCCGGCCAACTACATCTCCTACGGCGTGCGCGAGTTCGGCATGAGCCACATCATGAACGGCATGGCCCTGCACGGTGGCCTGTTCCCGTACGGCGGCACCTTCCTGATGTTCTCCGAATATGCCCGCAACGCCCTGCGCATGTCCGCCCTGATGAAGCAGCGCGTGGTCTACGTCTTCACCCACGACTCCATCGGTCTGGGCGAGGACGGCCCGACCCACCAGCCGGTCGAGCAGACCGCCACCCTGCGCATGATCCCGAACATGACCGTCTGGCGTCCCTGCGACACCACGGAGACAATGGTGTCGTGGATCGCCGGCGTCGAGAAGAAGGACGGTCCGACCAGCCTGATCCTGAGCCGTCAGAACCTGCCCTTCGTGGCTCGTTCCGAAGCCCAGATCGCCGGCATCCGCAAGGGCGGCTACGTGCTGTCCGACTGCGCCGGCACCCCGGCCGTGGTGCTGATCGCCACCGGCTCCGAGGTCGAACTGGCGCTCAAGGCCCAGGAAGTCCTCAAGGCGGACGGCGTCGCCGCCCGCGTGGTGTCCATGCCCTCCACCAACGAATTCGACAAGCAGGACGCCGCCTACAAGGCCAGCGTGCTGTCGGCCGGCGCAAAACGCGTGGCCATCGAAGCCGGCGTTACCGACGCCTGGTACAAGTACGTGGGCCTGGACGGCGCCGTGATCGGCCTGGACCGCTTCGGCGAGTCCGCCCCGGCCGGCCAATTGTTCAAGGAGTTCGGCTTCACGGTCGAGAACGTGGTCGCCAAGGTCAAGGCTGTTCTGTAAATTCGCATGAAGTGGCGGGCGCCGGCCGAACATTGCGGCCGGCGTCGCCCGTGAAAATTTGAATCGTTAACGAAGGAGCAAAAAACATGGCTATCAAAGTCGGTATCAACGGTTTCGGTCGTATCGGCCGCATGGTGTTCCGCGCAGTCGCCAAGGACTTCCCGGAAATCGAGATCGTCGCCATCAACGACCTGCTGGACCCTGACTACCTGGCCTACATGCTGAAGTACGACTCCGTGCACGGCCGCTTCAACGGCGACATCGCCGTCGACGGTTCCAACATGGTCGTCAACGGCAAGAAGATCCGCCTGACCGCCGAGAAGGATCCCGCCAACCTGAAGTGGAACGAAGTCGGCGCCGACATCGTCATCGACTGCACCGGTTTCTTCCTGACCACCGAGTCCTGCCAGGCCCACATCGCCGCCGGCGCCAAGAAGGTCGTCCAGTCCGCCCCGGCCAAGGACGACACCCCGATGTTCGTGTACGGCGTCAACCACGCCACCTACGCCGGCCAGGCCATCGTTTCCGCCGCCTCCTGCACCACCAACTGCCTGGCTCCCGTGGCCAAGGTGCTGAACGACAACTGGGGCATCAAGCGCGGCCTGATGACCACCGTGCACGCCGCCACCGCCACCCAGAAGACCGTCGACGGCCCGTCCAAGAAGGACTGGCGCGGTGGCCGCGGCATCCTGGAAAACATCATTCCGTCTTCCACCGGCGCCGCCAAGGCCGTCGGCAAGGTGCTGCCCGAGCTGAACAAGAAGCTGACCGGCATGGCTTTCCGTGTGCCGACCTCCGACGTCTCCGTGGTCGATCTGACCGTCGAGCTGAACAAGGATGCAGCCTACGAGGATATCTGCAAGGCCATGAAGGCTGCCTCCGAAGGCGCCATGAAGGGTGTGCTGGGCTACACCGACGAGAAGGTGGTCTCCACCGACTTCGTCGGCAACAGCGCCCCGTCGACCTTCGACGCCGAGGCCGGCATCGCCCTGGACGGCACCTTCGTCAAGGTCGTGGCCTGGTACGACAACGAGTACGGCTACACCTGCAACATGCTGCGCCTGGTGCAGCACGTGGCGAAGTAAGTCGTTGGGTGGGTTAGCCGCACAAGCGGCGTAACCCACCAAAGCGATAAGGTGAGTTACGGCCTCGCGGTCTAACCCACCCTACGTCCAAACAACCTGAGTCGTAAGGCATGAGCCCACTTATCCCTTACCACTTAACTATCCAAGGAGCATCGATATGGCCAAATTCCTCCGCATGACCGATCTCGACCTCAAGGGCAAGCGCGTCTTCATCCGCGCCGACCTGAACGTGCCTGTCAAGGACGGCAAGGTGACTTCGGACGCCCGCATCACCGCCTCCATGCCGACCATCGAACACGCCCTCAAGGCCGGCGCCAAGGTCATGGTCACCTCGCACCTGGGCCGTCCGACCGAAGGCGAGTGGACCCCCGAGGTTTCCCTCGCGCCGGTGGCCGAAGTGTTGTCCGCCAAGCTGGGCAAGCCTGTGCGCCTGGTCAAGGACTGGATCGACGGCGGCTTCGACGTTGCCGAGGGCGATCTGGTCCTGCTGGAGAACTGCCGGGTCAACAAGGGCGAGAAGAAGAACAACGAGGAACTGGCCAAGAAATACGCCGCCCTGTGCGATGTCTTCGTCATGGACGCCTTCGGTACGGCCCACCGCGCCGAAGGCACGACCTACGGCGTTGCCCAGTTCGCTCCGGTCGCCTGCGCCGGCAAGCTGGTCGCCGAGGAACTGGAAGCCCTGGGCAAGGCCCTGGCCAATCCGGCCCGGCCGATGGTCGCCATCGTCGGCGGCTCCAAGGTCTCCACAAAGCTGACCGTGCTCGAGGCCCTGGCCGAGAAGTGCGACCAACTGGTGGTCGGTGGCGGCATCGCCAATACCTTCCTGAAGGCGACCGGCAAGAACGTCGGCAAGTCCCTGTGCGAGGACGATCTGGTGCCGACCGCCAAGAGCCTGATGGCGAAGATGGCTGCCCGCGGCGCCAGCATCCCCGTCGCCGTCGACGTGGTCTGCGGCAAGCAGTTCGACGCCAACGAGCCGGCCGTGCTGAAGGATGCTGGTGCCGTGGCCGACGACGACATGATCTTCGACATCGGTCCCAAGTCCGCCCAGGAACTGGTCGACATCATCATGAAGGCCGGTACCGTGGTCTGGAACGGCCCGGTCGGCGTGTTCGAATTCGACCAGTTCGGCGACGGCACCAAGGCCATCGCCAAGGCCATCGCCGAGACCAAAGCCTTCACCCTGGCCGGCGGCGGCGACACCATCGCCGCGATTCAGAAATATGACATCTACGACAAGGTATCCTATATCTCCACCGCCGGTGGGGCGTTCCTGGAATACCTCGAGGGCAAGGTGCTGCCTGCCGTGGACATCCTGGAAAAACGGGCGGCCGGCTGATACCCGAGTGAGGAGTCAGGAGAACGGAGCGCTCCTTGCGCATCCTCCCCTTCACTCCTCACACCTCACTCATCGAAGATAAAACATGCTACGCAGAACCAAAATCGTCGCTACCCTGGGGCCCGCCTGTTCGGACCCCAAAGTGCTGGACAAAATGATCGAGGCGGGCGTCGATGTCGTCCGCCTCAACTTCTCCCACGGCACGGCCGAGGAGCATATCCAGCGGGCCGAGATGGTGCGCTCGCTGGCCAAGACCCGGGGCCGCGCGATCGGCATCCTGGTCGACCTGCAGGGCCCAAAGATCCGCATCGGCAAGTTCAAGGACGGCAAGATCACCCTAAGCCCGGGCGATACCTTCCATCTGGACGTCAATTGCGAACTGGGCGACCAGACCAAGGTCGGTCTCGACTACAAGGATCTGGTCTACGACGTTTCGCGCGGTGCGACGCTGCTGCTCGACGACGGCCGGATCGAGATGTGGGTCGAGGAGGTCAAGGACGGCATCGTCACTTGCAAGGTGGTGCAGGGCGGCGTGCTGTCGAACAACAAGGGCATCAACCGCAAGGGCGGCGGCCTGTCCGCTTCGGCGCTGACCGACAAGGACATCGAGGACATCAAGACCGCGGCCCAGCTGCGGGCCGATTACCTGGCCGTGTCCTTCCCGCGTTCCGCCGCCGACATCCAGCAGGCACGTGAGATCCTGCACGCCCATGGAGGCAAGGCCTGGATCGTATCGAAGATCGAGCGGGCCGAAGCGATCGAGGCCCTGAGCGGCATCCTGGACGCCTCGGACGCCATCATGGTGGCGCGCGGCGACCTGGGCGTGGAAGTCGGCGATGCGGCCGTGCCGGCCCTGCAGAAACGCATGATCCGCATGGCGCGGGAGAAGAACAAGCTCACCATCACCGCTACCCAGATGATGGAGTCGATGATCACCAGCCCGATCCCGACCCGGGCCGAGGTATCCGACGTGGCCAACGCCGTGCTGGATGGCACCGATGCGGTGATGCTGTCCGCCGAGACGGCCGCCGGCCAGTTCCCGGTCGAGGCGATCGCCGCCATGAATCGCGTCTGCCTCGAGGCGGAGAAGGAAATCGAGCCGCCCCAGTTCGGGATCAAGCATGCCGACATCCTGCGGGTCGACGAGGCCATCGCCAAATCGAGCGCGTTCACCTCGCTGCACCTCAACGTCAAGGCCATCGCCGCCATGACCCAGTCCGGTTCGACAGCGCTCTGGATCTCGCGGATCAGCACCCACGTGCCGATCTATGCTCTGACTCCCGAGGTCAACACCCGGCGCAAGGTGACCCTGTTCCGCGGGGTGTATCCTGTGAATTTCCGGCCTGCCACGGAGGACCGGGACCAGCTCCTGGCCGAGGCAGAGGACGAGCTCAGGCGGCGCGGCGCGGTGCGCAACGGCGACCTGATCCTGCTCACCATCGGCGAGCCCATCGGCCGTTCTGGTGGCACCAACACCATGAAGATCGTTCGCGTCGGCGAACGCAAAAAGTTTTGATTTGAAAAGGAGAGTAAAAGATGGCACTGATTTCCCTGCGTCAACTGCTCGATCACGCCGCTGAGCACGGCTATGGCCTGCCGGCCTTCAACGTCAACAACATGGAACAGGTCCAGGCCATCATGCAGGCCGCCGCGGCGGTCGACAGCCCGGTCATCCTGCAAGGTTCCGCCGGCGCCCGCTCCTATGCCGGCGAGCCCTTCCTGCGCCACCTGATCCTGGCCGCCATCGAGTCCTATCCGCAGATTCCGGTCTGCATGCACCAGGACCACGGCGCCAGCCCCAGCATCTGCTTCCGTTCCATCCAGTCGGGCTTCAGCTCCGTGATGATGGACGGCTCCCTCGGCACCGACGGCAAGACCCCGTCCACCTACGAGTACAACGTCGACGTCACCCGCCACGTGGCCGAACTGGCCCACGCCTGCGGCGTGTCCGTGGAAGGCGAACTGGGCTGCCTGGGTTCCCTGGAATCCGGCAAGGCCGGCGAGGAAGACGGCCACGGTGCCGAAGGCACCCTGGACCACAGCCAGCTGCTGACCGATCCCAACGAGGCCGCCGACTTCGTCGCCAAGACCAAGGTCGACGCCCTGGCCATCGCCATCGGCACCAGCCACGGCGCCTACAAGTTCACCCAGAAGCCGACCGGCAAGGTGCTGCGCATCGACCGCGTGCGCGAAATCCACGCCCGCATCCCCAACGTCCACCTGGTCATGCACGGCTCCTCCTCGGTGCCGGAAGACTGGCTCGCCATCATCAACAGCTTCGGCGGCGACATGGGCCAGACCTACGGCGTGCCGGTCGAGGAGATCGTCGAAGGCATCAAGAACGGTGTGCGCAAGGTCAACATCGACACCGACCTGCGCATGGCTTCCACCGGCGCCATCCGCAAGCACCTGGCCGAGAACAAGGCCAACTTCGACCCGCGCAAGTTCCTGAAGGAAGCCACCAAGGGCATGAGCGGTATCTGCAAGGCCCGCTACGAAGCCTTCGGCTCCGCCGGCATGGCCAGCAAGATCGGCAAGGTGTTCAACCTGGAGGAGATGCAGAAGCGCTACGACTCCGGCGAATTGGACCCCAAGGTCAACTAAGCCGAATCGGCAGCGGAAAAAAGGCGGCTTCGGGCCGCCTTTTTTATTTCTATGTTCCGAGGTGGAGCGGTCCCAGCCAGCAGCAATATTCCGGTGGACCGGAAACGAATGGCGGCGGGCTCACGGCAAAAACCGGGGTCAGCGCCTATGATGAATTTGCACAGATTCCGAGAGGATGTCGTCGGCGCGCCCGATCGCGGGCTGCGTCCGAAAGTGTGTTCCGCACAACGCAGAAAATATTGCCCCGGAGGATCGTTCATTCATGAAGATAAAACAGATGCAATTCTCCGGCGGGCCCGATGCCGACGCGCTCGCCGAGCTTCAGTCTGTCGACCCCCAGGTGGTCCTGGTTTTCGGCAGCGTCGATCTCCTGAAAAAAACCGATATGGACCGGGTGTTGCATCAGGCCTTCCGGCGGGCTGCCGTGTTGGGCTGTTCCACTGCCGGTGAGATCACCGCCCAGGGCGTATACGAAAAAACCTGTGTCGTGAGCGCCATCCGGTTCGAACACGACATCGGGTTGAGGACCGCGGAGGCTTCAGTTCCGGTCATGGAGGACAGCCAGATGGCAGGGGAAAGACTCGGCCGGCAGTTGGCCGGGCCGGGGCTGCGTGCGGTCCTGTTGTTCGGCAAGGGTGTGGGCGTGAACGGCAGTGCAGTCATCGAGGGCCTGATATCCCATATCGGCCCCGATGTGCCGGTCACCGGCGGACTGGCCGGCGACGACGGAGCCTTTGTCGGCTCCCTGACCGTGACGCCATCGGGCATCCGGGCCGATGCGGTGGTCGGGCTCGGCCTGTATGGCGACGACTTGATCGTCGGCCATGGCTCCTATGGCGGCTGGGTGCCGTTCGGGCCGGCCCGGAAGGTCACCCGCAGCGAGGGCAACGTGCTGTATGAGTTGGATGGCGAGCCTGCGCTCAATATCTACAAGCGCTATCTGGGCGACTATGCCAAGGAGCTGCCGGCCTCGGGCCTGCTTTTCCCGTTCGAGATGCTCAACGAAAACCACGATGCCATGGGTCTGGTCCGCTCCACGCTGGTGATCGATGAGGTACAGGGCAGCCTGATATTGGCGGGCGATATCGTCGCCCACGGCTATCTGCGCCTGATGCATGCCTCGACCAACCAACTGGTCGACGGCGCCGACGTGGCGGCCAAACAGGTCCGAGGCTGTCTGCCCCAGGACGTGCCGCCCGGCCTGGCCATCCTGGTCAGTTGCGTGGGGCGCCGTTTGGTGATGGGCGACCAGGTGGACGACGAGGTGGATGCGGTGGCCAATACGCTGGGCCGGCAGAACGCTCTGACCGGCTTCTACTCCTACGGCGAGATCAGCCCGTTCACCGCCACGACGGATTGCAGGTTGCACAACCAGACCATGACGGTCACCTATCTGGGCGAACGCTGAGGCCGGGTAGAAGCCATGCACCATCTACTCGAACGCCAGCTGAAGCGCACCCTGCAGATACAGGGCGAGTCCGAACTGGCAACCTTCAAAGTCGCCTTGGCCGAATTGGCGCGTGCGGGCACGTTGCCCGAGGCGGTGCAGCGGCTGTGCCAAGGGTTCGCCGAGTTCGTCGGCCGGATCGATGGCAGCTATGGCCAGTTCGAGCGCGACCTGGAATTGCGTAACCGCAGCCTGCACCTCAGTTCGGAGGAATTGACCGTCGCCAACGAGCGTCTGCGACAGGATGCGGAGCGCCAGGGCCGGGTGGTCGACTCATTGCGGGCGACGGCCAACGAATTGCTGCGGGCGGAGGGCCGGCCGGAGATCGGCAGCGGCGATGCCAGCCTGGAACAGCTGTCAAGCCTGATGGCGGAACTGGTGCGCGACCGGCGGCGGGCACAACGCGAACTGGAGCAGCAGAAGTTCGCCTTGGACCAGCACGCCATCGTCAGCGTCACCGACCCGGCGGGGGCGATCCTGTACGCCAACGCCAAGTTCTGCGAAATCAGCGGCTACAGCCTGGACGAGCTGCTGGGCAGCAATCATCGCGTCGTCAATTCTGGACGACACCCGGCCGAGTTTTTCCGAGACATGTGGGATAGCATCGCCTCCGGCCGGGTCTGGCACGGCGAGATATGCAACCGGGCCAAGAACGGCAGCCTGTTCTGGGTGGCGGCGACCATCGTGCCCATCCTCGACGATGCCGGTCTGCCGGAGCGCTACATTGCGATCCGCACCGACATCAGCCAGCAGAAAACACTGGAAGAGGCCATCAAGCAAAACCAGCGCTTCCTGCAGGGGGTGACCGACTCCATGGGCGAGGGGGTGTATGTCCTGGATGCGAACGGCTTTTGCACCTTTCTCAACCCGGAGGCCGAGCACATGCTGGGCTGGACCCTGGCCGAGCTGTCCGGACGGAATTTCCACGACTGCGTGCATTACGAGTCGGCCGACGGCCATGTCTTGTCGGCCCGGGATTGTCCGATCAGCGAGGCGGTATGGGGCGGCGAAATATTCCGATCCGGGGACGAGCGGTTCAAGCGCCGGGACGGTACTTCGCTCCAGGTTTCGGTCACGGCCATGCCGATGCGTGAGGATGGACGCATCATCGGCCAGGTCGCCGTTTTCCAGGACGTCAGCGAGCGCAAGCAGTTCGAGGCCGAGCTGCAGGCACTCGGCAGCCGCCTGGGGGCGATCCTGGAGAACATGCAGAACGGGGTGCTGGTGGAGGACGAGGCTCGGCGCATCGTCTTGCTGAACCGGAAGCTGTGCGAGCTGTTCGGCCTGCCGGCCGAGCTGCAGAGCCGCCTGATCGGCCAGGATTGCAATCCACTGCTCGAACGCATCAGGGTCCAGTTCGGCGATCCCTCCGCCTTCATCCGTGGCATCGACCGGACCATCGATGCAGGCAAGGTCGTGATCGGCGAGGAATTGAGACTGGCCGACGACCGCTATTTCGACCGCGATTACATCCCCATCATGGTGGGCAAGAATACCCGCGGCCATCTTTGGCAGTATCGGGATATCACCCCGCACAAGGACGTGGAACGGGAGTTGAGCCAGGCAAAGGAAATGGCCGAGGCGGCCAGCCACGCCAAGAGCAACTTCCTGGCCAACATGAGCCACGAGATCCGGACCCCCATGAACGCGGTGATCGGGCTTTCCCACTTGGCCTTGCAGACCGACCTGGACGAGCGGCAGAAAGGTTATCTCGGCAAGATACTGCTGTCGGCCAAGAACCTGCTCGGCATCATCAACGACATCCTGGACTTTTCCAAGATCGAAGCCGGCCGACTGGTCGTCGAACGCAACGAGTTCCTGTTGGAGGACGTGCTGCACCAAGTGGCGGCGGTCATCGCCCTGTCGGCCGCCAACAAGGGCCTGGAGCTCCTGATTGCCGAGCCCGCAAAATTGCCAGACCGGCTGATCGGCGATGCGCTGCGCCTGGGCCAGGTGCTGACCAACCTGGCCAGCAACGCGGTCAAGTTCACCGAACAAGGCGAAGTGGTGATTGCCGTGAACCCGGTCAAACAACAGGGCAACCGGCTGCTGCTGCGCTTTTCGGTACGCGATACCGGCATCGGCCTCAGCGAGGAGCAGAAGTCCCAGTTGTTCACGTCGTTTTCCCAGGCGGACATGTCCACAACCCGGAAATACGGCGGCACCGGCCTGGGGTTGGCCATCAGCAAGCGGCTGGTGGAGCTCATGGGCGGGGAAATCGGTGTGGAAAGCCGGCTTGACCTGGGCAGCGAGTTCTATTTCACCTTGCCGTTCGAGGTCGCCAGCCATCGCGATGTCGAAGCCGAGAGCCTGCGCCTGAAGGGAAAAAGAGTGCTCATCGTCGACGACAACACCACCGCACGGGACGTCCTGCGCGACATGGTGGCCAGTTTCGGCATGGAATCCGGGGAGGTGGCGTCAGGCGAGGCCTGCATCCAGGAACTGCGTAGGGCGGACAGTGCGGAGCCCTATCATTTCGTGCTGCTGGATTGGCGCATGGCAGGCATGGACGGCCTGGCGACGCAGGCCGCGATTCAAGCCGACCCGGCGATCCGACAGAAGCCCGTCCCATTGCTGGTGACGGCCTACGGCCAGGACGCCACCATGTTGGAGGCGGGGGCGCGGCAAGTCGTGGTGGTGCAAAAGCCGGTTTCGCCTTCCACCCTGTTCGATGGCATGCTCAATGCCCTGGGCTTCCGCACGCCGGAGCGCCCGCATGCCGTCCACGCGGCGGTGCGCGATGTCGATGCCATCCAGGGGCTACTCGGCGCGCGGATATTGCTGGTGGAGGACAATGCCATCAACCGCCAGGTCGCCAGCGAATTGCTCGAAGGCCTCGGGCTGGTCGTCACCTGCGCCGTGGACGGCATGGATGCGCTGGCCAAATTCGCGGACCAGGTCTTCGATCTGGTGCTGATGGATGTCCAGATGCCCAATATGGATGGCTATGAAGCCAGCCGGCGGATCCGCGCCGAAGGCGGGCGCGTGCCCATCATCGCTTTGACCGCCCATGCCATGACCGGTGATCGGGAGCGTTGCCTGAGTGCCGGGATGGATGATTATCTGACCAAGCCGATCGATCCCGAGTTGCTGTTCGCCATGCTGGTGAAATGGGTCAGTCCCGAACGCCATGCGGAGCACGCGACGCAGCAGGAGGGTGCCCAGCCGGGCTTGCCACCGGCGTTGCCCGGCATCGACCTGGTGCGCACCCTGGCCAACCTGGGCGGCAGCGAAGAGCTGTGCATGGAGATATTGGGCCGCTTCCAGCAGGATTATGGCGATTGGGTCGCCAAGATGAAGGAGGCGCTGGCCACGTCGGCGGAGACGGCCACGCGTCTGGCCCACACCCTCAAGGGCGTGGGCGGCACCATCGGGGCCGCTGCTTTGTCCAGCGCTGCTCAGCGTGTGGAGTTGCGGCTGCGCGGCGGGGAGGTCCCGGCCGCGGCCGAACTCAATGCCTTGTATGCCGAACTCGATCTGGTGCTGGGCGGCCTGAGCGGGCTGTTCGACCGGGATAAGGCACCGCCGGAAGCGGGAACGGCCGAGGTCGACGGCGCCGCCGTCGCCAAGTTGCTGTCCGAATTGGCGCCCCTCGTGGCCGCCGGCGATGTCGAGGCCATGGAACCCGTTGGCCGTTTGGCCCGGTTGTTGGTCGGCAGCGCTTTTGCGCTAGAGGCCGGCAAGCTGCAGCGGGCGGTCGACGATTTCGAATACGACAAGGCGCAACAACTCTTGTCGGCGTTGGCGGCGCATTTCACGGCTGAACGGAAAGACGTGGACGCCTGAATGGCCGCTTCGGTACGGGTAGATGGCCGCTGCCGGCAATGGGGTGAACGATGGACGCGATCTGCAATTGCGCTGATATTCCGGTCGGTGAAGCCCGCTCCTTCAAGCGGCCGGAAGCCGGTGCCGTCCTGGTCGTCCATCTGGCCGGCGGCCGCTTCCTGGCCTACGAGGACCGCTGTACCCATTTCGGCGTGCCGCTCGGCGTAACCAGGGATTACCGCTATGTCGACGGCGGCGACATCGTCTGCCAGGTCCATTATGCGCGCTACGCAGTCGAGGACGGCCGCTGCCTCAGAGGAGAATGCAACGGGCAGGGGCTGCGGCCCGTTCGCGTGGCGGTGATCGGCGGGAAGGTCTATCTGGCCTAGTTGGGCGTTGCGGCCGGAGTCGGCGCCGCCGCTGGCTTGCCAGTCCGGCGGGGACGGCCTTTAATACGCGTGACAGCCGTTGACATCCTGCAATCGACTAGAGGAGGGGATCATGGGGGTGATGGGAAGTGTGTTGGGGCTTGCGATCGGTCTTCTGTCGTCCGTGGCCATGGCCACGGACATGCCTGCCGCCGGCCGGTATTGCCTGGCCTGCCACGCCGTGGATAGCCGGAAGGCCGGGCCATCCTACAGGAGCGTGGCGGACAAGTACCGAAACAATCCGGAGGCGGCCGCCATCCTGTTCAAGGAGGTGCGTTCCGGCAAGCACAACGAGTTGACCAAGATCGACATGCCGGCCCAGGGCGTCATCAGCACTCCGGATCTCAAACAGATGATCGCCTGGATACTCTCCCGCTGAGCGGGGCGGCGGACGCGCCGGGCGATGGCGGTATGAAGTGAACGGCCGGCTTTGGCCGGCATTCAAGCCGTGCTATCTTCGGCGGGCTTATTCGATTGGCTGACACCATGGACGCACTCTACGAAACCTCCATCAAATCCTTGCCGTTGATCCACAAAGGCAAGGTCCGCGACATTTACGCCGTCGACGACGCGCGCATGCTGATCGTGACCACAGACCGGCTGTCGGCGTTCGATGTGGTCCTGCCCACGCCGATCCCCGGCAAAGGCCGGGTACTCACCGCGGTGGCCGATTTCTGGTTCGCCAAGCTGGCCCACATCCTGCCCAATCAATTGACCGGCGATGCTCCGGAGAGCCTGGTGGCACCGGCGGAGCGGGAGCAGGTGACCGGCCGCGCGGTGGTGGTGAAACGGCTCAAGGCACTGCCGATCGAGGCCATCGTGCGCGGCTATCTGGTCGGTTCCGGTTGGGCGGACTACCAGAAAACCGGCAGCGTCTGCGGCATCCCGTTGCCGCCGGGACTGCAGCAGGCCGACAAGCTGCCGGAACCGCTGTTCACCCCCTCGACCAAGGCCGCGGTGGGCGAGCACGACGAGAACATCGATTTCGGCCAATGCGAAAAGCTGCTCGGCGTGGAACTGGCTGCACGGGTGCGGGACGCCGCCATCGCCCTGTACAAGGAAGCGGCCGATTACGCGTTGACCAAGGGCATCATCATCGCCGACACCAAGTTCGAGTTCGGCTTGGACGAGTCTGGGACACTGACCCTGATCGACGAGGTACTGACACCCGACTCCTCCCGTTTCTGGCCGGTCGACGAGTACCAGGTGGGCAGCAATCCGCCCAGCTTCGACAAGCAATACGTGCGCGACTGGCTGACCAATTCGGGTTGGAACAAAAAAGCGCCCGGTCCGGAACTGCCGGCCGAGGTGGTGGCGCGGACGGCGGAGAAATACGACGAAGCCTTGCGCCGCCTGACCGCATGAGCCAATGACAACGGTGCCGTGGCGGTTGGGCCACGGCACCGTGATTGCTGCCACTTCATTCCTGCCGCTATACGCTATTGCGGCGTGCCGGCTGCAGGCGCGGCAAACTTCAGGTCGGTCACGAACAAGTCCACATGACGGACTTGGCTTTCACCCTTCTGCAACGTCACGTCCGAGACACCGGCCAGGTTGTTGGCACCGGAGCCGTAGAAGGTGCCTTGGACCGAGCCGGCTACGGCATGGCCGTTGACCGAGGTGGACTGGATGTTGGCGCCATTGATGGTGCCTGCAGCACCCCAACTCGGCAGGTTGCCGCCGTTCCAAGAACCGTTCCAGGCGGCGGTACTGAAGTTGGCCTGGATGTTGACCCAGGCGCCGGACAAGACCTCATTACCCTGGTAATAACCGATCTTGGTGGCCATAGCAGCCATGTCGTTCGCGGAAGTGGGGTAGCCGACCACATAGGCACCCTCGACACCCATCTGCGGAGTCTGGCAATCGCCACACAGCGTTTTTTCGGTTTGGCCGGAGACGTAGACATAAATCCTGAAGCTGTCGGTGTTGCCGCCGACGGCGACCTGATCGTGACCGGTCACGGTCCCTTCGATGTTGGCACCGCCGGTTTCACTGTTGCTGCTGGCCGTGCCGTAACCGAACCAGCCCGGGATGTAGAGATACCATCCGTCCGGCAGATTGCCGGAGGCGGTGAAGGTCGGGGCTGGATCGTCAGGATTCAACTGAGTCAGCAAGAAGCTGGCCGACATCGGGCCACCGAACATGCCGGTTTCGCCAATGCTCGGCGTCACCGAGAAGGTCGCCGGCAACATATGAGTCTTGCTGTCGCCGCCTTCGTTGTAGGCGGTCGTCCAGTAACCACTATGTTGGATCGGGTGGTTGGCTAACTGCAATTGCCAGCCACGCTTGGTTTTTACCCATTCGTGGACATAATGGTCTTCCCAGTAGGGAGGGACGTAGCTCGTGTCATAGTTCCGGTACACGGCAAAACCGCACGCGGCACCGGCAGGGCACCCTCCCGCTCCGTCAGTCGGTGTGGTCGGATTATCACTGGTGGGGCCATGGAAAACCGGACTATTCACGTAGAGTTCACCACCGTTCATGCCCAGGAATCCGATCCCACTCGGGCCGGCAGCTGGCGGGGCGAATTCGGTCCAACATCCCCAGCCACCGGCAGAATCGTCGGCGATGGTCAATTTGTCGCAGAGTTGAATATTACCCCATTCGTTTTCATGGGTATTTGCGGCGAGTGCCGGCTGTATGCCGGTAAATAGAGCAGCAACGACCGTTGCTATCAATGTCAATTTGGCTTTCATGGTAGCTCCTTTCACTTTAAGTGCCAGGAAAAGCTTCCACTTTCAATATAGATTCAAGATATAAAAATCCGCTTGTTTATAAATATGAAATTAATTGATGCCATATTTGAATTGCGCAGTTTTGATTCAACGGGCGCAAAAAAAAGGCATCCAATTGGATGCCCATGGGGATATGCGGTCGAGTTGCTAGAAGGTACGGCCTATCGTCAGCAAGGCCAGATCCCGCTGATATTTATAAACCGGATCGTCGGAATTGTTCTCGATATGGGTCCAGCTGCCGTTCAGGTTCCAGTTGTTCAGCTTGCCGGTCTTGAAGTGGTGGCCGAAGCCGACTTCATACTGATGCGTGTAATCCTGGCGGCTGGCCACGGTACCGCCAACATCGTACCAGGCCACGTCCTGGGTGTAGCGGGCGTAGATGTTGCCATTTGTCCAGGCCAGGTAGTTGACGCCGACGAACCATTCGTAACCATGGTTGGTATATTGCGGCGTTTTTGCATCCTCGTTGAACAGGCGGGCACCGACCTGGGTGGCCGTCTTGCCGTTGCGAAGGATTTTGCCGTAGGACAGGCCGCCGGAGACGTAATCGCTATTCCTGACGTCGTTTCCGGAAAGGATGAAGTTCTTGCGGGTGTACTGGAGGTCGGTGGTCAATTCCGCGCTTCTGAGCTGCCAGGTGTAGCTGGGGGCGACCGTCGAATAGACGGCCAATTCGTGCCCACCTTGCATCAGGTTGTCGATCTGGAAGTTGACGTTGGCGCGCCATTTGTTGGGCGCCAGCCAGGCCGGGCCGGTGGCCAGCGTGGCGATGGTCAGGTTGTAGTTGCTGTTGCGGTTGTAGCTGCGCTGATAGAGGTTGGCTTGGCTCTTCCAGAGGAAGCGCGCCGCATCTTCACCCACCCGAACCGGGGTGGGCGATTGGTAGGTATGGCTGAGGCCGGCCTGGAGTACTGTAGCCCAGTCGCCTGTTTCAACGGAGGAGGGCGACAGCACCCAGCCGCCGGGCAACAGCGAATTGCCGGGGCCGGCGTTGATATTCGAATCGTAGAGCAGGCCGGCCGATACCGACGGCTCGAAGTGGCTCTTCTGCTTCAGAAGCAGGGCCTCATCCTGTTCGACCTGGGCCAGGAATACCTGGATCGCGAGTTTGACGTTCTCAGGTGTCTTGGGATCATCCAAGACCTTCTTGGCCTCCGCCTTGGCGCGCTCGTAATTCAGGACCCGGTAGTAGGAGACGGCCAGCTCCAGGCGGACGCGTTCCAGCGTGGGCTGGTTCTGCAGAATCGACTCCATCGCCTTGATGGCGGAATAGGTCTTTCCTGTTTCGCGCAGGTACATGCTTTCCTTGAACAGGGTATCGGTATCCGTGTCGGCTGCCAGCGCATGCATGGGCAAGGCCATCATGCCTAGCGCGGCGGCCACGCTGGAACCGACAACGGTTTTTTTGAAAATAGCGGCTTTGTTCATATGGGGCTCCCGGTACGACTTAAAAATTGTGCTTTTGAATGATGCTACAGGGCGGTCGGCGCATTGGTATAAACATACCGGCACTAACAAAAGTGCCGGTCGAATGTTGTATGGATGAAACGCTTACCGGCAATTGGCGCGGAATATTAGGCCAGTTTAAATGCGGGCAAAAGCGGTTTTGTTTTATGGCGTTTCATTTATTGCCGCATGGAGCCGGATACCATCCGGTATTCGTATAACCGACATTCCAATGGGCCGTTATAAAGCGGTATGCGGCGGTCGGCCTTGAGTCCCATGTTTTTCGGAAATTCAGGGTCGGCCGAAATGAAATAGGCCGTCCAGCCGGGAAAATGCTGTTTCATGGCGTCGCCTAGGCTGCTGTAGAAAGCGGCATCGGAGTCGAGGCGGATGCCGTAGGGCGGATTGCTGACGATCAGGCCCGAGTCTGCCGGCGCGGGGATTTCCAGGACGTCGCCTTCGCGCAGGATGACGCAGTCGAGCAGGCCTGCGGCCTTCAGGTTGATGCCGGCGGCGCGGACCATCTTGGGGTCGATGTCGCAGCCGTAGATCGGCAATTCCCGTTTTTCCTGTTGGGCGGCCTGGGCATCCTTGCGCAGCCGGGCCCATTCCACCTTGTCGAAGCTGATCAGGTTTTCAAAGGCGAAGTGCCGCTTGAGGCCCGGCGCCATGTTGAGGGCCATCATGGCGGCTTCGAGCAGGATGGTGCCGCCGCCCATCATGGGGTCCAGCAGCGGCCTGTCCGGCGTCCAGCCGGCCAGCCGCAGCAGGCCGGCCGCCAGGTTTTCGTTCAAGGGGGCCGGGGCGGGCTCGATCCGGTAGCCGCGCCGGTTCAGCGGCTCGCCGGACAGGTCGAGATAGAGGCTGTAGTTGTCCCGGTCCAGGTAGAGCAGGATCGGCACCTGGGGCGAGCGGGCGTCGACGTCGGGGCGCAACTCCAGGTCCTGGCGGAAACGGTCGCAGACCGCGTCCTTGATCTTCAGGGTGGCGAAGTTGAGGCTCTTCAGCGGGCTCGCGTGGGCGACGGTGCGAACGGCGATGGAGCGGTCCACGCCGAACCAGTCTGACCAGGGAAGCTTAAGGGTGGCCCGGTACAGGTCGTCCTCGTCCCGGTAACTGCCGGTATCGATCCGCTGCAGTACCCGGATCGCCAGGCGGCTCCACAGGTTGACCTTCCAGGCGATGGGCAATTCGCCGCTGAATTCGACACCGCCGGATGCCTCCCGGATCTCTTCGGCGCCGAGTTCGGCCAGTTCCTTGGCCGTCTCGGCTTCCAGGCCCCTCGGGCAGGCGGCGAAAAAGTGTTGCAGGCGGGCCGTTTGTGGCTTGTTCGCAATGGTGCGGCGTCGGGTGCGGCCTTCGTTCTTGTGATCCGCGTTCCTTTGTTCCGCCCCGCGTCCGGGTTTGGCCGTGGCCGGGCGCTTCTTGGCCGGCTCGGCAGCCGGCTTGGCCTGTTTGCCCTCGCTCGCTCGGGCCCGGTCGCGTTGCAGCGGACTCCAGCGTACCGGCGGGCGTTTTTTGCCCTGTCCGGGCGCGCCGGGCTCAGCCTCCTTGGTCTTCAGGCGGATGGTTTTGCGTTGCGGCTTGGGGTTGTCGGACACGTTTGCTTCCTGTGATGCGTTCAGCGGGGTGAGTGGCTGGTTTCATCCAGCAGCTTTTCCATGACCCGCCGGTAGTAGAAGTAGTCCATCTCGGGGCAGGGGGCGCCGAGCCGGGTGGCGACGGCCGAGATCTGGCCGCGGTGATGGATGTAGTGGTCGAAAAGGTGGCTGAGCACGTCCCGGACCCACATGGTCCATTCCTTGCCGTCGCCGCTCCGGAAGCGGATTTCGTCCTCGAAAAAGGCCTCCGGCTGCGACTCGAGCCAGTCCTGCAGGTGCCGGGTCTCGTGGCGCATGGCGTTCTGCAATTCGCGCCAGACCGGATGCTGGATTTCCCGGAAGTTCACCTGCAGGCTGTTTCCCTGCAGCCGGGCGAGCCAGACCTGGCTGACTGCCAGGATGTGGTCGACGGTATGGTGGATGCTGCCGAAGAACAGGCCCTCGTCCCGGGTCAGGGTTTCCGGCTTGAGGTGGCTGAGCGATTCGAACAAGACGTTGTTGGCCCAGTTCTGGTAGTCCGCCTGGACGACGAAATAGTTTTTCCAACTGTACATTCCGGGCTCCTTTCAGGGCACGACCGTCGCTTGCATCGACTTGTCCAGCCATTCGACACGGGCGGCCATGGTCTGGGTCATGCTGGCCTGGCCCGAGGCGTCGATCCGCAGGACTTCGGTGATTCCGACTTTCTTCGCCATCTCACGCCATTCCGTTCTGCCGCCAATGAAGATCGGCTTGCTGGCTTCGTCCGAGATGGTGCCGGCGTGGGGGCCGTGGGCGATGATGGTCACCGCCTGGGTGTCCTGCACCGGCCAGCCGGTGCGCGGGTCGATCAGGTGGCAATAGCGTACGCCGTTCAGCATGAAGTAGCGCTGGTAATCGCCGGAGGTGCCGATCGCCTCGCCGTCATTCAGTTCCAGGGTGGCGATGGCGCCGGCCTGGCGCGGGTGCTGGATGCCCACCTTCCAGGGCCGGTCGTCGTGCTGGCCCAGGGCGATGATGTTGCCGCCGATGTTGATCAGGGCGTTCTTGACGCCCTGGCTGCGCAGGTAGTTGGCGGCGTCGTCCAGGGCATAGCCCTTGGCGTAGCCGCCCAGGTCGATGCGCACCGCGGGGTTGTCGCAATGGAACTGCGTGCCCTTGATGACCAGGTCGCTCATGCGCGGGGCGGCCTTCACCAGCTTGGCGATCTCGGCCTTGTCCGGCATGTGCGGCACGAAGGTATCCGACTGGAAGCCCCAGAGCCGGATCAGGTTGCCGATGGCCGGGTTGAACAGGTTGTCGCCCTGAGCGGCGTAATGCGAGGCGTCCGTCAGGATCGCGGCAAGCTCGGGCGACATCGTGCCGCTGACCGGGGCATGTTCGAGCTGCTGGTTGAGGCGGGACAGGTCGCTCGGCTGCCAGGCATGCAACTCGCGGTTGAGCCGGTCGAATTCGGCCAGGATGTGGTCGGTGACCTGCCGGGCCTTGTCCTCCGGTTCGTCGGCGATGGTGATGTCGACCAGGGTGCCGAAGACGTAGGACTGTTGCCTGTATACCGGCGGATGGCCGCAGCCGGCCAAGAGCAGGAGCAGGAGGAAACCGGCGATCAGGCGCATTGCCGCTCCAGTGCGTCGAGGAATAGGGCGGCCACGTCGCAGCCGGTCTGGTCGGTGATCTCGCGGAAACAGGTCGGGCTGGTGACGTTGACCTCGGTCAGCCAGTCGCCGATCACGTCCAGGCCGACCAGCAGCAGTCCCTCGTCCTTCAGCTGCGGGCCGAGCGCGGCGGCGATTTCGCGGTCGCGTTCGGTCAGCGGCCGGGCCACGCCGGTGCCGCCCGCCGCCAGGTTGCCGCGGGTCTCGCCCGGGGCCGGGATGCGGGCCAGGGAATAGGGCACCGGCTCGCCATCGATCAGCAGGATGCGCTTGTCGCCGTCCGCGATCTCGGGGATGTAGCGCTGGGCCATGACCTGGCGGCTGCCGAGCCCGGTCACCGTTTCCAGGATGGCGCCCAGGTTGGGGTCGTCGGTGCGCAGGCGGAAGATGCCGCTGCCGCCCATGGCGTTGAGCGGTTTCACGACGATGTCGCCATGCTCGGCCAGGAAGGCGCGTATTTCGCCGGCCAGGCAGGTCACCAGGGTCGGCACGGTGAACCGAGGGAAGCGGCCGATGGCCAGCTTTTCGTTGTAGTCGCGCAGGGCGCGCGGCCGGTTGAATACCCGGGCACCGTCCCGTTCGGCCATCTCCAGCAGGTAGGTGGTGTTGAGGTAGGACTCGTCGAAGGGCGGGTCCTTGCGCATGAGCACGGCGTCGAATCCGGCCAGCGGCCGCCATTCGGATTCGGCGGCGCTGAACCAGTCCGGGCTGCGGCCGGTCAGGCCGATGCGGCGGGTCGAACCCAGCACCTTGCCGCCGCGCCAGACCAGGTCGGCCGGCTCGCAGGCGTGGATGCCATGGCCGCGGCGCACCGCCTCGGCCATCATGGCGTAGGTCGAGTCCTTGTAGACCTTGAAGCCGGCCAGCGGGTCGGCGACGAACAGGATATCCATCAGCGGGCGGTTCGGGACGGCAGGGCGGTCATAGCTTGACCTCGGGGTGGAACTCGGGATCCGTGTCTTCCAGTTCGATCGCCGCGGCCAGGGCCGCCAGGCGGGCCAGCACGCCGTAGGTGTAGAAGCGGTTCACCGGCGCATCCGGGCGGGCGCTGGCGTCGGGCAGCATGCAGGCCTGGTCGAAGGCCAGCGGCACGAAGTGCATGCCGGGGGCATTGAGGTTCTCGTCGACGCCGCGGCTGGTATGCACCCGGTAGAAGCCGCCGACCACGAAGTGGTCGATCATGTAGACCACCGGCTCGGCCACGGCATCGTTGATCGACTCGAAGCTGTAGACGCCTTCCTGGACCAGCACCTGGTCGACCGCCAGGCCTTCCTTCACCACCGCCATCTTGTTGCGGGTCTTGCGGTTGAGGTCGCGCACGTCGTCCGGGCTCTTGGCGGTCATGATGCCCATGCCGTAGGTGCCGGCGTCGGCCTTGACGATGACGAAGGGCTCCTTGTCGATGCCATATTCCCGGTATTTCAGCTTGATCCGCTTGAGCATCTCGTCGACGTGGGAGGCCAGGCACTCCTCGCCGTCGCGGGCCTGGAAATCGACCTCGCCGCAGACGGCGTAATAGGGGTCGATCAGCCAGGGATCCATGCCGATCACCTGGCCGAAGGCCTCGGCCAGCTCGGCATAGGCCTTGAAATGGTTCGACTTGCGCCGCACCGCCCAGCCGGCATGCAGCGGCGGCAGCACCGTCTGGTCCGGGTCGATGCCTTTCAGGATGTCCGGGATGCCGCCCGACAGGTCGTTGTTGAGCAGCACGGCACAGGGGTTGAAGCCGTCGACGGTGAGGCGGTTGCCTTCCCGTTTGACCGGTTCCAGCTTGAGCACGCCGCCGTCCGGCAGGTCCAGGATCATGGGTTCCTTGAGGTCCGGGATCAGGCTGCCGATGCGGACCGTGATGCCGGTCTTGCGGATGATCTCGGCCAGGGCCGCCACGTTCTGCAGGTAATAGGCGTTGCGGGTGTGGTTCTCGGGGATGAGCAGGAAGCGCTGGGCCGCCGAGCACATCTTCTCCACGGTCACCTGGGCGGCCTGCACGGCCAGGGGCATGAAGGCCGGGTTCAGGTTGTTGAAGCCGCCCGGGAACAGGTTGGTGTCCACCGGCGCCAGCTTGAAGCCGGCGTTGCGCAGGTCGACCGAGGAATAGAACGGCGTGGCGTGCTCCTGCCATTGCGTGCGGAACCAGTGCTCGATGGCCGGTTGCGCGGCGATGACGTGCTTTTCCAGGTCCAGCAGGGGTCCGGTCAGGGCGGTGGTAAGGTGGGGAACCATGATTACTCGTTAAAATGCCTTCTTCTGATTGTAATGCAAGGCAGGCTGTCGCTCCCGTGTTCCATATCGTCCTGTTCCAACCCGAGATTCCGCCCAATACCGGCAACATCATCCGGTTGACCGCCAACACCGGCTGTCGGTTGCATCTGGTCAAGCCGCTCGGCTTCGATCTGAGCGACAAGCAGATGCGGCGCGCCGGCCTGGACTACCACGAGTACGTCAACGTCCAGGTCCACGACAGCTGGGACGAGATCAAGGCGGCTTTGCCGCAGACCCGCTATGCCTTCACCACCAAGGCGTCACATTCCTTCGCGGAGGCCGCATTCAAGCCGGGCGACGTGTTCGTGTTCGGCCCGGAAACCCGCGGACTGCCCGACGAAGTGCTGGCCGATTTCCGGCCCGAGCACCGCTTGCGGTTGCCGATGCGGCCGGGACAACGCAGCCTGAACCTGTCCAATGCGGCGGCGGTGGCGGTGTTCGAGGCCTGGCGGCAGAACGGCTACGAAGGCGGGATGTGACGGCCGATGCTTCGGACCGGCCCGGTTTGAGGCCAGATCGGGCGAAGTGCTATTCGTCCTTGATTTCCCGATTCAACAAGGCGGCCACCGCCTCCTTGGGCGGCAGTTCCTGATCCAGGATCGCCCGCACCGCCTCGGTGATCGGCATCTCCACGCCCAGTTCGCGCGCCAGGCGGGCCACTTCGCGGGCCGTGGTGACGCCCTCGGCGACGTGGCCGAGTTCGCGCAGGATACCTTCCAGGCTTTCGCCCCGGGCCAGCTTGAGACCGACCCGGCGGTTGCGGGAGAGGTCGCCGGTGCAGGTCAGGATCAGGTCGCCCATGCCGGACAGGCCCATGAAGGTGTCCTGGCGGCCGCCCAGGCGCAGGCCCAGCCGGCTGGTTTCGGCCAGGCCCCGGGTGATCAGCGCGGCGCGGGCGTTGAGGCCGAAACCGAGGCCGTCGGAGATGCCGGCGGCGATGGCGATGACGTTCTTGATCGCGCCGCCGACCTCGACCCCGGGCAGGTCATGGCTGGAATAGAGGCGCAGATGGGGCCGATGCAGGTCGTGCGCGGCCTGGCGCGCGAACTCGGCGTCGAGCGAGGCGACCGTGAGCGCGGCCGGCTGGCCGGCTGCGACCTCCTGGGCGAAGCTGGGCCCGGACAGGATGGCCGCGGCCGGGTGATCGGGCCATTCCTCCGCCAGCACCTCGTGGCTCAGCTTCATGGTGCCGGTTTCGAAGCCCTTGCAGAGCCAGACCAGGGGCGAGCCGATGCCGGCCTGGCGCAACTGGCGCAGCAGGTCGCGGAAGCCGGAGGTGGGCACGGCCGCGATCAGGTAGTCCGCGTCATGAGCGGCTGCGGCCAGGTCGGACGTGATGCCGAGACCGCCCAGGGCGAAGCCCGGTAGGTAGCGGTCGTTGACGCCGTCCCGGGCCATCTGCGCGGCATGCTCCGGATTGCGGGTCCAGAGCCGGACTTCGGCGCCGTCGGCCAGATGGATGGCCAGGGCGGTGCCCCAGGCGCCGGCTCCGAGCACCGCGATCTTCATGGCCGGGTCAGTTCGGCTGCTGCTTGGCCTGCGCTTCGGCCTGGGCACGCTGCTGGAGGTACATGGCCTCGAAGTTGACCGGCTGCAGGTAGAGGGCAGGGAAGCCGGCGCGGGTGACGGCCTCGGACACCGTTTCCCGCAGGTAGGGGAACAGGATGTTCGGGCAGCCGACCGCCAGCATGGGCTCCATCGCTTCCTGGGGCACGTTCTGCATGCGGAAGATGCCGGCCTGATGGGCTTCGACCAGGAACGCGGTCTTGTCGCCGATCTTGGCGTTGACCACGGCGACCAGCACGGTCTGGTAGATGCCGTTGTCGATGGCCTCGCTCTGGTTGCGGAGCTGCACGTCGATCTGGGGAGCGTTCTGTTCCAGGAAGATCTGCGGGGCGTTGGGCACTTCCACCGACAGGTCCTTCAGGTAGATCTTCTCGATGCTGAAGACGACGCCTTCGATTTGCTGCTGCTCTTGATCGCTCATTTGACGTTCCAGGTTGGAGGTAGGGAAAGCGGCCCATTATAGCCGCTTCGAGTTGACGGTTTTGTGGCTTACAAATGTTGTCTCAGCCAGGCGGCCAGCTGCGGACCGGGCAGGGCGCCGGATACCCGGTCCACCTCGCGGCCATTCTTGAACAAGGCCAGGGTGGGGATGCTGCGGATGTTGTGGCGCGCAGCCAGGCCTTGCTCGGCCTCGGTGTCGACCTTGACGAAGCGCACTTGGCCGACGTACTGGCCGGCGGCCTGGGCGAAGGTGGGGGCGAACTGCTTGCAGGGGCCGCACCAGGGCGCCCAGAAGTCGACCAGCACGGGCAGGCCGTCACGGGTGACGAAGCGGTCGAAATCGGCGGCGGTCAGTTCGATCGGCGCAGGCGGCAGCACGGGCTTGGCGCACTTGCCGCATTTGGGGCGGTCGCCGAGCCGTTCGGCGGGGACCCGGTTGACGGCCCCGCAGTGAGGGCAGACCAGTTCCATGATGGACTCCTGAAAATGCGATCAGGAGTGAAATGGCGCCTGGCCGCCGGATTTCAAGCCGGCCGTGCTTTAGGCCGCGAGGAGGGGATCCAGCTCGCCGCCGGCATCGAGTGCCGACAGGTCGTCGAAGCCGCCGACATGGTGGTCGCCGATGAAGATCTGCGGCACGGTGCGGCGGCCGGTGATCTCGATCATGGTGTCGCGCTGGGCCGGGTCGAGGTCGATGCGGATCTTCTCAATCTCGGTCACGCCCTTCTTGTTGAGCAGGCGCTCGGCCATCTGGCAGTAGGGGCAGACCGCGGTGCAGTACATCTTCACGTGGGGCATATCACTTCTCCTTGGGGAAGCCGGCTTGTTCCCAGGCCGAGATGCCGCCGGCCAGGTTGCTGACGTTTGCGAAGCCCGCCTTGCGCAGCATGCTGCAGGCGTGGCCGGAACGGCTGCCGCTGCGGCAGACGGCCACGATCTGCTTGTCCTTGTACTTCTCCAGCTCGGACAGTCGCTTGCTCAACTGGCCGAGCGGGATGTGCTTGGATTTCGGGATGTGGCCGTCGGTGAACTCCGAGTCTTCCCGCACGTCGAGCATCAGCGCGTCGTGATTGAACAGCATCACCGCTTCCTGCGGGCCGACCTGTTTCACGCCCGACAGACGGCCCATCAAGCCGCCGCTGAACAGCATGAAGCCGGATACCAGCGTGAGCAGCACCAGCCAGATGTTTTGTTGGACGAACTCCATCCCGTTACCTCAATGCAATTCCGAAGGAAGTCGATTCTACCTTAGCCGCAGCAGGAGCCGTTGCCGGACTTGAGGCCCAGCTTCTTGAACAGGAACTCGGGCGGGCAGAAGCCGGTGACTCCCGACTGCAGCAGGTTGAGGCCGATGAAGGCGGTGAACCAGAGCCAGGACAGCTTGCCCAGGTCGACCTGGCCGAAGGCGTGGGCCAGGGCCAGGGACAGCAGGATCATGACGCCGGCCAGGAGGCGGATAGCGCGTTCGACGGTCATTGGATTGCTCCTTTCGAAAAAGTTAGGCGGCGGGCGCCGACATGCGGCGCTGCCACAGGTAGTACATCAGCGGGATCACGACCAGGGTCAATGCCGTGGAGGCGAAGGTGCCGAAGATCAGGGAGACGGCCAGGCCGCCGAACACCGGGTCGGTGATCATGATGGCCGAGCCGAGGATGATCGCCAGGGCGGTCAGCAGGATCGGCCGGAAGCGCACGGCGCCGGCCTCGATCACGGCGGTCTCCAGGTCGTAGCCCCGCTTGCGGTAATCGAGGATGAAGTCGATCAACAGCAGCGAGTTGCGCACCACGATGCCGGCCAGGGCGATGACGCCGATCATCGAGGTCGCCGTGAAGGCCTGCCCGGTCGCCCAGTGGCCGGGGAAGACGCCGACCAGGGTGAGCGGGATCGCGCCCATGACGATGAAGGGCAGGGCGAACGACTTGTAGTAGCCGACCAGCAGCAGGTAGATCAGGACGATCGCGACCATGAAGGCGGAGCCGAGGTCGCGGAACACGTCCAGGGTCAGGCGCATCTCGCCGCCCCAGAGCAGGGTGTTGTCGACCACGTCCTTCGGGCTGGCCTGGACGAAGCCCAGGTTGCCGGTGGTGAAGGTCACGCCGTTGGGCAGCTTCTGGCCGTCGATCATCTTGTCGAGCGCGAGCACCGCGTAGACCGGGCTGGACTTGAGCAGCTCGCCGCCGACCATGACCATCGGGTGCTGGTCGCGGTCGTAGATCGGCTTGGCCTCGGTGACCTTCTGCACCGTGGCGATGGCCGACAACGGCACCTGCTTGCCCTGCGGGTTGGCGATGCGCAGGCTGAGCAGGGTCTCGGGCGTGGCGCGCAGCTCGCGCGGCAGGCGGACCTTGATGTCGACCGGTTCGCGGGCGTCGGCGACGTGCAGGGTGCCGATCGAGAAGCCGGAGACGTAGTTGCGCAGCAGCTCGGCGACCTGGCCCGGGGCGACGCCGGACAGCAGCGCCTTCTCGGTGTCGACGTGGACCTCGAAGCTTTCTGCGTTGGCGGTCACCGTGTCGTCGACGTTGGTCATGCCGTAGATGCTCTGGAAGTCCTTGTCGACGATGGCGGCGGCCTCGCGCAGCTTGTCATAGTCGGGGCCGTACAGCTCGGCCAGGATCTGGGCCTGGACCGGCGGGCCGGGCGGCGTCTCATAGAGCTTGATCTTGGCCGTCGGGAAGCGCTTGCGCACTGCCATCAACTGCTCGTTCAGCTCGTTGGCGATCTCGTGCGACGAGGTGCTGCGCTCGTGCTTGCCGACGAAGTTGACCCGGATCTGGGCCAGGTTCTGGCCCTTCTTGATCAGGTCGCCGCGCACCAGGGCGGCGAAATCGATCGGCGCCGTCATGCCCAGGAAGGTCTGGTAGTTGGTCACGTAGGGGTTGGCCTCGACGACCCGGCCGACGGCGCGGGCGACCTCGTCTGTCGCGGCCAGGGCGGTGCCGGCCGGCGTGTCGACCTCGAGCAGCATGGTGTTGGTGTTGTCGTTGGGCAGCATCTTCAGTTCGACGCCCAACATCGACAGCGGACCGTTCAGGCCGGACGGCCGGATGAACTGCCAGGCCGGCATCAGCATGGCGCCGAGCAGGAGCAGCAGCACGATCAGGAAGGTCAGGTTGCGCTTGGAACTGGACTCGATCAGCGGGGTGATCACGGCGACGTAGGCGCGGTGCAGCGGGTCCTTGGGCGAGGCGCCTTCCTCTTCCAGGCTGGGGGTATGGGCAGCCGCATCGCGCGCGGCCTTCTTGGCCAGCCACAGGTTGGAGGCCCAGGGCACCACCATGTAGGCGATGACGATGGAGGCGATCATGGCGACCGGCACGTTGAACGGGATCGGCGCCATGAACGGGCCCATCATGCCGGTCACGAAGGCCATCGGGATGAAGGCCAGGATCACGGCGATGGTGGCGATGTTGGTCGGGTTGCCGATCTCGTTGGTGGCCTCGATCAGGGCCTCGCCGAAGGTCTTGTCGCCGGTGCCGTGGTGCAGGTGGCGATGGATGTTCTCGATCACCACGATGGCGGCATCGACCAGCAGGCCGAGCGACAGGATCAGGGCGAACAGGGTGATCCGGTTGATGGTCTGGCCGAATGCCAGGCCTACGGCCAGCACCACGAACAGGATCAGCGGCACGGTCAGAGTGACGATGCCGGCTTCGCGCCAGCCCAGGAAGATGACCAGGATGACCACCACCGAACCGATGGCGATGCCCAGATGGGAGACCAGTTCGTTGACCGCCTCGTTGGCCTTCTCGCCGTCGTCGCGGGTGACGGCGACGTCGATTCCGGCCGGAATGGCTTCCTTCTTGAGCTGGTTCAGCTTGTCCAGGACCGCGTTCGCCACCACCACGGCGTTGGTGCCCGATTTCTTGGCGATGGCCAGCGTGACGGCCGGGTTCTCGCCCTTGACCGCCTTGCCGGCGGCCGGGCCCCAGGCGAAGCGGGTGCTTTCGTCCATCTCGGCGGGGCCGTCCTCGATCCGGGCCACGTCCTTCAGGAAGACCGGGCGGCCCATGGCGGAGACGCCGACCACGATGTTGCCGACGTCCTGGGCCGAACCGAGGTAGCCTGACAGGCGCAGCGGCCGCGCCCGATTGTCCTGGACCAGGTCGCCCAGCGGGGCGGACACATTGCTGCCGCGCAGCATGTTGTCGACCTGGTTCAGGGTCAGGCCGGCGGCATCCAGCCGCTGGGCGTCGAGCCAGACGTTGACCGCCCGGGGGCTGCCGCCGATGACCTGGGTGAACGACACGCCGGGCACGTTGCGCAGCTGTTCCAGCAGCCGGTCGGCCACTTCGCGCAGCCGGTTGTCGTCATAGCTGGACGAGGACAGGGTCAGGGTCATGATCGGCACGTCGTCGACGTTGATCGGCTTGACCAGCGGCTGCATGGCGCCGGGCGGGATGCGGTCCATGTTCTGCATCAGCTGGTTGTACAGCTTGACCAGGCTGTTCTCCTGGTTCTGGCCGACCTTGAACTGGACGGTCACCACGCCGAAGTCGTTGGTGGCGTAGCCGAAGGTGTGGTCGACGCCGGACTGGGCGTTCATGATCGCCTCCAGCGGCTTGACCACCAGGTTCTCGATCTCCGCTGGCGAAGCGCCGGGCTTGGCGACGATGATGTTGGCGGCCGGGACGACGATCTGGGGGTTGTATTCGCGCGGCGTGACCATCAGGGCCAGCATGCCGGTCAGAGTGACCGCGATGATGGTCAGCAGGGTCAGCTTGGAGGTCAGGAAGGCCTTCGCGAGCTTGCCCGCGATGTTCATCTTGCTGTCGTGTTGGACGTCGCTCATCGCTTAGCCTCGTACCAGGTCGCCGTTGCTGACTGCCGCAGCGTTCTTGGTCACGACGCGATCACCGGCCGACAGGCCGGACAGGATCTCGACCTGGCCGTTGTCGACCCGGCCGGTGCGGACCATGCGGTATTCGGCCGTGCCCTTGTCGTCGACGACGAACACGCCGGTGATGCCGGCGCGGTTCAGGACGGCTTCCTGGGGCACCTGGAGCAGGGTCTGTTTGCCGGCCGGGAACAGGACACGGGCGAAGGCGCCGCTGCGCAGGTCCTTGGCGCTGACGTCGAGCTTGACCAGATGGGTGTGGGCGACCGGATCGGCGGCCGGCGACAGGCGCGAAATCTTGGCCATGATCGGCTGGGCCTGGCCGTCGACCTCGACCTTGACCGCATCACCCAGCTTCAGGCCGGTGTAGATGCTTTCCGGCACCGAGGTCTGGACCTGGAGACGGGATTGGTTTTCCACCAGCAGGACGGGGTGGCCCGGCGCGGCGATGTCGCCCTCGTTGGCGTATTTCATGACCACGACGCCGTCGATCGGCGAGCTGACCACGGCGTACTTGAGCTGGCCCTGGGCGGTCTGCAGGCCAGCCTTGGCCTGGGCGGCGCGGGAGGCGGCGATGTCGTAGTTCAGCTTCATCTTTTCGTACTGCTGTCGGCTGACCACTTCGTCCTTGTACAGGGCGGCGAACCGATCGTAGTCGGCCTTGGCATCCTGCATGGCCTTGTCGGCCTGGTCCATGCCCAGGCGGGCCTGGGTGACGCCGCCTTCGATGTCCATGGGGTCGATGGTGAACAGGCGCTGGCCGACCTTGACGGCCTGCCCTTCGGCGACGGCGATGTTCTTGATGTAGCCCATCAGGCGGGAGGCGACCTGGACCGATTCCTGCGCGACCACGGTGCCGGGCATGGCACTGTAGACCACGCCCTGAGTGGGCTGGAGGGCGGTCACAGTGGCCTGGACCGTATGCTGGGCGGTGGCCGATGCGGCCTTGTCGTGTTCGCCGCCGCAGGCGGTCAGGGCGATGGCGATGGCGAATGCGAGAGGGTGGAGTTTGTTCATCGAGTTATTCCTCACAATTTGTCGGCGTCGAGCACGCCCACGGCGAGTTTGAGTTCGGCGCGTTGCACGGCCTGGTCGTAGTCGGCCTTGACCAGATCGGCGCGGGCCTTGTCCAGTTGGGCTTGGGCGGAGAGCAGTTCGATCAGCGTGCCGAGGCCGTTCTCGTAGCGCTTCTTGACCAGACGCTGGGCTTCGACGGCCTCGTCCAGGGCCAGCTTGCGGGCCTTGACCGTTTCTTCCGCGGCTTCCGCCTGGCGCTTCGTTTCGCCGACCTTGTAGGCGATGCCGTTGTTGGCCTGGTCCAGCTTGGCCGCGATCTCCAGGCGCTGCGCTTCGGCCCGGTCCACGGCAGCCCGGCTGCTGCCGCCGTCGAATGCGGTCCAGGACAGGACGCCGGCGACGGTGTAGGAAGAGGCGGCTCTGGTGTTCAGGTCCTTGCTGTTCCAGTCCTGGCGCAGCATGACGTTGAATTGCGGCAGGTTGCCGGCGCGCGCGGCGGCCACGGCGGCCCGCGCGCTGTCTTCCTGGCTGCGCAGCGCTTTCAGGCCCTGATGGTTGGCCAGGGCCTCGCGGCGCAGGGTCGTCACGTCGCCGTCCAGCATGGTTGGCATGACCGGGGCGCCCACGTCGAGCGGTTCGGCCAGCGGCTTGCCCAGCAGCAGGTGCAACTGGTCCAGGGCATCGGCCTCGGCGTTCTTGGCGGCGGTCACTTTCAGCTTCACGTCTTCCAGGTTGACCTGGGCGGTCAGCAGGTCGCTCTTGACCGACATGCCCTGCTTCAGTAGTTGGCTGGTGATCCGGACGTATTCCTCGGCGGCGATTTGTGCCTGTTTGGCGACTTCGACATAGGCGCGGGCAGTGTGCACGCCCTGATAGGCCATCAGCACTTGTTCGGTGAGCTTCTGACGCGCCAGATGGTCGCCGGCTTGGGCGGCCTGGACGTAGGACTTGGCCTGTCTGACGTAGTCGCCCACCATGCCGCCGTTGTAGACCGGGACCAGCAGCTCGATGCGCGGGTTGTAGTTGTTCACGTTACCCGGGTAGTTGAGGTCGTGCGGCGCGATGCTGAGAACGGCGGGGTTGGACGGGTTGAATTCGCCGGCGCCGAAATCACCGAACGTGGCGTTGCGTTGGCCAAGCTTCAGGCCGAACGCATTCAAGGCGTCGTTGGTGCGGGTCGCGGTCAGGGATAGATTCAACTTGGGCCAGTAATTGCCCCGGGCCTGACGTTCGGCGGCCTCGGCTTGCTTGATCTGCGACTGGGCCGTGGCCATGTCGGGGTTCTGCGCCAGGGCGATAGCGACACACTGCTTGAAATCGAGGGTTTCCGACCGGGCACCCGAAGCGGTCACGGCGAGCGCGACGGCCAGGGTAAGCCGGCGCAACGGAAATGACACCATATCCATGCTCCTTGCTTATAGGCAACCTCCCGGCCGTCAGCAAGGGCCAGGAATATTAGCGAAGGCTAATATTACACATCAGAAAAACTTATGTAAATATAAGTCTGGTTCGCCTATACGCAATCTTGAGCTATTTCGCAAAACCGCAAAAGACGTCGCGCATAATGCTGATCAGCTGCAGGGTGCGGGTATCGGCCACGCGGTAGAAGACGCGATTGGCGTCCTTGCGGGTGCGTAGCACGCCTTTATCGCGCAGGATGGCGAGGTGCTGGGAAATATTGCTTTGGGATGTGCCTACGCTATCGACGATGCCCTGGACGCTCACTTCGTTGTCGCCCAGCACGCAAAGAATCTTTAGTCTAAGAGGATGCGACATGGCCTTGAGGGCGCGCGAAGCCTGCTCGATGTGTTCATCCTTCTCGATGAGTTCCGTGATGGACTCCATGGTCATAATCAAGTATCTCCAAAGCGGCAATGGACGTAGGCAGGAACTTAAGCCCGGAACGGACAGGCAAATTCTAAGTCGTATTCAAATATACTTAAATACTGCCCGTGAAATCATATTGTTTTCTGCGATAAAATCTTCTAATGCCACCTAATGTCCTACCTGCCCTTCTGATCATCCTGGACGGCTTCGGTTATCGAGAGGAAGCTGCCAACAACGCCATTGCCGCGGCCCATAAGCCCAATTGGGACAGGCTGTGGGCGACGTGTCCCCATACCCTCATCCATGCCTCGGAGGCTGCGGTCGGCTTGCCTCGGGGGCAGATGGGCAACTCCGAAGTCGGCCATCTGAACATCGGCGCCGGCCGCGTCGTCTATCAGGAGTTCACCCGGATCGACCTGTCGATCGAGTCGGGCCACTTCTTCGAAAACTACGTGCTGATCGACGTCATCGACAAGGTCAAGGCAAACGACTCGACCTTGCATATATTCGGTCTGCTGTCTGACGGCGGTGTCCACAGCCACGAATCGCATATCCACGCGATGCTGGACATGGCGGTTCGGTCGGGCGTGAAGAAGATTTCCGTCCATGCCTTCCTGGATGGTCGCGATACGCCGCCCAAGTGCGCGGACATCTACTTGCAGCGCCTGCAAACCAAATTGGATGCGTTGGGCGCCGGTCGCATCGCGACCATTTCCGGCCGCTACTACGGCATGGATCGCGACAACCGCTGGCCTCGGGTGCAGGTCGCCTACGACCTGATCACCCTGGGCAAGGCGGAGTACCGCGCCGCCAGCGCCCAGGAAGGCCTGGCCATGGCCTACGGGCGCGGCGAGACGGACGAGTTCATCAAGCCGACTGTGATCGCGCCGGCCGGCGAGGCGGTGCCCAGAATGCACGACGGCGATGCCGTGGTGTTCATGAACTTCCGTTCCGATCGGGCCCGACAGATTTCCCGGGCCTTCCTGTTCCCGGATTTCGACGGCTTCGAGCGGGCATACGTGCCCAAGCTGAGCGCTTATTGCACCCTCACCCATTATGGCGAGGAGTTCCATGTGCCGGTCGCCTTTCCGCCCGAGCGCATCCACAACGGCTTCGGCGAATACATTTCCAGCCTGGGCTTGCACCAGCTGCGCATCGCCGAGACCGAGAAGTACCCGCACGTCACCTATTTCTTCAACGGCGGCGAAGAAACCGTCTACGCCGGCGAGGACCGCATCCTGGTCAAGTCGCCGCCGGTGGCCCATTACGACATGCAGCCGGAGATGAGCGCCTACGAAGTGACCGACAAACTGGTCGAGGCCGTCCAGAGCCGCAAGTACGACGCCATCATCTGCAATTACGCCAATGCCGACATGGTCGGCCATACCGGCAATTTCGAGGCGGCCCGCAAGGCCATCGAAGCCCTGGACGTCTGTCTGGGCCGGGTGGTGGCGGCCATGCAGTCGATCGGTGGCGAGGTATTGATCACGGCCGACCACGGCAATGCCGAGTGCATGCTCGATCTGGCCAACCAGCAACCGCATACCGCCCATACCACCAACGTGGTGCCTTTCCTGTACGTGGGGCGGCCGGCTGAATTGGCCGAAACCGGTGCGCTGGAGGATATCGCCCCGACGTTGCTCAAGATGATGGGGCTGCCGCAGCCTCGTGAAATGACCGGACACCCCCTGGTGGCGTTTGCCGGGCCTGGTGACGCTGGACAGTAGTGTCGCGTCTATTCCTACTGCTGATTTTGCTGGTTCCGGTCACGGCGTGGCCGGCCACGAACAGCAAGCAGCAGGCGCTCGAAGATGTGCGGGATCGCATCGCCAAGCTCAAGGATGAGGTCGAGCACGCTTCCGCCGACCGAAAGGAAGCGGCGGACGGCCTGCGCAATTCCGAGCGCAAGATTTCCGACGTCAACCGCAGCTTGCGCGGACTGAGCAGGAGTGAACGGCAACTGGGCGATGCCCTGGCAACGCTGGCGCAGGAACACGGCGCCACCCAGGCCAAGCTGGAGGCGGAAGAGCAGCAATTGGCGGCCCTGCTCAGGCAGCGTTATAGCCAGGGCGGGGACGATGCCACCCAACTCATTCTCAGCGGCCGCAATCCAGGCGACATTCAGCGCGACCTCGAGTACTACGCCTATATCGGTCGGGCCCGGGCGAAGCTGATCGATACCCATAAGGCCACGCTGGCCCACCTGGCGGAAGTCGAAGCAGAGACACAGGCGCGCAAGTCGGACCTGGCACAGGTCAAGCAGAGCCAACTGAGTCAGCGCAATATCCTGGCCCAGGAGCAGGAAGCGCATCGCGTGCTGTACGACAAGCTCTCCAGTCAAATCAGCCAGCAGCGCAAGCAGATCGACAAGCTGGTCCGCGACGAGGCGCGCCTGACCCGCCTCGTCGAACGTCTGCAGCGTCTGGCGGAGGAGGCCCGGGCCAAGGAGGCGGCACGGGCCAGGGAAGCCGCCAAGGCGAGAAAAAGGACTGAAACCAGTGAACCCGTACACGGCAAAGCGGTCAATTCCGTAGCCGACGCCAGTTTCGCGGGATTCAAGTTCGCATCCCTCAAAGGCCGGCTGGCCCTACCGGTGGCGGGCGAGATCATGGCCCGTTTCGGGCAGGCACGGGCCGGTGGCGGGCCGGCCTGGAAGGGGCTGTTCATCAGGGCCAAGGCGGGACAGCCGGTCAGGGCGGTGGGCAGCGGCGAAGTGGTCTTTGCCGACTGGTTGAGAGGCTTCGGCAACCTGCTGGTCATCGACCATGGCGGCGGTTACCTCAGCCTGTACAGCAATAATGAAAGTCTGTATAAACAAGTCGGTGACAAGGTCCGGGCCGGCGATGTCGTGGCCACGGTCGGCAGCACCGGCGGACAGGATCAACCCGGGTTGTACTTCGAACTGCGTTACCGGGGACAGCCCTTCGACCCCATGAGTTGGGTCAGATGATTTTTCAGAGAATGTACTTATGACCGGCAAATTCAAACAATTCGGACTCATCGGCCTTGGAGCCGCGCTCGGCGTGGCGCTGACCCTGAACTATTCCGCCATCGCTGACCGCCAGCCGGAGCCGTTGCCCATCGATGATCTGCGCGCCTTCACCGAGGTGTTCGCCAAGGTCAAGAGCGACTATGTCGAGCCGGTCTCGGACAAGAAACTCATCGACGCAGCCATCAACGGCATGCTGTCTGGGCTGGACCCACACTCCACCTACCTCGACCCTGAAGCCTTCAAGGAGTTGCAGGTCGGCACCCAGGGCGAATTCGGCGGCCTCGGCATCGAAGTCGGCATGGAGGACGGCTTCGTCAAGGTCGTCTCTCCCATCGAGGATACCCCGGCCTACAAGGCCGGCCTGAAACCGGGGGACCTCATCGTCAAACTCGACGATACCCCGGTCAAGGGCATGACCCTCAACGATGCGGTCAACCGCATGCGCGGCAAGCCGGGCACGGAGATCACCCTGACCATCGTGCGCAAAGGCGAGAACAAACCGATCATTGCCAAGCTGACCCGCTCAGTCATCAAGATCAAGAGCGTCAAGCGTCAGCTGATCGAGCCCGGTTTCGGCTATATCCGGATCACCCAGTTCCAGGAGCATACCGGCGAAAACATGGCTGCTGCCCTGAAGTATCTGGAAGAGGCCAACAAAGGCCCGCTCAAGGGCCTGATCCTGGACCTGCGCAATGATCCGGGCGGCTTGCTCAATACTGCGGTCGGCGTGGCCGGCGCCTTCCTCAAGCCCGGCGACCTGGTGGTCTATACCGACGGCCGCAGCGAGGATGCCAAGATGCGCCTGGTGAACGCGCCGCAGGACTATCTGCAGCGGGGCGGTTCCGATTACCTCAAGAACCTGCCCGCCTGGGTCAAGAAGGTGCCTATGGTCGTCCTGGTCAACGGCGGCTCGGCTTCGGCTTCCGAAATCGTGTCCGGCGCACTGCAGGACCACAAGCGTGCCCTGATCGTGGGTACCCAGAGTTTCGGCAAGGGTTCGGTGCAAACCATATTGCCCCTCAACAACGGCAGCGCCATCAAGCTGACCACGGCACGCTATTACACGCCGAGCGGTCGTTCGATCCAGAACAAGGGGATTACCCCGGATATCGTGGTGGAGGAGGCGACGGTGACGCCGGCCGATGCCGACCAGACGCTGGAGATTCATGAGTCCGACCTGGAAAACCACCTGTCCAACAACCAGGATAAGGGTGCGGGCAAGGCTGCCAAGCCCAAGCAGGGTGACAAGGGCAAGGCGGGCGAAGAGGGGGCGGAGCCGAAGGAAATCGTGTCCAAGAAGGATTACCAGTTCAACCAGGCACTGACCCTGCTCAAAGGTGTGGCACTGCTGCAAAGCCGGTAAGGTGAGATGGACGATAGCCAGCTCCTGCGCTATTCCCGTCACATACTGCTGGATGAAATCGGTATCGACGGCCAGGCCCGCCTGGCCGCCTCAAACGTCCTGATCGTGGGTGCCGGCGGCCTCGGCTCACCGGTTTCTCTTTATCTCGCCGCCTCTGGCGTCGGCCATATCACCCTGGTCGACGACGATGCGGTCGACCTCACCAACCTGCAGCGCCAGATTGCCCACGACACCGCCAGTCTGGGCGAGAACAAGGCCGCGTCGGCCGCGCGCCGGATGGCGGCCATGAACCCGGAAATCGAGGTCGTGCCCTTGGCCGAGCGTTTGGCCGGGGTTGGGCTGGCGAGCCGGGTGGCCGCCGCCGATCTGGTGCTGGATTGTTCCGATAACTTCGCCACCCGCCATGCGGTCAACCGGGCCTGCGTGCAGCATCGGAAACCCTTGGTTTCCGGCGCGGCGGTGCGTTTCGACGGCCTGGTCAGCGTGTTCGACCTGCGTGAAGATACGGCCCCCTGCTATGCCTGCCTGTTTCCGGAACAGGCCAACGAGACCGAGATGCGTTGCGCGGAGTTCGGCGTGTTTGCGCCGCTGGTCGGCGTGATCGGCGCCGTGCAGGCGGCCGAGGCCCTCAAGGTGCTGATGGGGATCGGCCAGAGCTTGTCCGGCCGTTTGCAGCTCTACAGTGCCCTGGATGCAACCTGGCGGACGGTGCGCCTGAAAAAGGACCCGGCCTGTCAGGTTTGCAGCGTCATACGGCCATAGTCGGCGCCGCCAAGCAGCGCGTCAGCAACTGCCATTGGGCCGGCCAGTTTTCCAGCGGCATGCGGCTGAAGCCGCTTTTCACGAATTGCTGCCACCGGCCCTGCACGATGGCCAGGATCAGGTTGGCCGCGACGACGGCATCCATGCCCTCGACAGTGCTTGCCTGGCTGGCGGCGATGCGCAGTGCTTGGCGCAGGCTGGCCTCGACCCGGTCCAGGAGTTGATTGACCCGGGCCTGCAGGCGCGGGTTCTCGTTGACCAGCACCTCACCGGTCAGCACCCGGCACATGCCGCGGTTCTTTTCCACGAAACCGAGCAGAAGCTGGGCGATGGCGCGGGCCTGGCCGAGGCCGGCGGTCTCGTCCGCCGTGATGCGGTTGATCAGGGAGAACAGGGTCGATTCGATGAATTCGATCAGGCCCTCGTACATCTGGGCCTTGCTGGCGAAATGGCGGTACAGCGCCGCTTCCGACACTTCGAGCCGGCCGGCCAGGGCCGCTGTCGTGATCTTTTCGGCCTGGGGCGCCTCCAGCATCTCCGCCAGGACCTGGAGGATTTTCTGTTTGCGCTCACCCGGCTTGTTCATTGCGCGGACTCGGCTACGGGATAGGGAAGAGGTCTGAACGCCAGCCGGGGTCCTTCGGGCGAGGCCAGGCGCACGTCGCCGCCCTCATAGCTGCTGATCTGCATGACGGCCAACAGGTCGTAGCCGCCGCCCGGGGCGGGTGCCGCGTTGGCGACTTGGCCGGCGCTCTGGCTGCCGAATTCGGGGCTGAACACCGGATCGCCGACCTTGGCATCGGCCTCGACGTGGGCCAGGTACATGCGCCGTTTCTGCTTGCCCAGGTACTGGGTGCGGGCCACGATCTCCTGGCCGGGGTAGCAGCCCTTGTTGAAGCTGATGCCGTGCAGGTCGGCCATGTTGGTCATCTGCGGCACGAACTGGTCCTGGGTCTCCGGCACGATGCTGGGGATGCCGCCGTCGACCATCAGCCAGTCCCAGGCCGGCGCCCCGATCGGGCGGGCCTTGGCACTCAGCTTTTCCCAGGCTGCGGTGGCGTCGTCCGGGCTGACGAAGATATCGAAGCGGTCGCCACCCAGGCGGACAGCGAAGGCATTGTCGGCCTGGGCGACGGCCATGATTTCGGCTTGTGGCGTCAAGCCGAGCGTCTCGGTCAGCAGAGCCGTTGCGCCCGGCCCGGACAGGCCGAGCCGAATCCATTCGCCGCCGGCATTGCGAGTTTTTACCTTGGCACGCAGGATGAACATGGCCAGGCGTTTCTGGATCGAGTCGCGCACCGATTCGGGCAGCATGACCAGCAGTTCGGCGCCGCGTTTGAAGACCAGGAAGTTGGCCAGCATCCGGCCCTTGGCCGAACAATAGCCGGCGAATACCGCACGTTCCGGAGTCAGGTTGCGCAGGTCGTTGGTGACCTGGCCGTGCAGGAAAGTCTGGGCCTCTTCGCCAGCGAAACCGATCAGACCCCAATGCGACAGATCGGCGACCACCAGATGCTCTTTGGCGGAGGCCAGTTCATCTGCCGGGTTGCCGAAATCGGCCAGTTGACCGTCGACGAAGTGGGCGCCGCGACGTTGCAGAAATTCGATCCAGTTGCTGCTCATGAGTGTATTCAGTCGGGAAGTCGAAACAGCGGTAAGTTAATGGCCACTTCGTCATTTGACAAGCCGAATAGCGGTTGACCGTTTTGTCGGCAGGTGAATTGACGGCCTCGTCGAGGTGGTTATCATCAGGCAAACCATTCAGGAGTCAGCCTATGAAACGATCGTCGATCGCCGCCGCATTGTTGTTCTTGTCATTTCAGGTTTGGGCGGATGCGCCGGTGGCGGATCGCTCGGTGGCGGCCGAGCAGGTCGAGGCCGCGCAGCTGAGGGCCGATCTGGCCTGGAAGCGCCTGGACAAGGCCAAATACGAGGTGACCCGGGCACAGCAGGACGTCGGCGAGGCGGAACAGGCGGATCGCCTGGCGCAGCAGCGTGCCCAGGAAACCGCGAAGCAGTTGCAGGCCGCGCGCGCGAGTCTGGCCGGGGCTCAGGAAAGGCGGAAGCAGGCCGAGGCGGACCTGCAGAATGCCTCGCCGGCGCTGGACACGCTCTGGGGCGGCAAGGCCAGGCCCCGATGAGATTTCAGAGCCGATCGGCCTGTGGCAGTCGTTCGACCACCAGCGTGTGCAGCCTGCGGCTGTCCGCCCGGGTGACGCGGAAGCGATAGCCTTTGATGGTCACGTTTTCGCCCCGCTTGGGCAGGTGGCCGAAGGCATGGGTCACCAAGCCGCCGACAGTGTCGAATTCGTCGTCGGAGAACGAGGTGCCGATGATGCTGTTGAAGTCCGCGATCTCGGTCTGGGCCTTGACCCGCCAGGTGTCGCGTTTTTCCTGGAGGATGTTGTCCTCGTCCTCGTCGTAGTCGTACTCGTCCTCGATGTCGCCGACGATCTGCTCCAGCACGTCCTCGATGGTGACCAGGCCGGCCGCGCCGCCGTACTCGTCGACCACGATGGCGATGTGGTTGCGCGAGGAGCGGAACTCACGGAGCAGGATGTTGAGCCGCTTGGATTCCGGTACGAATACGGCCGGCCGGAGGATTTCCCGCAGGTGGACCTCCTCGTCGGTGCATAGGCGGAGCAGGTCCTTGGCCAGCAGGATGCCGACCACGTTGTCGCGGTCGCCGTCCACGGCAGGGAAGCGGGAGTGGGCGGTCTCGATGATGAAGGGCAGGAGCTTGTCGGGGCTGTCGTTGATGTCGACCACATCCACCTGGGCGCGCGGGATCATGATTTCGCGCACCTGCATCTCGGACACCTGCATGACGCCCTCGATCATGGACAGGGCGTCCGCATCCAGCAGGTTATTGTCGTAGGCGGCATGGAGAAGCTCGAGGAGCTCCTCGCGGTTGTCCGGCTCGGGGGAGAGCCAGGCGGTCAAACGTTCTATCAGACTAGGTCGGGGACTACTGTCGTCACTCATGATTCAAGGTAAGGATCGGGATAACCCATCCGCATCATAACAAAACTTTCCAACGCTTCCATGACAGCGGCCTCGGCCTCGTCTTCATGGTCGTAGCCCTGCAGGTGGAGCATGCCGTGCACCACCAGATGGGCGTAATGGGTGTCGAGCGGCTTGTCCTGCTTGGACGCTTCCCTGGCCACGACCGGCGCACACAGCACGATGTCGCCGGTGAGCGGGCTGCCATCCAGGGTTTCGTCCGGGCCGTATTCGAAGGTGAGGACATTGGTGGCGTAGTCCTTGCCGCGGAAATCGCGGTTGAGCGTGCGGCCTTCCTCCTCGTCGACGATGCGCAGGGTCGCGACGGCGTCATGGGCCAGGGCGGCGCGGGCCCAGCGCCGCAACTGGGCGCGGCCGGGCAGCCCCTCCTTCGCCGCGGCGTACTGGATGGCCAGCTGCAGGCTGGGCGCCACGGTCGTCATTCGGCCGCCTTGTTCCAGGCGTCGTAGGCCTCGATGATCCGGGCCACCAGCGGATGGCGGACCACATCCTCATTCTGGAACTCGGTGAAGGCGATGCCGCGGATGTTCTGCAGCACCGTGCGCGCCTCGATCAGGCCGCACCTCTGGCCGCGGGCCAGGTCGATCTGGGTGACATCGCCGGTGACCACGGTCTTGGAGCCGAAGCCGATCCGGGTCAGGAACATCTTCATCTGCTCGGGCGTGGTGTTCTGCGCCTCATCCAGGATGATGAAGGCGTGGTTCAGGGTCCGGCCGCGCATGAAGGCCAGGGGCGCGACCTCGATCACGCCCTTCTCGAACTGGCGGGTAGCCTTGTCGAAGCCCATCAGGTCATAGAGCGCGTCGTAGAGCGGGCGCAGGTAGGGGTCGACCTTCTGCACCAGGTCGCCGGGCAGGAAGCCGAGCCGTTCGCCGGCCTCGACCGCCGGCCGGACCAGGACGATGCGCTTGACCAGGTCGCGTTCCAGGGCGTCGACCGCGCCGGCCACGGCGAGATAGGTCTTGCCGGTGCCGGCCGGGCCGATGCCGAAGGTGATGTCGTGTTCCTGGATCTGCCGAATGTACTGGTTCTGCCGGGCGGTGCGGCCGTGCAGGCCGGCACGCCGGGTCATCAGCACGGGCATGTCGGCGCCGTCGGCGGATTCGCTGGCCGGCTTGTGCGCCACTTCGACCAAAGCCAGTTGGATGTCGTCGATATCGAGCGGTTTGCGGGCGCGCTGATAGAAGTCCCTGATCAGCTTGGCCGCCTGCTCGACTTGGCGGTCCGGACCGGTGACATTGAACACCTCGCCGCGGCGGGCGATGTTGACGTTGAGCGCGGTCTCGATCTGGCGCAGGTTTTCGTCCAGCGCCCCACACAGATTGGCCAGACGGTGGTTGTCGGCCTCGGGGAAAGTGACTTGCATGCGGCTTCGCTAGGTTCCTCAGAGTTCTGAGGTTAGCACTTCTCCGCGCAGACTGTTCGGGTAGGCCTGGGTGATGGTCACGTCGACGAAGTGGCCGATCAGGCGCGGATGGCCGGCGAAGTTGACCACCCGGTTGTTCTCGGTACGGCCCATCAGCTCGTTCGGATCCTTCTTGGACGGGCCTTCGACCAGGATGCGCTGCACGGTGCCGACCATGGCCGCGCTGTAGGCCTTGACCTGCTTGTCGAGCTGGGCCTGCAGCCGGTACAGGCGCTGCAGCTTGGCTTCCTGCGGCGTGTCGTCCTGCAGCGAAGCGGCCGGCGTGCCGGGGCGCGGGCTGTAGACGAAGCTGAAGGAGTGATCGAAGTTGAGTTCTTCCAAGAGGCGCAGGGTGGCCTCGAAGTCGGCCTCGGTCTCGCCCGGGAAGCCGACGATGAAGTCGGTCGCCAGCGAGATGTCGGGCCGGATCTCGCGCACCTTGCGGATGATGCTCTTGTACTCCAGCACCGTATAGCCGCGCTTCATGGCCGCCAGGATGTGGTCCGAGCCGGCCTGCACCGGCAGGTGCAGGTGCGACACCAGCTTGGGCACCTTGGCGTAGGTATCGATCAGGCGCTGGGTGAACTCGCGCGGGTGGGAGGTGGTATAGCGGATGCGCTCCACGCCCGGCACCTCGGCCACCAGTTCGATCAGCAGGGCGAAGTCGGCGATGTCGCCGTCGTGCATGACGCCGCGGTAGGCGTTCACGTTCTGGCCCAGCAGGGTGATTTCCTTGACGCCTTCGGCGGCCAAGTGGGCGACTTCGGCCAGCACGTCGTCGAGCGGCCGGGAGACCTCCTCGCCGCGGGTGAAGGGCACCACGCAGTAGGTGCAGTATTTGCTGCAGCCTTCCATGATCGAGACGAAGGCGGTCGCGCCCTCCACCCGGGCGGGCGGGATGTGGTCGAACTTCTCGATCTCGGGGAATTCGATGTCGACCTGGGGCCGGCCGGTCTGCCGGCGCTTCTCGATCAGGCCGGGCAGGCGGTGCAGGGTCTGTGGGCCGAAGACCAGGTCGACGTAGGGCGCGCGCTGGACGATGGCGGCGCCTTCCTGGCTGGCCACGCAGCCGCCGACGCCGATCACCAGATCCGGGTTGCGCTGCTTCAGGTGCTTGACCATGCCCAGGTCGGTGAAGACCTTTTCCTGAGCCTTTTCCCGGACCGAGCAGGTGTTGAACAGGATGACGTCCGCTTCCTCGGGATTGTCGGTGGCCTCGAACGGCTCGGCTGCGCCCAGCACGTCGGCCATCTTGGCCGAATCGTACTCGTTCATCTGGCAACCGAAGGTTTTGATGAATACTTTGCGGGTCACGGCAGGTCTGGAAGCAGGGCAGGGAAGTAAGGGTGGTGGTGATGGGCAGAATCGAACTGCCGACCTGAGGGTTATGAATCCTCCGCTCTAACCGACTGAGCTACATCACCACGCTTGGTCTCGTTTGCCGCGGCCACCTTAGCAGCAAGGTCCGCGCCTAAAAACGAGCCGCGGATTATGCTTTCGTGCCCTTCTTATGTCAAGAATTACAAGGGCTTGGCCGGCGGCCGCGGAGCGGGGGCAGGGTCAGCAGCGGCCAGGCGGCTGCGGCCCAGGCCCAGAACTCGTCGAGGCCGGCGAGATCGGCCGGCACCGCCAGGCCCAGGAAGCTGGCTGCCGCCCGCAGGGACGTCAAAGGATCGGCGGCGGCGACAGGGGCGGCCAGGGTCTGTTTGGACAGCTTGTCGCCGTGTTCGTCGAGCGCGACAGGGAGGTGGGCATAGCGGATCGCCGGCAGGCCCAGTGCCTGCTGCAGGACGATCTGGCGCGGCGTGGAGGTCAGCAGGTCGGCGCCCCGGACGATATGGCTGATGGCCTGCTCGGCGTCGTCGATCACCACGGCCAGTTGATAGCTGTAGACGCCATCCGCACGTAGCAGGACGAAATCGCCGCATTCAGCGGCAAGGTCGCAGGCCACCCGGCCCTGCACGGCGTCGTCGAAAACGATCCGGCCGGCGGGTATGGCAAAGCGGATCGCTGCCGGGCCGCTCGCCGTCTCGCCGGTCCGGCAGCGGCCGGGATAAACCGGGCCGTCCACGCCGCGTACGGCCATTTCCGCCAGCGTCTTGCGGCTGCAGGTGCAGCGGTAGGTCAGGCCCAGGCGCCGCAGCTCGGCCAGGGCAGCCTGGTAGGCCTCGTTCCGTCGGCTTTGGTACATGACGGGCCCGATCCAACGGAAACCGAATGCCTCCAGCGTACGCAGGATATGGTCGGCCGAGCCCGGTATCACGCGGGGTGGGTCGACATCCTCGATCCGCACCAGCCATTCGCCGTCATTGCTGCGTGCATCCAGATAGCTGGCCATGGCCGCAACCAGCGAGCCGAAGTGCAGAGGGCCGCTCGGCGTAGGGGCGAACCGGCCGCGGTAGGGCGGGGGCGCCATGGTCAGGCGGGTTCCTTCTCCTCGTGGAACTGCAAGGCGTGCAGCCGGCTGTAGATGCCGCCGTGGGCCAGCAGCTCGGCGTGGCTGCCGATCTCGGCGATGCGGCCCTGGTCCAGGACCACGATCCGGTCGGCGTTCTCGATGGTGGACAGGCGGTGGGCGATCACCAGGGTGGTGCGCCCCTGCATGAGGTTTTCCAGCGCCGCCTGGACCTGGCGTTCCGATTCGGTGTCGAGGGCCGAGGTCGCCTCGTCCAGGATCAGGATGGGGGCGTCCTTGAGGATGGCGCGGGCGATGGCGATCCGCTGCCGCTGGCCGCCGGACAACTTGACGCCGTTTTCGCCGATCAGGGTGTCGAGGCCGTCCGGGGACTCGCGGATGAAGTCCAGGGCATGGGCGGCCTCGGCGGCGCGCTCGATGTCGGCCCGGGATACCCGGCCCAGGCGGCCGTAGGCGATGTTGGCGGCGATCGTGTCGTTGAACAGCGTGGTTTCCTGGGAAACCAGGGCGATGTTGGCGCGCAGGCTGTCCAGCTTGATCTGGTTGAGGTCGGTGCCGTCGAGCAGGATGCGGCCCTGACTGGGCATGTAGAAGCGGGGGATAAGATTGACCAGGCTGGTCTTGCCGCCGCCGGAGCCGCCGACCAGCGCCACGGTTTCGCCGGCGTGGACCTCCAGGTCGATGCCGGCCAAGGCCGGGCGCGGCTTGTTCGGATAGGCCAAGCGGACGCCTTCGAAGCGCAACGCGCCGCGCGCCCGTTCGATCATGACCGTGCCGGAATCCTGTTCGTCCTTGAGGTCGATGAGCGCGAATACCGTCTCGGCGGCAGCCAGGCCGCGCTGCAGCGAGCCGTTGATCGACGACAGCCGTTTCATCGGGGCGGAGAGCATCATCATGGCGACGATGAAGGACACGAAGCCGCCGACCGTGGTCTGGTCCATCGCCGCCTGGCGGGTGGCGATGTAGACGATGATGGCCATGGCGATCGCGGCCATGAGCTGGGTGATCGGGTTGTGGGCGTTGTCGGCCGCGGTCTGCTTCATGGCGAAGTGGCGGGCATGCTGGATGACCGCCTCGAAGCGGTCGTGCTCGTATTGTCGGCCGTCGAACACCTTGACGATCTTCTGCCCGGCGATGCTTTCGTCCAGCACCTGGGTGATATCGCCCAGGTTGCGCTGCAGTTCGCGGCTGGTGTAGCGCAGGCGGCGGCCGGCGTAGCGGAACACCCAGAGCGCGGGCGGGGCTATGGCGAAGGTCACCAGCGACAGTTTCCAGTTCAGGTAGAGCAACCAGCCGAGCAGGCCGGCCACGGTCAGGACGTCGCGCACCAGGGTGGTCAGCACGTTGGTCGCGGCGTCGGTCAGCTGGGTCACGTTGTAGGCGGCATTGGCCACCAACTGGCCCTTGTTGGCGTCGTCGTAGAACGGAACCGGCTGGGCCAGCAGTTTGTCGAACATGCGCCGGCGCAGGTCCATGACCACATGGTTGCCGACGTAGGCCATGCTGTAGATCGAGACGAACGAGGTGATGCCGCGGACGATGAACAGCGCCACCAGGGCGAGCGGAACCCAGCGGATGACGGCGGCGTCCTTGGCGACGAAGCTGCCGTCCAGCATCGGCTTCATCAGGGCCGGCAATACCGGTTCGGAAGCGGCCGTCAGCACCATGGTCAGTACCGACAGGGCGAACATCCGCCAGTGCGGCTTAACGTAGCCGAGCAGATTCAGATAGAGTGTTTTTGAGTCCATGGGGGCGCGAATGGAGGGTCCGATTTGGCTAAACGCCTGTTGACGCAACAAAAATTAGCCAATTATAGTGCCGGAATGCTGGAAGAACTGGACACTTTGGAAGCAAAGCTCGCGCAACTGCTGGAACGCTACCAGTCGATGCGCGCGGAGAACTCACGCCTGCGTCAGCAGGTCGTGGCGGCAGAACATGCCAACAAGTTGCTGACGGAACGGCTGGCCGAAGTCCGCGGGCGGATGGAAAGCCTGTTCGACAAACTGCCAGACTAAGAACCGATTTCTAAGTGGGAACCATGCCGCCTGCCAAAACCGTCAGCCTCGATGTCACCATCATGGGGCGCGAGTTCCGGGTTTCTTGTCCGGAGAACGAGAGGCTGAGCCTGATCGAGGCTGCCAGCTACCTGGACCGCAAGATGCGCGAGATCCGCGACACCGGCAAGGTGATCGGCGTGGAACGCATCGCCATCATGGCCGCGCTCAACATCACCCACGACTATCTGAACGCGCGGCCGGCCGACCCGGACACCGCCGAAATGCGTACCCGCATCGACCGCATCGGCGGACTGCTTGATCAAGCGCTGGCTCAGCAAGATAATCTGTTCTGAGCCCTGCCGCGTTCGCGAGGTCAGCGTATTCTTTGAACCGATGCGTAAATCGCATGGCAGCAGTCATCATCCCGGCAGGTGTGCGCGTGGCCCGGTCCATGTACCCGAAGCCGATGTGCTGCAGCCCTCTTGAACCACTGGGTTCAGGATTGCTTTCCGGACGGCGTACGCGGGGCTCCCTCACACCATGACCACCGACACCACCAGCAAGGCTGGGATCCGGCGCCAGTTGCGCCGGGCGCGCAGTGCCGTGCCGTTCGAGGTACGCCGTCATGCAGCAGACCAGGCGGTGCGCTTCGCTCTGCGCCAGCGGCTGTTGCACCGCAAGCGCCGGGCCGGTTTCTACATTCCCACCAAGGGCGAATTCGATTGCCTGCCTCTGGTCAACCGGGCCCTGTGGATGGGCATGAAATGCTTTCTGCCCATGGTGCCGCCCGCCCGGCAGCGGAGGCTATGGTTTTCGCGCCTGGGTGACGGTCCGCACTGGGCGCTCAACCGCTACGGTATCCCGGAATACGTCCGGCACGACGGCCGGATACGGGTTTCGGGGCTGGATCTGCTGTTCATTCCCATGCTGGGCTTCGACCGGGCCGGCTACCGCATGGGGATGGGCGGCGGCTACTACGATGCCAGTCTGGCCTATCTGGCCCGGCGCCGCTATTGGCGCCGGCCGCTGCTGGTCGGCCTCGCTTTCGAAGCACAGGGCCTGGAGCAACTGCCGACCGATCCTTGGGACATCCCGCTGGATGCGGTCATCACCGAGCGGGGTTGCCGGCGTTTCAAGCGGTGCTGAACTCAGGTCAGATGCCATTCCTGGGCCGAGGCCGCCGTACAGCCATCGGCCCCGCTTTGGCTGCAGCCAAGCGATAAGGGAACGCTGACGAAGGCGATGGTGGCGACCAGCAGCAGCGAGCCGAGGATGGCGCTGAGCATTTGCCTGGCGAATTCGGTGTCCTGGAATTTCATGATGCGACCTCCTCTGGTATGTGGAGGCGCCAGTCTGCGACCGTCCGATTAACTCAATCTTAAGCGGATTCCCGGCCTCATCGGCCGTTGCCCCTACTCGCCCAGGTAGGCGGCCTTGACCATGGGGTCGTCGGCCAGGGCCGTGCTGGCGCCGGACAGCGATACGGCGCCGCTTTCCATGACGTAGCCGCGCTGGCTGACCTGCAGGGCGAGATGGGCGTTCTGCTCCACCAGCAGGATGGTGACGCCTTCGCGGGCGATCTCGGCGATGGTCTGGTAGATCTTCTGCACCATGAGCGGCGCCAGGCCCATGCTGGGTTCGTCGAGCAGCATCAATCTGGGCCGGGCCATGAGCGCGCGGCCCAGGGCCAGCATCTGCTGCTCGCCGCCGGACAGGGTGCCGGCCAACTGGCTGCGGCGCTCGGCCAGGCGGGGGAACAGGCCGTATACCCGGTCCAGGTCGGCGTGGATCTGCTTGCTGTCGCGTCGGGTGTAGGCGCCCATGTCGAGGTTCTCGGCCACCGTCAGGCGGGCGAAAATGCCTCGGCCTTCCGGCACCAGGGCCATGCCGGCGGCGGCGATGGCGTGGGTTGGCCGGCCTTTCAGCCGGCTGCCGGCGAAATGGATTTCGCCGCTGTGGTGGACCAGGCCCATCAGGCCCTTCAGGGTGCTGCTCTTGCCGGCCCCGTTGGCGCCGATCAGGCAGACCAGTTCGCCTTCCTCGACGGTCAGGTCGATGCCGCGCACGGCCTGGATGCCGCCGTAAGCCACTTTCAGGTTTTTGGTCTCGAGCAGGCTCATGCGCCGGTCCCGCCCAGGTAGGCCTCGATCACGGCGGGATCGCGGCGGATGTCGTCCGGAATGCCCTCGGCGATCTTCTTGCCATAGTCGAGCACCGCCACCCGGTCGCAGACGCCCATGACCAGCTTCACGTCGTGCTCGATCAGGAGCAGGGTGATGCCGGATTCGCGCAGGCGCAGGAACAGCTCGCCCATCTGCTGGCGCTCGTTCGGGTTCATGCCGGCGACCGGCTCGTCCAGGGCGAGCAGCTTGGGGTCGGTGGCCAGGGCGCGGGCGATCTCCAGCCGGCGCTGGTCACCGTAGGCCAGGTGGCCGGCCAGCGTGCGGCCGCGATTCTTCAGGCCGACGAATTCCATCAGCGATTGGGCCCGGTCGCGGATCGCCTGTTCCTCGGCCCGGGTGTGCGGGCCGCGCAGCACGGCGCCCAGCACTCCGGCCCGGGTGCGCACATGGCGCCCGACCATGACGTTTTCCAGGGCGGTCATGTTGGCGAACAGGCGGATGTTCTGGAAGGTGCGGGCGAAGCCACGGCCGACGATCTCGTGCGGCTTGCGGTTCTGGATCGCCGTGCCGTCGAGGCGGATGGCGCCGTCGCTGACCGTGTAGAGGCCGGTCATGCAGTTGAACAGGGTGGTCTTGCCGGCGCCGTTGGGGCCGATCAGGCCGTAGACCTCGCCGGCGCGCACCGACAGGTCGACCGACTCCAGGGCCTGCAGGCCGCCGAAGCGCTTGGTCACGTTTTCCACCGTCAGCATGGCATCCATGTCGCTCAGGCCTTGGCGTCGTAGAGACTGGCCTGTTCCTGTTCGGCGGCGCCGTCCTCGGCCCGGAACTCGCGTTTGCGCTGGTGCGACGGCAGCAGGCCGGCCGGCCGGTAGAGCATCATGGCGACCATGGCCACGCCGAACAGCAGCATGCGCAGGTCGTTTGGGTCGACCACGACATGGCCCAGCGTCGCCCGCTGCCAGTCGCCGAGGTAGCGCAGCGCCTCGGGCAGCACGGTGAGCAGCACCGCGCCCAGGATCACGCCGGGGATGTTGCCCATACCGCCGAGCACGATCATGCACAGGATCATGATCGATTCCATCAGGTTGAAGCTCTCCGGGCTGATGAAGCCCTGGAAAGAAGCGAACAATCCGCCGGCCAGGCCGCCGAAGGTGGCGCCCATGGCGAAGGCGAGCAGCTTCACGTTGCGGGTGTTGATGCCCATCGCCGCGGCGGCGATTTCGTCTTCGCGGATCGCGGCCCAGGCCCGGCCGATGCGCGAGTCCTGCAGGCGCATGGCGACGAAGACGGTGAACAGGGTGAAGGCGAGGAACAGGTAGTAATAGAGCGTGGGCGGAAACAGCTGGATGCCCAGCACGGTGTGCCGGCTGCCGAGCGAGAAGCCGCCGATCGAGACCGGATCGATCAGGTTGATGCCCTGCGGGCCGTTGGTGATGTTGATCGGCGCGTCCAGGTTGTTCATGAAGATCCGGATGATCTCACCGAAGCCCAGAGTGACGATGGCCAGGTAGTCGCCGCGCAGGCGCAGGGTCGGTGCACCGAGCAGGACGCCGAAGGTGCCGGCCAGCAGGGCGCCGAGCGGCAGGATCAGCCAGAACGGCAGGTGCAGGCCGAACTGGGGGCTGCCCAGCCAGGCGAACAGATAGGCGCCGAGAGCGTAGAAGGCGATGTAGCCGAGGTCGAGCAGGCCGGCGTAGCCGACCACGATGTTGAGGCCGAGGGCCAGCATCGAATAGAGCAGGGCGAAGTCGAGCACCCGGACCCAGCCGCGGCCGAGGCCGGCACCGACCGCGAAGGGCAGCACTGCGAGCAGGACCGCCAGCATGGCGAAGGCGAAGCCGGGGTGCCGGCGCACCCACTCAGGCGCGTTGCGCAACGCGCTCTCCCAGCAGGCCGGACGGACGGAACACCAGGACCAGGATCAGGACCAGGAAGGCGAACACGTCCTGGTAGTTGCTGCCCAGGAAGCCGCCGGTCAGATCGCCGATGTAGCCGGCGCCGAGGGCCTCGATGATGCCCAGCAGCAGGCCGCCCAGCATGGCCCCGGCGATGTTGCCGATGCCGCCCAGCACCGCCGCGGAGAATGCCTTGAGGCCGAGCATGAAGCCCATGTAGTAGTGGGCTAGGCCGTAGTAGGCGCTCACCATGACGCCGGCGACGGCGGCCAGGGCCGAGCCGATGATGAAGGTGGCCGAGATCACCGTGTTGACGTTCACGCCCATCAGTTCGGCCACTTCCCTCGATTGCGCCGTGGCGCGCATGGCCCGGCCGAGCCGGGTGCGCTCGACCAGGAAGGTGAGGCCGAGCATGATCAGCACGGAAAGCACGACGATGACCACCTGCAGGTCGGTGACCACCGCGCCCATGAACTTGTGCGTGCCCTGGGGCAGGATGGGCGGGAAGGAGATGTAGCCGCGGCCCCAGATCAGCATGGCCGCGTTCTGCAGGATGATGGAGACGCCGATCGCGGTGATCAGCGGTGCCAGACGCGGCGCGCGGCGCAACGGGCGGTAGGCGACCCGCTCGATGACATAGCCCAGTGCCATGCAGGCCGGGATGGCGACCAGGATGCCGGCCGCCATGACCAGCACGACCGGCAGGTGCGGGTGCATGCCGAGCAGGGCGCCGATCACGGCCAGGGCGACCATGGCGCCGATCATGGTCACCTCGCCGTGGGCGAAATTGATCAGTTCGAGGATGCCGTAGACCATGGTGTAGCCCAGGGCCACCAAGGCGTAGATGCTGCCCAGTACCAGGCCGTTGACGAGTTGTTGTACGAAAATATCCATTACTTCAAGGCCCTCCTCCTTGGAGGGCGGCCTTCACTGGCTGTTCTTCACCGTTTCCAGGACCGTCCAGGCGCCGTTCTTGACCTGGTACATGGTCACCGAGCCGCCAGTGACGTCGCCCTTGCTATCGAATTTGATCGGACCGGTGACGCCCTGCATGTCGGTCTTGGGCAGTTCGGCCAGGATCTTGGCCGGGTCGGCCGAATCGGCGCGCTTCATGGCCGCCACCAGCACGTTCACGGCGTCGTAGGCATAGGGCGCGTAGAGCTGGATGGGGCCGTACTTGGCCTCGAACTTCTTCTTGAAGGCCTCGCCGCCGGGCATGGCGTCGAGCGGTAGGCCGGGCGAGGAGGCGATCACGCCCTCGCCGTCGGCGCCGGCCAGCTTGAGGAAGTTGATGTTCTGCATGCCGTCGCCGCCCAGGAACTGGGCCTTGATCGCCAGGCGCTTCATCTGCTGCACCATCGGGCCGGCCTGAGGATCCATGCCTCCATAGAAGATGAGGTCCGGCGACTTGCTCTTGATGTTGGTCAGGATGGCGGTGAAGTCGGTCGATTTGTCGCTGGTGTATTCGCGGTCGACGACCTCGGCGCCGGCGGCCTTGACCGCCTTCTCGAATTCGTCGGCAAGGCCCTGGCCGTAGGCAGTGCGGTCATCGATGATGGCGACCTTCCGGGCGCCCAGCTTGCCGGCGGCGAAGCGGCCGAGCGCGGTGCCCTGCTGGGCGTCGTTGGCCATGACCCGGTAGGCGGTGTTGTAGCCCTGCGCGGTATAGGCGATGGCGGTTGCCGAAGGGGAAATCTGGGGGATGCCGTTGTCGTGATAGATCTTCGAGGCGGGGATGGTGGTGCCCGAATTGAGGTGGCCGATGACGGCGACGACGCCTTCGTCGACCAGCTTCTGGGCGACGGTGGTCGCGGTCTTGGGATCGGCGGCGTCGTCCTCGCTGACCAGTTCCAGCTTGACCGGCTTGCCGCCCAGCTTGAGGCCTTCGGCATTGGCCTCGTCGACGGCCAGGCGGGCGCCGTTGTCGTTGTCCTTGCCGATGTGCGATTGCGCGCCGGTGAGCGGCGCCACCGACCCGATCCGGATGATGTCCTTGCCGGACGCGGTCGTCTTGCTTTCGCCGCAACCGGCCAGCAGGCCGGCGCAGACCAGTGCCGCGGCGGACAAACCCCAATAACCCAAACGCATGATGAACCCCTGATGGAACAACCGATTGCGCGATTTATACCACAAGGGGGCGGCGGTTCCGGACCGGATAAACAAAAAGGGCCGGACAGGCCGGCCCTTTTTCGGCTGGTGGTTCTCTTACAGGGAGAGAATCCACTTGGCCAGGGCCTTGGCGTCTTCCGGCTTGACTTGCGGCTGGGCGGGCATGGCGAAGGTGCCCCACACGCCCTTGCTGCCGTTGTGGATGGTGTTGATGATGGTTTCCTCGGCCTTGGCGTCGCCCTTCAGCTTCTTGGCGACATCCTTGAAGGCGGGGCCGAAGACCTTCTTGTCGACCTGGTGGCAGCCGAGGCAGGCCTTGGCGGCGGCGGGTTCGGGGGCGGCAGCGGCGGCGGCACCGGCAAAGGCCAGCATGGCGGCGGCGACGATCAGAGCGGATTTCATGGTTTTTCTCCAAATACGAAAATCAAAATTTAAAGGCTTTGAACCGGGAACCGGGCAGGTGTCTCGTCCGGTATCGGCGCGCATCTTAATTCATAGCGTAGCCAGATAGAATAGTGCGCAGTTCAGATAATTGAACTATTTCGGGCAGGCAATTCGCCCCGGTGCAGACATAAGCCGTAACCCCGGTGCGTGCGGGCTTGTCCAGCGCGGCGGGCAGATCCGTGGTGCCGGACGGGATGGCGAATACCAGTGCGTGGTCCGGTGTGTCGGGTTGGATCTGTCGCAGCCAGGCGCTCAACTCGGTCTCCGGTCCGCGCAACACGGCGATGCAGGGCGGTGTGAGCAGTTCGTGCAAGGCGGTCAGCAGGCTGGGCGCCGGGGCGGGCTGGCTGGCCAAGGCGGCGTAGAAGCTGCGTACGGTCCGCTCGCCGGCTTCGATATAGCGCGTATCGCCCAGGATGTGGCCGAGCCGGATCAGGTTCAGCGCCGCCATGCCGTTGCCCGAAGGTGTGGCGGTGTCGTGCATGGGCTTGGGCCGCAGGATGAGCCGTTCGTGGTCGTGGCCGGTGAAGTAGAAGCCGCCCCGTTCGCCGTCCTCGAACCGGGCGAGCAGGGCATCGGCCAGCTCTTGCGCCCAGTTCAGTTCCTCGGCCCGGAAGTCGGCCTGCAGCAGTTCCAGCAAAGCGGCGAGCAGGAAGGCGTAGTCGTCCAGGTAGGCGTCGAACCGGGCCCGGCCGTCTTTGTAGCTGGCCATCAGTCGGCCATCCAACCAGAGCCGTTGCTTCAGCGCCTCGGCGGCCTGACGCGCCAGCACCAGCCAGTCCGGCCGGTCCATGCGCCGGGCGGCCCGGGCCAGGCCGCGGATCGTCAGCGCGTTCCAACTGGTCAGCCTCTTGTCGTCGAGGCCGGGGCGGACCCGATCGGACCGGGCCTCGAACAGTTTGCGCCGGGCGCTGTCCAGGCGGCGCTGTGCTTCGTCGACCGCGAGGTTCAGGTCTTCCGCAACAGCATGCGGCGACTTGGCCACGGACAGGTGCCAGTGTTTCTCTTCGAAGTTGGCCGGCCGGGTCAGGCCCCAATGGGGCGCGGCCACGGCGTATTCCTCATCGCTCAACAGGGCGCGCACCTGATCCGGTGTCCAGACGTAGAACTTGCCTTCCTCGTGTTCGGAGTCGGCATCCAGGGCTGAGTAGAACAGCCCCTCGGGCGAGCGCATCTCGCGCGTCAGCCAGTCGACGGTCATCTCCGCCGTCCGGGCGAACAGCGGTTCCTGCGTCCGGGCCCAGGCATCGGCGTAGAGGCCGAGCAGGGGGCCGTTGTCGTAGAGCATCTTCTCGAAGTGGGGGATGAGCCACATGGCGTCGGTCGAGTAGCGATAGAAGCCGCCGCCGACCTGATCGAACAGGCCGCCCTCGGCCATCTTGGCCAGGGTGAACAGAATCTGGTCGCGGGCCTCGGCGTCGCCCACGTGCAGCATGAATTCGAGTTCGGCCGGCCGAGGGAACTTGGGTGCGCCGTTGTAGCCGCCGCGTTCGGCATCGAACCCGCCCTTGATGTCGGCCACGGCGGTGCGGATCGGGCGCTCGCCCAGTTCCAGCGGCAGGGGACCGGCCGGCATCGATTCGGCCAGTGCGCGCAGCACCTCGTCGTTCTGCGCCTCGATCTCGCCGCGCCGTTCGCGCCAGGCATGGGCCACGCTTTCCAGCAGTTGGACGATGCCGGGCAGGCCGAAGCGGGGTTCGCGCGGGAAGTAGGTGCCGCCGAAGAAGGGTGTCTGGTCCGGGGTCAGGAACATGGTCAGGGGCCAGCCGCCGGCGCGGCGGGTCAGCGTCTGCAAGGCGGTCTGGTAGATCTGGTCGAGGTCGGGCCGTTCCTCGCGGTCCACCTTGATGTTGACGAACAGACGGTTCATCACCGCGGCGACGGCCTCGTTCTCGAACGATTCGTGCGCCATGACGTGGCACCAGTGGCAGGACGAGTAGCCGATCGAGAGCAGGATCGGCTTGTCCTCGCGTTTGGCCAACTCCAGTGCGTCAGGGCCCCAGGGGTGCCAGTCGACCGGGTTGTCCCGGTGCTGGAGCAGGTAGGGGCTGGTTTCTTGGGCGAGCGCGTTGGCCATGTCGGACATCCGTGAGGGCATGCCCGCAGTTTAGCCTTGCCGGGCTAATCCCGACAAACGAAGTCGGGATTAGGGTTTTTCTTCGAGCCGGTAGCTGGCGTGGCAGGCATTGCAGTTCTGCATGATTTCGCTCAACTGCTTCATGCTGTGACCGGGGTCGCCCAGGCCTTCGGCGTCGGTGGCCAGGTTGTCGAAACCGGTGTGGGTCGCCTGGCCGAGTTCCTTGAACGGCAATGGGAAGCGCATGCGGGTGCTCATCGGCACCTTCTTGGCGCCGGCCATGCCCAGTTCATGGGCCGCGGTGGCGACCGACTTCATGTCGTTGTCGGCGATGCCGGCGGCGATCCGCTGGACGCCCTCCAGGAAGCCGCGCATCTCCTCCTTCACGGCCGCCGCTTCGTCAGCGGACACGGGCAGGGGCTGGCGGGCATCCTCTGCCTGGGCGGGCAGGGCGGCGAGGCAAAGTGCGGCGCAGAGCAGATAACGCATGGCGGATTCCTTTATATGGTTTGCAGAATGTCCAGGGTGGTGGCGGCCATCAGCCGCATCTCCGGTTCCTCGATCACATAGGGCGGCATGAAATAGACGGTGTTGCCGATGGGCCGGATGAACACGCCCTTGGCCAGCGCCTGATCGTGGAAGCGGTGGCTGAAGCCGGCTGGAGCCTCCGCCACATCGAAGGCCCAGATCATGCCGGCGTTGCGGAAGTGGCGGACCCGCGGGTGAGCGCGTACTTCGTCCAGTATTTCCGTGAATCGAGCCGTCCGGACGCGGTTGGCGGCGATCACATGGTCCTGCTCGAAGATGTCCAGCACGGCTAGTGCAGCGCGGCAGGCCAATGGGTTGCCGGTGTAGGAGTGGGAGTGCAGAAAGCCCCGGGCGGTGTCATCGTCGTAGAAAGCGGCGTAGATCTCGTCCCGGGTCAGCACGGCGGAAAGCGGCAGGTAGCCGCCGGTGATGCCCTTGGACAGACAGATGAAATCGGGCCGGATGCCGGCCTGCGCCACCGCGGCGGTTTGGCGTTTATCGGCTACAAGGGACTGGGAAAGCCTGCCCACTTGCGCAGGCCCGGCGCCCCCTCCCGCACCGGCCGTCTCCGACGGCACCGAGTCGGGGCCGCCCTGCTCGCAGGCGAACATCGTGCCGGTCCGGCCGAAGCCGACCGCGATCTCGTCGGCGATCAGGTGTACGCCGTAGCGGTCGCACAGCGCGCGGACCCGACCCAGATAGGCCGGGTGATGCATGGCCATACCGGCGGCGCCCTGCACCAACGGCTCGATGATGACGGCGGCAGTCGTTTCGGCATGGGCGGCGAGGTGGGCCTCCAGGTCGGCCGCGGCCCGCAGGGCATAGGCCTCGGCCGATTCGCCTGGCTCCGCCAGGCGCCAGTCCGGGCTCATGGCCTGATGGCTGTGCCGCAGCAGCGGCGCATAGGTGTCCTTGAACAGGGCGACGTCGGTGACCGACAGAGCGCCCAGGGTTTCGCCGTGATAGCCGTTCTTCAGGCTGACGAAGCCGGTCTTGGCCGGCCGGCCGGAGTTGCGCCAGAAATGGAAGCTCATCTTGAGCGCGATCTCGGTCGCCGAGGCGCCGTCCGAGCCGTAGAAGGCATGGCCCAGGCCGGTGAGTCGGGCCAGCCGTTCCGACAATTCGACCACGGGGGCGTGGGTGCAGCCGGCCAGGATGACGTGTTCGATCCGGTTCAGTTGATCGGTGATGGCGGCGTTGATGCGCGGTTCGGCGTGGCCGAACAGGTTGACCCACCAGGACGACACGGCGTCGAGATAGCGTTTGCCGTCGTAATCCACCAGCCAGGGGCCTTGGCCGCGTGCGATGGGCAGCGGCGGCATGGCCTCCAGTTGCTTCATCTGGGTGCAGGGGTGCCAGAGGGCGTTGCGGGTGCGGTCGAGCCAGTCGTGGTTGTCCATGACGGACATTATCCATGCCGCTGCAGATTAGGGCGACAGGCTCGAGAGCGGAGTCGGGTATTCGGGTCGGTGTCGGAGTTCGGGGATTAGCGTAGGGAAAGGGGCGGTACTTCCCAAAGGTCCATGACGGCTTCCGAACAGATCGTGGCGGCTTCCCGGTGGGCGGGGTTGCCGAACGCTTCCGCCTTGTCGTGGCAGATGCCGGCGGCGGCCCGGATGGCGCTGTTCCAGACATATTCATATCGGGCGACCATTTCGGGGTCGCTCGAGAGCCTGTCGCCCGCGTTGGTCAGAAAGTCTTGGAAGGTCATTTTGGTTGAACGTTCTGAACGCCTATATCGAAAGGAATATTAAATATACACACATAGAGATTGCCTGTCCTGTTTTATCCAATCAAATCATGGCGATTCATAAGATCGGCCGGTACCGGGCCATATAAGGCGATCGGCCAGCGCTTGGCGTCTTAACTTAATAATCAACTTTAAGTGTTGTCGCTAGTTTCTTAATTAAGAGGGCTTAGTGTCTGATTTTTTAATTGAGTGTAAGTCATTGTTGTCATTAAAAAAATAGGGTTTTCTCCCTTGACGTTGCGCCTTTCCATTCTCTATAGTGGGCGTTGGTGGGAGAAAGTGGAGGAATGTGGGGTTTGGTGGAGTTTCTGGGCCCCCTGGATCTGAGATGTTTCGTGGCGCAACACCCCTCGCTCTGGACGGTAAAGCGCGTTTGGCGATACCGACCAAGTATCGCGACCTGCTCATGCAGCGTTGCGGGGGGCATCTCGTCCTTACGCTGGACCCGAGTGGTTGCCTGCTCCTCTATCCCTTCCCTGAGTGGGAGCCGATCGAGCGGAAGCTCAATGCGTTGCCCAGTTTCAATCCGGTCAGCCGCCAGATGCAGCGTCTGCTGGTCGGCTCGGCGACCGATGTCGAGATGGACGGTGCCGGCCGCATCCTGTTGCCGGGTCTGTTGCGCGAGCGTGCCACGCTAGAGCGGGATGTAGTCCTGGTCGGGCAAGGCAATAAATTCGAGGTGTGGAGTGCAGCCGGATGGCAGGCGCAATGCGACGCCGTGGCCGATCTTCCGGCGTTGCTGGACGAAGCGATGCGCAAGGGCGAGGTGCCGGATGAACTCAAGGACTTCTCGTTGTGAGCGCGGCCCAGGATATGGGCCACGCCTCCGTTCTGCTGGACGAAGCGATTGTGGCGCTGGACGTGAAACCGGATGGCGTCTACATCGATGCCACTTTCGGCCGGGGCGGGCACAGCCGGGCGATTCTCGCACGGCTCGGGCCGGCTGGCCGCTTGCTGGCGCTGGATCGCGATCCGCAGGCGGTGGCGGTCGCCCGGACCTGGGGCGATCCCCGCTTCGCCATCGTCCATGCGCCGTTCAGCCGGCTGGCCGCGGAAGCAAAGGCGCGCAGCCTGGCTGCGGTGGACGGGGTGCTGTTCGATCTGGGTGTGTCGAGTCCGCAGATCGACACGCCGGAACGGGGCTTCAGCTTCCGCTACGACGCACCCCTGGATATGCGCATGGATACCAGTCGCGGCATGAGTGCGGCGGAATGGCTGAATACCGTGCCGGAGGACGAATTGGCCAGGGTGGTGCGTGACTATGGCGAAGAGCGGTTTGCTAGGTCGGTTGCAAAAGCGATTGTCGCAGCGCGAGCGGATCAACCAATCACGACAACCGGGCGGCTCGCGCAGATTGTGGCGGGGGCGGTGCGCACGCGCGAACGCGGCCAGGACCCCGCCACGCGTACCTTTCAGGCTGTCAGGATTTACGTTAACCGGGAGCTTGATGAGATCGCCGAGGCGCTGCCACAGGCGGTCGATCTGTTGCGCCCCGGCGGGAGGCTGGCGGTGATCAGCTTCCATTCGCTCGAGGACAGGCTGGTGAAGCGCTTCATGCGGGGCGAGGCGAAGGGCGAAGAGTTGCCCCGGGAGATCCCCTTGACCGCCGGCGAACTCGCGCCGGGTCGGTTGCGCCTGGTCGGCCGCTCGATCAAGGCATCGGTCGAGGAAGTGGCGCGCAATCCGCGTGCCCGCAGCGCCGTGCTGAGGGTGGCAGAACGGACCGTGGCGCCATTGCTGGAGCGGCCATGCAGCGGATAAACCCAATACTGGCCGTGATCCTGGTCATATGTGCCCTCGCCGTCGTCACAGCGCGCCATCAGGCGCGCAAATTGTTTATAGAACTCCAGGCGGTGCAGAAGCAGAGTCGTGACCTGGACGTCGAATGGGGACGCCTGCAACTCGAGCAGAGCACATGGGCCATGCATTCGCGGATCGAGCAGATCGCCAGCGGCCAACTGCACATGTCTGTGCCCGATCCGAAGAAGATCCAGGTCATCCAGGCGCCGGGGGGCAGGTCTTGACCCGCGCCCGCAACCCCATTCTCCGCCTGGATCTGCAGCGTTGGCGCATGCGGCTGGTGATGGGCCTGGTGTTCGGCGGCTTCGCGGCCTTGACCGCGCGGGCCGCCTATCTGCAGGGCTGGCAGAACGACTTCCTCAACAAGCAGGGCGACATGCGCGTCCAGCGGGTGGTGGTGATCCCCGCCCACCGCGGCATGATCACCGACCGCCGCGGCGAGCCGCTGGCGATCAGCACGCCGGTCGAGTCGCTTTGGGTCAATCCGCGCGAAGCCGAGGCGACGCCAGCCCAGATCCAGGCCTTGGCCAGCAGGCTGGACCTGGACCCGGACGGGGTGGCCCGCCAGTTCGCGGACAAGGCGAAGGCATTCGTCTATCTGAAGCGGCAGGTGCAGCCCGAAGTGGCCGACGCCGTGCTGGCGATGAACCTCAAGGGCGTGCATTCGACCCCGGAATACCGTCGCTACTATCCGGCCGGCGACGTGGTCGGCCAAGTGCTGGGCGTGACCGGCACCGACGACAGCGGCCTGGAAGGATTGGAATATGCCTACCAGTCCTGGTTGGCGGGCGATCCGGGCGCGAAACGTGTGATCAAGGACCGCCTGGGCAACACCGTCGAGGACGTCGACCTGATCCGCTCGCCCAAGCCGGGCCGTGACCTGACCCTGAGTCTCAACCTGCAACTGCAATATCTCGCCTACCGCGAACTGTCCGCCGCGGTCGAGGCAAGCAAGGCCAAGGCGGGTGCGCTGGTGGCGCTGGATGCGCGGACCGGCGAGATCCTGGCGCTGGCCAACGTGCCTTCCTACAACCCCAACAACCGCGCCAGCATCACGCCGGACAGCAGCCGCAACCGGGCGGTGACCGATACCTACGAGCCGGGCTCGACCATCAAGCCGTTCCTTATCTCCACGGCCCTGCAGGACGGTGTCGTGACCCCGGCGACGCTCATCGATACCGACCCGGGCTGGCTACAGATCGGCGATCGGCGGATTCACGACGTCCATTCCAAGGGGCTGATCAGCGTGGCGCAGGTCGTCCAGATCTCGAGCAACGTGGGGGCCGCCAAGATCGCCTTGGAAACGAAGTCAGAGGACTACTGGAACATGCTGACCCGGGCCGGGTTCGGCGCCCCGCCCGAGTCCGGCTTCCCGGGCGAGGCCGGCGGCCGGATACGCCCCTATGAGAGCTGGCGCCCGATCGAGAAGGCGACCATGGCATTCGGCATGGGCATGTCGGTCAGCCTGCTGCAGCTGGCGCGTGCCTATTGTGCCTTCGCCGATGATGGCGTGTTGCCCAAGGTCACCATCCTGAAGCGCGATCAGCCGGCCCCCGGCACCCGTCTGGTATCGGCCAAGACCGCGAAGGAAATACGCGACATGCTGGAACTGGTCACCCAGCCGGACGGGACCGCGCCCGAGGCGCGGGTGATCGGCTACCGGGTCGGCGGCAAGACAGGCACTGCGCACAAGGCGGTGGCCGGCGGCTACTCGCCGAACAAATATATCGCTTCGTTCGTCGGCATGGCGCCGATGTCGAACCCACGCGTGGTCATCGCCGTGATGATCGACGAGCCGGGAGGGAAAGACTACTACGGCGGCGAGGTCGCTGCGCCGGTGTTCTCCAAGGTGATGGCCGACGCACTGCGTTTCATGGCCGTCCCGCCCGACAGACCCTTGCAGGAAGAGCCTGCCGTGACCGGCAAGGCCGAGGAGCCGACCTGATGGACGTCGCTGCCCTGATCGCCAAGCTGCGCCAGTTGCCGGGTCTGCGCCACCTGACGGCGGACAGCCGCCGGGTGTGCCCGGGCGATGTCTTCCTGGCCCTGCCCGGCGCGGTTCACGACGGCCGTGACCATATCCAGGCCGCGGTCTCGGCGGGTGCCGCCGCGGTACTCTGGGAACCTGACGGTTATGCTTGGCCGGTCGGTCTGGCGGTGCCCAACTTCCCGGTGCCCGATCTCAAGGGCCGGGCGCCGGCGATCGCTGCCGCCTGGTGGTGTGATCCGTCGCAGGCACTCTGGATGACCGGCGTCACCGGCACCAACGGCAAGACCTCGTGCAGCCACTGGCTGGCCGATGCCTTCGGCCGCCTGGGCCGCAAGACCGCGGTCATCGGTACCCTGGGCAACGGTTTTCCGGGTGAGCTGCAGGGGGCCAGTCACACCACGCCGGATGCCGTCACCCTGCAGGGCCTGCTGGCCGGCTACCGCAACGCCGGCGCGGTGGGCGTGGCCATGGAAGTGTCGTCCCATGCCTTGGACCAGGGCCGTGTCGAAGGCGTGGCCTTCGACGTGGCGGTGTTGACCAATCTGTCGCGCGACCATCTGGACTACCACGGCGACATGACGGCCTATGCCCATGCCAAGACCAGATTGTTCGATTGGCCGGGCCTGAAATGGGCGGTGCTGAATCTGGAGGACGAACTGGGCAAGCGCCTGCACAAGGGCCTGGCCGGGCGTGACGTGCATTGCCTGAGCTACGGCCTGGGCGTCGGCGATATCCGCGGCGAGGCATTGCGCCTGAGCGCGGACGGTCTGGCCATGGAGGTCGAAACGCCCTGGGGCCGGGGCGAATTGCGCACCGGTCTGGTCGGCCGTTTCAACGCGGCCAACCTGCTTGCCTGTCTCGGCGCCCTGCTGGCCGCCAACATCAGCCTGGCCGACGCGCTCGCCGCGCTCGAACCCACCCGCTCGGTCGCCGGCCGGATGCAGCGCCTGGGCGGCGGTGCCTTGCCGACGGTGATCGTCGACTACGCCCACACCCCGGACGCCCTGGAAAAGACCCTGGCCACGCTGCGCGACCTGACTGCCGGCCGGCTGGTCTGCGTGTTCGGCTGCGGCGGCGGCCGGGACAAGGGCAAGCGACCGCTGATGGGCGAGGCGGCGGCCCGGCTGGCCGACCGCGTCGTGGTCACCAGCGACAACCCGCGCCACGAGGCGCCGGCCGACATCGTCGCCGACATCCTGGTCGGCATGCCGGCCGGACAGCAAGTGGAACTCGACCGGGCCGCGGCCATCCGCGCCGCCATCGCCGGCGCCACGCCGGGCGACGTGGTGCTGATCGCCGGCAAGGGCCACGAGGATTACCAGGAAATCGAAGGCGTGCGACGGCCGTTCTCGGACGTCGCCGAAGCGGAACGGGCATTGAAGGAGATTGGCCATGCGCTCGCATGAAGTGGCTCAGGCGCTGAACGCCCGGGCCGTGGGGCCGGATGTGGAGTTCAGCACGGTGTCGACCGACAGCCGCAACCTGCCGGCCGGCTGCCTGTTCGTCGCCCTGCGCGGCGAGCGTTTCGACGGTCACCGCTTCGCCGCCCAGGCGCTGGCGCAAGGGGCCGCGGCGGTGATGGTCGAGGAGTCAGCCGGGCTCGATCTGGCGCCGGCCATCGTGGTGCCGGACACCCGTCTGGCATTGGGCCGCCTCGCCGCCTGGCACCGCAGCCGGATGCCGGCCAAGGTGCTGGCCATCACCGGCAGCAACGGCAAGACCACGGTCAAGGAAATGCTGGCCGCGATCCTGCGGGAGGAGGCGGGCGAGGCGGCCGTGCTGGCCACCACCGGCAACCTGAACAACGACATCGGCATGCCGTTGACCCTGCTCCGCCTGACCCCGGCCCATGCCTACGCGGTGCTGGAGATGGGCATGAACCATCCGGGCGAGTTGGATTATCTGAGCCGCCTGGCCCGGCCCGATGCCGCCCTGGTCAACAACGCCTTGCGCGCCCACCTTGAAGGACTGGGCAGCGTCGAGGCGGTGGCCCGGGCCAAGGGCGAGATCTACGCCGGCTTGCTGGACGAAGGCGTCGCCCTGGTCAATGCCGACGATGCCCATGCGGCGTTGTTGCGCGAACTGGCCGGCGGCCATCGCGTGGTCGAGTTCGGCCTCGAACGGGGCGACGTGCGGGCCGATTGCCGTCTGCTGGAGTTCAGCGCCGAGCTGGATCTGCATACTCCGGCCGGCGGGACGACGCTGACCCTGAACGTGCCGGGTCTGCACAACGCCCGCAACGCGGTGGCGGCCGCGGCCCTGGCCCAGGTCGCCGGCGTGTCGCTGGCCAACATCGCCAAGGGTCTGGCCGCCTACACCGGGGTCAAGGGCCGGCTCCAGCCGCATGCCTGCATTCTCGGCGCCCGGCTGATCGACGACACCTACAACGCCAACCCGGATTCGGTCAGCGCCGCCATCGCCGTGCTCGCCGCCCAGTCTGGCAGCCGCATCCTGGTGCTGGGCGACATGGGCGAACTGGGCGCCGGCGCCGCCGAACTGCACCGCGAGATAGGCGCGACCGCCAAACAGGCAGGCATCGATCGCCTGCTCTGCCTCGGCGAACTGTCGGTCAATGCGGTCCAGGCCTTCGGTTCCGGCGCCATGCATTTCGAGCGTATCGAGGAGTTGCTGGCCGAGGTCGAGCAGGCCCTCGGTCCGGACGTGACGGTACTGGTGAAAGGATCCCGCTTCATGCAGATGGAACGGGTCGTCAAATCATTCGTGGAGACGCATCTATGCTCCTGACGTTGTCCCAGTGGCTGGGCCACGACATCCGGCTGTTCAACGTCTTCGGCTACATCACGCTGCGCGCGATCCTGGCCGCCCTGACCTCGCTGGTCATCTCGTTCATGCTCGGGCCGTGGATGATCCGCAAGCTGACCGCGCTCAAGGTCGGCCAGCCGGTGCGCGACGATGGCCCGCAGACCCATCTGGCCAAGGCCGGCACGCCGACCATGGGCGGCGCCCTGATCCTGTCCTCGATCGCCGTCACCACGCTGCTCTGGGCCGACCTGTCCAGCCACTACGTCTGGGCCCTGCTGCTCACCCTGATCGGCTTCGGCGCCATCGGCTGGGCCGACGACTGGCTCAAGGTGGTGAAGAAGAATCCCAAGGGCCTGGCCTCGCGCTGGAAGTATTTCTGGCAGTCGGTCATCGCCATCATCGTCGCCGCCTGGCTGGCCTGGTCGGCCCAATTGCCGGCCCAGACCGAACTGATCGTGCCCTTCTTCAAGCAGATCGTCATGCCGCTCGGCACCATCGGCTTCGTGGTGCTGGCCTACTTCGTCATCGTCGGCACCAGCAACGCGGTCAACCTGACCGACGGCGCCGACGGCCTGGCCATCCTGCCCACGGTGATGGTGGCCGGTGCCCTGGCGGTCTTCTCCTATGTCGCCGGCCACGCCGTGTTCTCCCACTATCTCGGTCTGCCGCATATCCCGGGCGCAGGTGAACTGGTCATCTTCTGCTCGGCCATCGTCGGTTCCGGCCTGGCCTTCCTCTGGTTCAACGCCTATCCGGCCGAGGTGTTCATGGGCGACGTCGGCGCCCTGGCCCTCGGTGCCGCGCTCGGCACCGTCGCCGTGATCGTCCGCCAGGAGATCGTGCTGTTCATCATGGGCGGCGTGTTCGTGGCCGAGGCGATCTCGGTGATGGTCCAGGTCGGCTCCTTCAAGCTGCGCGGCAAGCGGGTGTTCCTGATGGCGCCGATCCACCACCACTTCGAGAAGAAAGGCTGGAAGGAGACCCAGGTGGTCGTCCGGTTCTGGATCATCAGCATGATGCTGGTGCTGATCGGCCTTTCCTCGTTGAAGCTGAGGTGAGCATGGTCAAGCGCGCACTCGACTACTCCGGCATCAAGGCCCTGGTCGTCGGCCTGGGCGATACCGGCGCGTCCTGCGTGCGCTGGCTGGTCGAGCATGATGCCCAGGTGCGCGGCACCGATACCAGGACCGCGCCGCAGCATGCCCTGCACCTGCGCGAGGCCTTCCCCGAGGTGACCCTGACGCTGGGCGCCTTCGAGGCGGCCGATTTCGCCTGGGCCGACATGATCGTGCTGAGCCCCGGCGTGGCCATGGCGACGCCCGAGGTCCAGGCCGCGATCCTGGCCGGCAAGGACATCGTCGGCGACGTCGAACTGTTCGCCCGGGCCATCCCCGGCCACGGCTCCAAGGTCATCGCCATTACCGGCTCCAACGGCAAGAGCACGGTGACCATGCTGGCCGGCCACCTGTGCCAGGCGGCCGGGCTGGATACCGTCATCGCCGGCAACATCGGCCTGCCGGTGCTGGACGCCCTGGCCGAGCGCGAACTTTCCGGGCGCATGCCCGACGTCTGGGTGCTGGAACTGTCCAGCTTCCAGTTGGAGACCACGAAGAGCCTGCGGCCGGATGCCGCCACCGTGCTCAACATCTCCGAGGACCACATGGACCGCTATGCCGACTTGGCCGAGTATGCCGCGGCCAAGGCGGGTATCTTCACTGCGGGCGTGCAGGTCTTGAACCGCGACGACGCCGCGGTGATGGCCATGGCCCGCGCCGAGCTGGAGCAACGCAGCTTCGGCCTGGCGGCCGGCGACTATGGTCTGCTCGAACGGGAAGGGCGGTTCTGGCTGGCCGAGGAGAGCGAAGCCCTGTTTCCGGTCGACGAATTGACCATCGCCGGCCTGCACAACGCCGCCAATGTCCTGGCGGCGCTGGCGTTGTGCCGCGCCATCGGCCTCGGCTACGACAAACTGTTGCCCGCCTTGCCTACCTTCAAGGGCCTGCCGCACCGGGTCGAAAAGGTCACCGAAGTGGCCGGCCGCACTTTCTACGACGATTCCAAGGGCACCAACGTCGGCGCTACGGCGGCGGCGTTGCGCGGTTTCACCGTGCCGGTGGTGCTGATCGCCGGCGGCGACGGCAAGGGTCAGGATTTCTCGCCCCTGCGGGAGGCCGTGCGCAATACCCGGGCGGTCGTCCAGATCGGCCGCGACGGCCCGCTGATCGCCGCCGCGATCAACGGCTGCTGTCCGGTGGTGCGGGCCGAGACCATGGCCGAGGCGGTCCAGCGCGCCTACGATCTGTCCCAGCCGGGCGATGCCGTGCTGTTGTCGCCGGCCTGCGCGAGCTGGGACATGTTCCGCAACTACGCCCATCGTTCCGAGGTGTTCATCGCTGCGGTACATGCCCTGCAGGCGGAGGTGGAACGTGTTTCATAACGCCGCCGTTCGCCGGACTTCGCTCGAATCCTATGATTGGGCTCTGCTCTGGGCCGTGGCCGCCCTGCTCGGTTTCGGCCTGGTGATGGTCTACTCGGCCTCGATCGCGATCGCCGACGCCAAGAGCCTCCACCACCAGCCGGCCTTCTATCTGATCCGCCACGCCATGTATCTGGTGGTCGGCCTGGCCGCGGCCTACGCCGCGTTCCAGCTGCCTTCCAGCCTGTGGCAGAAATTCGCCTCCTTCCTGTTCATCGGCGTGGTTGTGTGCCTGGCTGCGGTGCTGATTCCGGGCATCGGCCACGTGGTCTACGGCAGCCGGCGCTGGATCCCGCTCGGCCCGCTGGGCAACTTCCAGCCGTCTGAGTTGGCCAAGCTGTTCACGATCATCTATGCCGCCGACTACACGGTGCGCAAGGCGGCCTTGATGCACGACCTGAAGCAGGGCTTCCTGCCCATGTTCATGGTCATGTTGATGGTGGGCGGCCTGCTGTTGATGGAGCCCGACTTCGGCTCCTTCGTCGTCATCGTCGCCATCGCCCTCGGCGTGCTGTTCCTGGGCGGACTCAACTGGCGCCTGTTCGTCGGCCTGATCATCATGCTGGCGATCGGCTTCGTGCTGCTGATCTGGCTGTCGCCCTATCGGCTGCAGCGCGTGGTCGGCTTCATGGATCCCTGGGCCGACCCGTTCGGCAAGGGCTACCAGCTGTCCCACGCCCTGATCGCCCTGGGCCGCGGCGAATGGTTCGGCGTCGGCCTCGGCGAAAGCGTGGAGAAATTGTTCTACCTGCCCGAGGCCTATACCGACTTCCTGCTCGCGGTGATCGGCGAGGAACTCGGCTTCGTCGGAGTGGCCACGGTCATCGCCCTGTTCGCCTGGCTGATCTGGCGAGCCTTCTCGATCGGCTGGCAGGCCGCCCTGATGGGCCGCAACTTCCAGGCCCTGGTGGCCCAGGGCGTCGCCATCTGGCTGGGGGCTCAGAGCTTCATCAACATGGGCGTCAATCTCGGCCTGTTGCCGACCAAGGGACTGACCTTGCCGCTGATGAGCTACGGCGGCTCCGGCATCGTCGCCAACTGTCTGGCCATCGCCATCCTGTTCCGGATCGATTATGAAAACCGTTGCCTCATGAAAGGAAAACGACAGTGATTCCTTTCATGCACACGGCGAACCATTCACGGAGGCAATGGGCGGCGGTTTCGGCGGAGGCTAACTTGCGCCAGCAAGTTAAGCCGCGTAGCGGCGGCCGTAGCCAAAACCCCCAAACAGACGTGGAAGCGGCGTTCTTGCGCCAGCAAGTTAAGCCGCGCAGCGGCGGCCGTAGCCAAAACAGGTGCCTGATGAAAGGGAAGCGGCAGTGAGCATCGCCTACGAAACCGTCACCCGACCGCGCCGGATGCAAACGGCCTTGGTTATGGCCGGCGGCACCGGCGGCCATGTCATGCCGGCGCTGGCCGTGGCCGAGGCGCTGCGCGGCGACGGCTGGCGGATCGTCTGGCTGGGTACCCGGCAGGGCATGGAAGCCCGCATCGTCCGGGAGCGGGGTTTCGAGATGGCCTGGATCGATTTTGCCGGGGTGCGCGGCAAGGGTCTGCTGCGTCTGGCCAAGCTGCCGTTCCAGATGCTGGCGGCATTCCGGCAGGCCCGCCGGGCGATCCTGGACGTCAGGCCGGATGTCGCGGTTGGCCTGGGCGGCTACGTGGCCTTTCCGGGAGGGGTGATGGCGGTGCTGAGCGGCCGGCCGCTGGTCATCCACGAACAGAATGCAGTGGCCGGCATGACCAATCGCGTCCTGGCCTGCCTGGCCAAGCGGGTCCTGCTGGGTCTGCCCGGCGCGTTCGGCCAGGGTGCCGACAAGCCGCTGCCCTGCGGCAAGGTGAAGACCGAGTGGGTGGGCAATCCGGTGCGGCCCGAGATCGCCGGGATCGCGCCGCCTGCCGAACGCTACGCCGGACGCAGCGGCCGGCTGCGCCTGTTGGTGATCGGCGGCAGCCTGGGCGCGGCCGCCCTGAACGACGTGGTGCCGCGTGCCCTGGCCCGGATGCAGCCGGCAGCGCGGCCCGAGGTCAGGCATCAGGCCGGAGCCAGGAATATCGACGAACTCAAGGCCAACTATGCCGCGGCTGGGGTCGAAGCCGAATGCCTGCCCTTCATCGACGACATGGCGGCAGCCTATGAATGGTGCGACGTGGTGCTCTGCCGCGCGGGTGCTTCCACGATCGCCGAGCTGGCCGCCGCAGGCGTGCCGGCCGGTCTGGTGCCCTATCCCCATGCCGTGGACGACCACCAGACCCTGAACGCCCGCTTCCTGGCCGATGCCGATGCCGCTTGGCTGCTGCCCCAGGACAAGCTGGGTGTCGACGAACTGGCGGTCTGGCTGGGTAGCCTCAGCCGGGCGGAGCTGTTGCATCGCGCCGAGGAGGCGCGCCGTGTCGGCAAGCCCGAGGCGGCCCGAGAGATGGCGGCCATCGTCAAGGAGACGGCCAAATGAAACACAAGGTCAGGCGCATCCATTTCGTCGGTATCGGCGGCGCCGGCATGAGCGGCATCGCCGAGGTGCTGCTCAACCTGGGCTACCAGGTATCCGGCAGCGATGCAGCCAGCAATGCGGTGACCCAGCGCCTGATCGGCATGGGCGCCAAGGTGTTCCAGGGACATGCCGCCGAGAACCTGGCCGGGGCCGACGTGCTGGTGATTTCCAGCGCCATCAAAGAGGACAATCCCGAGGTGCAGGCGGCGCGAGCCGCTCAGATCCCGGTGGTGGCCCGGGCCATGATGCTGGCCGAGCTGATGCGCTTCAAGCAGGGCATCGCGGTGGCCGGCACCCACGGCAAGACCACCACCACCAGCCTGATCGCCAGCGTGCTGAACGAGGCCGGGCTGGATCCGACCTTCGTCATCGGCGGCAAGCTGCTCGCCGCCGATGCCAACGCCAAGCTCGGCACCGGCGAGTGGCTGGTGGCCGAGGCCGACGAGTCGGACGCCTCCTTCCTGCATCTGTCGCCGGTGGTTTCCATCGTTACCAATATCGATGCCGACCACATGGAGACCTACGGCCACGACTTCGAGCGGCTGAAGTCGGCCTTCGTCGACTTCCTGCACCGCCTGCCGTTCTGGGGCATGGCCGTGATCTGCGCCGACGACCCGGTGGTGCGCGAACTGCTGCCCCGGATCGAGAAGCCGGTACTCACCTACGGCACGACCGACGACTGCGCCATCCAGGCGGTCGACATCCGGGTCGAGGACGGCCGGATGGCGTTCACCGCCCTGCGCAACGGCAGCCGTTCGCCGATCGAGGTGCGTCTCAACCTGGCCGGCATGCACAACGTGCTGAACGCGCTGGCCGCGATCGGCGTGGCCTGGGAACTGCAGATCCCGGATGCCGCGGTGCAGCGCGCCCTGAGCGGTTTCTCCGGGGTCGGCCGGCGCTTCCAGCGCTACGGCGACATCAGCCTGCCGGACGGCCGGCGCTTCACGTTGGTCGACGATTACGGCCACCACCCGGTCGAGATGCGCGCCACCCTGGCCGCCGCCCGCGGCGCCTTCGCCGGCCGTCGCCTGGTGCTGGCCTTCCAGCCCCATCGCTATACCCGCACCCGGGACCTGTTCGAGGACTTCGTCCAGGTGCTGTCGCTGCCCGATGCCTTGCTGCTGACCGAGGTCTACGCCGCCAGCGAATCGCCCATCGTCGCCGCCGACGGCCGCAGCCTGGCCCGTGCGGTGCGGGTGGCGGGCAAGGTGGAGCCGGTATTCGTGCCCGAAGTGGCCGATCTGCCGGCGGCTCTGGCCGATTTCGTCCAGGACGGCGACGTGGTGCTGACCATGGGCGCGGGCTCGATCGGCCAGGTGCCGGCGCGGCTGGCCGCATTGGGAACGGGTGGGCTGTGATGGCGGAACGGCAAATGTCCTCCGTCCAGCTGCGTGGCGAACTGGCCCGGAACGTGGACATGAGCCGCTATGTCAGCTGGCGAGCCGGGGGACGGGCGGATCGGCTCTACACGCCGGCCGATCTGGATGACCTGTGCGCCTTTCTGCCCACCCTGGCCGAGTTCGAGCCGGTGTATTTCATCGGTTTGGGCAGCAACCTGCTGGTGCGCGATGGCGGGGTTCGGGGCACGGTGATCTACCTGCACGGCGTGCTCAACCAGATCCGCATGGATAAGGAGGACGGCCGTTCGGAGGGTGCCCATGCCAACTTCGGCGTGATTTATGCCGAGGCCGGCGTCTCCAGCCCCAAGGTCGCCCGCTTCGCGGCCAGGCACGATCTGGTCGGGGCCGAATTCCTGGCCGGCATACCCGGCACGGTAGGCGGGGCCCTGGCCATGAATGCCGGCTGCTACGGCCACGAGACCTGGGGCATCGTGTCCCAGGTGTTGACCGTGAGCCGCCATGGCCAATTGCGCCGGCGTAGCCCGCGCGAGTTTCGGGTCGGCTATCGCCATGTCGAACCGGATACCGTGCGCAACGAGTGGTTCGTCGCGGCCTGGTTCATCCTCGAACACGGTGACGGCGGCGCGAGCCGGCAGGAGATCACTCGGTTGCTGGAGCGGCGGGTCGCCAGCCAGCCGTTGCAAATGCCCAATGCCGGCTCGGTGTTCCGCAACCCGCCCGGCGACCATGCGGCCCGGCTGATCGAGGCCTGCGGCCTGAAGGGGATGAGGATCGGCGGTGCCCAGGTCTCCGAGAAGCACGCCAATTTCATAGTCAACCGGGGCGGTGCGACCGCCGCGGATATCGAGAACCTGATTGATACGGTGGAACGGACGGTTGCGGAGCATACCGGCATCCACCTGCAACGCGAAGTGAGGATCATCGGTGAAAGATAAGTTTGGAAAAGTCGGTGTCATGTTCGGCGGCAAGTCGGCCGAGCGCGAAATCTCGCTGTTGAGCGGCAACGCGGTGCTGGCAGCCCTGCGCGAAAAAGGAGTGGATGCCCACCCCTTCGATCCGGCCGAGCGCGACCTGGCCGACCTGAAGACCGAAGGCTTCGACCGGATTTTCCTTATCCTGCACGGCCGCTGGGGCGAGGACGGCACCATGCAGGGCCTGCTGGAACTGCTCGACATGCCCTACACCGGCAGCGGCGTGATGGCCTCCGCATTGGCCATGGACAAATGGCGCACCAAGCTGATCTGGCAGGCGGCCGGCATCCCGACCGCGCCGTTCATGATGCTGGACGACGGGACCGACTTCGATCAGGTGGTTGAGAAGCTCGGTTTGCCGCTGTTCGTCAAACCGGCGACGGAGGGTTCCAGCATCGGCGTGACCAAGGTCAAGCGGGCGGAAGACCTGCCTGCCGCCTACCGGGCCGCGGCGGAGTTCGACAAGCTGGTTCTGGCCGAAAGCTTCATCGCCGGGCGCGAGGTCCAATTCCCCATCCTGGGCGACCTGGTGCTGCCTTCGATCCGGGTCGAGACGCCCTGTGAGTTCTACGACTACCAGGCCAAGTACTTCCGTGACGACACGATTTACCACTGCCCCGGCCTGCCGGCGGAGGAAGAGGCGGTGCTGGATAAGACCGTGCTGCAGGCCTTCCGTGTGCTCGGCTGCAGTGGTTGGGGTCGGGTCGATGTGATCCTGGCCGAGGACGGTACGCCCTATTTCCTGGAGGTGAACACCGCGCCCGGAATGACCAGCCACAGCCTGGTGCCGATGTCGGCCAGAACACTGGGAATCGATTTTCCCGATCTATGCCTGCGCGTCCTGGAGTTGGCCCATGTGGGATAACCCCGACGCCCTGAACGGACTGACCCGCCTGATTCTGGCCGCGACCCTGCTGTTCGCGCTTTGGATGGTGGGCCGTCAGGCGGTCGAAACCTGGTTCCCGATCCGGCATGTGGTGGTGACCGGGGCGAATCATTTGGATACCCGCCAAGGCATCCGACCGGTGTTGGCCGGACTGTCGGGCAGCCTGTTCTCGATCGACCTCGATGTGGCCAAGCGACGCCTGGAGGACCTGCCCTGGGTACGTTCGGCGACGGTGCGGCGGGTCTGGCCGGGCAGTCTGGCCGTGGCACTCGAAGAGCACGTGCCGGCGGCGGCCTGGAATGGTCTGGCGGTCATCGACGTACATGGCGAGGTATTCCCGGTGCGGCCGTGGCAGGAATTGCCCGGCTTTTTCGCTCCGGAGGGGATGGAGAAGGAAGTGGCGCAGCGCTACGGCGACTTTGCCGGCCAACTGGCGCAAGGCGGCTGGAAGGTCGCCGATATCCGGGTCGATGCCCGGCATGCCTGGCAACTGACACTGTCCGACGGTCTGACTATCGAGCTCGGTCGGGAGCGATTGGGTGAAAGGCTTAAGCGTTTCGTGACCTTTTTCCCGCTGGCGGCCGGCCGGATGGCCGACATCAAGCGGGTGGATATGCGTTACCCGAACGGCTTTGCCGCCCAGGCGGAGACGGCTGGCGGGAAAGCACGCGGCAAGCGACGAACATGAGTTTAGTGGGTACAAACAAGATGCGAGAGAGCAAGGATCTGATAGTCGGCCTGGATATCGGGACGTCGAAAATCGTGGCCCTGGTGGCTGAGGTGCCGCCGGAAGGTGGCATCAACATCCTGGGTATGGGTTCAGCGCCGTCGCGCGGCCTGAAAAAGGGTGTGGTGGTGAACATCGAGGCCACCGTGTCCGCCATCCAGCGCGCGCTGGAGGACGCCGAACTGATGGCCAATTGCAAGATCGGCCAGGTCTACACCGGCATCGCCGGCAGCCACATCCGTTCGCTCAATTCGCACGGCATGGTGCCGATCCGTGACCGCGAGGTGACCCAGAACGACATCGAGCGGGTGATCGAGACGGCCCGGGCGGTGAACATCTCCACCGACCAGCAGATCGTCCATGTGCTGCCGCAGGAATTCATCATCGACGGCCAGGAGGGCGTGCGCGAACCGCTGGGCATGTCCGGCGTGCGCCTGGAAGTGAAGGTGCACATCGTCACCGGCGCGGTCTCTGCCGCCCAGAACATCGTCAAGTGCGTGCGCCGCTGCGGTCTGGAGGTGAAGGACCTGATCCTGCAGCCGCTGGCTTCCTCGCTGGCCGTGCTCAACGACGACGAGAAGGATTTGGGCGTCTGCCTGGTCGACATCGGCGGCGGCACCACCGATCTCGCCGTGTTCACCCGCGGCGCCATCCAGCACACCGCTGTGCTGCCGATCGCCGGCGACCAGATCACCAACGATATCGCGATGACCCTACGCACCCCGACCCGCGAAGCCGAGGACCTGAAGATCCAGCACGGCATCGCCTTGCGTCAGTTGGCGGATGCCCGGGAAATGATCGAGGTGCCCGGCATCGGTGAACGTGGAGCCCGGATGCTGTCGAAGCAGTTGCTGTCCGAGGTGATCGAGCCGCGGGTGGAAGAGCTCTATAGCCTGGTCCAGGCCGAACTGCGCCGGAGCGGATTCGAGGAGCAGATTTCGTCCGGCATCGTGCTCACCGGCGGTTCGAGCCTGATGCAAGGGATGGTGGAGCTGGCCGAGGAGGTCTTCCACGTGCCGGTGCGGGTCGGCGTGCCGGAATACGTCGGCGGTCTGTCGGAGCGAGTCCGCAGCCCAGCCTATGCCACCAGTGTGGGCTTGCTGCTGGCCGGCATGGAGAAACATGAGCTGGACGAGGCGGCGAAGATCCAGAACGCCAGCTTCGGCCAGGTGATGGAACGAATGAAGTCGTGGTTCAAGAACACGTTTTAGGTGGAAAGGCAGCGGCCTCCGGAGGGGCCTGCGTTTCCGGTTACGAATTTTTGGTTTTTTGCGCGCGTGAAGGAGAGAGAGATGCTGTTTGAATTGGAAGACATGGATGTACAGGATGCCGTGATCAAGGTGATTGGTGTCGGCGGCTGCGGCGGCAATGCAGTAGATCACATGATCAGCAAGGGCATGACCGGGGTTGAATTCCTTGCATTGAACACGGACGCCCAGGCATTGCGCCACAATCAGGCCCCGATCCAGTTGCAGATCGGTACCAATGTGACGAAGGGCCTCGGCGCTGGCGCCAAGCCCGAAATCGGTCGTGAAGCGGCCTTGGAAGACCGTGAACGCATCGCCGAACTGATCGACGGTGCCGACATGCTGTTCATCACCGCCGGCATGGGCGGCGGTACCGGTACCGGTGCCGCGCCGGTGGTGGCCGAGGTGGCCAAGGAACTGGGCATCCTGACCGTCGCGGTGGTGACCAAGCCCTTCGTCTTCGAGGGCAAGCGCATGCGGGTGGCTGAGCATGGCCTCAAGGCCCTGGCCGAACACGTCGACTCGCTGATCATCATCCCCAACGACAAGCTGCGTGCGGTCCTGGGCGGCGGCGTCAAACTGAACGATGCCTTTCAGGCCGCCAACGACGTGCTGCACAGCGCAGTCGGTGGCATCGCCGAGATCATCAGCAACCCGGGGATGATCAACGTCGATTTCGCCGACGTTCGGACGGTAATGAGCGAAGTCGGCATGGCCATGATGGGTACTGCCCAGGCCGAAGGCGAAAACCGCGCCCGCGAAGCGGCCGAGGCTGCCGTCAAGAGCCCGCTGCTGGAAAGCGTCGACCTGCGCGGTGCTCGCGGCGTGGTGGTCAACATCACCTCCGACGACAGCCTGACCATGGACGAGTTCTACGAGGTCATGAATACCATCCAGTCCTTTACCGCAGAGGAAGCGACCGTCATCGTCGGCACGGCTATGGAGCCCGAAATGGGCAGCACCCTGCGTGTGACCATGGTGGCGACCGGCCTGGGCAGCCCGCTGGCCAACAAGGCCAACAAGCCGCAGGTGGTGGTCGACAACGTTCAGGCCCAGGCGACCGGCACGTACGGCATGCAGGGCAATGGCCGTGGCGAAGATGCCGGTCCGGATTACGATGTACCGACCCATTTGCGGACCAACCCCAACCGTGGCCGGAGTTCGGCCGCCATCGATGCGGCTTTGCAGCAGGGCATCGAGACCCTGGATATTCCCGCCTTCCTGCGCCGGCAGGCGGATTGAGGTGAACTGATCGGAGAATAAAAGCTAGAATTGCTGCATGATCAAGCAGCGAAGTATCAAGTCTCTCGTACGCGCAACCGGTGTCGGCTTGCATTCGGGCCAGAAGGTGGAGATCACTCTGCGCCCGGCGCCGGCCGATACCGGGATTTTTTTTCGTCGTACCGATTTGTCCGAGCCGGTTTCCTTCCGGGTCGAGCCACATCTGGTAAGCGATACCCGCCTGTGCTCGGCATTGGAATCGCATGGCGCACGGGTCGCGACCGTAGAACATCTGATGTCTGCCCTGGCCGGGCTGGGCATCGACAACGTTTTCATCGACATTGATGCGGCCGAAGTCCCGATCCTCGACGGGTCGGCAGCGCCATTCGTTTTCCTGCTGCAATCAGCGGGCATAGAAGAGCTAGACACGCCGCGCCGCTTCATCCGACTGAAACAGAAGGTGCGGGTGGAGGACGGTGACAAATGGGCTGAAATAACCCCTTACGACGGGTTCCGCCTCACATTCAAGATCGATTTCGAACACCCCGTCCTGCAGCGTTCCGGCAAGGAAATCAGCATCGATTTTGCCGAGACTTCCTACGTCAAGGAAATCAGCCGGGCGCGGACCTTCGGCTTCATGCAGGAGGTTGAATACCTGCGTGCGAATGGCCTTGCACTAGGGGGTAACCTCGACAATGCAATCGTCATGGATGAGTTCAGAGTGCTGAATTCGGATGGTTTGCGTTATGCCGACGAGTTCGTCAAGCACAAGGTGCTGGATGCCGTGGGCGACTTCTATCTGGCCGGCCACCCGCTTTTGGGGGCCATCTCAGCCTATAAATCAGGGCATGGCCTGAACAATAAATTGTTGCGTGCCATCATGGATGATGGCGATGCTTGGGAATGGGCGACCTTTACCGATCCGGCAAAGACGCCGCAATCGCTGCTCAAGCTCTCAGCCTATCCCGCGTTCTGATGCTTGCGATCCGGATCTTACTTGGTCTGATCGGCATCGTTCTTGTGCTTTCATTCTTGGGTTACGCCATCAATCGAGATCATCGCTGGCTTCGCTTCGCTGGTTTGGCAATCAAGGCGGGCGTGGCGTTAGCCTTGGTGTTGCTCATTGCATTGCTGTTGGAGCGATTGGTTATGTTCGTATGACCGGGGACGAAATAGTCGGCGCTGAAGAATAGCCTCAACCCGCATGGCCAGTGGGTTTGAAAGTCATAAAGTGCTGGCGCGAATTCAACGATCAAGGCAAAGAGCCTGGACACCGTTGTGGTGGACACGACCGTGCAGGAGAAGGCGATTGCATATCCGACCGACAGCCGGCTGCTCAACACAGCCCAGGAAGGCCTGGTGGTCGGATGCGTTCGATGCCGGACAATCCCTATGACGGCCACACGTTGGCCGAGCAGATGGAACAAGTGGGCATCCTCACCGATATTCAGCCTGCCACCATCCTAGTCGACCGCGGTTACCGCGGAGTCGAGCCACTAAGCGGCACCCAGTTGTTGATCAGTCATACGCGCAAACTCCCGGCACGACTGAAACGGCTGTTCAAACGGCGTCAGGTCGGGGTATCGATGATCGGACACATGAATGCCGACCCCGGTTTCTGGGCTGGAACAGGCTCAAGGGCACCCCGGGCGATGCCCTGAATGCGGTGCTGTGTGGCGTCGGCCATAACCTGATGATGATCCTGGCGCACCTGCGGGTGCTTTTGCACGCCTTCATCGCATGGCTACGATGGCCGGTCGCAACTAACAAATCCGTTGAACCTGCCTTCGTGGGCGCGTGAGAATGAGTTGTTCAGGGCCGACGAAATTATTAAAAAGGGGACCATTGAGGTCCCCTTTTCATTGGCGCGTCAGAAGGAGTCTTACTGAAGCACGCGCGGCGTCAAGAAGATCAGCATTTCCGTTTTTTCATCCGATTTCCTATTATTCCGGAACAGAGCGCCCAGCACGGGGATGTCGCCGAGCAACGGTACCTTGTTGGTGTCGTTGCGTTGAGTCTGCTCGAAGATTCCGCCTAGGACGGCGGTTTCGCCATTCTTGACCCGTACCTGGGTTTCGACGCGCTTGACGTTGATCGCGGGTGGGGTATAGCTCGTGTCGGGTTGGTCCTTTTGAACCTCGACGTCGAGGATGATGTCGTCATTGTTCAGTACCTGCGGGGCAACCAGTAGGCAGAGCAATGCATCCTTGAATTGCGTGTTGGTACCCGTGTTGGCACTAGACGTCTGGTAAGGAATCTGGGTGCCCTGGAGGATGACCGCGGGCTTCAGGTTCGTGGTAATCACCTTCGGGTTGGAGATCACCTTGCCGCGCTGGTCGGTTTCCAGTGCAGACAACTCAAGGCTGAGCAGGCGGTTGTTGGCGGCATCGATGAGCGTATAGCCAAGTGAAGCTACACTGGTGCTACTAGTAAATAGACTAGTGGCGGGTAGATTAACGGCAGATAGGTTGACGTTATACGTTGGAGATGTACTAGTGGTCGAGGTCGCCGCTGAGTACGAAGTTGTGCCTGTGCCTGAAATACCGGTACCGGAACCACCCGACGACCAGCGCTGTATGCCAAGTTTGGCTCCGAGTTCGCGGCCGAAACTGTCGTCGGCAATGACGATCCTCGCTTCGATCATCACTTGTTTGGAGGGAATGTCGATGCCCTTCAGAACTTCCTCGACCTTGGCTTGGCGGTCGGCTATGTCGGTCACAATCAGGGTATTTGTGGTCAGGTCGTATGTGGCTGCTCCACGGCTCGACAGGACTCTATTGGAGGCCTGTGTGTTGCCGCTGTTTTGCCCCTGGAACTGTTGGGACGAACTCGTACTCGAACCCGGTGTGGAGGCATTGGCCTGCTGGTTCAGGTTGACCAGGCCCTCCGAACTTGGGGAACAGGTGGGGGCGGTCATTCCACTGTTGTTGGTGCGGGACAGGCCCGCAATCATAGCCATGGCGTCGTCGGCGCGTACGTAATTCAGTTTGTAGTTGCGTGTAACGAGCGGCTCCAGTTGCTCGCTGCTTTGCCGGGCCCGCTTTTCTTCCTCTTCCTTCTTGGTGAGGACATCGCTTTGCTCGACCCAGATGACATTGCCGTTGACCCGTTTGCCCAGGCCCTTGGCGCGCAGGATGATGTCCAGGGCCTGATCCCACGGGACGTCTTTTAGGCGAATGGTAACGTTACCAGTGACTGAGTCGGCGGCTACAATATTTACGCCAGTAAAGTCGGCTATGACCTTCAGTACCGACCGTACATCGACGTTCTGGAAATCGAGAGAGAGTTTCTCGCCCGTGTATTTCTTCCGCTCGCCCTGGCCTGCTGCGTTGTTCAAGGGTGTAACCTCGAGAATGAACTTCTTGCCGGTCTGATAGGCGACATAATCCCATTGGCCCTTGGGCGTTACGATCATCCGGGTCGATTTGCCTTGGGCAAAGGTTTCAATGGTTTGGGCAGGAGTGGCGAATTCGCTGACATCCAGCTTGCGCTGCAGGGCTTGCGGCAGGGTAGTGTTCAGAAAATCAACCTGGATGGTCGAATCTTTCTGTTTTATGTCGATACCTACGCCAGGATCGGAAAGGTTGACCTCGATACGGCCTTCACCATTGTCGCCACGGTGAAAGGCGACATCACGGATGTCGAATGTGGCATTGCCGGTGCTGGCGAAGTGGGCTGGTTCCGACGTGCCCGGAGCAACCTGTGCGCCCTTCAGGGCGACCACCAAAACATTTTTGTCCTTGCGAAGATCGTAGGTGGCGGGGCCGTTCAAATCGAGGACCACGCGAGTGCGATCGGCGGAGTGCACGACGTTATAGCCATGGACGACACCCGTGTCGATCGTCTCGGAGCGCCGACCCATCGCGTCATCGATATTTGGAAAATCCAGAACGATCCGATGCGGGTTGGTCGTGGTGAAGTACATGGGCATGGTCGTGAGCGCGTCGCTCAAGGTGATCTTGACCACTTGGCTGTTGTTGGCGCCTTGACTTACGTTGACGGATTCTAGGCTGTTGGCCCAAGCGGAAAAGGCGGAGAGAAGAAGACCAGCCACGGTCGTTGCTTTGAAAATCCGTGCTCGTGTCGTGTGCGCCATATGCAACCTCAATTCATTGGATGGGGCGTGAGGGTTGGTCATTGCGATCCCTCGCCAGTAAGAGTCATGTTTGCTTTTGATTCGGTCCACTCGCCGCTACCGTCTTGCGTGAGTTCCTTGATGTCGAGGCCGTCACTGGAGATTTTCAAAATAGTGCCGAAGTTTTGGCCGATATGATCCCCGACTTGAACAGTATGCAGAGTGCCTCTGGGGTCCTTGATGACGGCACGCAGGGGTTTCCCGGGGCGTTCTATTGTTCCCACCATGCGGAGTGAATCGAGAGGGAACTCTTCCAGTGGCTGTTTCGGGCGACCAAGGTCGGGTTGCAAACCACCTTTGCCTACCGGCTGCAGGTTGCGCGGCATAAAGGGATCCTGCAAATTGGCCGACTGGTACTCGAAGGCCTCGACTTGTTTTACCTTGGGCAACGGCTCGATCTTGTTGACGCCATCCTTGCCGGTGGAGGCCATCCAGGCGCGCAAATCGTCAAACTCGTCATTACCGCAGCCGGCGAGCAACAAGGGCAAGGTGAGCGAAGCGATAATCAGGGCCTTCATTGTTTTTTACCCTTGGGTTTGGTTTGCATCTCGCTTTCGTCTAGATAACGGTAGGTTTTGATCGTGGCGTTCATCGTCAACTTGCCGTTTTTGTTCGGCTCAAGGTCGATGTCGTGGATGGTGACGATGCGCGGCAGCTTCGCGATATCGCTGACGAAATTGCCTAGATCGTGATAACCGCCAACAACCTTGATCGTAACCGGGAGAGTGGCATAAAAATCAGATTTCACTTCATTGCCCGGCCGGAACAAATCGAATTCCAAGCCACGCCCGATGCCGGCCTGGTTGATATCCGTCAGCAGGCTGTCCATCTCGGATTTGTTGGGCAATTGCCTAAGCAATGCGGCCAAGGCTTTTTCAGTGTCAGCCAGCCGCTGCTTGTAGGCAGCGTAATTGATGGCCTGACGTTTTTTGGTGGTATATGTGTTCCTCAGGTTCTGCTCTTCCTGCTTGGCGGCATTGAGCGAGTCCAGTGCGGATGACCAGTCGACGTAGTAGCCGATCCCCATAATGAGCAGTACGATGAATGCCGCCACTACGCCCTTTACTATAGTGGGGGCCTGGGCAAGCTCCTTGAGATCAAGGTTGTTCAGGTCCGAGAAATTCATGGCCTACCTGCCTTTTTCTGGGGGGTAACTCCCGTTTCGGGTGTCTGGCTATCGGGAACGACCTGCTTAGCCTCGAGGATGAAAGAGTTGACCCGCTGCTTGTCCTGGTCGGCCGCCTGAACCTCGATCAAGTGCGGTTCACTTAGCCATTTGGAATTTTCGATATTCCGCATGAGAGCCGAAACACGGGCACTCGATTGAGCATAGCCGGACAAAGTCAGTTTATTTCCCGTCTGTTTCATACTTTTCAGGTACATGCCATCCGGTAGCTGGCGGGCCAATTCATCAAACAGGTGGACAGTCTCGGTGCGGTTGACTTGGAGTGCCTCGACGACTTGTTTACGGGCCAGTAAGGCATTGGTTTTTTCTTTGAGTTGGGCGATCTCTTTTATTTGTGCATCTAGCTTTGCAATTTCCTGTTTCAGGAATTGGTTGCGTCGCTCTTGCCGATCCTGCATGCCGCTAATCATGAAGTGACCAATGACGACAACCGCGAGCCCGGTCAGTGCTGCCGACGCGAGCATGGCGACCAGGGCTTTCTGCTGCAAGGCCCTTTTTTGTTCCCGATGGGGCAGAAGGTTAATGCGGATGGCGGTCATTCTGGGTCAAACCTCCGCAATGCCAAGCCACAAGCCACAAATAACGCAGGGGCATCAATGGCCAGCTGTTTGGGTTTCACAAAACTGGATACAGCCATTTTGGCGAAGGGATTTGTGATGATGGTGCTGGTCTGGGTTTTGTTGAACACGGCTTCATCAAGCCCCGGGACCAGTGAGCAGCCGCCGGCGAGGAGGATGTGGTCGACATGCTGTTGTGGCGATGAAGCAAAGAACAACTGCAGCGCGCGCGTAACTTCCTGTGCGGCTGAATCGAGGAAGGGGCGCAACACCTCGGCCTCGAAACTGTCAGGTAGCAGTCCTTTGCACTTCGCGTCCTCCGCTTCCTCCCACGGCAGACCGAAGCGGCGGCTGATCTCTTGCGTCAGTGTTTGGCCACCAAAGGGGTGTTCCCGCTGATATACGGGCTGGTTGTCATGCATGATGTTGACATGAGTCGTGCTGTGGCCAATGTCGACGATGGCGATGGTTTGACCTCTGCCTTCGTTGGGTAGTTGGAAGGAAATTTGATCGAAAGAACGCAGCGATGCATAGGTGTCCACATCCATGACGACGGTTTTGAGCCCGGCTGATTCCGCTACGGCCATGCGTTCTTCTACGCGGTCCTTGCGGGTGATGACAACCAGCACCTCGTTGTCGCTCGGGCTCTTCGGCGATGGTCCCAGCACTTGGAAGTCGAGTGTGACTTCCTCCATCGGGAAGGGAACGATTTGATGCGCTTCCGTGATGGCTTGCGTCTCGATATCCAACTCGCTGGCATCTTGAGGCATGATGAGCTTCTTCGCTGTTACCGCGGAAGCCGGCAGTGCCATCGCAATGTTGCGCGTGCGGGTGTCGAGTGCCTGCCAGGCATCGCGCATGGCTTTTTCGACTGCTTCCGGCTTGGCCAGATTGCCGTCGGTGACGGCCTCGCGCGGCAGGCGTGTAATGGAGTAACGCTCGACTCGAATCGAGCCATCGCTGGTGACCCCGAGCTCGAGCATTTTTACCGCTGATGAGCTAATATCGACACCTATCAGCGGTTTTGTTCTGTTAGCGAATAACCCGAAACCCAAGATTTCCCTTTCTGGCAGCTTTAGTTAGCGCTCATATTTAAGAGTCTCCTGGAAATCCTAGCAACTTATTTTTTAATTGCGCAACTATTTTTACCTTTCAGTGGCGTCCTATGGAGTGTCCGAGGTTGATTTGGATACAGCCTAATTGGAGATGATGTCGATGTTGACACGCTGGTGGCATTACGTGTTGGTGGGAGGGGCAAGCCTGATTCTTGCCGCTGTTGTGGTAACCGCCGTGGCGGCTTCGCTGATTTATCCCTCACTTCCGAATTTGGATGCGTTGACCGATTACAGGCCCAAGGTGCCGCTTCGGATTTACTCTGAAGATGGCGGCGTGCTCGCCGAATTCGGCGAGGAGCGTCGGTCGGTCGTACACCTGCAGGACACGCCCCTGGTGCTGCGTCAGGCGATTCTGGCGGCCGAAGATGAACGTTTTTACGAGCACGGCGGTGTAGATACGATGGGGGTGCTGCGCGCGGCGCTTGCCAATGTTTTTTCGGGGGGAGCCAAAGAAGGGGCTTCCACCATCACGATGCAAGTGGCCCGCAATTTTTTCCTTTCTTCCGAGAAGACCTTCCGGCGCAAATTGAACGAGGCGCTACTGGCGATCAAGATCGAACACACCCTGACCAAGGATCAAATATTCGAGTTGTATATCAACCAGATATACCTTGGTCAGCGTGCTTACGGCTTCGCTGCCGCGGCCCAAACCTATTTCGGCAAACCCGTCGCCAAGATCGATCTGGCCGAGGCCGCCATGCTGGCGGGCCTGCCCAAGGCGCCGTCGGCCTATAATCCTGTGGTCAACCCGAAGCGGGCCAAGGCCAGGCAGCTGTATGTGCTGGGCCGCATGCACCAACTCAAATTCATCACCGACGCCCAATATGACGAGGCGAAAGGTGAGTATCTGCATGTCCGTCATTCCACGCGGATGTATGAGGCCACTGCCAGCTATGTGGCGGAGATGGCGCGCCAATACGTTTATCAAAAGTATGGCGATCAGATTTATGTCAATGGCATGAAGGTCTACACCACGATCCGCATGTCCGAGCAAAAGGCAGCCGAAGCCGCAGTCCGGGCAGGGGTGGTGGCATTCAACCGCCGCCGCGGCTATGCGGGGCCGGAGGAGCAGCTGGATCTGTCGGCTGGAATGTCGAAGGAACAGCGCGACAAACTCATTGAAGAGGCACTGAGTCGGGATGACGTCAATGGTTTAGTGCCGGCTGTGGTGGTGAATATCGGCAAGACACGGATGCAGGTCCTGCTGCGCAGTGGCGAAACCGTCGATTTGGGGCCGAGCGAACTTAAATTCGCGGCCTACGCCTTGTCGGCCAAGGCGCCGGCCAAACGCCGCCTCAAGATCGGTTCCGTCGTGCGCGTGGTGCAATTGGCAAAGGGGCAACCCTGGCAGCTGACTTATTTGCCTTCGGTGGAGTCGGCATTGGTGGCCATGGTGCCCAGTACCGGCGCGATTACCGCGCTGGTCGGCGGTTTCGATTACGGCCGCAGCCAATTCAACCACGTCATCCAGGCCTGGCGGCAACCGGGATCCTCGTTCAAGCCATTTATCTATTCGGCGGCGCTTGAACGGGGCATTACGCCAGCGACGGTTTACGATGACGGCCCCATCGATATTCCAGCCGAACAGACGGGTGGGCAGCAATGGACGCCGAAAAACTACGATGACGAACGCGATGGTCCGATCACGGTGCGGACTGCGCTGACCCGCTCGAACAACCTGGCTTCGATCCGCCTCCTGCAGGCGACCGGTCCGGATTTTGCCCGCGACTATGCGTTGAAATTCGGCTTCACCCCGGATCGGATTCAGCCGTATCTGACCATGGCGCTGGGCGCGGGCGAGGTGACGCCGCTGCAGTTGGCCAGGGGTTATGCGGCATTCGCCAGCGGCGGGATGTTGCCGCAACCCTATTACCTGTCCAAGATCACCGATCAGAACGGCAAGGTGTTGGAGTCTTTCCAGCCGGTGCCCGCGGTGCAGATCATCGATCCGCGCAATGCCTTCATCATGACCAGCATGATGCAGGATGTCGTCCGTAAAGGTACGGCTGCGGAGGCCGCAAAACTGGGGCGCATGGACCTGGCGGGCAAAACCGGGACGACCAACGACCAACGGGATGCCTGGTTTGCCGGTTTCGACCGTCAGCGAGTGGCCGTGGCCTGGGTCGGTTACGATCAGCCCAAACCCCTGGGACACGGTGAGACCGGCGCTCAAGCCGCGTTGCCGATCTGGATGAACTATATGTCGGTTGCACTGCACGGGGTACCGGACACGCCTTATCCGATGCCGGACGGTGTCGTGACGGAGAACATCGACCCTCTGACCGGCGTGCCGGTGGCCGAGGGCGGGCAGCCGGAGTATTTCCTGCAGGAATTTCCGCCGACCGCCCCCAGCGTGCCTAATGGTTTTGGCGATAACTCGCTGGGCAGTAGCCAGACGGAGTCCTTCCCGACCACGCCGGCACCGGCCACGTTGCCGGCAGCAAAACAGAAGCCGCAAACTATCGTATTGCCCGGCACTCAGCCGGCTGGGGTGGCCGGTGTCCCGTGATGGGCCGCGCAATCAGCACCTGCGTTTGCGCATTGCCCAACTGGCGGCGCAGCTCATGGCTGAGCACGGCATTCGAGACCATGCCCTGGCCAAACGAAAGGCGGCCAGACAACTGGGGGTCACCGCGACCAGCATTCTGCCCAGCAACGAGGAGATCGACGAGGAACTCAAGGCTTACCTGACCTTGTTCGAGCCGGCATCCCATAGTGACGATCTGGCCGTGATGCGCCAGCAGGCCATTGATGTGATGGATGTCTTGGCGCGTTTCCATCCGGTGCTGACCGGTGGCCTGGTGCAAGGGGTGGCGTCCCGGCATTCCGATATCGAACTGGAGGTGTATTCCGACTCCAGCAAGGAATTCGAGCAGTTTCTGCTCAACGAGGACATCGCGTTTAAATCCGAAGAACGTCGTAACGGCTCGTTCTTCACCCTGTTCGCCGAACCGGTGGACGTGGTCGTACGAATACTGCCGCTGCAAGCTATGCAGGCATCGGCACGTACCGGAAGTGACATGCGGCGCAGGATGACTGTCGAACAGCTACGCCAGATGGTGGCGGCCGATTCGGCCGTTGCCGCGGAGGACTGAATGGGGCAGGCCAAGGTATCATCCGCAGGGTTATTGCCGGCTTAGAGGCATTGAAAAATGAAGATTGATATCTGTGCGCCTGAAGATGTTCAGCGTTACAAGATAGATCACCAGGGTGAGATCGAGCGCATCTTGTCGGCGGTAATGGCAAAAAAAGCCTTGGTTACCGCATATAGCGAAAACAATCGGGATTTTCTGGTGACGTCCTTGGTCGGGGTCGATGCCCCGGGGCAAGCCATCTACCTGGGCGCCAGCCACGATGCGGCCCTGAATCAGGCGCTGGCCTCCAGCCGCGAGGTCTCCTTCAATACGGCCCATGACCAGATCCGGGTCCTTTTTACGACCCCGGGCCTGGCCTTGATGACCCTGGAAGGTGAGACGGTGTTGCGGGCGGAGATGCCGAAGGAGATCCTGCGGTTCCAGCGCCGGGAATATTACCGTTTGCCGACCTCCATGCTGAATCCGGCCAAGTGCATGATCGCGGTGAACGGGCACAGTCTGGAAACGACGGTGGTCGACATCAGCATCGGCGGCATCGGGATCCTGGCCTACAAGGACGATGTCGGCCTGCGCGAGGGGGATATCTACCATGGCTGCCGCCTGTCCCTGCCCGATGCCGGAAGCTATCTGGTCAGCCTGCAGATTCGGGCGATCTATGCATCGACCGTGAAGAACGGTGTCGAGTCGCACCGGGTCGGGTGCCAGTTCATCGATCTGGCACCCAGCGTGGAAACCGATATCCAGCGCTATATCATCCGGATCGAACGGGAGCGCCGGGTCAGCGCGCTCTAGTCGGCGCGCAGCCAGCGCGCCGCTTCCACGGCGTAGTAGGTCAGCACTGCATCCGCGCCGGCCCGCTTGAAGGCCAGCAGGCTTTCCAGCACGCAGGCTCGCTCGTTCAGCCAGCCGTTCTGGGCGGCAGCCTTCAGCATGGCGTATTCGCCGCTGACCTGGTAGACGAAGGTGGGTACCTTGAAGGTCTGCTTGACGTTGCGGACCACGTCCAAATAGGGCATGCCGGGTTTCACCATCACCATGTCGGCACCTTCCTGCAGATCGATCCCCACTTCCCACAAGGCCTCGTCGGTGTTGGCCGGATCCATTTGGTAGGTGTACTTGTTGCCGGCACCTAGGTTGCCGGCTGAACCGACCGCGTCGCGGAAAGGGCCGTAGAAACTGGAGGCGTATTTGGCCGAATAGGCCAGGATGCGGGTATGGATGAAACCCGCCGCGTCCAGAGTGTCGCGGATCGCGTGGATGCGGCCGTCCATCATGTCGGACGGCGCGACGATGTCGACCCCAGCTGCAGCATGGCATTCGGCTTGCCGGGTCAGTACGGCAATGGTTTCGTCGTTGAGGACGTAGCCGGATTCATCGATCAGGCCGTCCTGGCCATGGCTGGTGTAGGGGTCGAGGGCGACGTCGGTGATGATGCCCAGTTCGGGAAAGCGGTTTTTCAATGCGGCCACCGTCCGGGGAACCAGTCCATTGGGGTTGTAGGCTTCTTCGGCGCCTTCCGACTTCAATGACGTTTCGATGACCGGAAACAGGGCCAGGGCCGGGATGCCGAGTTTCAGGCATTCCTCGGCCAGGGGATAAAGCAGGTCCAGGCTCAAACGTTTGACGCCCGGCATCGAGGCGACCTCCTCCTGACGCCCTTCGCCGTCGAGTACAAAAACCGGCAGGATGAGATCGGCGCTGGTGAGCACATGTTCCTGCATCAGCCGGCGGGAGAAGGAATCGTGCCGCATGCGGCGCATGCGTTTGCGGGGGAATGCGGAGAGATCGAACATGTCGGGCCTTCAAATGGGGTCGTCAAAAAATTAGTCGAACATATAACGTGGCGGGAACTTCTTTGCAACGCGAATGCTCTACTCGACAGACGGTCCCCTTCGTCTCCCGCTTCACTCCCTGAGCGGGTGCCCTGACGCAACGTTAGGGCGGTATTCACCCGGCTCCTGATCCCCTAGAGCCGGGTTTTTTTTTGTCCTCGGCCATGCTGGCGATCTTCACCGCCACCGGGATGTCCAGCCAGTTGCGGATGACCGCTTCGGCTTCGTCGACACCGGTCCTTTTTAGGCTGGAAAACAGCTGCATCGAGCCCTGCATGCCCAATTCCGCCAATTGTGCCTGGGTCTTGCGCAGGGTGTTGATGCCTTCGCTGCGGGTCAGCTTGTCGGCCTTGGACAAGAGGATATGCAAAGGCTTTCCGGTCACCCGGAACCACTCCAGCAGATGGATATCCAGGTCAGTGAAGGGGTGACGAGAATCCATGATCAGGATCAGCCCACGCAGCTGTGGACGTGCTTCCAGGTAGCCGCCGATCAAGCTCTGCCAACTGCGTTGCTGCTCCAAGGGCGCACGGGCGAAACCGTAGCCGGGCAGGTCGACCAGGAAGCGCTGTTCGCCGACCCGGAAGAAGTTGAGGTGCTGGGTCCGGCCAGGGGTCTTGCTGACGAAGGCCAGGCGTTTGTGATGGGCGATGGTGTTGATGGCGCTGGATTTGCCGGCATTGGATCGTCCGGCAAAGGCCACTTCCGCCAAGCTGTCGTGGGGCAGATCGGCGACCCGGGCGACCGTAATATGGAAAGAGGCATTCAGCAAGATTTGGTTCCTTGAATTTGGCAGCCAACAGCGAAAATCGCTAGAATGGCAAAGTTTTACTTGTCCCCTAAAGAATAACAGGAGCCTTACCGATGAAACACTTTGTCGTGTTGTTGTGCAGTCTCATCGTTGCTAGCCAGGCCTGGGCCGAAGCTCCGGCAGCGGCAACCAAGGGTGATGCGACCAAGGGTAAGACGATCGTCGATAATGTTTGCGGTGCCTGCCATGGCACGGATGGCAATAGTACAGCACCGATCTATCCTAATCTGGCTGGCCAGTATCCCGAGTACATCAACAAGCAGTTGACCGAATTCAAGTCCGGTGCCCGCCGCAACGCCACCATGGCGCCCAATGCAGCGAAACTCAGCCCGGCGGACATGCTCGACGTGGCCGCCTACTTCTCGTCCCAGCAGCCCAAGCCGCACCTGGCCAAGGACGCTGAACTGGTTGCCGAAGGCCAGAAGATCTTTAAGGGCGGCAATCCGGGCAGCGGTGTGCCGGCCTGCGCCTCTTGCCATGGCCCGACCGGTGCCGGCATCCCGGTCATGTTCCCGCGCATCGCCGGCCAGCATTCCAAGTATGTCCTAGCGCAATTGCATAACTTCCGCAGCGGCGACCGGACCAACGATGGCGGCAAGATGATGGAAATCATCGCCCGCAAGCTGACCGACGACGAAATGCGCGCCGTGGCCGAATACATTTCCGGCCTGCGCTGATCACGGCGATCGAATCTGTAAAAAGGCAGCCTGCGGGCTGCCTTTTTTATTTTGCGCTGCGCAGGCTGGCCAAGTCGGCCAGGATCGGTGCCGTGATCGGCTCGATCTTGCGCCGCATCAGGGAACCGATGGCGGTGCTGCGGGCGAAGATCGAACCGACCTGGCTCGAGTCGACCCGGGCTAGGCGGTCCACTGCGCCAAGCGGGGTCGCTTCGGCTGCGATTCCGGCAAAGTGGCGGCCGATGGCATCCAGTGTGCGGATGACCACTTCCTGGGTTTCCGGCCGGTTGAGGATGTCGATGCAGGCTTCGACGAAGGCGGTGTCTGCACTCGTCGCCGCGGCCTCAGGCAACGGCAGATCGTCCGGACACATCTCGAGAAACGCCACGTAATAGCTGTTCTGTCGCTTACCGCGCCTCCAGATGGCCTCGCGCTGGGCGGCATTGAGCGTACCGGCATGGAGCAGCACGGCGACAGTGTCCATGATGGCCAGATGATCCTCCTGCAGGAAGGGCAGGTGCTCGACCAGGAATTCGGTCAGTACTGTGCCCATACGGCCCCGGGCGACTGCTTCCCGGGCCAGCATCAGGCGCGCGTTCTCGATGGTGGGCATGGCCCACCAGGCGTAGGCGGCCAGGCTGTCGGTCAGGGCGGGGGAATGGACGACCGCCACCACCGCCTCCGGTTCGCCGATCAGCAGCAGCCGGCTCAGGTTGTCGCTTTCCATCTGGCCGTGTCGGGTCCAGCGCGACAGATAGACCGGGTAGCCGCCCGGAGAGCCCAGGGCGTGGCCGGACAGGTGTTCGCGCACCAGGCGGAAATACTTGTCCGCCCGGCAATTCGGGTGCAGCGGCATGGATGCTTCGCCCTGGTCGGTCAGGGCGTGCAGAATCTGGGTCGATTCGTCGATCCGGATCGCCTTCAGGTCCTGGGCCAGCAGGACGCTGAGCCGGAACTGGTCTTCCTGGCTGAGTTCGTCCATCAGGGTGCCAGCTTGGCGAAGCACTTGCGGGCGGCGGCGATGGTCGCGTCGATGTCGGCGTCGCTGTGCGCGGCCGAGACGAAGCCGGCCTCGAAGGCGGACGGGGCGAGGTAGACGCCTTCCAGCAGCATCAGGTGGTAGAAGCGGTTGAAAGCCTCCTTGTCGCCGGCCATCACCTCGGCGTAGCTGGTCGGGCACTTGGCGCTGAAGTAGACGCCGAACATGCCGCCGACCGATTGGGCGGAGAACACCACGCCGGCTTCGCGGGCGGCCTGCTCGAGGCCGTCGGTCAGGCGCCGGGTCTTGGTGGTCAGGGCGTCGAAGAAACCGGGTGCGGTGACTTTCTTCGCCGTCACCAGGCCGGCGGCGACGGCGACCGGGTTGCCGGACAGTGTGCCGGCTTGATAGACCGGTCCGGTCGGGGCCAGCTTGTCCATGATCTCGGTCTTGCCGCCGAAGGCGCCGACCGGCATGCCGCCGCCGATCACCTTGCCCAAGGTGGTGAGATCGGGAACGATGCCGTACAGCCCCTGGGCGCATTTGGGGCCGACCCGGAAGCCGGTCATGACCTCGTCGAGGATCAGCACCGCGCCATGCCGGGTACAGTTTTCACGCAGGCATTCGAGGAAGCCGGGTGCCGGCTTGATCAGATTCATGTTGCCCGCCACCGGTTCGACGATGACGCAGGCGATTTCATTGCCGCGTTCGGCGAACACTTGGTTGACCTGCTCGATGTCGTTGTAGTCCAGCACCAGGGTGTGCTTGGAGGTGTCGGCCGGCACGCCCGCGGAACTGGGCGAGCCGAAGGTGAGCAGGCCTGAGCCGGCCTTGACCAGCAGGCTGTCGGCGTGACCGTGGTAGCAGCCTTCGAACTTGATCAACAGGTCGCGGCCGGTGTGGCCGCGGGCCAGGCGGATGGCACTCATCGTGGCTTCGGTGCCGGACGAGACCAGACGTACCTTCTCGAAACCGGGCAGCCAACCGGTGAGGAACTCGGCCATCTCCAGTTCGCGCGCGGTTGGCGCGCCGAACGACAGCCCGAGTGCAGCGGTCTCCTGCACGGCGCGGACGACGTCGGGATCGGCGTGACCGAGGATCAGCGGACCCCAGGAGCCGACGTAGTCCAGATAGGACTTGCCGTCCGCATCCCAGACCCGGCTGCCTGCGCCCCTGGCGAAGAAACGCGGTGTGCCGCCCACCGAGCGGAAGGCGCGGACCGGCGAGTTGACGCCGCCGGGAATGACTTTCTGGGATTTTTCGAACAGCTGGTCGTTGAGGGATGTCATGATCGTTGGGTCTCGAAAAGTTGGCAGAGGGCGCGGCTGGCGCGCTCCGGATCCTCGCTATTGTAAACGGCGCTGATCACCGCGAGCAGATCAGCCCCGGCGGCTACCAGGGCTGGGGCATTTTCCAGGGTGATGCCGCCTATGGCACAGACCGGCAGTTTCCAGCTTCGTTTCGTCGTGCCGATCAGGCCCAGACCGGCACGGCCGGCATGCGGCTTGGTAGGTGATGCGAAGAAACTGCCGAAGGCGACATAATCGGCTCCGGCCCGGGCGGCGAGGTCGGCGGTGACGACGCTCTGGTAGCAGGATGCGCCGAGTATTCCGTTGGGGCCGAGCCGGGCTCGCGCCGCTGCCAGATTGCCGTCCTCGGCACCCAGGTGCACGCCATCCGCTTCCGCCGTCAGGGCTAGGTCCAGGTCGTCGTTGACGATGAGCAGGGCGTCGTGGCGCCGGGTCAGGCCGCGTAGGGCAACGGCCTGTTCGTCGCGGTGGCAGGGCGAGGCGGCCTTGTTGCGGTATTGCACGATCCGGCAGCCGCCGAGCAGGATGGCTTCGGTGGCGGCAAGCAGCCTGGCGGTATCGTTCCAGTCGGGGGTGATGGCGTAAAGCCCTCGGGGGATCTGGTTCATGCGTTGGCGGGGGAGGTTCGGTTCACGGCCGGGCGGCCGCGGGGAATGCAGCGTCGATCAAGGCAAGGGCTCAGCTGCCCTCGGCTCCTTCGCGGGCCCAGAACAGACGGTCCGGAATGTGCTGGCCCATGCCCAGACGATAGCCGCCGCGCAGCGCTTCGTAGGTGTATTCCTGGGCAGCCTTGACCGCCTCCTCGATGTTCAGGCCCTGGGTCAGCAGCGCGGCGACCGCCGAGGCCAGGGTGCAACCCGAGCCATGGTAGCTGCCAGGCAGGCGGTCCCAGTCCAGGCTCTGGCGTCGGCCGCTCTCGTCGTACAGGACGTTGGTGACCATGGCCGTCTGTTCGTGCGAACCGGTGATCAGGACGTATTCGCAGCCCAGGTCGATCAGGCGCGCGGCGCATTCGTCCAGATCAGGGTCGTCCTCGTCCTCTTCGGTATCGTCCTCGACCAGGCGGCGGGCCTCCATGCTGTTGGGTGTGATCAGGGTGGTCTGGGGCAGGAGCAGGTCGCGGATCGCGTAGATGAGGTCGTCGCTGGCGAGTTCGTCGCCCCGGCCCGACGCCAGGACCGGATCCAGCACGAGTGGAATATCCGGATAGTCGGACACGACCTCGGCGATGGCTGCGGCGATCTCGACGCTGCCCAGCATGCCGATCTTGAAGGCGGCCACCGGCATGTCTTCCAGCACGCAACGGGCCTGGTCGGCGATCCAGCCGGGGTCCAGGGGCAGGAAGTCTTCCACGCCCACTGTGTCCTGCACGGTGATGGCCGTGACGACCGACAGCGGATGGCACCCCAAGCTGGCGAGGGTCATCAGATCCGCCTGCAAGCCGGCTCCTCCGGTGGGGTCGGTTGCGGCAAAAGTAAGGACGGTCGGGAGTTGTAAAGACATTTAATGGCGTCTTATGGTACAAATGAGGCATTATTATTATCCCATAATTACTGTCCCATCGCGTTTCTCAAACGTGGCCAAGGCGGTTATGCTGGCGCCTTGCGGCTTGCCGATGCAGAGTCGCTTGGCTAATTCCTCTGAGCTTTAAGGAGGCTGTGGAAGATTTGGAAACACAAGGCGAAAACCTGAAGGGCGCCAAGGTGATGGTGATCGACGACAGCAATACGATCCGGCGCAGTGCGGAGATATTTTTACAACAAGCGGGGTGTGAGGTCATTCTGGCCGAGGATGGCTTCGATGCGCTGGCCAAGATCACCGACCATCGTCCCGACCTGATTTTCGTCGATATCATGATGCCTCGGCTGGATGGTTACCAGACCTGTGCCCTGATCAAGAAAAACAGCCGCTATCGGGAGACTCCGGTGATCATGCTGTCCAGCAAGGATGGATTGTTCGACCGTGCGCGCGGTCGGCTGGTCGGTTCCGACGAATATTTGACCAAACCCTTTTCGAAAGATGCCCTGCTTGCTGCGGTGAGCCGTCACCACAGCAAGGCGGCGACTTAATGCCTAGGAGTGCGCGAAATGCCGATTAAGAAAGTGCTGGTGGTGGACGATTCGCCGACGGAGCGTTTCTACCTGGTCGATATCCTGCGCAAGAACGGTTTCGAAACCGAGACGGCGGAGAACGGCGACGAGGGAATCAGCAAGGCCAAGGCGCTACACCCCGATCTCATCCTGATGGACGTGGTCATGCCGGGCATCAACGGCTTCCAGGTGACCCGCATGTTGTCCAAGGATACCGAGACCAAGGACATTCCAGTGATCATCTGTACCTCCAAAGGCCAGGAAACCGACCGGGTATGGGGGATGCGGCAAGGAGCGACCGCCTATCTGGTAAAGCCGATCGTGCCGGAGGACCTGCTGGACAAGATTCAAGGCCTGGAGTGACGTGCGGATGGAAGAACGGCTCAATCTGAGGGAGTTCCAGTCGAGGCTGGCCGAACGCCTGAAAAGTGTGGCCAGCGGCGCCGGAGAAACCTCGAAGCTGGGCTTCATCGCCGGCGGCCGACATTGGCTGGTCGCCCTGGATCAGGTCAGCGAAGTGGTGACCGTATCCCATCTGGCCCGAGCACCCTGGACCCAGCCTTGGTTTCTCGGCGTGGCCGGGGTGCGTGGCGCGATTTACGGCTGCACCGATCTGGCTGCATTCCTCGGTTTGCCCCCCACCGAACATCGCGATGAAATCCGGCTGTTGCTGGCCAATGCCCGCTTCGCTTCCCATGCGGCCTTCAGGATCGACCAAGCCCTCGGTCTGAGAAACATTTCAGGTATGCGCAGTCAAGTAGACACTAATAACGAGGCGCCCTGGATGGTGGCCCGATACGAGGACAATGGTGGCGTGGTTTGGCAGGAAATCGCATTTGACCGCTTGCTGGAGGAGCCTCGTTTCCTTCAGGTGGCGGCCTGATTGGGCAATAGTAAGGAATGGATCAGGAGAAATAAGCCATGAATAAGACCCGGTTGAACGAGTCAAACCGGCAAGGTGGTTGGTGGGGAAAATTGGGACCGAGGTTGGAGGGATTGCAGGATGTGATGCTGGGTTTTGATCCCGCCCGAATGCCGATCCTGAAGAACATGAGCCTGGAACAGCGCTACCAGACGCTGGTCCTGAGCATGATCGTATCGGCCCTGGTGACGGTGGTCTTCATAGTGCTCTACGTGGTTCAGTTGGGCCACAAGAGCGGCTATATCGAGATCGCGTCCAACCTGCAGATGCAGTCGCAGCGCTATTCCAAGACCGCGCAGTTGGCGGTCATGGGCAATAAGGCGGCCTTCGTCCAGTTGAAGCAGAGCGAGCAGGCTTTCGGGTCCGGTTTGAAGACGTTGCAGAGCGGTGGCAACGGCCTGCCTGCAGCACCTTCTTCGATGGAAGAAGACCTGGCTGCGGTGAACAAGAGCTGGGACACCTCGCGAAAGAACATCGATACCCTGTTGTCCCAGCAGGAAGCCCTGCAGGACCTGAGCTTGGCCATCGACCAGATCAACTCCCAGGAAGCCAAGCTGTATGACCTTTCGGAACAGGCCGGCGGCGGCAAGATGGACATCTGGACCCAGCGCATGGCCAAGAATGCCAACGAACTGGTTTCTGGCGATGTGATCCGGCCCGACGTCGCCTATCAGCTCGGCAAGGATCTGCAGAGCTTCGACGAGGCGGTGAATGGCCTGGGCAAGAGCGATACCGACCAGGCTTTGCGGACCGCCTTCGCAAGCTTCCGCGCGCCGGTCGACCAGATCATGAAAAACATGCCCCGTCTGGTCGAGGCCAAGCGGGCCGCGCGGCAACTGTTCGACGAAAGCGAACAGATGCTGAGCCTGACCAGCAAGCTGACCGAAGGCTTCAAGGCGAGCAGTTCCTGGTTGTACCTGAACCTGTCGCTGGTGTTCGGCCTCTTCGCACTGGCCAGCCTGGTGCTGCTGGCTCTGGTCAATGTGTCCGAATCCAGGCAGAGGGCCGAAGAGGCTGCCAAGGAGCAGGACGGTGCGGCGCGCGAAAACCGGCGTAACCAGGAAGCCATTCTGCGGCTGCTGAACGAAATGGGCGACTTGGCCGAGGGCAACCTGACCGTGCGCGCGACCGTGACCGAGGACATCACCGGCGCCATCGCCGACTCGGTCAACTTCGCCATCGAAGAGTTGCGGACGCTGGTCGACAACGTGACCCGCGCCGTGGTGCAGGTGACCCAGGCCACCGACGATGCCAAGAGCCTGTCACAGGAGATGCTGGCCGCTTCGGAACGGCAGACGGAAGACATCGGCCGGACCACCGATTCGATCAACTTCATGTCCGAATCGGTCAGCCGGGTGTCCCAGAATGCCGCCGACTCGGCGCACGTGGCCGAGCAGTCGCTGACATTCGCCCGAAAGGGCGGCGACTCGGTGCGTAACGCCATCGCCGGCATGAATGCCATCCGCGACCAGATCCAGGAAACCTCGAAGCGGATCAAGCGGCTGGGTGAATCCTCCCAGGAGATCGGCGAGATCGTGGAACTGATTTCGGACATTACCGAGCAGACCAACGTGCTGGCCCTGAACGCAGCCATCCAGGCCGCCGCCGCCGGCGAGGCCGGGCGCGGCTTCTCGGTGGTGGCGGAAGAAGTGCAGCGCCTGGCGGAACGCTCCGGCCAGGCCACCCGCCGCATCGGCGCCATCGTCAAGACGATTCAGACCGACACCCAGGACACCATCAACGCCATGGAGACCAGTACCCGCGGCGTGGTGGAGGGGGCGGTCCTGTCCGACACGGCCGGCCACGCCCTGCAGGATATCGAGTCGGTGTCGGAAGAGCTCGCCCGCCTTATCCAGAGCATTTCCGATGCGACCCGGGAACAGGCCGACGTGGCTTCCCAGATTGCCGACAACATGCAGCAGATTCTCCAGCAAACCCGCCAGTCTGCTGACGGCGCCCGCAAGAGTGCTGACTCGGTCGGCCAGCTCACCGTCCTGGCCGACGAACTGCGCGTCTCGGTGGCGGGCTTCACTCTCTAACCAACAACGGGAACGCCGAGCGTGGAGAACCTGAGCAATTTCGACCTCGGTCCGCTGACCTGGGTCAAAGCCGAGATCGACAACGCCCTCGATGCCGGGGCCACAGCCCTGGAAGCCTGGAACGGTGAGGATACGGTGCCGTTGCGTGAGGCGGCCACCTATCTGCACCAGGTTTCCGGCGCCCTCCAGATCGTCGACCTGCAGGGCGTATTCCAGGTCAACAATGCCATCGAAGGTCTCCTGGCGGACATGCAAAGCAAGGAAGAACTGCGCGACCACGAGTCGCAGCAGATCGTCCTGCGGGCGATCAAGTCCCTGCGCGCCTACCTGGATGCGTTGATGGCCGGCGGGCCCAACAACGAACTTCTTTTGACCCCGGCTTATGCCGAAGTCCAGGCCCGTCGGGGCGGTGAAGCGCCCCCGCCCAGCGACCTGTTCTGGCCCGACCTGGGGGCCAGGCAGAAGCGGTCTAGCCCCGAATTGCCCATGGACGATCGGAGTCTCGCCCGGGCGATCAGGCCGGTCCGGTTGAAGTTCCAGAAAGGGCTGCTGCACTTCCTGCAGAACAAGGATGGTGTGTCGGGGCTGCAACTCATGGCCCAGGCGATCAAGGAGATGGAGCAGCTCGCGCCGGGTTCGGCGCAGTACACCTTCTGGTGGGCGGCGGGCGCGGTCATGGACGCGATTCTGGCCGGGCGCCTGCCGTCGGATGTCTGGCTCAAGCGCATGCTGGGCCGGCTAGATCTGCAGATGCGCCGCCTGACCGAAGGGTCCAGGCAACTGGCCGACAGGCTGTTCCGCGATCTGCTCTATTTCCTGTCGCAGGATAGCGCTCATTCGGGGCGCACTGCCGAGGCCAGGGACCTGTTCGAGTTGGATCGCTTCCAGGTCGGCAAAGCGTTGACCCTGGATGAGCAGGAAGTCGAGGCATTGCGGCCACGGATCGCGGCTTGGCGCGAAGCGATCAAGGCGGCCAAGGAACAGTGGATGCGCCTTTGTTCCGGCCGCCAGGAAAGCCTGGAGCCGTTCAAGGTCGCCGTGAAGCAAGTGGTGGACGCCATCAGCCAATTGCCCGACGGCCAATTGAGCTCGCTGGCCGGCACTGTCCACGATGCGGCCGGCGCTACCGTCAGCAGCGCCGAAACCGCCCAGAACGAGGCGCTGCAACTCGAGATGGCTACGGCTCTGCTGCTGCTCCAGCACGCCGCCGAAAACTACTTCAATCTGGGGCGCGACTTCCCCGAGCTGGCCGGTATCCAGGCCCGTCGTCTGCAAGCCGCCGTGTCCGGCGAAGGCGTCCTGTCGGCCGAACCGGGTGTCCAGCTGCTGGATGAAATCGCCCGCCAGGCCCAGGAAAAGCTGCTCCTGGCCCAGGTGACCCGGGAAATCCTGTCCAACCTGCATCAGGTGGAGGAAGTCCTCGACAAGTTCTTCCGCAATCAGAAGGAACGGACCCAGTTGCCGCTGGTGCCGGGGTTGCTGAAACAGGTCCAGGGCGCATTCAACATGCTGCAACTGGATGTGGCCGCCGAACTGGTGCAGGTCAGCCTGGAGCACGTCTCCCGTCTGGTCGAAAGCGAGCAGGAAGCCGGCCTCGACGAACTGAACTGGGTGGCGGAAGCGATTTCCACGCTGGGCCTGTATGTCGAAGCCTTGCGCAATGGCCGCGACGACCCGGCCGGTTTGCGTGACCTGCTATCGCCGCCGGAAGAGGCCGGCCCCGTCGAGATCAGTGTCGAGAAGGACCTGGAGGAGAGCGCGGCCCGCCTCCGCCAGACCTCCAGTCAGCTGGCCGAAGGCTCGGACCAGAGCGAAATCCGCGACGAGATCAAGCGTGAACTGTCCCGTATCGCCCAGGATGCCGACCTGGTCGGCGACAACAGTCTCCGCGGCCAGGCCGGGGAAGCCATCCGGCTGCTGGACGAAGGCGCATCCACCGAGGCGATCCAGGCTGCGGTGCAGACCCTGTCCAGTGGCCCCGTACAACTCGCCCAGCCGGCATCGGCGCCGGTGGCCGCCGCCAACGAACAGGAGATCGACGCCGAACTCCTGCAGATCTATATCGAAGAGGCGAAGGAAGTCCTGGCCTCCATCAGCGAGCATCTCGCCAAGCTGCATGGCTCTGCTTTGGAACATGACGCATTCGTCGACATACGCCGCGGTTTCCACACCCTGAAAGGCAGCGGCCGCATGGTCGGCCTGACCGATCCGGCCGAAGTCGCCTGGGAGGTCGAGCAGACCCTCAACCTGTGGTTGCGCGAAGAGCGTGCGGTGACCAAGCCGGTACTCGATTTCATCGAACTGGCTACCGCCGCCTTCGGCGGCTGGGTTGCCGAACTCGAGGCAAACGGAACGGTATCGGTCCAGGCCGACGAACTGGTGTCCACGGCCCGTCACCTGCGTGGTGAAGTCGAACCGACGCTGGCACCGACCGCAGCACCAACGGCAGCCGAAACCATTCCGGTCTTGCCTGAAACCGAACCGGAGTCGACGGTCGAGGCGGAAACGGCTGCAATTGAGGTATCGGAACCGGCAACGCCTAGCCCGGAAGTGCCCGCCCCCGAGCTCGACGCCGTGCAGGTCGGCCAGCACGTCGTGCCGGCGGCACTGTTCGCCATCTTCTCGGAAGAGTCGGCGCACCGCCTGGATGACTTGCGCGCCCAACTGGCCGATATGGCCGATCCGGCCGGCGAACAGGCCTGGGAGGGCTTCGCCCGTGCGGCGCATACCCTGGCGGGTATCGCCCGCACCACCGGTCTGGCGCCGTTGGCCGAAGCGGCGCATGCCGTGGAAACCTGGGTGACCGCCTGGCCTACGGCGGCCCGTCCGCTGAGCGCTGCCCTGTCGGCCTCGGTGTCCTCGATCCTGGATGAACTGGCTGGCCAGTTGCAGCAGATACGCGATTATCGCTGGCCCGATGGCCTGCCCGACCTGCCCGACCGCTTGGCTGCCCTGCTGCCGGAACCGGTAGTGGTACCGGAGGAAGATCGCGAAGTCGTTTCGGAAAGCGAAACCGAAGCGGCAATCGAGATGGCGACGCTACCGGCCCCGGAGCTGGCAGTCGAGCCCGGACCGGCCGTCATGCCGACAGAGGCTATGCCGCCGGCCGAACCGGCCGCGATTTCGGAGCCAGAGGTGGAAGCGCCCCCGTCGCTCGAGTCCGCCGCGCCGATGCCTGAACTGGTCGAGCCTGCGGCCCCTTCGCCGCGGGACGAATGCGATCCGCAACTGCTGCCCATCTTCCTGGCCGAGGCTGACGAACTGCTGCCCCGGCTCGGTGAAAGCCTGCGCCAGTGGCGCGCCCGGCCCGACGACCGCGAGGTCTGCCAGGCGCTGCAACGCACGTTGCACACCCTGAAAGGCAGCGCCCGCATGGCCGGGGCGATGACCCTGGGCGACAATACCCACGCCATGGAGGCGCGCATCGTCGACTGGGGCGAAGCGGCACCTAGTCCCGCCTTTCTGGATCAACTGGAGCACGAATACGACGCCCTCGCGGAGCAGGTCGATCAGTTGCGCCCGGGTATGGCCCAGACCACTGCGTCGCAGGAGATCCGGGCAGTGGCCGCGACATCGCCGAGTGCGGCGCCGCAGGCCGAGGACGATACCGGCATACGCCAGGCCTTCCGGGCCAAGGCCAACATCCTCGACAACCTGATCAACGAAGCCGGCGAAGTCAGTATCGCCCGCTCCCGGATCGAAGCGGCCCTGAACAACTACCGCCAGACCGCCCAGGAACTGACCGCCAACGTCGAGCGCCTGCGCAGCCAGTTGCGGGAACTGGAAATCCAGGCCGAAACCCAGGTCGGCGCGCGCCTTTCGATGATGGACGAGAGCCATTTCGACCCGCTGGAGTTCGACCGTTATACCCGATTGCAGGAACTCACCCGGCTCATGGCCGAGAGCGTGAACGACGTGTCCACGGCGCAGGACAACCTGCTGGCCGGTCTGTCGGACGCGGAATACGCGCTGCTGCAGCAGTCGCGCACGACCCGCAACCTGCAACAGGAACTGATGCATATCCGGATGGTGCGGCTCAACAGCCAGTCCGAGCGCCTGCACCGGATCGTCCGCCAGGCGGCCAAGGAATTGCATCGCAACGCCCGCCTGCACATCGAAGGCGGCGACATCGAACTCGACCGGACCGTGCTCGACAAGGCCATGGCGCCGTTCGAACACCTGCTGCGCAACGCGGTCGCACACGGCATCGAAGCGCCGGAGGTGCGCCATGCCGGCGGCAAGCCAGAATACGGCGACGTTCGTCTGGAAGCCAGGCAGGAGGGCACCGAAGTCGTCCTGACCCTGAGCGATGACGGCGGCGGTATTCAACTGGACAAGGTGCGGGCCCGGGCCGAGGCATTGGGCTGGGTCAGGCCGGGCGAGGAAGTGGAGCGGGAACGACTGGAGTCCTTCCTGTTCATGCCCGGCTTCTCCACCGTGGAATCCGTTACCCAGGTGGCCGGGCGCGGCGTCGGCCTGGACGTGGTCCGGAGCGAGATCGCTTCGATCGGCGGCCGGGTCCGGGTCGAGAGCGAAGCCGGCCGCGGTACCCGCTTCACCATCCGTCTGCCGGCCACCCTGGCCTTGTCCCAGGTGGTGCTGGCCAGCGCCGGCGATCAGGTTTACGCCATCCCGGCCGGTATGGTCGTGCTGGTCAAGGAAATGCAGGATGCCGATTGGCATACCGCCGTCGCGGTCGGCAAGCTGGAATTGGACGGCCAGGCCTATCCTTTGCGCTCCCTGGCCGAATTGACCGGCCAGCAGCCCAATCCGGTCGAAGGCCGTTATCGAACCGTTTTGCTGCTCCGGTCAGGCGACGAACGGGTCGCATTGCGGGTGGACAAGCTGGAAAGCAGTGCCGAAGTCGTGGTCAAGGCGATCGGGCCGCAATTGTCGCGCGTACCCGGCGTCGCCGGAGCGACGGTGCTGGCCGATGGTCGGGTATCGCTGATCCTCAACCCGTTCGCCCTGGTCGAACAGGCGCCGGCCGTCGCCATGCAGGTGACCCAGGAGGCGATGGCCGAGGAGCGGGCCCCGCTGGTGCTGGTGGTGGACGACTCCCTGACGGTGCGCAAGATCACCGGCCGCCTGTTGCAGCGGGAAGGCTACCGCATGACTACGGCAAAGGACGGTGTCGAAGCGCTGGAGGCGCTGCAGGACGAATTGCCGGCGGTGATGCTGCTCGACATCGAGATGCCGCGCATGGATGGCTTCGAGGTCGCCCGCCACGTCCGCGCCGACCGCCGGACCCATGGCCTGCCGATCATCATGATCACCTCTCGGACCGCCGACAAGCACCGCGAGCACGCCCTGGAACTGGGCGTGAACGACTACATGGGCAAGCCCTACCAGGAAGAGGAACTGCTCTCAGCGATCGCCAGGTATGCGGCGCTCAGCCGCCAGTCCAGTTGATCAGGCCGCTGTAGGAGGTCACCAGCACCACGATGCCGAAGGCGATGCGGTACCAGGCGAAGGCGGTGAAGTCGTGGCTGGAGATGTAGCGCAGCAGCCAGCGCACGCATAGGAAGGCGCTGACGAAGGATACGGCGCCACCCACTGCGAACAGCGGCAGGTCGGCGACGCTGAACAGTGCGCGGTGCTTGTAGACGTCGTACAGGGTGGCCGCGAACATGGTCGGGATGGCCAGGAAAAACGAAAACTCGGTGGCCGTCTTGCGCGACAGGCCGAAGAACAGACCGCCGATGATGGTGGCGCCGGAGCGGGAGGTGCCCGGGATCATGGCCAGCGCCTGGGCGAAGCCGACCTTGAGCGCGTCCTGCCAAGTCATCTCATCCACGCTTTGCACCCGCACCACATGCTGGCGCCGTTCTGCCCACAGGATCAAGAGGCCGCCGACGATGAAGGCCGAGGCCACCACCAGGGGATTGAACAGATAGGCGTTGATCTCCTTGATCAGCAGCAGGCCGAGGACCGCTGCAGGCATGAAGGCGACGATCAGGTTGAAGACGAATTTGCGCGACAGCGGCTCCCGTTTCAGGCTGGCGGCCACGTGGGCGAGACGTTCGCGGTAGACCCAGACCACCGCCAGGATGGCGGCCAGTTGGATGGCGATCTCGAATACCTTGCCTTTGGCATCGTTGAAATCGAGCAGTTGCCCGGCGATGATCAGGTGGCCGGTGGACGAGATCGGCAGGAATTCGGTCAAGCCCTCGACGATGCCGAGGATCGCGGCTTTCAACAGCAACAAGGTATCCAAAAGCGGTTCTCCCAAATAAGCGGCGATTATAGCCAGCCGTCAGCCGCGGTCGGCAGGAATTACTTCTGCGCCGGGTCGGTCGAGTAATCGAACAGGGTGTCGAGGCTTTCGGCTTCCCAATCGTCCTTCTGACCGGGTTTGGCCGGCTTGGTTGCGCCGGTGGGCGCGGATTCAGGAGGTTTCGTCTTGGGGTGGGCCGGACTGGCGCGCTTGGGTTTCGGCCTGGGCGGGTTGGGTATGACCGGCTTCATGTCGGCCAGCATGGTGCGGACCAATTCCCGGGTGGAGCGGCTTTCCATCTGGAATTCGCGCTGGCATTTTCGGCAGGCGAAGGTCTTGTAGGGCAGCAGTTCGACCAGGGCGAGCAGCAGGCTGAGACTCTGGTTCTCGATCAGCGCGCCGAGGTCGTCCAGGTTGTATTCCACGTTGGGCAGGTTGGCGGCCACCGGCAGCTTCGCCTCGGCATAACTGGGCCCGCCGCAGAACGGGCAGGTTTTTCTGAGCATGGACGGGCGGGTGCGCATGTCTGGATTGTCCGGTCTGGGGCAAGTGATTACAAGCCGGCTGCCAACTGCGTCGTTTCGTCCGGTGTGCGCGGCACCCAGAGCGTCTTGCGGCGGGACTTTTCGCCGCGCAGCAGCTTCACTTCCCGCTTCGGCACGTCGAGCCAGTCGGCGACGAATTCGAGCACTGCGGCGTTGGCGGCGCCTTCCACGGCCCGGGCCGCGATACGCAGCTTGAGGGCATCGCCGTGCAGTCCGGCCAACTCGCTGCGCGATGCGCCAGGCTGGACATGCAGCGTGATCTCGCTGCCGTTGGCCGCGCCCGCCGCCAGCCAGACCGGCATCACCATATCAGGCTGTGGGCAAGACGTTCCAGGCCGGCGATGGGGGCGATGAGCAGCAATTGGAGCACGATGAAGGCCGCCAGGGGACTCAGGTCGATGCCGCTGATTGGTGGGATGAAGCGCTGGAACGGCCTCAACACCGGCCGGGCCATGGCGTAGAACACGGATGCCGCGGGCGTGAACGGATTGACCCAGCTCATGACGGCCTGCACGAGCACCAGGGCCATCAGGATATAGATGACCAGACTGAGGCTTGAGGCCAGGGTGAAGAGCAGGAAGCCGGGCCAGACCCGCGCGCTTGCCGCCAGGAATGGATAGCCCATCAGCCAGTGGCTGCCCAGGGCCCAGATGAACTCGGCCAGGAAGAAGAGCAGCAGACTGGCCCAGTCAAGACCGAAGAAGCCCGGCACGACCCGGCGAATCGGGCGGACCGCGAAATCCGTCACCTTGACGATGAACTGGGCGAAGGAGTTGGCGTAGGGAACCCGGGTCAATTGCATGTAGAAGCGCAGCCAGAAGGCAGTCGCGGCCAGTTCACAGACGATGCGCAGCAGGAATTGCAGTGCGTCCTGCAGCATCATTCCGCACCCAACTGGTCGCCCAGTTCCACGGCCCGGGCGGCGGCGGCCCGGGCGGCCGCCAGCATGGCCTGGCGCAGACCGTGCGCCTCGAGAGCGGCGACACCCCGCTCGGTGGTGCCGCCCTTGGAGGTGACGCGGGCGCGCAGCAACGCCGGCTCGGAGCCGTCCAGCACGGCCAGAGCGGCCGAGCCGTAGACGGTGTGCAAGGCCAATGTCCTGGCCGACTCGGCGGAAAAGCCGAGTTCCAGCGCGGCGGCCTCCAGGGCCTCGATGAACAGGAAGACATAGGCCGGGCCGCTGCCGGAGATGGCGGTCACGGCATCGATCATGGCTTCGTCGTCGACCCAGATTACCTGGCCGACGGCCTTCAGCGCCCGCTCGGCGCGCTCTTTCTGGGTCGGACTGACGTCGGGCAGGGCGAACAGGCCGGTGATGCCGGCGCCGACCAGGGCCGGCGTGTTGGGCATGGCGCGCACGATGGCGGCATGGCCCTGCAGCCAGCGGCCGATGTCGCGCGCCCGGACGCCGGCGGCGATGGACAGGACGCAGGTGCTGTCGGCCAGTTTAGGCAAGGGGGCGAGCACGGTCCGCAGCGCCTGGGGTTTGACGGCCAGGATTAGCAGTTCGCTGTCCAGCACCGCTGCGGCGCTCTCCTCGAGTTGGATGGCGAATTCGCCGGCCAACTGGGCGCGGCGTTCGGCGTTGGGTTCGGCTACGCCGATGTCGTGGGCGGCGTAGCCTTGTTTGAGCATGCCGCCGATCATGGCGCCAGCCATGTTGCCGCCGCCGATGAAACCGATTTTCATGATGTCGTTTCCTTGTCGTATTGGCGTCGGCCGAAGATGGCGGTGCCGACGCGTACCAGGGTAGCACCTTCCCATACCGCCGCTTCGAGGTCGCCGGACATGCCCATGGACAGCGTGTCGACCGGGATGCCTTCTTCCTGCGCCTGGGCGAGCAGTTCGCGCATCTGGCGGAATGGCATGCGCTGTTCCTCCAGGTCGTCGGCGGCCTGTGGGATGCACATGAAACCGCGCAGTCGCAGCTGCGGCAGGGCGGCGATCTCACGGGCCAGCGGCAGTGCCTCGGCCGGCGTCACCCCATGTTTGCTCGCTTCGCCGCTGACATTGACCTGGATGCAGACATTGAGCGGCGGCAGGCTGTTCGGCCTGGCCTCGGCCAGCCGCAGGGCGATCTTCAGCCGGTCGACACCGTGCACCCAGGCGAAATGTTCGGCAATCTGGCGCGTCTTGTTGCTCTGGATCGGGCCGATGAAATGCCATTCCAGATCGAGGTCGGCCAGTTCGGCCTGCTTGGCCAGGGCCTCCTGCAGATAGCTCTCGCCGAAGCGGCGCTGGCCGGCGTCGTGGGCCTCACGCACGGCTGCGGCCGGGAAGGTCTTGCTGACCGCCAGCAGGTCGACCGAGGCCGGCGCGCGTCCGGCCATTCTGCAGGCCTTCAGGATGCGCTCACGGCTATCTTGCAACCCTGCTGTTATTGCGCCCATAATGAAAAATCCTATATCCGAACAGCGTCGCAACTGCGCAGATTATTATAAATGGAAATCTCCGACCTCCTGACTTTCGCTGTAAAGAACAAAGCTTCCGATCTGCACCTCTCCGCAGGGCTGCCGCCCATGATCCGGGTGAATGGCGAAGTCAGACGCATCAATGTGCCTGCCATGGACAACACCCAAGTCCGGGCCATGATCTATGACGTCATGAGCGATGCCCAGCGCAAGGCGTACGAGGAATTCCTGGAAACCGACTTCTCCTTCGCGCTGCCCGGCGTGGCCCGTTTCCGGGTCAACGCCTACAACCAGGAACGGGGTGCCTCCGCCGCGTTCCGGACCGTGCCGAGCAAGGTGCTGACCCTGGAGGAGTTGGAGGCGCCGCGCAGCTTCAAGGAGATTTCCGACCAGCCGCGCGGCATCGTCCTGGTGACCGGGCCGACCGGCTCGGGCAAGTCGACCACGCTGGCGGCCATGCTCGACTACGTCAACGACAACATGCACGGCCACATCCTCACCATCGAGGACCCGATCGAATTCGTGCACCAGAGCAAGAAGTGCCTGATCAACCAGCGCGAGCTCGGGCCCCATACCCAGAGCTTCGAGAACGCCCTGCGTTCGGCCTTGCGGGAAGACCCGGACGTGATCCTGGTCGGCGAAATGCGCGATCTGGAAACCATTCGCCTGGCGCTGACCGCGGCCGAGACCGGCCACCTGGTGTTCGCCACCCTGCACACCAGTTCGGCGGCCAAGACCATCGACCGGATCATCGACGTCTTCCCGGCGGCGGAAAAGGAAATGGTCCGTTCCATGCTGTCCGAATCGATCCGCGCGGTCATCTCCCAGGCGCTGCTCAAGCGCAAGGACGGCAGCGGCCGGATCGCGGCCCACGAGATCATGGTCGGCACCCCGGCCATCCGCAACCTGATCCGGGAGAACAAGGTGGCCCAGATGTATTCCTCCATCCAGACCGGCCAGGCGCTCGGCATGCAGACCCTGGATCAGTGCCTGACCGACCTGGTCAAGCGCAACCTGGTCGCGTCCCTGGACGCCCGAACGGTCGCCGTGAATAAGGATCTGTTCAGATGAACGCCAGCAATCCTGTCATCGAGTGGTTGCGGACCATGGTGGAGCGCAAGGCCTCCGACCTGTTCCTGACCGCCGGTTTCCCGCCGGCCCTGAAGCTGGACGGCAAGGTGGTGCCGCTGAGCGAGGACAAGCTGTCGGGCGCCGACACCCAGGGCCTGGCCAAGTCGGTGATGACGGAAAAGCAGTGGAACAACTTCGTCAATACCAAAGAGGCCAACTTCGCCATCTACGACCAGGATACCGGCCGCTTCCGGGTCAGCGTGTTCATGCAGCAGGGCCGCGTCGGTGTCGTGTTCCGGGCCATCAACACCGAAATACCCGAGCTGGGCGACCTGCACCTGCCGCCCATCCTGAAGGACATCGCCATGATGCCGCGCGGCCTGGTGCTGCTGGTCGGCGCCACCGGCAGCGGCAAGTCGACCACGCTGGCCGGCATGATGGGCTACCGCAACCAGCGCCGGGCCGAGCACATCCTGACGGTGGAGGACCCGATCGAGTTCGTCCACCAGCACGGCCAGAGCATCATCACCCAGCGCGAGGTCGGCTCCGATACCGAGGACTGGCAGACCGCCCTGAAGAACTCCCTGCGCCAGGCGCCGGACGTGATCCTGATCGGCGAGATCCGCGAGCGTTCGATCATGGAATTCGCGCTGTCCTATGCCGAGACCGGTCACCTCTGCCTGTCAACGATGCACGCCAACAACGCCAGCCAGGCCCTGGAGCGCATCATGAGCTTCTTCCCGCTGGAGCGGCGCGACCAGTTGCTGCTGGAGTTGTCCATGAACCTGCGGGCCATCGTTTCCCAGCGCCTGATTCCGCGCACCGACGGCAAGGGCCGGATTCCGGCGGCCGAGGTGATGCTGGGCTCGCCCCTGATCTCGGACCTGATCCTGAAAAACCGCCTGGACGAGATCAAGCCGATCATGGCCAAGTCGCGCGACATGGGCATGGTGACCTTCGACCAGTCGCTGTTCGATCTGTATGAAGTCGGAGCGATCAGTGGCGAGGATGCTCTGCGCTACGCCGACTCCTTCAACGACCTGCGCTTGAAGATCAAGCTGCGTGGCCAGGATCAGGACGACCATTCCCTGAAGGCGCCGGCCCAGCTCGGTATGGCCTGAGCACGGTTCCCTACAAAAAAAGGGCGCGCCGGCAACGGCGCGCCCTTTTTCATTGTCGCGGTTATCGGCCGGCCAGCGTCTTGTCGAGCCAGATCCGGATCTGCTCGTGCAAGGCCGGCTCCTCGGTGGTGAAGAAATGATCGGCGCCCGGCACCATCACCTGCATCGAGCCCTTCTGCTTCAGGCCGGCGGCGCGTTGCTTGGCACCCCCCAGGACCCGGGGCAGGTCGTTCTGGCCGTATAGGTCCAGGATCGGCAGCTTGAGCTTGGCCATGTCGAACGGGTTCGGCGCGCCGATGTCCACCCAGGCGACGACTGGGCTGTCCGGGGTGTGGGTCAGGTAGTAGTAGGACATCCAGGTGCCCAGGCTGTGCGAGACGATGGCCACCTTGGCGTAGCCCTTGTCCTTGAGGAAGGCCACGGCGAGCCGGATCCGTTCGGCGGCCTCGTCGAAGGTCGGCGGATAGTCTTCCGGCTTGGCCTCGGAATTGAGCACCGGCATCTGGATGGACAAGGTGGTGTAGCCGTCGTCGGGCAATTGCTGGCGCAGTTGGCCGATCAGGCCCCAGTCGGGATGGACGCCGATGCCGTGGACGATGACCAGGCCCGCCTTGGCGTTGGCCGCGGTCGTGTACAGGCCGAGAAACTTGTGGCCGTTGGCCTGCTTGAGCCAGACCGGGTCGCCGACCAGGACGGAAGGTTCGATCTGGTCGGCCCAGCGCTGTTCCCGGGCATAATCGGCGGCCAGGCAGTTCAGGCTGAAAAACAGGGCAAAACAGGCCAGCAAAAATCGCATCGTCGTCTCCTTACTCGTTTTCAATGGGCCATCAGGCCATAGGCCATGCGCACGGCCATGAACAGCAGCAGGCCGGCGAATATCTTCTTCAGCCTGCCGACCGGCAGGCGATGGGTGAGGCGGGCGCCCCAAGGCGCGCTCACCATGCTGAGCAAGGCGACCAGGCCCAGTGCCGGCAGGTAGACGAAGCCCAGGCTGTAAGGCGGTAGGTCGGCCGCCGACTGGCCGGCCAAGCCGTAGCCGACGAAGCCGGAGACGGCGATCGGGAAGCCGATCGCGGCCGAGGTGCCGATGGCTTCCTGGAAACGGACGTTGCACCAGCTGAGGAAGGGCACCGACAAAGTCCCGCCGCCGATGCCGACCCAGCTCGAGATCATGCCGATGACGGCACCGACCGCGGTCATGCCGGCCCAGCCGGGCAGCTCGCGCTGGGCCTTGGGCTTGAAGCCGATCAACATCTGGAGCCCGGCATAGAACAGGAAGCAGACGAAGAACAGGCGCAGGCCGTGGTCCGGAAAATGAGCCGCCGCGAAGGCGCCGGCCAGCGTGCCCAACACGATGCCCGGCGCGATGCGGCGCACCGCCGGCCAGTGTACCGCGCCGTGGCCGTGGTGGGCGCGCAGGCTGGCGAAGGAGGTCAGGACGATGATCGCCAGCGAGGTGCCGAGCGCCATGTGGATGTTGTACTCGGCGGGGAAGCCCTGTTGGGCGTAGATCCAGGACAACACCGGCACCAGCACCAGGCCGCCGCCGACACCGAGCAGGCCGGCGATGAAGCCGGAAGCCAGGCCGAGCAGCGGATAGGCGACCAGGAGGCTCACAGCTTGGCCACGATGAAGCGCCACTCGTCCGGATCGACCGGGGTGATCGACAGGCGGTTGCCGCGCTGCAGCACGCGCATGTTGGCCAGCTCAGGATAGTCGCGGATCTCGGACAAGGGCATCAGCCGTGTCTTCTTCACGATTTTGACGTCGACGTTGTACCAGCGCGGCTTGTCCGGCGTCGCCTTGGGATCGAAATACTTGCCGTCCCGTTCGAACTGGGTGGCGTCCGGATAGGCCATCTTGCCGATCTCGGCCAGGCCTGCGATGCCCGGTTCCGGACAGGAGGAATGGTAGAACAGCACCCCGTCGCCGAGCTGCATCTGGTCGCGCATGAAATTGCGCGCCTGATAGTTGCGCACCCCGAACCAGGGCACGAACCCGTCCCGCGCCAAGTCGTCGATGCTGAATTCGGAGGGCTCGCTTTTCATCAACCAGTAACGCATTTATCAATCTCCACCTATAATCCGACAAAATCTATCGGATATTCTGCCATGTCTGATTTCGATCTGGACGCCATTGTCGGGGCTATCCGGCAAAACTGCCACATCTCGGACGCCCAGTATGCGGGCGACCTGACCCTGTGCACATTCCTGCTGAAGATGCGCGAGCTGTACCGCTGGGAGAACGAAATCCCCCTGTCCCAGGCGATGCCGCGCAGCGAGGTCGGCGACTGGATGAACGTGCGCGGCCAGTTGTGGGACGAGATCGAGACCGCGCCCTACGTGCCGATCCCGCTGGTCCACGGCGCGGTCGATCCGTTCGAATCCAACCGCATCAATGCCGAATTGCTGGATCGCGGCCTGGTCTACAGCGGCGGCTACGGCCGGCACTGCAAGCCGCACTTCTTCCTGGGCGAACTGGACCGCAGGGAAAACCGGCGCGGCATCGACATCTACGTTTCCGGCTGCGAGTTCGCCCGCGACCTGGAGGCGCCGCCCGGCATGTACCTGGATCGATCCATCTTCGTCCGCACCGAGGCCCTGCGCCGCTGGCTGTGGGAAAAATACGAGGAATGGAGCTGGAACAAGAAGAACGAGGCCATGGGCCTGGCCCTGAACAGCTATCCCTTCGCCAGCGACCCGGAGGCCGCGCTCGACGCCATGACCGCGACCGAACTGGAATCGGTGATCCTGCACGAACTGGGCGAGGCCCGGGTCGGCGAGGAACTGGGCGCGGACTGGGAGTCCCTGCTGGTCGACGTGATGCGCAGCCGGGCCGAGATCATGGTCCGTGCCGTGCGCGATCTCTATGCCGACTGCCTGTCCAGTCTGCCCGGCCTGATCGAACGCGGCGAACCCGCCGCCATCCATTTCTATTTCGCCAACTTCGTCGGCATGCGCCGCAAGCTGGCGCCCGAACTGGCGCTGGCCTACGACCGGTGGCGGACCGACGGCCAATTGACGGCCCTCAAGGATGCCGCGACCGAGGGCGCGCAGCGTTGGGGTGGCCTGGCCCGGGAGTTGATCGAACGTCACCGGTCGCTGGGCGACGCCATCGGCGCCGAGATCGAAGCCCGCCTCGATCCGAAGGCGAAGTGCTGACTCGGCCGCCGGCGAGACCGGCTGGCCAGCGCAGGGCGGCTTGGGTATAGAATCCCCCCGGTATGCACCCATGGCGACACCGTCATCTGGGATTGCAGGCGCTGAACAAGACGAAATCCTCGACCTGACGGAAACCATCGCGCTGTCCCCGCGGTCTTCCTTCCTGCAGGCGGTTTTGTACGACGCCATGCCGTAAGGAGGAGAGAGCCATTGACTGAGTTGCCGACCATCCTGGTCGTTGACGACGAGCCGCGTTCCCAGGAATCGCTGCGCCGCACCCTGGAAGAGGAGTTCCGCGTCCTCACCGCTTCCGGTGCCGCCGAGGCGCTGGCCACCATGGCCGAGGCAAGCGTCCACATCGTCCTGACCGACCAGCGCATGCCGGACATGAGCGGCGTGGCCTTCCTGCGCCAGGTGCGCGAGACCTGGCCGGACACGGTGCGCATCATCATCTCCGGCTACACCGACAGCGAGGAGATCATCGCCGGCATCAACGAGGCGGGCATCTACCAGTGCCTGCTCAAGCCCTGGCATCCTGGCCAGCTGCTGCTGACCCTGCGCCGGGCGGCCGAACTGCAGCGCCTGCAGATGGAGAACCATCGCCTGGCACTGGAGCTGCGCACCGCCGAGCCGTCCCCCTACGGCCAGGCCAGCGAAAAGCGCAGGCGGGTGCGCCAGGCCTTTGACCTGGACAACATCGTCTGCGCCGCCGACAGCCCCATGCACATCACCTGTGCCATGGTGGAGCGCGCTGCCCACTATGATGTGCCCATCCTGCTGGAGGGTGAATCGGGTACCGGCAAGGAACTGCTGGCGCGTGCCATCCATTACGCCGGCGCCCGAGCCGGCCAGTCGTTCGTGGTCGAGAACTGCGGCGCCCTGCCGGACACCCTGCTGGAGTCGGAGTTGTTCGGCCACAAGAAGGGCGCCTATACCGGGGCCAACGAGGACCGCATCGGCCTGTTCCAGCAGGCGCACGGCGGCACATTGTTCCTGGACGAGATCGGCGAGACCTCGGCCGCCTTCCAGGTCAAGCTGTTGCGCGTCCTGGAGGAAGGCGAGTTCCGGCCGTTGGGCAGCAACCGGACCGTTGCGGTCGACGTCCGGGTGGTGGCCGCCACCAACCACAACCTGGAGGCGGAGGTGAGGGGCGGGCGTTTCCGCGAGGATCTCTATTACCGTCTGGCGACGGTACCGATCCGGGTTCCGGCCCTGCGCGAGCGGCGGATGGACATCCCGGCCCTGGCCAACAAGATGCTGAGCCGGTTCAGTACCTCGCTCGGCCGCAAGGTCGAGGGTTTCACGCCCGAGGTGATCGACTGCCTGGCGGCCTATGACTGGCCGGGAAACGTGCGCGAATTGCAGAACGAGATCCAGCGCATGCTGGTCCTGTCCGACAAGCCGGTGCTCGACTTGTCGGTGCTGGCCCACCATATCCGCCAGCAGTCGGCGCAGGCGCCCAACCGGCCGGCGGTCAATGCCGGCCGGCTCGCCGTCCAGGAGGCCCGGGTCCTGTCCGAGACCCTGCTTCGCCATGCCGGCAACCTGACCCACGCCGCCAGCGAACTGGGCCTGTCCCGACTCGGGTTGCGCAACAAGCTGCGCCGGCTCGGCGTCGACGTGCCGCTGCGCGGCCGCGGCCGACCGGCGCGCAGCGTGGAAAGCGAGGGCTGAACGGCTCGGTGGCCGGGTGCCGGAGGTCCAGGGGGACGATCGGGGCGAGACGGGTCGCTCGCACATCCGGACTGTTCCATGCCGCCGATCAGCGGCCGTGCTACGGCTGCGATATCGCGCGCCGCCCTGAATTCACCCGCCGGGGCGGCGGCGGTCAGGACGACTTGATCAGGGTGCCGACGCCCTGGTCGGTCATGATTTCCAGCAAGAGGGCGTGCTCGACCCGGCCGTCGATGATGTGCACCGCCTTGACGCCGCTGTTGGCCGCGTCCAGGGCGGAACTGATCTTGGGCAGCATGCCGCCGGACAGGGTGCCGTCGGCCACCAGTTCGTCGATCTTCTTGGGCGTCAGGCCGGTGAGCAGCTTGCCGTCCTTGTCCAGCACGCCCGGCGTGTTGGTGAGCAGCACCAGCTTCTCGGCCTTGAGCACCTCGGCCAGCTTGCCGGCCACCACGTCGGCGTTGATGTTGTAGGTCTCGCCCTCGTCGCCGACACCGATCGGGGCGATCACCGGGATGAAGTCGCCGGAGTCGAGGAAGGCGATCAGGCTGGGGTCGATCTTGGTGATCTCGCCGACCTGGCCGATGTCGATCAGGTCGCCCGGCTTGTCCTTGCTTTCCATCATCAGCTTCTTGGCCCGGATGAAACGGCCGTCCTTGCCGGTCAGGCCCACGGCCTTGCCGCCGGCCTGGTTGATCAGGTTGACGATCTCCTTGTTGACCTGGCCGCCCAGCACCATCTCGACCACTTCCATGGTCTCGGCGTCGGTCACCCGCATGCCCTGGATGAATTCGCCCTTCTTGCCGACCCGCTTCAGCAGGTCCTCGATCTGCGGGCCGCCGCCGTGCACCACCACCGGGTTCAGGCCGACCAGCTTGAGCAGCACCACGTCGCGGGCGAAGGCGGCCTTGAGCACCGGGTCGGTCATGGCGTTGCCGCCGTACTTGATCACCACCGTCTTGTCCCAGAAGCGCTGGATGTAGGGCAGGGCCTCGGCGATGACCTTGGCCTTGTCGGTGGGGGTGAGCTGGGAGATGGACATGGCGGTTCCTGGCAAATGGATTGCCGCGATTTTACAAAAGAAGAGGGCGGCTGACGCCGCCCTCGTGCGGATAAATCGAGTCTTTATTCGACGTTCAGCCGGCGCGCGGCGCTGACAGCCTTCTTGGGCAGGGTCAGTTCCAGCACGCCATTGTCGAACTTGGCCTTGGCGGCGGCGTCGTCCACGTCCTGGCCCAGGGTGAAGCTGCGGTAGACCTTGCCGTAGTAGCGCTCGCTGTGGATGACCTTTTCGCCTTCCTTCTGCTCGGTCTCCTTCCTCACCTCGGCACTGATCGAAACGGTATTGCCTTCCACGTGGACGTGGATGTCATCCTTCTTGACCCCCGGCATTTCGGCGTGGACCGTGTAGGCCTTGTCATCTTCCTTTACGTCCATCTTGATCTGGACGGGGGTCTCGCCGCCCGGATAGCGGACCGGCCGGACGAAGAAGCCTTTCATCAAATCATCGAACAAATCGTCAACTGCAAACGGATCGCGACGTACGATATTGGCCATGATGCCCTCCTTTCCATATTGCCTTAACTGTCTGAGAAAACTACGTTTCCCGCTTTCAATATGGGTCAGGATCGGGCGCTTTCAAGGGCGATTTGCCGGCCTGCCGGCACGGTTTTCGTCATAAATAATTCATACAATCGTCATAAGATGGGGGCGTCATCAATTTGTCGCGGAGGCCGCCATGTCAGCCACGATCCTGGTTGTCGAAGACGAGCCCGGTATTCAGGAAGTACTCAAATTCAATCTCGGCCAGCACGGCCATGACGTGATCGTCGCCAACGACGGCGAGGACGCCATCAGCCTGCTGCGCGGCGCCTTGCCCGACCTCATCCTGCTCGACTGGATGCTGCCCGGCATGACCGGCATCGACGTGGCCAAGCGGATCCGCGGCGATGCCCGCCTGCGCGGCATCCCGATCATCATGCTGACCGCCCGCACCGAGGAGCGAGACAAGGTCCAGGGCCTCGACACCGGCGCCGACGACTACATCACCAAGCCCTTCTCGCCGCGCGAACTGATGGCCCGGATCAAGGCCGTGCTGCGCCGCCGGGCACCGGAAATGACCGAGGACCCGGTCGAGGTCGGCGGCCTCAAGCTCGATCCGATCAGCCACCGGGTGTTCGGAGACGGGAAGGCGCTCGACCTGGGGCCGACCGAGTTCCGCCTGCTGCATTTCTTCATGACCCACGCGGAACGGGTCTATTCCCGCTCGCAGCTGCTCGACCACGTCTGGGGCGATCACGTGTTCGTCGAGGAGCGTACCGTCGATGTCCACATCCGGCGTCTGCGCAGCGCCCTGGAAACGAGCGGCCACGACCGCCTGATCCAGACGGTGCGCGGCGCGGGATACCGGCTGTCCGCGACTTTGAACTAAAATTCGAACACTATTGACTTCAGGACACCCCGGAATGTGGTCGTTCTGGCTGCGCTCCCTGCTGGTTGCCGGGGGCCTGACCTTGCTTTCTCTGCTGTTCTGGGCCAGCGAAGGACTGGCTGCCGCGCTGGCCGTGGCCGTCGTCGGCCTGGCCGCCAGCCTGCTCTATCAGCTTTGGAACTATGTCCGCCTGCTGGGCTGGCTGAACCGGCAGAGCGGCAACACTGCCCATGGTGATGCGACCTGGGGCGACGTCTTCTATCTGCTCAACAAGCAACTTCGTTTCGGCCACGACCGTCAGCAGAAGGCCGTGGCCGAGATGGAGCAGATGCTGGTGGCGACCGGCGCCCTGCCCGATGCCCTGGTCATCCTGGACAGCGACGACCGCATCAAATGGCTGAACGAGGCGGCCGAGCGGCAATTGGGCCTGTCGCAGAAGCGCGACGTCGGCCAGTTCATCTATTACCTGCTGCGCCACGCCCATTTCACCGAATGGCTGTCCCTGGACAGTTACAACCAGCCGCTGCTGCTCAAGTCGCCGACGGCGCCGGAACAGACCCTGTCGCTGCGCCTGGTGCCGATGCCGCGCGGCCAGCGCATGCTGTTCGCCCACGACGTGACCGAGCTGGAGCGGGTCGACGCCATGCGCCGCGACTTCGTCGCCAACGTGTCGCACGAACTGCGCACGCCGATCACGGTGATCGCGGGTTTCCTGGAAACCTTCGACGAGATGGATGCGCCCGATCCCGAGGCCTTCCACAAGTATGTCGGCCTGATGCTGGAACAGTCGAACCGCATCCGTCGCCTGCTCGACGACCTGCTGGCGCTGGCGCGACTGGAAGGCGAACAGGACATGAAGAACGAGACGGTGGACGTGCCGACCCTGGTCGAGGGCCTGGTCAATGAGGCGCGCAGCTTGAGCCAGGGGCAGCATCGGATCGAGCTGCAGATGGACACCCGTGCCAAGCTGATCGGCCGGAGCCAGGAACTGCACAGCGCATTCAGCAACCTGGTCTCCAACGCGGTGCGCTATACCCCGGCCGGCGGCAGCATCACCCTGTGCTGGACCTTGGCCAAGAGCGGTTCGGCGGAGTTTTCGGTGCGCGACACCGGCGAAGGCATCGCGCTGGAGCACATCCCACGCCTGACCGAGCGCTTCTACCGGGTGGACCGGGGCCGTTCGCGCGCCACCGGCGGCACAGGCCTCGGTCTCGCCATCGTCAAGCACGTGCTGCAGCGGCACCAGGGCAAGCTGAGAGTGGAGAGCGTGGTCGGCAAGGGCAGCACCTTCACCGCGGTGCTGCCAGCCGACCGGGTCATTCCCGATCTGGCCCCAGCGCAGCCGCCAGCGCCCGAACAAGCCGTGGCCTGAGGTCTTCGCCGGCGTGGGCCGTGCCGTCGCGGCGCGGCGCCGCCCAGACCGCGTCGGGGAAGTGGCGGTCGTCGGCGAAGCGGGGAATGACGTGCCAGTGCAGGTGCGGCACCATGTTGCCCAGGCTGGCCAGGTTGATCTTGTCCGGATTCAGAATCTCGCGCAGCGCGGCCTCGACCGCGAACACCACCGCCATCAGTCGCTGCCGCTCGGCGGCCGGCAGGTCGGTCATCTCCTTGATGTGGCGGTTCAGGATCACCCGGCAGAAGCCGGGGTAGTCGACGTCGCCGGCCAGCACGACACGGCACAGCGCGTCCTGCCAGAGCAGGTCGCCGCCGGCCGCGCAGAGCGGGCAGTCGGTCACAGCAGGACCTTTTCGATGCCGCCCTGCTGGACCTTGTCCAGGTAGTACTCCATCCAGCGGTCGCCGAGCAGGCGCTTGGCCAGTTCGATCACGATGTAGTCGGCCTCGACCCCGGCCTCCTTCTCGTAGCGCGACAGGCCCTGCAGGCAGGACGGGCAGGAGGTCAGCAGCTTGACCTTGGCCAGGCTGTCGTCGGCGCGCAGGCCGTCGGCCACGCGGCGGATCTCCTCCGACTTGCGGAACTTGACCTGGGTGGCGATGTCCGGCCGGGTCGCGGCGAAGGTGCCGGCCTCGCCGCAGCAGCGCTCGGACAGCTTGACGTCGGTGCCGAGCAGGGCCTTGGCGGTGTCGAGCGGGTTGCCCAGCTTCATCGGCGTGTGGCAGGGGTCGTGGTACATGTAGCGGGTGCCGTCGATGCCGTCCAGCCGGACGCCCTTCTCGGCCAGGTACTCGTGGATGTCGAGCAGCCGGCAGCCGGGGAAGATCTTGTCGAACTGGTATTTCAGCAGCTGGTCCATGCAGGTGCCGCAGGACACGATCACGGTCTTGATGTCGAGGTAGTTGAGCGTGTTCGCGACTCGGTGGAAGAGCACCCGGTTGGCGGTGGTGATGGCCTCGCCCTTTTCCCGGTCGCCGACTGAGGTCTGCGGATAGCCGCAGCACAGGTAACCGGGCGGCAGCACGGTCTGGGCGCCGACCTCGTAGAGCATGGCCAGGGTGGCCAGGCCGACCTGGGAGAACAGCCGCTCCGAGCCGCAGCCGGGGAAGTAGAACACCGCGTCGGCGTCGTCGCCGTTGTGCTCCGGATTGCGCAGGATGGGCACGATCTTCGGGTCTTCCACGCCGAGCAGCGCGCGCGCCGTCTTGCTCGGTATGTTCGCCGGCAACGGCCGGTTCAGGAAATGGATGACCTGTTCGGTGACCTTGGGCTTGCCCAATGTGGCTGGCGGCATGCGCTTCTGGCCCTTGTCTAGGCCGAAGCGGTGGACGACTTGATAGCCCAGCCGCTGGGCCTTGTAGCCCCATTTGATCATGCCGGTGCGCAGGGCGCGGATGGCGCGGTCGTCGGTGCTGGTCAGGAAACTCTGGGCGGCCTTGGATATCAGTGATGGCTTCCTCTTGCCGGTGCTCAGCAGCAGATGATTCATCGCCATGGAAACGTCGCCGAAATCGATATCGACCGGGCAGGGCTTCACGCACTTGTGGCAGACGGTGCAATGATCAGCCACGTCGCTGAACTCGTCGAAGTGCTTGAGGCTGACGCCGCGCCGGGTCTGCTCCTCGTACAGGAAGGCCTCGATCAGCAGCGAGGTGGCCAGGATCTTGTTGCGCGGCGAATAGAGCAGGTTGGCGCGCGGCACGTGGGTGTTGCAGACCGGCTTGCACTTGCCGCAGCGCAGGCAGTCCTTGATCGAGTCGGCGATGGCGCCGATCTCGGACTGCTCCATGATGATGGACTCGGTCTCCAGCAGGCTGAAGCTGGGCGTGTAGGCGTTGGACAGGTCGCCGCCGTGGGCCAGCTTGCCCTTGTTGAAGTGGCCGTCGGGGTCGACCTCGCTCTTGTAGGCGGCGAATGCAGCCAGGGTCTCTTCCGGCAGGAATTCAAGCTTGGTGATGCCGATGCCGTGTTCGCCCGAGATCACCCCGCCCAGGTCGACCGCCAGCTGCATGATGCGCGCCACCGCCGCGTTGGCCGTGGCCAGCATGGCGTAGTCGTCGGAATTGACCGGGATGTTGGTATGCACGTTGCCGTCGCCGGCGTGCATGTGCAGGGCGACGAACACCCGGCTCTTGAGCACTTTCTTGTGGATGCGGTCGCAGGCGGCGAGGATCGGCTCGTAGCCCCGGCCGGTGAACAGTTGGCGCAGCTCGGCGCGGACCTCGCGTTTCCAGGAGATCCTGAGTCTGTGGTCCTGGACGGCGCGGAATACGGTGGCATACCCCTCGGGAGCCAATTTGTCGGCGAGCGCCGGATCGAACTCAAGCAAGGGTTCGCCGGGCTGGATTCCCTTCTTGATCGCATTCAGCACGTTCAGCCAGTGCTTGCGGACCCGCTCGATCAGTTCCAGGGCGCGGCGGCGGCGTTCCTCGGTGAGCTGCGGGTCGACCGTGACGTCGTCTTCCTGCTCGAACAAGGGCAGGGCGCCCTTGAAGAAGGTTTCCAGTTCGTTCAGCAGGTCGAGCTTGTTGTCGATCGACAGCTCGATGTTGATGAGTTCGACGCCGTCGCTGTAGTCGCCCAGCCGGTCGAGCGGGATGACCACGTCCTCGTTGACCTTGAAGGCGTTGGTGTGGGCCGCGATGGCGGCGGTGCGGGAGCGGTCCTGCCAGAATTTCTTGCGCGCCTCGGCGCTGGCCGCGATGAAGCCTTCGCCGCCGCGGGCGGTGGCGCGCTCGACTACATAGGCGGCGGCCGCATTGACCGCGTGCTCGTCGTCGGCGGCGAGGTCGGCCAGCAGCACCATGTTGGGCCGGCCGGTGCGGTTGGCCTTGGTGGCGTAGCCGACCGCCTTGATGTAGCGGGCGTCGAGGTGTTCCAGGCCGGCCAGCAGGGCGCCGCCCGGCTGCTGGTCCATGTGCGCCTTGATCTCGACGATGGCCGGCACGGCGTTGTGGATCGGGCCGAAGAATTCCAGGCAGACGGTGCGGACGTGGCTCGGCATCCGGTGCAGGATGAAGGTTGCCTGGGTGATCAGGCCGTCGCAGCCCTCCTTCTGCACGCCGGGCAGGCCGGCCAGGAACTTGTCGGTGACGTCCTTGCCCAGGCCCAACTTGCGGAATACCCGGCCGGGAATCGCCAGGATCTCCGGTTCGCCCTTCGGGCTGCCGTCGGCGTGCGAGCGGCGCAGTTCGAAGCGCACCGTCTCGACGTCGTGGATCTTGCCCAGGTTGTGGTCGAGGCGGACTACCTCCAGCCAGCCGGCATCCGGGGTGACCATCTTCCACGAGGCCAGGTTGTCGAGCGCGGTGCCCCACAGCACGGCCTTCTTGCCGCCGGCGTTCATGGCCACGTTGCCGCCGATGCAGGAGGCGTCGGCGCTGGTCGGGTCGACCGCGAAGGCGAGGCCGGCCGCTTCGGCCACTTCCATCACCCGGCGGGTGACCACGCCGGCGCCGCAACGGATGACCGGGGTGGGCTGGCTGTGGCCGGGCAGCACGGCTTGTTCGATGTCCGACTTCCAGTCCAGCTTCTCGGTATTGATGACCGCAGAGCGGGGCGTGAGCGGCACCGCGCCGCCGGTGTAGCCGGTGCCGCCGCCGCGCGGGATGACGGTCAGGCCGGCCTCGATGCAGCCCTGCACCAGGGCCGGGATCTCGTCCTCGGTGTCCGGGTAGAGCACGACGAAGGGGTATTCCACCCGCCAGTCGGTGGCGTCGGTGACATGCGAGACGCGGGCATAGCCGTCGAAGGCGATGTTGTCGCGTCGGGTGTGGGCGGCCAGCTTATGGACGAGCTCGGTCCGCAGGATGGCGGTGTCGCGGTAATGGCCGGCGAAGGCATCGACCGCCTGGTGGGCCAGCTTGAGCAGGCTGCCGACCCGCTCGTTGCCCTGGCGTCGGGCCTCGATCTCGCGCAGGCGGTGGCGCAGGGCGTCGACCAGCAGGTCGCGCCGCTTGGGATTGGCCAGCAGGTCGTCTTCCAGGTAGGGATTGCGCGACACCACCCAGATGTCGCCCAGCACCTCGAACAGCATCCGGGCCGAACGGCCGGTCCTGCGCTCGGCACGCAGTTCCCCGATCAGCCGCCAACCCTCCTGGCCGAGCAGGCGCAGGGCGATCTCGCGGTCGGAGAACGAAGTGTAGTTGTAGGGGATTTCCCGGATGCGGTCGCTGGCCATGGCACGGAATCTTGTGGCTAAGGTTGGATTTTATCGCAGCTGTCGCCCGCTTTGGCCTTATGCTGGATATTGGAATTCACATACCAAGCGCGGGAATGAGGATAAAATGACTATATCTTCTTACATAAACCGCCGAACCCTATGATCGGCTTACTGATCGCCGCCCACGGCAGCCTGGGCGAAAGCCTCATCCAATCCGCCACCTATGTCCTCGGCAAGCCCCCGGAGGGACTGCGGGCCATCGATCTGATGCAATGCCCCGATCAGGAGTCGATGCTGGAGACTGCCCGCAAGCAGATCGAAGCCGTCGACATCGGCGACGGCGTGCTGGTGCTGGCCGACATCTACGGCGCCACGCCCTGCAATACCATCTGCAAGCTGTTGCGGCCGGGCAAGGTGGAGGCCGTGGCGGGCGTCAACTTGCCCATGCTGCTCAAGGTCCTGACCTACCGCAACGAGGCGCTCAACCTGCTGGCCGACCGGGCCGCCTGCGGCGGCTCGGCCGGCGTATTCCACATCCGTTTCGATCACTGCGATGCTTGAGAAAGAAATCCAGATCACCAACAAGCTCGGCCTGCATGCCCGGGCCTCGGCCAAGCTGACCCAGACCGCCGCCCGTTTCCAGTCCGAGGTCTGGGTCTCCCGCAACGGCCGCCGGGTCAACGGCAAGAGCATCATGGGCGTCATGATGCTGGCCGCCGCCAAGGGGACCAGCATCACCGTCGACGTCGACGGCGAGGACGAGGAGGCGGCCATGACGGCCATCGTCGAATTGATCGCAGACAAGTTCGGGGAAGAGGAGTGACGATCACCCTGCAAGGCATCGGCATCTCGGGCGGCTACGCCATCGGCCGCGCCCAGCTCTATTCGCACGACCGCCTGGAGGTCCCGCACTACGTCCTGCGCAAGTCGGACATCGCCTCCGAAGTGCGCCGGTTCGACGCCGCCGTGGCCGCGGCTCGGGCCGAATGCGTGCAACTGCTCGCCACCATTCCGGAGGGTGCGCCCTCGGAGCTGGCGGCCTTCCTCGATCTGCACACCCTGATCCTGGACGACGCCATGCTGTCCCAGGCGCCCAAGGACCTGATCCGGGACACCGCCTGCAATGCCGAATGGGCGCTGGCGCAGCAGACCGAGGCCCTGCTGGCGCAGTTCGACAGCATCGAGGACGCCTACCTGCGCGAGCGCCGACAGGACGTCAAGCAGGTGGCGGACAGGGTGCTCAAGGCGCTGCTCGGCCACCCCGGCCAGGCGCCGCTCAAGGTGTCCGACGAGCCGACCGTGCTGGTCGCGCACGACCTGTCGCCGAGCGACATGGTGCTGTTCAAGCGCCACAGCTATGCCGGCTTCATCACCGACCTGGGCGGCACCACCTCCCATACCGCCATCCTGGCCCGCAGCCTGAACATCTCATCGGTCATGGCCTTGCACAACGCCCGCGCCCTGATCCAGGAGGGCGACGTGCTGATCGTCGACGGCATCGCGGGGGTGGTGATCGTCAATCCGGACGAACTGATCCTGGATGAGTACCTGCTCCGCCAGAACCAATGGCGCCTGGAACAGCAGAAGCTGAAGCGGCTGAAGACCAGCCCGTCCGCCACCCTGGACGGCGAGCCGGTGGAACTGCTGGCCAACATCGACCTGCCCCAGGACGTGGCCGAGGCGCTGGACGAGAACGCGGCCGGCATCGGCCTGTTCCGCAGCGAATTCCTGTTCATGAACCGGTCCGACCTGCCTTCGGAAGACGAACAGTTCGAGGCCTACCGCGACGTAGCGACCGCCATGAAGGGCAGGCCGGTGGTCATCCGGACCCTGGACGTGGGGGCCGACAAGTCGCTGGCCTGGCTGCCGGAGGCGAGCGTGAATCCCGCCCTCGGCCTGCGCGCCATCCGCCTGTGCCTGGCCGAGCCGCGCATCTTCATCGCCCAGGTCAGGGCCATCCTGCGCGCCAGCCAGTACGGCCAGGTGCGCATCCTGATTCCCATGCTGGCCAGCCTGAACGAACTGGACCAGGCCCTGGAGCTGATCGCCCAGGCCAAGGCCGAGCTGGAGCGCGAAGGCATCCCGTTCAGCCCCGGCATCCCGGTCGGCGGCATGATCGAAATCCCGGCCGCGGCCCTGGCGGCCGAGTGGTTCGCCCGCAAGCTGGACTTCCTGTCGATCGGCACCAACGACCTGATCCAGTACACCCTGGCCATCGACCGCACCGACGATGCGGTGGCCCATCTATACGACCCGCTGCACCCGGGCGTGCTCCAACTGGTGGCGCATACCCTGAAGGTCGGCCACCGGCTCAAGCGGCCGGTGTCGGTCTGCGGCGAGATGGCGGGCGACCCGAAGCTGGCCCGCCTGCTGCTGGGCCTGGGCCTGCGCAGCTTCTCCATGCATCCGGCCCATCTGATGGCGGTCAAGCAGCAGGTCATGCACAGCCACGTCTCCACTTTGGCGCCGCTGGCGGCCAAGCTGCTGCGGGTGGGCCGGCCGGACCGGATCAAGGCCTATCTGGAACGGATCAACGCCCTGTGACCGCGGGTTTCACAACAGGTAGCGGGCGCTGACCACGTTGCCGGGGCCGGAATAGGTCAGTTCCCGGCACAGGCTCTTGACCAGCAGGATGCCCCGGCCGTGGTGCTGGTTCAGGTCCGGCATGGCGTCGAACAGCTGGCCGAGTCGGGCGTAGTCGAAGCCCCGGCCGCTGTCTTCCAGCCTGATGTCCAGCACCGGCCGCTCGCCGCTCTGGTGCAGATGGAAGGCCATGGCGATGCGGCCTTCGGACAGGGTCTTGAGGCTGTTCTCGCGCGATTCCAGATAACGCTCGAAGCCGCCCTCGGCATTCTTCAGGCGGGAATCCAGGCCCAGCACGCCGTGGTCCAGGGCATTGTTGAACAGTTCGGACAGGATCAGGAACAGTTGGCCCTGGTGGGCCTTCAGCACCTGAATCTGGCTGATGAAGCCGAGCACGGCAGGGACCACGTCCATGTCGCGCAACTCGGAAACGCCCCAGCTCAATTCCATGCGCCATTCCGAAACCCCGGTTTCGGCCGTTGCCGCCGTCGGTGCCGGCCGCAGCGTCTGGCGCCGTTCGAGCGGAACCCGGACTACGATGGCCGACAGGTCGTCGTGGTCCGGGCGGCCAGCCAGGTGCCGCATGACTCCTTGTTCCAGCGTCGCCAGGCGCAAGCCTTCGGGGGCGGCGCCGAGGATGGCCTCCAGGCCTTCCAGGTTCAGGCGCCGCCCGGCCGGGTCTTCCGCCTCGATGATGCCGTCCGAGAACAGCACCAGCTCGCCCGGATGCTGGTAATTGACCGTCTCGCTGGCGGAGTTGAACAGGTCGGGCGGCAGGATGCCGAGCGGCGGATGGCGCGAGGGCCAGCGCAGGACGACGGTGCCGTTCTCGTCCAGGAACAGGATATCGGGATTGCCGCCGTTCCAGACATCGATGGTCTGGTTGCGGATGTCCAGCGCGACCAGGCTGGCGGCGACGAAGCGTTCGACGGGCAGGAAGGACTTCAGCTTGCGGTTGAGTTCCTCGGCGATGGTCTGGATCGGGAAGCCCTTGGCCGCCATGCCGTAGAAGACCTGGGTCAGCGGCAGGGCCGTCAGGGCGGCGGCCAGGCCGTGGCCGGCGGCGTCGGCCAGCATCGCGTACAGGATGTCGCCGGGGCCGCGGGCGGCGCAGACCAGGTCGCCGCTGAAGGTTTCGGCCGGCGTGTTCATCCATTGCAGCAGAGGGTCGCTCAGGCCCGCCGCATCGAGCAGGCGGCTGACCACGTGCTGGCCGAGCTTGTTCTGTTCCTCCGCGTCTTCCCGCCAGCTGCCCAGTTCCTGCAGGTAGCTGCGGACATCCCGCTGGATGGCCAGGGTGCGGGCGTAGCTGTTGATCTTGGCGCCGATCAGGGGCGGGCTGGCCGTCTTGAACAGGTAGTCGTCGCCGCCCGCATCCAGGCCGCGGACGATGTCTTCGGCCGCGGCCGGGACGGAGAAGAAGATGATGGGCACCCAGCGCCGGCTGGGCAGGGCGCGGATCCGGCGGACCGCCTCGACGCCGTTCAGCTGCGGCAGGGCGACGTCCATGAAGATCAGGTCGGGTTCGAAATCCCGGTGTTTCTCCAGCAGGGCGATGCCGTCCTGGGCGATCATCACGTCGTGGCCCAGCTTGCAGGCGACCGCTTCCAGGGGCTCGATGTCGGCCGGAACGGCGTCGGCGATGAGGATTCTCAGGTGCATCGGGACGCGGTCCGGGAGTTACTCGATGGTGAACAGCTTGCCGAAGTTGGCGATTTCGAGGACCTGTTTCACCGCGCCGCCGATGTTGGCCAGCTTGACCTTCTTGCCGGCGGCTTCGGCCTTCTCGCGCAGCAGGAGCAGCATGCCCAGGGCCGAGGAGTCGAGGTAATCGACCCGGCCGAAGTCGATCGCGATCTCGCGCACTTCGGCCTTGGCGAGCAGTGTCTCGTAGGCGGTCCGGAAATCGCGATGGGAATGGAAGTCGAAGCGGCCTGCCAGGTTCAGCCGCGCGCTGGGGCCATCGGTCTTTTCGTTGATCTGCATTTGTCGTTCTCCTAGTGGTTTAGGCTGGGCGGCATCATTTCAGATGCTCGAGTATATGCCCGGCGATATTGGGCAACGGGACGATTTCCTGGGCGGCGCCGAGTTCGATCGCCGCCTTGGGCATGCCGAACACCACGCAGCTGGCCTCGTCCTGGGCGATGGTGTGGGCGCCGGCATCGCGCATCTCCAGCATGCCGGCGGCGCCGTCCTTGCCCATGCCGGTGAGCAGTACCGCGATGGCGTTGTGGCCGACCACGCGGGCGGCGCTGCCGAACAGGACATCGACCGAGGGCCGGTGCCGGTTGACCGGCGGGCCCTGGGTCAGTTCTGTGAAGTAGTAGGCGCCGCTCTTGCGCACCGACAGATGAGAGTGGCCGGGCGCCAGGTAGGCGTGGCCGGGCAGGATGCGCTCGTTGTGCTCGGCCTCCTTGACGGTCAGGGCCGACAGGCTGTCGAGGCGGGCGGCGAACGATTTGGTGAAGGACTCCGGCATGTGCTGGGTCATCAGGATGGCCGGCGAGTTGGCCGGCATCCGGGTCAGGACTTCCTTCAGCGCTTCGGTGCCGCCGGTCGACGAACCGATGAAGACAATCTTCTCCGTGGTCGACAGGATATGTCCGGTCAGCGGCTTGGGCCTGTCCGCCGCCTGCTGCCCGATCTGGTGGCGGTGGATGCGGGCCCGGGCCGCGGCACGGATGCGGTCGCAGATATCGCGTTCCAGTTCGGCCATGCCCTCGCTGACGCCGAGCCTGGGCTTGGGGATGAAGTCGACAGCGCCCAGTTCCAGGGCCTTGAGGGTGGTTTCCGAGCCTGTTTCTGTCAGGGTGGAAACCATGACCACCGGGGTCGGGCGCAGGCGCATCAACTTTTCCAGGAACTCCAGGCCGTTCATGCGCGGCATCTCCACGTCCAGGGTCAGGACATCGGGATTGGTCTGCTTGATGAGTTCGCGGGCGACCAGCGGGTCGGGCGCGGCACCGACCACCTCCATGTCCGGCTGGCTGTTGATGATCTGGCTCATCACGCTGCGGATCAGAGCGGAGTCGTCGATGATCAGTACTTTCAGCTTCTGCATGACGGATAGCGAGTCAGATGAACAGTTCGATATCGCCGGCCATATCCGAGGTCATCAGGCGGCTGCCGTATTCCTCTTCGCGCTGGACGATGGTGTTGTTGTGGGCTTCCTTGAGCTTTTTGACCAGCACCCGGCCATTGGCCGGGAAGTAGTAGATCTTGCGCGGATAGATGTCCAGCAGGTCCTGGGCGGCCAGGCAGATGCGTTCCCGCTCCAGGTATTCCAGGACGAACTCGCTGTTGCGCTCGCCGATGTTGTGCAGACTGAAGCCGCGGATGACCGCGCCGCCGCCGAATACCTTGGCTTCCAGCCGCTGGCGGGCCGCGCCCATCTTGATCAACTGGTTGATGAGCATCTCCATGGCGTAGCCGCCGTAGCGCGCCGAATTGGACAGCGGGTTGCGCGGGTCGCCCTCCGGCAGCATGAAGTGGTTCATGCCGCCGATGCCACGCTCCGGGTCGCGGATGCAGACCGAGATGCAGGAGCCCAGCACCGTCACCAGCATCATGTCGCGGCCGGTGACGTAATACTCACCGGGCAGGATCTTGGCCGCCTCGATGCCGAAATGCTGATCGAAGTAATGGTTCGGGGCGAGGATTTCCTCGAAACCATGTCCCGTCACGCGCGCTTTCCTTGTTGCGGCGCCTCGGCATGCTCGTAGACCGTCTGGCCGCGCAGGCGGAACAGGTCGGCGGCATGGTAGAGCGCCTCGGAGTGGCCCATGAACAGGAGGCCGTCCGTCTTCAGCAGGGGTTTCATCCTGGCCAGTATCTTGTGCTGGGTCGGCTTGTCGAAATAGATCATCACGTTGCGGCAGAAGATCGCGTCCAGCGGTTGCCGGATGGGCCAGTTTGGCGCCAGCAGGTTGAGCTGGAAGAATTCGACCATGGCGCGCAGTTCCGGCCGGACCTTGGCCATGCCGGCCCGTTCGCCGGTGCCCTTGAGGAAGAAGCGCTGCTGCTGCTCCGCACTCAGCTTGTTCAGGCGCTCGATCGGGTAGACGCCCTCGTTGCACTTCTTCAGCACGTTGGTGTCTAGATCGGAGGCGATGATCTTGACCGGAGCGTTGAAGCCGCCGAAGGTCTCCACCGCGGTCATGGCCATTGAGTAGGGTTCCTCGCCGGTCGACGAGGCCGAACTCCAGAGGACGATCGGTCGGCTCGGGCGGTTGCGCAGGAAGTCGCGCAGGATGGTGAAGTGGTGGTTTTCCCGGAAGAAGTCGGTCAGGTTGGTGGTGAGCGAATTGACGAACGCTTCCCATTCGTCGTCATGGCCGGCCTTCAGGTAGTCCAGGTATTCGCGGAAGGTCTTGATCCCGGTGGCGCGCAGACGCCGCGCCAGCCGGCTGTAGACCATGTCCTCCTTGGCCTCGGTCAGGGCGATGCCGGCATGGTCGTAGATCATCTTGCGGACTTCCTCGAAATCGCGCTGGGCGAAGAGGAACTCCCGGTCGGTGCGGGTGGGGGCGGCCATAGGGTTCTGTCGATCCTGGTTTCTCAGAATTCTTCCCATTCGTCCGCAGCCGAAGCGGATACGCCTGGCAGCTTCGCCTGCTGGCGGGGCAGGCGCTTGGCCGCCACGACGGCCTGCACCGGCGCGGCCGGTAGTCTGGCCGCTGGGGAGCGGAGCGGCTGGGTCGAGACGCGGAAGGCGGCGACGGCTTCGGCGAGGGCGGCGGCCTGGTCCTGGAGGGACTCGGCGGCGGCGGCGGCCTGTTCGACCAGGGCGGCGTTCTGCTGGGTCATCTCGTCCATCTGGGCGACGGCGGTGTTGACCTGGGAGATGCCCTGGGACTGCTCGACGGAGGCGGCGGTGATCTCGCCCATGATGTCGGTGACGTGCTTCACAGCGCCGACCACCTCCTGCATGGTCTGGCCGGCGGATTCGACCAGCCTGTAGCCGTCGTCGACCTTGTCGGTGCTGTCGGAGATGAGCGCCTTGATCTCCTTGGCGGCGGCGGCGGAGCGCTGGGCGAGGTTGCGGACCTCGCCGGCGACGACGGCGAAGCCGCGGCCCTGCTCGCCGGCGCGGGCGGCCTCGACGGCGGCGTTGAGGGCGAGGATGTTGGTCTGGAAGGCGATGCCGTCGATGACGGAGATGATGTCGGCGATCTTCTTGGAGGCGGCGGCGATGGCACCCATGGTGTCGACGACCTGGCCGACGACCTGGCCGCCCCTGGCGGCGACCTCGGAAGCGCCCTTGGCGAGCTGGTTGGCCTGCCTGGCGTTGTCGGCGTTCTGCTTGACGGTGGAGGTGAGCTCATCCATGGAGCTGGCGGTCTCCTCGAGGGAGGAGGCCTGGGACTCGGTGCGGGATGAGAGGTCGGCGTTGCCGGAAGCGATCTCGCGGGCGGCGGTGTTGATGGCGTGGGTGGCCTCGTGGATCTGGCCGATGATCTCCTGGAGGCGGGCGACGGTGGCGTTGGCGTCGTCCTTGAGCTGGGCGAACAGGCCCTGGTGGTCGCCGACCATCTGGTGGGTCAGGTCGCCCGCCGCCAGCGCCTTCAGCACCTGGGCGATATCGGTGACGCCACGCTCGGAGGTCTCCACGACCTGGTTGATGCCCTCGGTCAATTGCCTGAAGAAGCCCTCCTTGCCGGCGAGCGTGATGCGCTGGCTGAGGTCGCCGGCCGCGGCGGCCTGGACCAGGGCGTTGACTTCCTGCTCCACGGCGACCTCGGCGGTCCGGTCGGTCCACTGGCTGACCCGGCCCAGGTTGCGGCCGCGCTCGTCGACGATCGGCCGGGCGGCCAGGCGCAGTTCATGGTCCCTGAAAGAGAAGTCGACCACCTCGCCGGTCTGCATGGCATGGTCCAGCTTGGCCGCGGCTTCCGGGTTGTTGAAGAAGTCGCCCAGGCGGGTGCCGAGCAGGCTGTCCGGATCGAAGCCGGTGCCGCCGATCGAGGTCAGCAGCTTCTTGCCGGCCGGCGTCATGTGCTTGAGCAGGCCGTCGCTGCCGGAAATGGTGATGGCTGCGGTGGAACTGTCCATGGCGACCTTGACCTGGGTCGCCTCCCGGCCCTGGCGTTGCGATTCGGCCAGGTCGAAGCCCAGCTTGATGAACATCGACTTGAATGCGTCGCTGGCCTGGCCGACCTCGTCTTCCCGGTCCTTGGCCACCAGCAGGTCGAACTGGCCCTGGGAGACCTGGCGCATGAAGCCGCCGAGGCGGGACAAGGGTCGGGTGACGGCGGCGGTGGTGCGCTGGGCGAAGACCAGGCCGAGCAGGGTGCCCACGGCCAGGATGCCCAGGCTGGCGGCGACCCCGCCCTTGAGCGCGAAGCCGATGCCGAGCAGGGCGACCAGCGCCATCCAGAGCGCGATGCCCATGACCCGGCTGCCGACACCCTGGTTGCGCCAAGTCCGGCCGAGGCCGGCCAGTACGCCGGTACCGACCACGGCGCCTTCCCGGATGGCGAGACCGGCGGCCTGGTTGTTCCTGAATTGGCGATAGACCTGGTCGACCCTCTCCACGGCGGCGCGTTCCGGCTTGCTGCGCACCGAGAGGTAGCCGGCCAGCTGGCCGCCTTCCCAGATCGGGGTGGCATTGGCCAGCACCCAGTAGTGGTCGCCGTTCTTGCAGCGGTTCTTGACGTAACCGGTCCAGGGCTTGCCGGCCTGCAGGGTGCGCCACATGTCCTCGAAGGCCTCGGCCGGCATGTCCGGATGACGCACGATGTTGTGCGGTGCACCGAGCAACTCCGCTTCGCTGAAGCCGCTGATCTCCAGGAAATAGGGGTTGATATAGGTGATGATGCCGCGTGGATCGGTGCGGGAGACGATGAACTCGCCGTCACGCATCGTCCGTTCTATTCCGCTGACGGGTAGGTTGGTACGCATCGGCTTATTTCCTTTCTAATGGTTCGGTATGGATTGCTGACGGTCCTGACATGACGGTCCCGGCCACGATCAGAATTCGGCCCAGTCGCCGTCGCCGGCGGCGCACTTGTGGAAATCGGCATGCTTGTTGCGCAGGCGGCCGTATTCCGGGTAACCGGAACAACAGCCCTGGCCATCCCCGTAGATCCGCTTGCCGAGATCGCACTGGTCGTCGTGGGCGATCGCGACGGTATCGAAATCCATGCTACGTTCAGCCGGCACGGCCGTCCTTTCAGTCGTCTTGGGCATGTTGTTCGACCAGCGCCATTTCGCTGCTGCTCATGAGTTTTTCGATATCCACCACGATGATCATGCGGTTGTCGATAGTGCCCAGGCCGAGGATGTACCGGGTGTCGAGGATGGAGCCGAACTCCGGGGCGGGCCTCAGGTTTTCGGAACCGAGCTGGATGACGTCCGAGACGCCGTCGACGACGGCGCCGACCACGCGCTTGCCGATGTTGAGGATGATCACGACGGTGAACTGGTCGTAGACGGGGTCGCCGAGGTTGAATTTGATGCGCAGGTCGATGATGGGGACGATGACGCCGCGCAGATTGATGACGCCCTTGATGAAGAGCGGGGCGTTGGCGATCCGGGTGGGAGTTTCGTAGCCGCGGATCTCCTGGACCTTGAGGATGTCGATGCCGTATTCCTCGCGGCCCAGCGTGAAGGTGAGGTATTCGCCCGAACCGACGCTGCCGCTGCCCATCCCTTCCAGCCCAAACTCGTTGCGTTCGTGATCCATTGTTCTCGTCCTCGGTGCGTGTGCTCAGGCCGCCATCCGCCGGGCCGGGTTTGCCAGGCCCAGGCGGGTGATGGCCGCGATGTCCAGGATGAGGGCGACGCTGCCGTCGCCCATGATGGTGGCGCCCGAAATGCCCGGTACCTTACGGTAGTTGGCCTCCAGGCTCTTGATGACCACCTGGTGCTGGCCGAGCAGTTCGTCGACGAACAGCGCGGCCTTGCCGGCTTCGGCGTCCACGACCACGGCGATGCCGTTCTCCAGGCGGCTGCTCCGGCCGCGGTTGAAGACCTCGGCCAACGGAATGATGGGCAGGTATTCGCCGCGGATGTTGATGACCCGGGAGTCGCCGGCCACGGTCTTGATGTCGTCCGCGCCGGGCTGGAGCGATTCGACGATGGCGGTCAGCGGCACGATGAAGGTTTCGCCGTCGACGCCGACCGACATGCCGTCCAGGATGGCCAGGGTGAGCGGCAGCCGGATGATGATGCGGGTGCCGTGGCCGGTCGCCGATTCCAGTTCGACCCGGCCGCCCAGGCCCTCGATGTTTTTCTTCACCACGTCCATGCCGACGCCCCGGCCGGAGACGTCGGTGACTGTCTCGGCGGTCGAGAAGCCGGGTGCCATGATGAGCTGCCAGACTTCCGGATCGGTCATGCCGTCGTGCACGTGCATGCCCCGCTCGCGCGCCTTGGCCAGGATCCGGTCGCGGTTGAGGCCGGCACCGTCGTCGATCACCTCGATGACGATATTGCCGCCCTGGTGGGCCGCCTTGAGGGTGATCGTGCCCTTGGGCGGCTTGCCGGCCGCCACCCGCCTCTCGGGCGTTTCCAGGCCGTGGTCAAGGCTGTTGCGGATCAGGTGGGTCAGCGGGTCGGTGATCTTCTCGATCAGGCCCTTGTCCAGTTCGGTGCTTTCGCCGATGGTCTTCAGGTCCACCTGCTTGCCCAGCTTGCCGGCCAGGTCGCGCACCACGCGCGGGAAGCGGCTGAACACCATGCTCATCGGCAGCATGCGGATCGACATGACCGATTCCTGCAGGTCGCGCGTGTTGCGGGCCAGCAGGTCGATGCCGGAGATAAGCTTCTCGGCCTGGATCGGGTCCAGGTGGCAGGCAGCGTCGGCGATCATGGCTTGGCTGATGACCAGTTCGCCGACCAGGTTGATGAGCTGGTCGACCTTCTCGACCGAAACCCGGATGCTGGTGTTTTCGTGGGCGGCCGAGGTGGCGGTCTTGTCGGCCTCGCGCCGGCCGCTCTTGGCGAGGTCGACGCTGGGGCTGTCGCTGGCACGGCGGCCGAAGGATTGGATTCGTGCGGCGGAGTCGGCCGGTGCGGGTGCGCCGGGGGCGTCGGCGAACAGGCCCATGCCCTGGGGGGCATCGATGAAGAGGCCATAGCCGGGGCCTTCCAGTGCGGCGGGGGCATCGCCTGTGGCGGTCGGATTGCCGTGGGGAAAGTCGGGCTTGCCCGGGGCGTCGTCGAACAGGCCGAACGAGTCGTCCTGGGCCGGGCTGCCTGGCGCGTCGTCGAAGAAGCCGAAGCCCGCGTCCGCAGCCTGGGCCGGGAGCGGCTCGAAAAAGCCGTAGCTTTCGTCGTCCGCAGCGCCGGAATCCTCTTCGGCCGGCTTGAGGGCGAGGTCGTCGCCGCTGACGTAGAAGGACAGGATGTCCCGCAGTTCGGCATCGCCCAGCGTCGTGGTGATCTGGGCCGCGAAGCGGCCGTCGGTCGCGGTCGGCCGGTGCTGGACCGCGCAGGCCACGACTTCGGACAGGCCGTCGATGAAGTTGGCGACCGCCTCTTCATGTTGCGCCACTTCCGGCGGCAGGAGGCATTCCAGGTGCAGTTTCCTGGGGCCGCCGTCGGTTGCGGTCTCGGCCGGGGCGGGTTCGGCGCTGCGGTCGCTGGACAGGGCTGTCAGTGCCGCGCAAACGGCATGGATGCCTTCAGGGTCGGCTTCCGGTCCGCCCTTGTGGTGTTCCAACTGGGCGCGCAGGATGTCGCCGGCGGCCAGGAAGGCGTTCACCATGTCCGGATTCAGCGCCAGTTCCTCCTTGCGCAGCCGGTCGAGCAGGGTCTCCAGGATGTGGGTGACTTCGGTCATGTCGGTGAAGCCGAAGGTGCCGCTGCCGCCCTTGATGGAATGGGCCGCCCGGAAGATGGCGTTGAGGTCCTCGAGCGAGGGCGACTCGACATCCAGGCCGAGCAGCAGGGTTTCCATGTTGGCCAGGTGTTCTCCGGTTTCTTCGAAGAACACCTGGTAGAACTGGCTCAGGTCGACGGTCATGGCGTTTCCAGCAGCGGTTGCAAGCGGCGGCAGTCCGCCCGGCTACAAAGGGCGGCCCGGCAGGACTGCCGGCGGTCTTAACCGATCACCTTCTTTACGACTTCGAGCAGTTTCTGCGGATCGAACGGCTTTACCAGCCAGCCGGTCGCCCCGGCCGCCCTGCCGGCCGATTTCATGGCGTCCGAGGATTCGGTGGTCAACATCAGGATCGGGGTGCTGCGGTACTGGGGCAGGGTACGTAACGTCTTGATCAGGGTCAGACCGTCCATCTTGGGCATGTTCTGGTCGGTCAGGACCAGGTCGGCGCCTTTGCTCTTGGCCTTGGCGAGGCCGTCGTCGCCATCGACTGCTTCCAGGACCTCGTAGCCGGCACTCTTAAGGGTGAAGGCCACCATCTGGCGGATGGATGCGGAGTCGTCGACAGTCAATACTAGTTTGCCCATGTTGTTCCTCATTCATTAAAACAATTCTATGTCGCCGGATTGAATGGTTTCCTGCTTGACCGGGGCTACGCGTTCCGAGGCCTTGCGGACGGTCTCGCGCACGCGCAGGCGTGCGGCGGGCAAGCCGGTGGCCAGGTCGCCGATGTCGTGCACGGCCAGGTCCATGCCGGAGATGATTTCCTGCACGCTTTCGATTCGGCTCAGGGTGTGGTTTATCAATTGGCTGGTCATGTCCTGGAACTGGAGCGCGCGGACCGCCGTGTTGACTTCCCGGCTGACTTGTTCGGCCAGCCCGTCGATGTCGTGCACGGCGTTGCCCATCCGCTTGTTGATGTCGTCCAGGCTGGTCATCGCGCCTTGCAGCCTGTGTTTGGATTGCAGGGCGAAGCTCATGTCCATGGAGGCGACCGACAGGATGGCGTCGTGGGCGCGGCTCAGCGAGCCATTGACCTGTTCCATGTGCTTGCGGATTTCATCGCTGAACTGGTTGGTGCGCAGCGACAGCGAGCGGACTTCGTCGGCGACCACGGCAAAGCCCCGCCCGGCTTCGCCTGCCCGGGCGGCCTCGATGGCGGCATTGAGGGCCAGCAGGTTGGTCTGTTTGGAGATCGCCTCGATCTCGCCCAGGATGGCCAGCACGGAGCCGACCTGGTTGTTGATCGCCTCCATGGTTTCGACCAGGCCCATGGCGGTCTTGCTGGTGGTTACCGTGCTTTCGACGAACGAGTCCAGCGTGCTGGAGGTTTCCTGGATGAAGTCGGTGAAATGGATGTCGCCGGTTCGGCCGGCTTCCTTGTCCAGGCTGCTGGCGACGCTCAGCGCGGAATTGTGCTGGCTCTGGACCAGCTCGCTGATGTGGTTGAAGCTTTGCAACAGGGTGCCGATGGCGTGCCTCAGCAGTTCATCGACGCGCAGTAGTTCATCCTTGCTGCCCTGGCATTGGCCGGCGGTGCCGCGGACCACGTCGTCCGCCAGTTCGATCAGGGTGTCGGCGGGAAAATCGGTTTGGGGAGGCGGCTTGCTGCTTGCGGCAGAAACGTCGCCGGAGCCTTTGAACAAAGCCCCGATTGCGACCGCGGCTATGGCGGCGATGCCCCCTGCCGGGGGGGCGAACCAGACAACCAGAGATACCGCCACTGCGATGGCGATAACGAATACGACATGCCTTCCGAAAATCAAAGCTATCCCCTACGGGTTTGGCGAGCGCGATGCCGGCCCTTATATCGGGCCGAAACAAATGCAACTTTAGCAGACAAGGCAACAGGCGTGCCTTGTCCGCGGTCAATTCGGCATCTGCCCCTCCCCTCCCCAGGGGAACAGCCGGGGTATTACGGACGAATCAGTTGGCGGCCAGCAGACTCTGCAGTTCGCCCTTCTGGTACATCTCGCGCATGATATCCGCACCGCCGACGAATTGGCCTCTTATATACAGCTGAGGGAAGGTCGGCCAGTTGGCGTAATCCTTGGCGCCTTGGCCGGCTTCGGGGTCGGTCAGTACGTTGACGTAGGAAAATTCGGAAATGCCGCAGGCCTTCAGGACCTGAACGGCTGTCGCGGAAAAGCCGCATTGCGGGAACTGGGGGGTGCCCTTCATGACCAACACCACCGGGTTGGTCGAGACTTGCTGGTGAATTCGTTCTTTGGCGTCCATGTTGATCTCCTATACCCAATTAAATTACTCGGGAATTATACATGCTTGCCTGACACAGGCAACATCGGCAAATAACCATGTTGACAGTCAAGGATAATATTCATACATTACGATCTGAAATATGCGTTATCGGTGTCTGCTCCTGCAGGCGCTCAGTGAGGCGTGTTTCATGTCGTATCCTGCCGAATGCTTGAGCCATCTGGCGTTTTGGCAGGGATTGTTGGTCGCGCGCCGCATTGGCGTGGCTGACATCCTCCTCCTCTCTTCACCCCGGCCATCCGGGGTTTTTTTTGCCCGCGCCACCCGCCGAGCGCTGTCTTAGAATGCGTCTATGGCGCATTCCTTCCAGGCGGCGGCCGCCGCCCTCCTGTCCGACCACGGCGATCGCCTGCCCGACCTTTCAGGGATCACCGTGCTTGTCCCGCATCACCACGTCCGGGCGCCGTTCATCGCTGCTCTGAAGGCGCAATTGCCGGACCCGGCGGTTTTCCTGCCGCCCCGCTGCGCGACCTTGCCCGATCTGGCCGCCGGCCAGGCCGGACGGTGGGCAGGAGAGCCAGACAGCCTGCGTCTGGCAGGCCTGTATGGTTTCCTGGCGCGCATCGACTGGCTTGACGAGGCGGCGTTGTGGCCCCAGGCCCAGGCCATGCAGGACCTGCTGCTGGAAATGGACGATGCCCTGCTGGCGCCGCCGGAGGATTACGCCGGCTTCGCGGCCCAGGTGGAGCAGGCCGTCCGGCGCAAGCTGGCCCTGCCGCTGGCCATGGAGGCGCGCATGATCTTCGATGTCTGGCGTGCCTATCAACACTCTGGCGAGGGCGGCAGAAAGGCCTATGCCGCCCAGCTTGCAGGCTGGTTGGCGGGCGCGGCCGGGCCGGTCTACAGCCTCGGCCTGCAAGGCCTCAGCCGGTTGGAAACCCGTTTCCTGGAGCGATGCTGGGAAGGCGTCGGGCTGGCCGAACTGCCCGTTTCAATCCCGTATCCGGATCGGCGAGATTTGTTGAGCGCGGCCTGGTGCCAGGACGGAGAATCGCTGCCCGCAAGGGCCGCCAGGTTGGCCGGGGCCGCGCCCGTCAGCCCTCTGGCCGGAACGTGGTCGGTTCTGGCCGCGAGCGACATGGAGATGGAGGCGCAGACCGTGGCTGGCCAGATCCGGGCCTGGCTGGCCGACGGCGTCCGCGAGATCGCCGTCGTCGCCCTCGATCGGCTGGCCGCCCGCCGGCTGCGGGCCGTGCTGGAGCGGGATGCCATCCTGATGCAGGACGAAACCGGCTGGACCTTTTCCACGGCCTCGGTCAGCCATGTGCTGGATCGCTGGCTTGCCCTGCTGCAGGACGACTTCTACCACCGCGACCTGCTCGACCTGTTGAAATCGCCGTTCGTGTTCGGCGACGTCGGCCTCGAGCAGCGGCTCGATGCGATTGCCGGTCTGGAGCGCGTCATCGCACGGCGCGACGCGGTGAGCGGCCTGCAGCAGTTCGCCGCGCTGGCCCGCGGCGAATCGGCCATGGCCGGGGCGTTGCTGGAACGGGTGGGGCGGGCGGCGAACCGTTTCCGCAGCGCCAGGCGCCAGTCGTTGTCCGGCTGGCTGGAAACGCTGTTCGCGGTGCTGGATGACCTGGGCGCCAGGGCGCCAATCGAGGCCGACCACGCCGGCCGGCAGTTGCTGGAACTGCTGAGCCGGCTCGGCCGGGAACTGGCGGCCGAAGGCAGCCGCTTCAGCCTGGCCCAATGGCGTGGCTGGCTGAACCTGCAGCTGGATCGGGCCATGTTCCAGGAAAATGGTATCGAGAGCCCGATCCGCCTGACCCATCTGGCCGCAGCCCGGCTGCGGGATTTCGAGGCGGTGGTGATCCTGGGCGCCGATGCCGGCCACCTGCCGCCGCCGGCCGGCCGGGGCGTGTTCAGCGACACGGTCGGCCAGCAACTGGGGCTGCCGGGGCAGCGGCAACGGCAGATCGACATGCGGGACGCGCTGATCGACGTCCTGAGCCGAGCCGATCGGGGTCTGCTGAGTTGGCAGGCCTGGCGCGGCAAGGATCCGAATCCGCCCAGTCCGTGGCTGCTGATGCTGGAAACCCTGCACCAACTGGCCTACGGCCAGGGCTTGCGCCTGGCGTCTGGGCCGGCGGCCGAACCGGTCCCGGTCCCGGCTTCGAGGCCACCGCTTTTCCCATGCCTGTCGAGGCTGCCCGCACGGCTTTCGGCCAGCGGCTGGCAGAAACTGGTGAGCTGCCCATACCGCTATTTCGCCCACTACGACCTGGAGCTGGGCGAGGCGGAGGAGGTCGCCGAGGAAATGGAGAAGTCCGATTACGGCGAGCGGGTGCATGCGATCCTGAAACTGTTCCACACCCGCTACCCGGTGCTGGCCGATATCGGGCGGGCGTCGCTGCTGGCCGACCTGGAGGCGATCAGTCTGGACGCCTTCCGGTCCGGGGAGGCGAACCATTACCTTGCCCTGGGCTGGCGCCTGCGTTGGCAGAAACAGGTCCCCGCCTATGTCGACTGGGCCCTGGCCCGCGAGGCCGAGGGCTGGCGCTGGCAGGAGGCGGAACAGGAATACAGCCGGGAGCTGGCGTTGCCGGACGGTCATGGCCTGACCCTGTACGGCCGACTCGACCGCTTGGACGAGGGCGAGGCTGGCCGTGCCGTGGTCGACTACAAGGCCCAGTCGATCCAGCGGCTGAAAAGCAGGCTCAAAACGCCGGGCGAGGATGTCCAGTTGGCCTTTTACGGGGCGTTGACCGGGGCCGCCAGCGCCGGCCTGGTCGCCCTGGATGACGACCGGATCCAGGAAGTCCGGCTCGGCCAGCCGCTGGCCGAGGCGGCGGAGGCCGAGGTCGGCCGCATACGCAGGACCATGTCGGAAATGGCCAATGGGGCCGCATTGCCGGCCAATGGTGCCCAGGAAACCTGCGCCTGGTGCGAGATGCGGGGCCTATGCCGGAAGGAGCACGATTTCGCCGCGCGGGTGCCGGACGCAGGTTGAATTCCGGCGTCCGCGGCCGGTCTGAATCTGAGTGTTTGGAGGAACCTATTGTTTGGGCTTAGAATTTCCGCCCTTTTACCCAGACGTTTGACTGGCGATCAATAAAGAACTATGGACGATCGACAAAGCCGCCTGAGCGGCACGCTTTACAGCCCTGACTTCGAGCAGGACAGCTGCGGCTTCGGCCTTATCGCGCAACTGGACGACCAGGCGACGCATAAACTGGTCCAGACCGCGATTTCTTCCTTGGCCTGCATGACGCACCGGGGCGCGGTCGCTGCCGACGGCAAGTCCGGCGACGGCTGCGGCCTGCTGTTCAAGAAGCCCGATGCCTTCCTGCGCACCGTCGCGGCCGAGGTCGGCTTCAAGCTGACCGAACGCTACGCCGCCGGCCTGGTCTTCCTGAGCCAGGACGCCGCCAAGGCCCAGCGTGCCCGCGATCTGCTGGTCGCCGAACTCAAGGGCCAGGGTCTCGAGCCCGTCGGCTTCCGCAAGGTGCCGACCGACAACAGCGCCCTGGGCGAATACGCCCTGAAGAGCCTGCCGGTCATCGAGCAGCTGTTCGTCAACTGTCCGGACGCGGTCGACGCCGAGATCTTCGAGCGCAAGCTGTACATCGCCCGGCGCAAGGTCGAGAAGGCGGTCGAGGCCGACGACGCCACCTTCTATATGCCGACCCTGTCGGCCCGGGTCATCTCCTACAAGGGCCTGGTGATGCCGCAGTACCTGCCGGTGTTCTACCCCGACCTGAACGACGAGCGTTTCGCCTCGGCGCTGGCGGTGTTCCACCAGCGCTTCTCGACCAACACCTGGCCCGAGTGGCGGCTGGCCCAGCCGTTCCGCTACCTGGCCCACAACGGCGAGATCAACACCCTGCAGGGCAACCGCAACTGGTCGCGGGCCCGCGAGCGCAAGTTCGAGTCGCCGCTGATCCCCAACATGGAAGACGTCCGGCCCATGGTCGGCACCAAGGGCTCCGACTCGATGAGCTTCGACAACATGCTCGAAGGCCTCGTGATGGGCGGCGCCGGCCTGTTCCGCGCCATGCGCATGATGGTGCCGCCGGCCTGGCAGAACGTGACCAACATGGATCCGGAGCTGCGCGCCTTCTACGAATACAACTCCATGCACATGGAGCCGTGGGACGGCCCGGCCGGCATCGTCATGACCGACGGCCGCTACGGCGTCTGCCTGCTCGACCGCAACGGCCTGCGTCCGGCCCGCTACGTCATCACCAAGGACCGCTACGTCACCATCGCCTCCGAAGTGGGCGTCTGGGATTACGGTGGTCCCGAGAACATCGTCGCCAAGGGCCGCGTCCGTCCCGGCCAGATGGTCGCCGCCGACCTGGAAACCGGCCGCTTCCTGCTGCCCGAGGACATCGACAACGAGCTGAAGGTCCGCCATCCCTACCGCGATTGGCTCAAGCAGGGTACCCAGCGCATCGACCTCGGCCCCGAGCAGGATGCCGACGCTCCGGTGATGGACACGGCCTCCGTGGCGGTCCACCAGAAGCTGTTCAACGTCAGCTTCGAGGAACTGGACCAGGTCATCCGGGTGCTGGCCGAGGACGGCCAGGAAGCGGTCGGTTCCATGGGCGACGACACCCCGATGGCGGTGCTGTCGCAGAAGGTGCGCTCTCCGTTCGACTACCTGCGCCAGCAGTTCGCCCAGGTGACCAACCCGCCGATCGACCCGATCCGCGAGGCGGTGGTGATGTCGCTGCACACCGAGTTCGGCCGCGAGATGAACCTGTTCCAGGAAACCGCCGGCCATGCCCGCCGGGTCGAGGTGACCTCGCCGGTTCTGTCGCACGACAAGTTCCTGGCCGTGACCGGCCAGGCCGATCCGGCCTATGCCTCGGTCACCCTGGACCTGCACTACGACCCGGCTGCGGCCGATCTCAAGTCCGCCTTGACCAAGCTGGCGGCCGACGCCGTCGCCGCAGTGCGCTCGGGCAAGGTGGTGGTCGTGCTGTCCGATCGCAAGATCGACAAGACCAAGCTGCCGATCCACTCGCTGTTCGCCACCGGAGCCGTGCACCACGGCCTGATCGATGCCGGCCTGCGCTGCGACTGCAACATCGTGATCGAGACCGGCAGCGCCCGCGACCCGCACCAGATCGCCAGCCTGATCGGCTTCGGCGCCACCGCCGTCTACCCCTACCTGGCCTACCAGAGCATCCTGGAGCTGGTGCGCAGCGGCGAGGTCAAGCTGCCCGCCTACAAGGCCCTGGCCAACTACCGCAAGGGCATCGACAAGGGCCTGCTCAAGGTCATGTCCAAGATGGGCATCTCGGCCATCGCCAGCTACCGCGGCGCCCAGCTGTTCGAAGTGGTCGGCATGCACGAGGATGTGGTCGGCATGTGCCTCAAGGGCAGCGTGTCGCGCGTTTCCGGTGCCAACTTCGAGGACTTCGAGGCCGACCAGAAGAAGCTGGTCCGCGCCGCGTTCAACCCGATGAAGCCGATCCCGGCCGGCGGCCTGCTCAAGTTCATGTACGGCGAGGAATTCCACGCCTACAACCCGGACGTGGTCCAGGCGCTGCAGGCGGCGGTCCAGACCGGCGACTACGAGGCCTACAAGAAATATGCCGAGATCGTGAACACCCGGCCGGTGGCCATGTTCCGCGACCTGATGCAGTTGAAGGAAGCCACGCCGATCGGCATCGACGAGGTCGAGCCGGTCGAGGCCATCTTGAAGCGCTTCGACTCCGCCGGCATGTCGCTCGGCGCCTTGTCGCCGGAAGCCCATGAGGCGCTGGCCGAGGGCATGAACCGCATCGGCGGCCGCTCGAACTCCGGCGAGGGCGGCGAGGATGCCAAGCGCTACGGCACCGTGAAGATGTCCAAGATCAAGCAGGTCGCCTCCGGCCGGTTCGGCGTCACGCCGCACTACCTGGTCAACGCCGAGGTGCTGCAGATCAAGGTCGCCCAGGGCGCCAAGCCCGGCGAGGGCGGCCAGCTGCCCGGCGGCAAGGTCAACGAGCTGATCGCCACGCTGCGCCACACCAAGCCCGGCATCACCCTGATCTCGCCGCCGCCGCACCACGACATCTACTCGATCGAGGACCTGGCCCAGCTGATCTTCGACCTGAAGCAGGTCAACCCGGACGCCCTGGTCTCGGTCAAGCTGGTGGCCGAGCCCGGCGTCGGCACCATCGCCGCCGGCGTCGCCAAGGCCTACGCCGACCTGATTACCATCTCCGGCTACGACGGCGGCACCGGCGCATCGCCGCTGACTTCGGTCAAGTACGCAGGCACGCCGTGGGAACTCGGCCTGACCGAGGCCCAGCAGGTGCTGCGCGCCAACGGCCTGCGCGGCCGGGTCCGGGTCCAGACCGACGGCGGCCTGAAGACCGGCCTCGACGTGATCAAGGCCGGCATCATGGGCGCCGAGTCGTTCGGTTTCGGCACCGGCCCGATGGTCGCGCTGGGCTGCAAGTACCTGCGCATCTGCCACCTGAACAACTGCGCCACCGGCGTGGCGACCCAGGATGCCAAGCTGCGCAAGGAGCACTTCATCGGCCTGCCCGAGATGGTGATCAACTACTTCACCTTCATCGCCAAGGAAACCCGCGAGTGGATGGCCAAGCTCGGCATCCGCAAGTTCGAGGACCTGATCGGCCGCACCGAGCTGCTGCAGCTGCTGGACGGCGAATCCGACCGGCAGAAGCGCCTCAAGCTGGACATGCTGCTCAGCCAGGGCAGCATCGCCGAGGAGGAACCGCGCTTCTGCGTCGAGGCCCGCAACCCGTCGTTCGACAAGGGCGAGCTGGCCGAGCAGATGGTCAAGGACGCCATCGCCGGTATCAAGAGCAAGACCCCGCAGCGTCTGGAATATGCGGTGCGCAACATCAACCGCTCGATCGGCGCCCGCCTGTCCGGTGAGATCGCCAAGGCGCACGGCGCCGCGGGTCTGCCCGACGACTGCCTGCACATCAAGCTGAACGGTTCGGCCGGCCAGAGCTTCGGTGTCTGGAACCACAAGGGCCTGACCCTGGAGATCGAGGGCGATGCCAACGACTACGTCGGCAAGGGCATGGCCGGCGGCCGGCTGATCATCTATCCGCCCAAGGGCTCGGCCTTCGAGTCGCACAAGACCACCGCGCTGGGCAACACCTGCCTGTACGGCGCCACCGGCGGCGAGCTTTTCGCCGCGGGCATCGCCGGCGAGCGCTTCGGCGTGCGCAACTCGGGCGCCCTGGCCGTGGTGGAAGGTGCCGGCGACCACTGCTGCGAATACATGACCGGCGGCTGCATCGTCGTCCTGGGCGACACCGGCCTCAACTTCGGTGCCGGCATGACCGGCGGCTTCGCCCTGGTCTACGACGAGGGCGGCCATTTCGCGGAGCGCTACAACAACGAACTGGTCGACATCAACCGCATCAACGACGAGAAGACCAGCGAGCACCGGGCCTTCCTGAGGCACAAACTGGAATCGCACGTGCAATACACCGGCTCCGCCCGCGCGGCCTGGATGCTGGAAAACTTCCACGATGTGGTGAACAAGTTCTGGCTCGTGAAATCCAAGGCCCTGACCCTGGACAGCCTGTTGAAGGATTGACGACATGTCCGACGTATTCCAGTTTATAAAAATTGCCCGTCGCGACGGCGCCAAGACCCCGGCCGAAGTCCGCAAGGCCGAGTTCAAGGAAATCTACGCCCAGATGGACGGCGACCAGGCCAAGGAACAGGCCGACCGCTGCCTGGCCTGCGGCAACCCCTATTGCGAGTGGAAGTGCCCGGTGCACAACTACATCCCGAACTGGCTCAAGCTGGTGGAGGAAGGCCGTCTGTTCGAAGCGGCCGAACTCTCGCACCAGACCAACAGCCTGCCCGAGGTCTGCGGCCGGGTCTGTCCCCAGGACCGGCTGTGCGAAGGGGCCTGCACCCTGAACCAGTGCGACTTCGGTGCCGTCACCATCGGCCAGGTCGAGCGCTACATCTCCGAGACCGCCTTCGCCCAGGGCTGGCGGCCGGATATGTCCAAGGTGGTCCAGACCGGCAGGAAGGTCGCCATCGTCGGCGCCGGCCCGGCCGGCCTGGCCTGCGCCGACGTGCTGGCCCGGAATGGCGTCAAGCCGGTGGTGTTCGACCGCTACGAGGAGATCGGCGGCCTGCTCACCTTCGGCATCCCCGAGTTCAAGATGGAAAAGACGGTGATGACCCGTCGCCGCGAGATATTCGAAGGCATGGGCGTCGAGTTCCGCCTCAACACCGAGGTCGGCAAGGATGTCGCCTTCGCCGATCTGGTCAAGGATTACGATGCCGTCTTCCTCGGCATGGGCACCTACACCTACATGCAGGCCGGCATCCCCGGCGAGGAACTGCCCGGCGTGATGCCGGCCCTGCCGTACCTGATCTCGAACGTGAAGCACTGCATGGATCTCAAGCAGGACGAGTTCATCGACATGAAGGGCCTCAAGGTCGTGGTACTGGGCGGCGGCGACACCGCCATGGACTGCAACCGCACCTCCATCCGCCAGGGAGCCGCCTCGGTCACCTGCGCCTACCGCCGCGACGAGGCCAACATGCCCGGCTCCAAGCGGGAAGTCGCCAACGCCAAGGAAGAAGGCGTGCAGTTCCTCTGGAACCGGCAACCGGTCGAGGTCGTCGGCAACGGCAAGGTGGAAGGTATCAAGCTGGTCACCACCACGCTCGGCGAACCCGATGCCCGCGGCCGCCGCTCGCCGGTGGTGGTCGAAGGCTCCGAGGAGATCGTGCCCTGCGACCGCGTCCTGGTCGCCTTCGGCTTCCGGCCCAATCCGCAGCCCTGGTTCGCCGACTTCGGCATCGCCACCGACCCGAGCGGCCGGGTGATCGCCAAAGGCAACCAGCATGCCTACCAGACCGCCAATCCCAAGATCTTCGCCGGCGGCGACATGGTGCGCGGCTCCGACCTGGTGGTCACTGCGGTCTGGGAGGGCCGCGAAGCCGCCAAGGGCATACTCGGCTACCTCGATCTCGATTAGCCGTCAGAGGAGGGGAAGCGATGATCCGAAAGGCGCCGCTGATCCTCCTCCTGCTCTCCTCGCCTGCGTTGGCCACCGTCGAGGTGGCCAACGTCGCATTCGGCGACCACGTCACGGTCGCCGGCCAGCAGCTGACCCTCAACGGCGCCGGCTTGCGTACCCGCTTCATCTTCAATGTCTACACCATCGGCCTGTACCTGCCGGTAAAGACCTCGTCCGCCGCCGTTGCCCTGGCCGAGCCGGGAGCCAAGCGCATCCGCTTCGTCATGCAGCATACGGTCACCGCCGGCGAGTTGGTCGATGCCTTCGATGCCGCGCTGCGCGCCAACAACAGTGAAGCCGCGCTGCAGGCCATCGGCGGCAGGCTAGACCGGTTCAAGAAACTGCTGACCGGTCAGGGAGGGGCGAGGAAAGGCAGCGAATACCTGCTCGACTATGTGCCCGGCGTGGGCACGCATCTGACGATCGACGGTGTGGTGCAGGATGCGCCGATTCCCGGTGCGGATTTGTTCGAGGCGCTGATGCGCGCCTGGCTGGGGCCAAGGCCGGTGCAGGAAAATCTCAAGGAGGCGCTGCTCGGGAAGTAGGGCGGGGCCACTCCGGACCCGCTTTGGTCGCCGCCGTCCGGCAGTCTGATCTTCAGGCCGTCCGGGCGGACGATGCGCTGGTCGTTGAGCGGCGGCCGGATCGCTTCAGGGAAATCGCGAGAACCGCCAGCCCCGGGGCGAACAGCAGATCCGAACTCGGCAGCGGCACGGGGCTGACCGAGGAGGCGAACGGATTCCAGCCGATGGATTCCAGCATGGTGTATTCCGGCGAACTCGCCGTATAAAGCTCCATCGGCCCCTTGCATGCGAAAGCGTCCTGGATCAGCTGGTTGCTGCCGGTGGCGAAACAATTCTGGCCGAAATCGCCGAAGTCGCCGTTTGGGCTCTGGTTGAAGGCGACGATGGACGTTCGTCCGCCGTCGATGGAGTAATACGAGCTTGCACCGGAACTCGTCGTGAAGCTCGGGGTGCCCGGTGCCTGGTAGCGGTACAGGTCAAGGGGGCCGAACTTGCTGGCGAAGAAGGCGTTGCCGTAATAAACGCCGTTCAGCGTCGAACCGGCGCCGCCGCCGCCCAGTACCTCGTCCAGCTCGTGTTCCAGGCCGCCGATGAGGTCGTACTGCGTGTTTCCGGTCGACTGGCCGAAGGAGAACGGCTGGCTGCTGTTGATGTTGATCGATGGCGCGGGGGTCGCGGGGGTGCCGAGTCCGAGCATGCCGTAAAGCCCGCTGGCTACGGCGATGTCTCGGCTGCCGTTGGCATCGTTGCCCTGCCCCAGGTTGCCAAGCGCGGTCGCCAGCACCGTGTTCCGGGGATTGTTGTTGGCGATGTTCCGGAGGGCGTTTACGTAGCTGCCGTAAGAAACGTCGTAGTAATACTGGGTCGTGCTGAGCAGATTGCCGGCACTGGCCGCCTTGTAAGAAAAGTTGACGCTGATCGTGGTCGGGTTGCTGTACAGACTGTTGAGCGTGCCGATGGCCGAATTGATCGAGTTCTCGATTAGCAGCGCATTGGCGTTGCCGGTGATGGACGAATCGAAATTCGGCGTGATGAGCAAAGCATGTGCCGGCGAGGTGGCCAGCATGAAGCCGGCAAACTGGATTGCGGTACGGAATGTCGATTGCATGGTTTTTCCCCCAGGATTATCAGGCCGAATTCAGGCAGTAGGTTGTGTATTGCATGTTCGCCGCGCAGCAGGCGACGAATGGCGAACATGGTTGTCTTGTGCGGCTGTGATTGGAGCAGTGTGGCTTGAGGCCATGCAATGACCCGTTCGGGTCAATGATGTGTCCGATCGAATGCCATCGCGTCAGGCGAGCTTCCGGGCTTCCGGGAAACGGCCACGGTTGGCGGATCCTGGCCGGCGGCTGGATTGGCTCGGCACGGATCAGCCAGGTTTTCCGGCGATTGCCGGGAGCCGCTTCGCAAGCCAGTCCAGGGTGGCATCCAGATTCGCTGCCGCACGGGCAGTCAGCCCTTCGCCCAATTCGAACTGATAACCCCGTATTGCCAATAAGTGGGCATCGGGCGGTCGGCCGTACAGCGTGAGGTAGCCGTGCAGTACCGCCGCCGGAGAGAGGACGTGGCTGCTGTAGCTGGTGTCTTCCTCAGGTCTGACGGGGCTGAAGTCGTATGGTTCGGGCCCGCCGACGCTGGCGTCGGCGAAGATCACGGCCTGCCGCCCTTGCAGGTCGTAAGCGTATTCGATCTGGAGCTGGAAATCGGTGAGCAGTTCGACGTTCGGCAGGTCGAGCGCCTCCAGACGCTCGATCAGCAGCGGACCGAGCGCGTCGTCGCCCCGGCTGGGGTTGCCGATGCCGATGATCAGGATGGGCTTCAGCATCCGCCCCCGGTGCCGCATTCGCCGTTACCGTCGCGCACCAGACGGCCGATCTCGTTGCCTTCGGCGTCGATCAGGTTGAGGGTCAGCGGCATCTTGCCCAGGGCGTGGGTGGCGCAGGACAGGCAGGGGTCGAAGGCGCGGATGGCGACCTCGATGTGGTTGAGCAGGCCCTCGGTCAGTTCGCGGCCATCCAGGTATTTGCGCGCCACGGCGCGGATGGCCTCGTTCATCGCCTGGTTGTTGTGGGTGGTGGAGACGATCAGGTTGGCCCGGATCACCAGGTCGTCCTCGTCGACCCGGTAGTGGTGGATCAGGGTGCCGCGCGGCGCTTCCAGCACGCCGACGCCGCGGCCCTGGTGTTCGCCCTGGGTGAGCAGGTCGTCGCCCATGAGGTCGTCGTCGTGCAGCAGTTCCTTGATTGCCTCGGCACTGTGCAGCATCTCGATCATGCGTGCCCAGTGTGTGCCGAGGGTGGCGCCGGTCGCCCGGCCGTTGTCGTAGGCCATGAACTCGCGCCGTTCGGCGTCGGCCAGCGGGGTCGGGATGAAGTCGCACTGGCTGACCCGGGTCAGCGGCCCGACCCGGTACCAGCCGTCGTCGGGGCCGAGTTCGCGCAGGAAGGGGAACTTCATGTAGGACCACGACTTTACGTCCTCGTAGATGTGCTCCCAGTACTGGCTGTAGTCCTCGTGGTCGAACAACGTCTTGCCGTGGCGGTCGCGGGCGCGCAGGCCGCCGTGATAGAGGTCCATGGCGCCGTCGGCCCGGATCAGGCTCAAGGTGTTGGCCTCGAAGCGGCCGAAGTCGTTGTACAGCTCGGGGTCCTGCTCGAACAGGCGGCGGGCCATCGCGACTGCATCGCGGCACCAGGCGATGATCTGGTAGATGTCGGCCAGCAGGGCGTCGCGTTCCGCCTTGTTCAGGTTCTTGTTGACGCCGCCGGGCACCGCGCCGGTGCCATGCACCCGCTTGCCGGCGGTGTGGCGGATGACTTCCTGGCCGTATTTGCGCAGCAGGACGCCCTGGCGGGCGATCTCGGGATATTCGGTGGCCACGCCGACGATGTTGCGCTTGGCGACATCGGAGCCGAAGCCGAACAGCAGGTCGGGCGAGGACAGGTGGAAGAAGTGCAGGGCGTGCGACTGCAGGATCTGGCCGTAGTGCATCAGCCGGCGCAACTTCTCGGCCGTAGGCGTCAGGTGCTCGACGCCGACCACCTGGTCCATGGCCTTGCAGGCGGCCAGGTGGTGCGATACCGGGCAGATGCCGCACAGGCGCTGGACCATGACCGGGATCTCCCAGTAGGGCCGGCCCTGGACGAACTTCTCGAAGCCGCGGAATTCGACGATGTGCAGCCGCGCCTGGGCGACGTGGTTGTTCTCGTCGAGCAGCAGGGTGACCTTGCCGTGGCCCTCGACCCGGGAGAGCGGCTCGATGGCGACGCGGCGCAGATTGGTAGCGGTCTCAGTCATATTCGATCAGTCGTATTTGATCAGGCCGTGGCCAAGGCTGGGAGTCTGGCCGGCGACCAGGTCGGTCAGGAATTGCCAGAAGGCGTCGGCCGGCGGCGGGCAGCCGGGCAGGAAATAGTCGATCTTCACCACCTCGTGCAGGGGGTGGACCTTGTCCAGCGGCAGCGGCAGCTCCGGGTCGTTGGGGATGCCGCCGTGGGCCAGGCCGGGCTCGGTCAGGTAGACCTCGGTCAGGCAGGCGCCCAGGTCGAGGTGGTTGCGCTGGGCCGGCAGGCCGCCGGTCACGGCGCAGGCACCGACCGCGACCAGGATCTTGCAGTTCCGGCGGAATTCGCGCAGCACCTCGACGTTTTCCGCATTGCAGATGCCGCCTTCGACCAGGCCGATGTCGCATGGGCCGCAGTGCTTGATGTCGGTCAGCGGGGTGCGGTCGAACTCGACGTGCTTCAACAGTTCGAACAGCCGCTCGTCGATGTCGAGCAGCGACATGTGGCAGCCGAAGCAGCCGGCCAGGGAGGTGGTGGCGACGCGCAGCTTGGCCATTACTGTCCCTCCTCGCAGGACGTGCAGGGCCGGGCCGGTGCTTGGGGGCGCGGCGCGTCGGCCAGGGCCTGGGCGCTGATCGGGCTGGGGTCGAAGCGGCGTTCGCCGATCGGCACGGCGAAGCCGACCCGCTTGGGCAGGATGGCGCCGACCGGGCAGACGTCGGCGGCCTTGTCGGTCAGGCTGATATTGGTGTCGGCCAGCAGGCCGGATTCGGAGTTCACCACCAGGTGTTTGGTGATGCCGCGGCCGGCGAGGGCGAACACGCACTTGCCGTCGACCTCGCAGGAGGCGCGCACGCACAGCTCGCACAGGATGCAGCGGTTGAAGTCGATCCACAGGTCCGGGTGGCTGGCGTCGACCGGGCGGTCCGGGAACATGTGGCGGAAGCCGGCGGTCATGACGCCCAGGTCGTAGCCGAGCGCCTGGAGCAGGCAATTGCCGCTCTTCTCGCAGGACGGGCAGAAGTGGTTGCCCTCGGCGAACAGCATCTGCACCAGGGTGCGGCGCAGTGCGTTCATCTCCTCGGTGTCGCTCTCGACGGCCAGGCCGGCCTGGGCGGGCAGGGTGCAGGAGGTGGCGGTGCGGCCGCCCACCTTGACCGTGCATACCTTGCAGCTGCCGTGCGGCTTGAATTCGGGGTGGTAGCACAGATGGGGGATGTAGCGTCCGGCGCTCAGGGCGGCCTGCAGCACGGTCTGCCCCGGAGCGAACGGGACGGCCTGGCCGTCCAGGGTGAAGCTGTCTTCGCTCATGTCCGCTCCCCTGTCAATGAGTTCGCCTCCTGGCGCAGATGGGCGCCGGCGTCGTCCCGGCCGGTCATGGCCCGGGCGCGGGCCAGCGAGCCGTCCAGGTCGAAGGCCGGCTCGAAGTCGAGCGATTTCAGCCGCCGCTCGAAGGCCGGCCGGAATCGCTTGAGCATGTCCAGGGTCGGGTTGCAGGCGGTATGGCCGAGTCCGCAATGCGCCGACTGCTGCAGGACCTGATCGAGACGCTCGATCTCCTCCAGCTCGTGGCGGGTGCCGTGGCCGGCGGCGACCTTGGCCATGATCGATTTCAGCATGCTGGTGCCGACCCGGCAGGGCGTGCAGAAGCCGCACGACTCGTGGGCGAAGAAGTCGGTGAAGTTGTGGGCCACCTCGAACATGTCCCGGGTGTCGTCGAAGATCATGAAGGCGCCGGCCGTGGCCAGGTCCTCGAAGCACAGGCGGCGGTCGAATTCGTGCGGGCCGATGCAGGTGCCGGACGGGCCGCCGACCTGGACCGCCAGGCTGTTGGCGGCGCCGCAGTCGGCCAATACCTGGCGCACCGTGACGCCGAACGGGTACTCGTAGATACCGGGCCGGGCGCAGTCGCCGGAGACCGAGAGCAGCTTGGTGCCGCTCGACTTCTCGGTGCCGAAGCCGCGGTACCAGTCGCCGCCGTGCAGGGCGACCAGGGCGGCGGCGCAGAAAGTCTCCACGTTGTTGACCACGGTGGGCTTCTGCAGGTAGCCGTGCGTGACCGGGAAGGGCGGCCGGTTGCGCGGGATGCCTCGCTTGCCTTCGAGCGATTCGATCAGGGCCGATTCCTCGCCGCAGATATAGGCGCCGGCGCCGAGGTGGATGGCGATGTCGAAATCGCAGCCGGAACAGCCGCGGATGCCGGTGCCGAGCAGGCCGGCCGCCCGGCGCTTGGCCAGGACCGCCTCGAGCGGTTCGAGCAGGTAGCGGTATTCTCCGCGCAGGTAAAGGAATCCTTGTCGGGCGCCGATGGCCAGGGCGCAGACGGTCATGCCTTCGAACATCAGGTCGGCATGGCGGGTGAGCAGGACCCGGTCCTTGAAGGTGCCGGGCTCGCCCTCGTCGGCATTGCAGACGACGTAACGGGCATCGCCCGCCGCCTCGCGGCAGGCGGCCCACTTGCGGCCGGTGGGGAAGCCCGCGCCGCCGCGGCCGCGCAGGTTGGCCTGGTCGAGTTGTTCGATGATGCCTTCCGGGCCGCGGTCCAGGGCGGCCTCCAAGGCCTGGCCGGCCATGTGGCCGCTGTCCAGCAGCAGGTCGTGGCGGCGGATGTTGTCATCGACCCGGAAGAACTCGGCCGGCCAGTCGGTGACCGGGATTTCGGCCCGGACCAGTTCAGCGATCTCGTTGATGCGTTGGTGACTCAGGTGCGGGATGGCGCGGCCGTTGGCCAGCAGGGCCGGGCCCTGGTCGCACATGCCGGTGCAGGACGTGGTGTCGACGCTGACCAGGCCGTCTTCGGACATCTTGCCCGGCTCCAGCCAGAGCTTGCTGCACAGGGTGCTCATCAGGGTCTGGTTGCCCAGCATGCGGTCGGTGACGTTGTCGGAGAACAGCAGCCGGTAGCGGCCCCTGGGTTCCGGACAGAGAAAGGAATAGAAGCCGGCCACGCCGCGCACACGGGCCAGGGGGATGTCCAGCGCCTCGGCCACATCGGCATCCATGCCGGCGGGGATGTGGTTGTAGACCTCCTGGATGTCGCCCAGTACCTGCAACAAGGACTCTGGCCGCCGCGGGTGGCGGGCCAGGATGGTATTCAGGTCGATGACTGGCGGCATGACTGATTCCTGGAAAGGAACATGGCTATCAGTCTACTACGCTCTCAATACTTATCCATGACATCGATGGGTTTACCGGCCGTTGCGCACGAACAACCGATAGTGCTTGTAGCGGTCGCGTGGACGGTAGCCGTTCCAGACTTCCCGCATCGGTTCGTGCAGCTCCGGCTTGCTGCGCGTGGTCAGCCAATAGGCGCATTCGCCCTTGAGGTGGTAGCGCTCGCCCAGGTGCAGGCGCAGCATGGTGGCCATGGCCGGATCGACCTCGGCCCGCAAGCAGGCGTTGGCCGGCAGGTGCCGGGCCATGTCGTCGATCAGCGGGCGATAGCCCCAACCGGCCTCGGCCCAGGGCCGGAACAGCATGATCAGCAGGAACCAGGTCAGCGCCATGCCGGTGGCCCAGACCAGGACCGGACGGACCTTGGCCCGCGGGAACAGGGGAATGGCCACCAGCCAGAGCAGGGTGGCCGCTGCGGCTCCCAGTATCATGCCCGGACCCACATGGCCGGCCCGGTAGAGCGGGGTCATGTGCTTCAGGTGGCTGGCGATCTGGTACGGCATGCCCCATTCCAGGGCCGCGAAGTAGATCCAGAAGGCCAGGGCGAAGAACATGAAGCAGAGCACGCCGAACCAGTAGAAGCCCTGGGCCTCGCCGCGCTTGAGGGTGTCGACGCCGTGCGCGGCTAGGAGCGACAGCGGGATCAGGAGGGGCAGCGAGCTGCCGCCCGAATGGCTGGGCCAGAGGCCGAGCACGAAGGTTATCAGCAGGGCGCCCAGCACAGGATGCAGCGAGGATTCGCGGCCCAGGCGGCGGTGCTCGTGCCAGATCGTCCAGAGCGCCAGCGGCCAGACCGGCCAGGTGAACCAGGACAACTGGTTGAGCAGGGAAGCGGGGGTCTGGTCCGGCTTGAGCCGGGAGGTGAATTCGCGCCACCATGTGTCGACAGCGTGGTCGCCGGACAGATGCAGCGCCGCCAGCCAAGCCGCCAGCAGGACGGTCAGGCCGGCCAGGCCGAGGAGGAGCGAGCGGCGGTAGTTGCGGCTGCGCCAATCGCGGGACAACAGCGGCAGCAGTACGATCAGCAGGGTCGCCACCAGGTCGGGCAGGCCTCGGCTCAGGGCCAGGACCAGGCCCGCGACGGCGATCCCCGCTGCCCCCCGGCGCGGGTTCTCCCTGGCCTGGGAGATGCCGTACAGCAGCCAAGCATAGCCCATCAACAGGGCGGTTTCCGGCAACAGGGCGTGGGCACGCAGCATCAGGCCAAAGCTGCCCATCAGGGCCAGGGCCGCGGCGGCGCCGTAGCCGGGACCGAACAGGTTCCGGGCGGCCATCGCGGTGAAGACCAGCGCACCCAGGGTCAGACCACCGCTGGCCAGGCGGGCGCCGTCCTGGGCGTCCAGCCAGGGCTGGCTGAGCCAGGCGAACAGGCCGGCGATCAGGGTATGGAAGGGGGAGGGCGAGCCGGCGGCCAGGCCGCCGTGCTCCAGCCAGTCAAGCACCGGCCTCAAGGCCATGGCTTCTTCCGGCTTCCAGGCGTCGCGGCCGGTCAGTCCGAAGAAGCACCAGACGGCCAGGAAGACCAGGAGCCAGAATTTTTCGCTTCGGCTGGGGGCGTGCAGGGTCATGGCGTCGGTTTAAACAAAAAAGGCAGCCTTGAGCTGCCTTCTTGCCAGAACTTTTGCAGGATTACTTCTTCATGCCGTACTTCTGACGGAACTTCTCGACGCGGCCGGCGGTGTCCACGATCTTCTGCTTGCCGGTATAGAACGGATGGCAGGAGGAGCAGACTTCCACATGCAGGTCTTTGCCCATGGTGGAGCGGGTCTTGAACGTGGCGCCACAGCCGCAAACCACGTTGATTTCTTTGTAATCGGGGTGAATGCCGGATTTCATGATGCACTCTTTTCAAAACGAACCGGGAAAGCGCGGGATTATCCACGAAAGGGTAGACCAGGGCAAGTCCGTTTGGTTTCAACGGCCTGCCGGGGGCGGGATGTCCGGCGCGGTCTGGATTTCCAGGTCGGCCAGCCAGGTCAGCGCCGCGTCCCGGCCGGCGCCGCACATCTCGGCCGAGGCTTGCAGGCCGGCACAGAAGGCCGGCCGTTCGGGAAGGCCGAAGAGCGCGCAGCGCAGGTCTTTGGTCAACTGGATGCAGGGCACGCCCGCCGGCTTGCCTTCCGGCATGCCCGGGATCGGGCTGGTGATCGAAGGGGCGATGCAGCAGGCGCCGCAGCCGGACCGGCAGTCAAGCATGGTCGGCGTTCCTCGTCTCGGCTTGCGCCGGACCGGCCTTGGCCAGGTAGCGCAGCGCCATGGTGCGGTAGAGCGGCGGGCAGAGGGTGCGCGATATGCCAGAGGCGAGCAGGGTGACGATCATCAGATCGATCACCATGCCGTAGCCGCTGACCATCTCCATGACGATGACGAAGGCGGTGATCGGCGCCTGGGTCACGGCGGCCAGGAAGCCGGCCATGCACAGCACGTTGGTCATGCCCGGCTGGTAGCTGGTCTGGATCAGGCTGTGCAGGTTCTGGCCGAGGCCTGCGCCGACCGCCAGCGAGGGCGCGAACAGACCGCCGGGGATGCCGCTGGAGAAGGACACCAGGGTGGCGAGAAACTTGTCGATGCCGTAGTGCCAGGGCAGCGTCGCATCCTGGGCCAGCAGGTGCTTGGCCTCGCCGTAGCCGGTGCCGTAGGTCAGCCCGCCCGAGACAGCGCCGATCAGCGCGACCAGCAGGCCGCAGCCGGCGGCGAACCAGACCGGGTAGTCTGACCGCCAGCGGCCGACCGGGCCGGGCAGCCGGTTGGCGGTGGCGAACAGCAGGAGGCGGGAAAAGCCGCCGCCGGCCACGCCGCAGAGCAGCGCGGCGGCCAGGAGCAGCAGCGGCGGGTGGCTGTTCTCGACGCCGGTGATGTTGATCCAGCCGAAATAGGCGTAGTTGCCGAAGAAGGCCTGGCCGACGACCCCGGCGATGACGATGGCGGTGATGATCAGGCCGCTCATGCCTTCCTCGAGGCCGTGGCTGAGTTCCTCGATGGCGAAGACGATGCCGGCCAGCGGCGCGTTGAAGGCGGCAGCGATGCCTGCCGCGCCGCCAGCCGCTAGCAGATGGCGGCGGCTGACCTGCAGTCGGCGCGGCAGGCGCTCGCCCAGCACGGCCATGAAGGAGGCGCCGATCTGGACCATGGGACCTTCTCGTCCGGCCGAGAAGCCGGCGAAGATGGCCGCGATGCCGAGCGCCAGCTTGCCGAACAGGATGCGCAGCGAGAGCAGTGGCCGGGGCAGGCGTCGATGGCCGCCGTGCTGGGCCAGTTCGGCCATCACCTGGGGGATGCCGCTGCCTTCGGTGCCGGCGAAGAAGCGCCGGGTCAGCCAGACGATCAGCGCGCCGCCCAGCGGTGCGCTGACGAAGGACCATAAGGGAAAGCGCCCGTCCAGCGCGTGCAGCGAGTCGACCGCGAATTCCGTCACGTTGGCGAACAGCACGGCGGTGAGACCGGTCAGCAGGGCGCCGCTCCAGAAGATGAGGCGGCCTGTCCAGATGTGGCGATAGGCGATCTGGCGGCGTTTCAGCCGGCTTAGGATGTCGAGGATGCGGGTACGCAGCGAAGGGGAAGGGGGGAAGGATTGGTCATCCATGTATTGATGGTATCAAACCTTGCCCTGGAGCTTGGTCTCCTTCTTTCCGAATCCAACGGAGATGACCGCCATACCCTTCGCGGATGAACGGATTTATGGCGCAGTCGCACCCGCACCCGTCATGGGCCCTGTCTACCGCAAGGCGGCGCCCACCATCAGGTGCCGCAGAAGGTTTGGAAGCTCGCCATGAAGGCGCCCGGCGCCGGTTCGGCGTAGCGGGCCAGGGCCGGGTCTTCGACGAAGGGCCGCTGCAAGGCATTCAGCAGTTGCTCGAAGGGCGCCAGATCGCCTTCGTCCGTGGCGGCGGCCAGCGCCTCCTCGACCCGGTGGTTGCGCGGGATCAGCCAAGGGTTGACCTGGCGCATCGCCTCGGCGCGGGTTGCGGCGGCGTCATGGCCGGTGTCTTCGGCGGCGCAGCGGGCGCGCCAGCGTTCCAGCCAGCGGTCCAATCCCGGCTGTCCGGTAAACAAGGCTCGCAGCGGCGCCTCGTTTCCGTCCGCCGCATCGGCCAGCCGGCGCCAGGCCAGGGTGAAGTCCACCTGCTGGGCGTGCAGCAGATCCAGCCAGCTTTCGCCCAGGGCGGTGTCGGCGCTGTCGCCGTTGTTCACCTGCCCGCGCAGGCCGAGCTTGGCGCGCAAGCCGATCAGCCAATGGTGCTGGTAGCGCGCCACGAAGGCGTCGATCACCTCGGTCGCCAGCGAGATCGCATGGCCCTCGTTCCCAGCGATCAGCGGCAGCAGGGTCTCGGCCAGGCGGGCCAGGTTCCAGCGGGCGATGCGCGGCTGCTCCTCGTAGGCGTAGCGGCCCCGTTCGTCGATGGAGCTGAACACCGCGCGCGGATCGTAGGCCTCCATGAAGGCGCAGGGCCCGTAGTCGATGGTCTCGCCGGGAATGCCCATGTTGTCGGTGTTCATCACCCCGTGGATGAAGCCGACCTGCATCCATTGTGCCACCAGTGCGGCCTGGCGCTCGGCCACGGCGCGCAGGAAGCCCAGATAGCGGTCCTCCGTGCCGAGCAATTCAGGGTAATGGCGGGCGATGGCGTAATCGGCGAGTTGGCGCACCTGTTCCGGCCCGGCGTGGGCCGCGAAGAACTGGAAGGTGCCCACGCGCAGATGGCTCGCCGCCACGCGGGTGAGGACGGCGCCGGGCAGCGGGCGCTCGCGATAGACCGACTCGCCGGTCGCCACCACCGCCAATGCGCGGGTGCTGGGAATGCCCAGTGCGTGCATCGCCTCGCCGACCAGCACCTCGCGCAGCATCGGTCCCACCGCCGCCTTGCCGTCGCCGTTGCGGGAGAACGGCGTGCGCCCGGAGCCCTTGAAGGCGATGTCGCGGCGCCGGCCGTGGCGGTCGACGACCTCGCCGATCAGCAACGCACGACCATCGCCCAACTGGGGATTGAACTGCCCGAACTGATGTCCCGCATAGGCCTGGGCGATGGGCTGTGCGCCCTCGGGCAAGGCATTGCCGGAAAACATCGCCGCCAGTGAAGTCGGATCATGGTCGGCGAGACTCAGCCCCAATTCCTCCGCCAGGCCGCGGTTGAAGAACAGCAAATCCGGTGCCCGTGCGGGTGCGGGCCGGCACGGCTCGTAGAAGCCCTGCAGGTCGCGTGCATAGCTGTTGTCGAAGGGAATGGCATTGGTCGGTATCGGTGGGTTCATGGTTTGGCTTCAAATTCGGCGTTGGCTGGCAGGAAGTAACTTAAGGCCGGCCGGATTGAATTTCCACCCCGCGCGCATCAGGGTGAACTTGGTTCCAGGCGATGGTGCGCCGCTCGTTGCGATGTCAGGAACTAAACATCGCGAAACACGCCTATATCAACATGTTCGAGAAATTCCAAAGCAAGCTGCGCGACTTCGTCGACAGCATCGCGCCCAGTCCCGAAACCCGTCTGCGCCGGGAAATGGATGCTGTCCAGCAAGCCTGTTGCCAGTTGTTGATGGAGGTGGCACGGCTCGACGCGGCAAACGCCCAGCAGAAACGTGAGGTTGCCGCCCAGGCGATGCGGGACCAATTCGACATGCCGCAGCCCGAAGTCGCTGCGATGATCGAAGCCGCTGCCCGCCCGGAAAACCAGCCGACCTCCTATTTCGATTCGGTGAAGCTGCTCAACGGTCGTTTCGACCCCGCCCGCAAGGCGCGTTTCATCGAACAGCTATGGCGCGTCGCCATGGTCGACGGCGACATCGACATGTACGAAGACCATCTGGTGCGCAAGCTGTCCGATCTGCTGTACGTCCCGCACAACGACTTCATTCTGGCCAAGAACCGGGTGCAGGCGCGCATCGCCACTCAGTTGAATTGATTCCGCGGGCCGACTGTCCGGAGTCCAATGGAAACGGGCTGCATTTGCAGCCCGTTTTCGTCTGGAGCGCCGTTTTCCGGTTCAAACCTTCCGGTACACCTCGGCCCCCTGCTTCACGAACTCCACCGACTTCGTTTCCATCCCCTTCTCCAGCGCCTCGTTTTCGCTGATGCCCTGCTTGGCGGCGAAGTCGCGCACGTCCTGGGTGATCTTCATCGAGCAGAAGTGCGGGCCGCACATGGAGCAGAAGTGGGCGACCTTGGCCGATTCCTTGGGCAGGGTCTCGTCGTGGAAGCTCTTGGCCTTGTCCGGGTCGAGGCCGAGGTTGAACTGGTCCGCCCAGCGGAACTCGAAGCGGGCCTTGGATAGCGCGTTGTCGCGGATCTGGGCGCCGGGGTGGCCCTTGGCCAGGTCGGCGGCGTGGGCCGCCAGCTTGTAGGTGATGATGCCTTCCTTGACGTCGTTCTTGTCGGGCAGGCCCAGGTGTTCCTTCGGCGTCACGTAGCAGAGCATGGCGGTGCCGTACCAGCCGATCATGGCCGCGCCGATGCCCGAGGTGATGTGGTCGTAGCCGGGGGCGATGTCGGTGGTGAGCGGGCCCAGGGTATAGAAGGGCGCCTCGTCGCACCACTCCAGTTCCTTGTCCATGTTCTCCTTGATGAGCTGCATGGGCACGTGGCCGGGGCCTTCGATCATGACCTGGCAGTCGTGTTTCCAGGCGACCTGGGTCAATTCGCCCAGGGTCTTGAGTTCGGCCAGCTGGGCTTCGTCGTTGGCGTCGTAGATCGAGCCGGGGCGCAGGCCGTCGCCGAGCGAGAAGGCCACGTCGTAGGCCTTCATGATTTCGCAGATTTCCTCGAAGTGGGTGTAGAGGAAGCTTTCCTTGTGATGGGCGAGGCACCACTTGGCCATGATCGAGCCGCCGCGCGAGACAATCCCGGTCATGCGCTCGGCGGTCATCGGGATGTAGCGTAGCAGCACGCCGGCGTGGATGGTGAAGTAGTCGACGCCCTGCTCGGCCTGTTCGATCAGCGTGTCGCGGAACATCTCCCAGGTCAGTTCCTCGGCCTTGCCGTCCACCTTCTCCAGGGCCTGGTAGATGGGCACGGTGCCGATGGGCACGGGCGAATTGCGGATGATCCACTCGCGCGTCTCGTGGATGTTCTTGCCGGTGGACAGGTCCATGACCGTGTCACCGCCCCAGCGGATGGCCCAGGTCATCTTGTCCACTTCCTCGTTGATCGAGGAGCCGAGCGCGGAGTTGCCGATGTTGGCGTTGATCTTCACCAGGAAGTTGCGGCCGATGATCATCGGCTCGGTTTCCGGGTGGTTGATGTTGTTGGGGATGATGGCGCGGCCGCGGGCGACTTCCTCGCGCACGAATTCGGGGGTGATCTCTTCCCTGAGCGCGGCGCCGAAGTGCTGGCCCGGATGCTGGCGGCCGAGCAGTTTGGCCAGTCGTTCGCCTTGCGGGCCGCTCTGGCGCAGCGTCTCGATGTATTCCTTGCGGCGCAGGTTCTCGCGGATGGCGATGAACTCCATCTCGGGCGTGAGGATGCCCTGCCGTGCGTAATGCATCTGGGTGACGTTCCTGCCCGACTTGGCGCGGCGCGGCTGGCGGTGCAGGCCGGGGAAGCGCAGGCGGGCCAGTTCGTCCATGCCGGCGCGCTGGCGGCCGTAGTCGGAGGTCAGACCGGACAGCACTTCGGTGTCGCCGCGCTCCTCGATCCAGTTTGCGCGCAGGGCTGGCAGACCCTGGCGGATGTCGATCTTCACCTTCGGGTCGGAGTAGGGGCCGGAGCAGTCGTAGACGAAGATGGGCGGGTTCTTTTCGCCGCCGAACTGGGTCGGCGTGTCGGCCTGGCAGATCTCGCGCATCGGCACCTGGATGTCGGGCCGGGAGCCCTCGACGTAGACCTTGCGGGAATTGGGCAGCGGCTGGATGGCGGCTTCGTCGACGTGGGCGCTGTCGGCGATGAATTCAGGATTGGCGTTCATGGTGTTTCCTTCCTCAGCAAAACTAAGGGAAGGCGGCGGCGCCTCGCTTCCCTACGCCGGCATGACCCGGATCAGGTTCCAAGGGTATGTCTCACTCCGCTGGCGGCTTTCGGGCCGACGGAGACCCCTAGCGAAAATAATTGACTGAAATGATACATCATTCGGGCGCCAGTGCTTCAAGCGCCATACGAGGGGAGCCGAGACGTTCCGGGCAATAAACGGGTTTGCATTATGGCGAGGGGCGGGTTATAAATGACTCATTGGTCATTTATTGGGATTGGCCCCATGTCCGGACCCCGCTGGCAACGCCGCGCCGACGCCCGCCCCCAGGAACTGCTGGAGGCGGCGCAGGCCGTGTTCGTCGAACGGGGCTACGCCGCCACCCGGTTGGAGGAAGTGGCGCGGCGGGCCGGGGTCGCGAAGGCGACGCTCTATCTTTATTACGAGAACAAGCTGGAGCTGTTCAAGGCCGTGGTGCGCAACTCGCTGGTGGCGGGGTTCGACGAGGTGGCCAGGTCGCAGGCCGGCGACACCGCCTCCTGTCGGGTACGGCTGACCCGGGTACTGCAGGCGTTCTTCGATCGCGTGGCGAATTCGCCCCTGTCCGGCATTCCCAAGCTGGTCATCGCCGAGGCGGGCAATTTTCCGGAGGTCGCCTGCTTCTACCACGAGGAGGTGATCCAGCGCGGCCGCGCCATGGTGGTCGGGCTGCTCGAAGCCGGGGCGCGGGCCGGCGAGTTCCGGCAGGTGGATACCGACTATGCTTGGCGGGTGGTGATTGCACCGCTGTTGCTGGCAGTCATGTGGAAACATGGTTTTCAGGCCTGCGAGGCGCAGCCGATGGACTTCCCGCGCCACCTGGAGGCGCATCTGGATCTGTTGTTCAACGGCCTGGCGGCCGATAAAAGGGATGGAAGATGAACAAGAAAGTAATAGCGGTTCCGGTAATCCTGGCGATCGTGGCCGGTTCGGTCTGGTGGTTCAAGCGGAACCATGCCGAAACGGGCAACGAGCTGGTCCTCCAGGGCAACGTGGACATCCGCCAGGTGGAGCTGGCCTTCAACGCCAGCGGCCGGATCGACCGGATGACGGTCCAGGAAGGCGACCGGGTACACAAGGGCGACGTGCTGGCGACCCTGGATACGGTCCGGCTGCAGCTCAACCTGTCCCAGGCCGAAGGCCAGGCGGCGGCCCAGCGCAATACCGTGGCCAAGCTCAAGGCCGGCTCGCGGCCGGAGGAGATCCGCCAGGCGGCCGCGGAACGCGATGCGGCTAAGGTCGCGGTCGCGGACGCCGAGCAGGTCTACAAGCGGCAGCTGGATCTGGTCGCGAAGCACTTCGTTTCCCAGCAGCAGGCGGACAGCGCCAAATACAGCCTGGACGGCGCCAAGGAACGGCTGAAGGCGGCTGAGGAAGCCTATCGCCTGGCCGAGCTCGGGCCGCGCAAGGAAGATATCGCCGCTGCCGAGTCCAGCCTGACCGCGCTCGATGCCGCGGCAGCCGGCCTCAAGCACGACATCGCCGAGGGCGAGCTGCATGCCCCGGCCGACGGCGTGATCGAGAGCCGCGTGCTCGAACCCGGCGACATGGCTTCGCCGCAGAAGACCGTCTTCACCCTGGCCCTGACCGACCCGCTGTGGGTCCGCGTCTACCTGCCCGAGCAGGCGCTGGGCCGCATCCCGGTCGGCGCCCGGGCCACGGTCACCACCGACAGCTACCCGGGCAAGAAGTACCCGGCCTGGGTCGGCTACGTCTCGCCGGCCGCGGAGTTTACGCCGAAGACGGTGGAAACCCCCGAACTGCGCACCAGCCTGGTCTATCAGACGCGGGTCTACCTCTGCGACGGCAAGGGTGAATTGCGCCAAGGCATGCCGGCCACGGTGACCATCGCCTACGGCCAGACGGCGAACGACACCCCGCCCTGCGGCCAAGGCAAGTGATGGCCGACGGATTCGTCCTGGAAGCCGAGGGCCTGAGCAAGGCCTTCCACGCCGGCGGCCGCGAAGTGGCGGCCCTCGCCGGAGTGAGCCTCGGCATCCGGGCCGGTGCGGTGACCGGGCTGATCGGTCCGGACGGTGCCGGCAAGACCACCTTCATGCGGCTGGCGGCCGGCCTGCTGGTGCCCGACGCCGGCCGGATCACGGTGCTCGGCCTCGACGCCACCCGCGATTCGCTGGCGGTGCAGGCCGCGCTCGGCTATATGCCGCAGCGCTTCGGCCTGTACGAGGACCTGACCGTGCAGGAGAACCTCGACCTCTATGCCGACCTGCAGGGCGTGGAGAAGGCGGCCCGTCCGGCGCGCTACGCCGAACTGATGCACATGACCGGCCTGGCGTCCTTCACCGGCCGCCTGGCCGGCCGGCTGTCGGGCGGCATGAAGCAGAAGCTCGGCCTGGCCTGCACCCTGGTCCGCGCGCCTCGCTTGCTGCTGCTGGACGAACCGACCGTGGGCGTCGACCCCGTCTCCCGGCGCGAACTGTGGGCGATCGTCGACCGGCTGGTGAAGGCGGAAGGCATGAGCGTGTTGCTGTCGACCGCCTACCTGGACGAAGCGGAACGGTGCGCCGAGGTGATCCTGCTCCATGAGGGCCAGGTGCTGGACCAGGGCGAGCCGGCCGCCATGAGCACACGCATGGCCGGCCGCACCTGGGCGGCATCGCTGCCGGGAACGCGCAACCGCGAACTGCAGGCCGGCCTGCAGGGCCGGCCGGGGGTGGTGGATGCCCTGGTCCAGGGCGACCATGTCCGGCTGGTGAGCGCGGGGCGGGAAGTCGCCGCGTTGCAGGCGGACTTCCCGGGCATCGACCTGCGGCCGGTGGCGCCCCGTTTCGAGGACGGCTTCATAGACCTGCTGCGCCAGCGCGAACCGGGCCAGCCGCATGCGGGCGCGGCGAATGGCCTGGGCGTGACGGATTCGGGCAGCGCCGACGGCGTGGTCATCAAGGTGCAGGGCCTGAAGCGCCGGTTCGGCGAATTCTGGGCGGTGGATGGGGTCGACTTCGCGATCCGGCGTGGCGAGATATTCGGCCTGCTGGGGGCAAACGGCGCCGGCAAGACCACCACCTTTCGCATGCTCTGCGGCCTGCTGCCGGCCAGCGCCGGCCACCTCGAAGTGGCCGGCCTCGACCTGCGCCGTGCCGCCTCCACCGCCCGTGGCCGGATCGGCTACATGTCGCAGAAGTTCTCCCTCTACGGCAACCTGAGCGTGCGGCAGAACCTGGAATTCTTCGCCAGCGCCTACGGCCTGGCCGGACAGAGCAAGACGGAGCGGCTGGCCTGGGCCCAGGACGAATTCGAACTGGCGGAATTCGCGAATCACTTGAGCGGCGACCTGCCGCTCGGCTACAAGCAGCGCCTGGCCATGGCCTGCGCCCTCATGCATCGGCCGGAAATCCTGTTCCTCGACGAGCCGACCTCGGGCGTCGATCCGCTGGCCCGGCGCGAGTTCTGGCAGCGCATCAACGCTCTGGCGCGGGCGGGAGTGACCGTGCTGGTGACCACCCATTTCATGGAGGAAGCGGAATACTGCGACCGGCTGGCGATCATGGCGGCCGGTCGCATCCTGGCCATGGACGAGCCGGCGGCGATCAAGGGCTTGGCGCGCACGAACTATACGCCGGAACCGAGCATGGAGGATGCCTTCATCATGCTGGTCGAACGTGCGGAACTGAAGGAGGCGGCATGAGCCAACGCGGCGGGCGGGCAATGCGCCTCAACGGCCTGGTGCGCAAGGAGTTCCTGCAGATCGTACGCGACCCGAGCAGCATCGCCATCGCCTTCCTGATGCCGATCTTTCTCCTGATTCTGTTCGGCTACGGCGTCTCGCTCGACGCCGACCATGTGCCGCTGGCGCTGGTGGCCGAAGCGCCGTCGCAGGACAGCGCCGACTTCATGGCCGCGCTGAGCGGCTCGCATTACTTCGCGCCACGCGTCATGCAGTCCATGGCCGAGGCCGAGCAGGCCCTGCGCCTGGGCGAGGTGCGCGGCATCGTCCGGCTGCGCGCCGACTTCTCGCGCCGCATGCGTCAGGCCGACGGCGCGCCGGTCCAGGTCGTGGTCGACGGTGTCGACGCCAACACCGCCCGCCTGGTCGAAGGCTACGTCGAGGGGGCCTGGGGCAACTGGCTGGCGGCCAAGGCGGCGAGGAGCGGGCAGGCGCTGAACACGCCAGTCGAGTTGCAGTCGCGCATCTGGTTCAACAGCGAGCTGCGCAGCCGAAACTATCTGGTGCCCGGCCTGGTGGCCATCATCATGACCCTGATCGGCGCCCTGCTCACCGCCCTGGTCATGGCCCGTGAGTGGGAGCGCGGCACCATGGAGGCGCTGATGGTGACCCCGGCCAGCATGACCGAGGTGCTGCTCGGCAAGCTGGTCGCCTATTTCGTGCTCGGCACCGGCGGCATGCTGCTCACCGTGGGGCTCTCGGTCTGGTTGTTCGAGGTCCCGTTGCGCGGCTCGTTCTGGGTGCTGTGGGCCTGTTCCAGTCTGTTCCTGCTGGCGGCGCTGGGCATGGGCCTGACCATCTCGACCCTGGCCCGCAGCCAGTTCGTCGCCGGCCAGATCGCCATCATCGCCACTTTCCTGCCGGCCTTCCTCCTGTCCGGCTTCATCTTCGACATCGGCAGCATGCCGCCCATGGTGCAGGTGATCACCCACGTCATCGTCGCCCGCTACTTCGTCGCCATCGTCCAGACCCTGTTCCTGGCCGGCGACGTCTGGTCGGTGATCCTGCCCAACGCAGCGGCCCTGGCCCTGATGGCGACGATCTTCCTCACCATCACCTGGAAGAAGTCCCGGAAAAGGCTGGAATGATGCTGCAGCGCATACTCGCCCTGGTCCGCAAGGAATTCCTGGCCCTGCTCAAGGACCCGAGGAGCCGCATGGTGCTGATCGTGCCGCCCATGATCCAGCTCCTGGTGTTCGGCTATGCCGCCACCTTCGACCTGAAAGAAGTGCCCTACGCGGTGTACAACGAGGACGGCGGCCGGGCGTCGCGCGACTTGCTCGCCGCGTTCGCCGGCGCGCCGGCCTTCAAGCAGGTGGCCGAGCTGCGTTCCGAGGACGAGATCGCCCCGCTGGTCGACGTGCGCAAGGTGATGCTGGTGATCCACGTCGGACCCCGCTTCAGCGCCGACCTGCAGGCCGGACGCACGGCGCCGCTCCAGGTCATCATCGACGGCCGCAATTCCAACACCGCCATGATCGGCCTCAACTACGTGCGCAGCGTAGTCGACGGCTTCAACGACGACTGGATGTCGGCCCACGGCCTGCAGGGGCCGCCGGCCCGGCTGCAGATGCGGGCCTGGTTCAACCCCAACCTGGAAAGCCGCTGGTTCTTCATTCCCGGCATCGTCGGCATGCTGACCTTAGTGGTGACCATGCTGGTGACCGCGCTGACCGTGGCGCGCGAGCGGGAGCAGGGCACCTTCGACCAGCTGCTGGTCACGCCGCTGCGCCCGGGCGAGATACTGTTCGGCAAGACCGTGCCGGGCTTCGTCATCGGCGTCATCCAGGCGACGGTCATCCTGCTGGTGGCGACCCTGTGGTTCAAGGTGCCGCTGCTCGGCAGCCTGGCCGCGTTCTATGTCGGCCTGGTCTTGTTCCTGCTGTCCGGCGTTGGTGCCGGGCTGCTGATCTCCGCGCTGTCGGCGACCCAGCAGCAGGGCCTGCTCGGTGCCTTCCTGTTCATGGTGCCGGCGGTGATCCTGTCCGGCTTCGCCACACCGATCGCCAACATGCCCAAGGTCGTGCAATGGGTGACATTGATCGACCCGCTGCGCTATTTCCTGGTGATCCTGCGCAAGGTCTTCCTGGAGGGCGCGGGCTTCGACGTATTGCTCGGCCAACTCTGGCCCATGGCCCTGATCGGTGCGGTCAGCCTGATCCTGGCCGGCTGGCTTTTCCGGCATCGCATGTACTGAATCGGCGCGAGGATGGATATGCTAAGCTTTTTCCGCAAACCCTTTGATTGATCAGGAATTCCAATGGATTACGAACAGTCTCGCCATAACATGATCGAACAGCAGATCCGCCCTTGGGAGGTTCTCGACAGCCGCATTCTGGAACTGCTCAAACGGGTCAAGCGGGAGGATTTCGTGCCCGAGGCCTACCGGTCGCTGACCTTCGTCGACATGCCGGTGCCGATCGGCCACGGCGAATCCATGTGGGAACCGAAGCTGGAGGCACGGGTGCTGCAGGCGCTGGACGTCAAGCCGGGCGATCGGGTGCTGGAGATTGGCACCGGCAGCGGCTATCTGGCCGCGCTGCTGGCCAGCCTGGCGGCCGAGGTGGTGAGCGTCGAGATCGTGCCGGAGCTGAAGGAGGCGGCCGAGGCCAAGCTGAAGGCGCATGGCCTGGACAACGTCGAATGCAAGCTGGGCGACGGCGCCCGCGACTGGGCCGAGGACGGCATGTTCGACGTCATCGTCCTGGCCGGCTCCAGCCCGGTCCTGCCCGAGACCTATCTGGCCCGGCTCAAGGCCGGCGGCCGGCTGTTCGCCGTGGTGGGCGAAGGCCCGGCCATGGCCGCGACCCTGGCGACCTGCACCGCGCCTGGCGCCTGCCGACGCGAGGTGCTGTTCGAGACCTGCGTCAAGGCCTTGGCCAACGCCCTGGAACCCGAGCGGTTCGCGTTCTGACATGAAACACCTGCGCCCCTCCGAACTGAAGGCCTGGCTGGACGATCCGGCCCGGGAAAAGCCGCTGCTGCTCGACGTGCGGGAACCCTGGGAATACGCCTTGTGCCATATCGAGGGGGCGGTGCTGATGCCGCTGCAGAGTGTGCCGGCCCGGCTGGCCGAATTGAGCCCCGAGCGGGAAACCGTGGTCATCTGCCACCATGGTGTGCGCAGCCACCATGCCGCCCGTTTCCTGGAGCACAACGGTTTCAGCAACATCATCAACCTGTCCGGAGGGGTGGACGGCTGGGCCAAGGAGGCCGATCCGACCATGCCGACCTACTGAGAGTCGCAATGCGTAAAACGATCTTGTCCGTCGCCCTCGCGGTCGCCGCCTGGCCGGCCGCCGCCGCCAACCTGGTCGATATCTATCGTCTGGCCCAGCAGAACGACGCCGTCTACGCCTCCGCCCAGGCCGCCTATCAGGCCGGCCTGGAAAAGCTGCCGCAAGGCCAGGCGCTGATGCTGCCCAGCCTCAACCTGTCGGCCGGCGTCAACCATTATCAGATCGACACCAACATCAGCCAGCCGAAGAACTACACCTCGCCCAGCGTGTCCTTGATCCTGACCCAGCCGCTCTACCGCAAGCAGAACGTCGAGACCCTGGAACAGGCCAAGCTCCAGGTGCAGGCGGTGCAGGCCCAGCTCGGCCTGGCCCGGCAAAGCCTGGTCCTGCGTACCGCCCAGGCCTATTTCGATGTCCTCCAGGCCCAGGACAACCTGGCCACTGCCCGGGCCCAGAAGGCCGCCATCGCCGAACAACTGGCCCTGGCCAAGAAGAGCTTCGAGGTCGGCACCGCCACCATCGTCGATACCCACGAGGCCCAGGCCAGCTACGACTCGACGGTCGCCCAGGAGATCGCCGCCCAGAACGACCTGGAGGTGAAGCGCCGGACCCTGGAAAAGCTGATCATGGCGCCGGCCCCCGCACTCGACCCGCTGGCCGATGGGGTAACGCTGCCTCTGCCGCAGCCCGACAACATGGCTGCCTGGGTCAAGCAGGCCCAGGAGAGCAGCCTGTCGGTGGCGGTCAGCCAGGCCAACGCCGAGATCGCCCGGCGCGAAGTGGCCAAGCAATACGCCGGCTACCAGCCGACCCTCGATCTGACCGCCAGCTATACCGACACGCGCAACGGCGTGATCAGCAATATCAGCGGCGTCGACAGCCGCAGCGCCATGATCGGCCTGCAGCTGGGCTGGAACCTGTACCAGGGCGGCGCGACCCGGTCGCTGGTGCGCGAGGCCGTGGCCAATCGCGAGAAGGCGCGTTTCGATCTCGACGATGCCCGCCGCCAGGCCGCGCTGGATGCCCGCCAGGCCTTCCTGGGCGTCGTCTCCGGCGATGCCCAGGTCAAGGCGCTGGAACAGGTGGTGAAGTCGCGCGAAACCCAGTTGCAATCGACCAAGCTGGGCCTGGAAGTCGGCGTCCGCACCGCGGTCGACGTGCTCAATGCCGAGCAGCAGCTGTACGGCGCCGAGCGCGATCTGGCTGCCGCCCGCTATGCCGCCCTGATGAGCGGGCTCAACCTCAGGGCCGCCGCAGGCACCCTGACCGAACAGGATCTGATGGCCTTGAACGGCCTGCTGGCCAGCCAGCCCTGAGGGCGTCAGCCCGGCCGGGTCAGCGCCGGTTTTAGCAGCGCCATCACCTTCTGCGTCGCGCCCTGGTGGGCCCGGCTGAAATCCAGGCCGGCGTCGGCCATCCGCTGTCGTCGGTCCGGGTCCTGGTTGAGATGTTTCAGCTTGCGGGCCAGGTCCTCGGCATCCGCCACCCGCTCGGCCGCGCCGGAGGCGATGGCCAGCTCGGTGGCTTCCAGGAAGTTCCAGGTATGCGGTCCGATCAGCACCGGGCAGCCGGCCGCGGCGGCCTCGATCAGGTTCTGGCCGCCCAGCGGCAGCAGGCTGCCGCCGATGAAGGCGACGTCGGCGGCGGCGTAGTAGGCCGCCATCTCGCCCATGCTGTCGCCCAGGAAGACCTCGGTGTCGCGGGTGACCGGCTCGCTGCGGCTGCGCCGGGAAAACTCCACGCCCCGCCGCTCCAACTGCGCCGCGACTTCATCGAAGCGCTGCGGGTGGCGCGGCACGATGACCAGCAACAGGTCGGGAATGCCGATCTCCATGCAGGTGTCCAGGATCAGGGCCTCCTCGCCCTCCCGGGTGCTGGCGGCGAGGAACACGAACCGGCCGGCGAACAGCTTGCCCAGGGCGGCGGCCCGTTGCCCGGTATCGTCCGGGGCCTTGATGTCGAACTTCATGTTGCCGGTGACCTGGATGCCGGTCGCGCCCAATGCGGCCAATCGGCCGGCGTCGGCCCCGGTCTGGGCGGCCAGGCCGGCCAAGCCGGCGAGCGCCGGCTCGATCAGGGAACGAATCCGGCCATAGCCGCGCGCCGAACGCTCGGACAGGCGGGCGTTGACCAGGAAGACGGGGATGCCGCGTTTCCGGCAACGGCCATAAAGGTTGGGCCAGATTTCGGTTTCCAGGAAGATGGCGATATCGGGATGGCTGCGATCGAGGAAGCGGTCGATCAGCACCGGCAGATCATAGGGCAGATAGCTTTGCCGGATGCCGGTGCCGAACAGTTCAGCCGCCGTGGCGCGGCCGGTCGGCGTGGTGCTGGTGAGCAGGATGGCGTAATCCGGGTGGCTTGCCTGCAATGCCCGTACCAGGGGCGTCGCGGCCCGTGTCTCGCCGACCGAGACGGCGTGCAGCCAGATCACCGGCCCGGGCGGAAGCTTGGGAGATACGCCCAGACGCTCGCGCCAGTGTCGACGGTATTCGGGCTGCTTGCGTCCCCGCCAGAGCAGGTAGGTGAACATGAAGGGCAGGGCCAGCCACCAGGCCAGGGTATAGAGGGTGCGCATGGCCGAAATTCTAATCGCTTGGGGGCTGGGCTAAAATGCCCAATTCCTAGCAAGGAGCGGGCATGAAAGTACTGATTACAGGAGCCGCCGGCTTTATCGGCATGCACGTCGCACGGATTCTGCTGAAGCGCGGCGACGAGGTGGTAGGGGTCGATACCCTCAACGATTATTACGACCCGGCCCTCAAGCTGGCCCGGCTTGAGCAGCTGAAGCCGTACCCCGGCTTCAAGTTCGTCCAGGTCGACATCGCCGGCCGCATGGCCATGGAAGACCTGTTCGCCGCCGAGCGCTTCAACCGCGTGGTCAATCTGGCCGCCCAGCCGGGCGTGCGCTATTCGCTCAAGAACCCGCATGCCTACATCCAGACCAACCTGGTCGGGTTCGGCAACATCCTGGAAGGCTGCCGCCACAACGGCGTCGAGCACTTGGTCTACGCCTCGTCGTCGAGCGTCTACGGCGCCAACACCCACATGCCGTTCTCGGTGCACGACAACGTCGACCACCCGGTCAGCCTGTACGCCGCGAGCAAGAAGGCCAATGAACTGATGGCGCACAGCTACAGCCACCTGTATGGTCTGCCTACCACCGGCCTGCGCTACTTCACGGTCTACGGACCCTGGGGCCGGCCCGACATGTCGCCCTGGCTGTTCACCTCCGCCATCCTGGAGGACCGGCCGATCGACGTGTTCAACATGGGCAAGATGCGGCGCGACTTCACCTACATCGACGACATCGCCGAAGGCACTGTGCGTGTCTTGGACCGGATTGCCGCACCCAATCCGGCCTTCGATACAGATGCCCCGGACCCGGGTTCGAGCTATGCCCCGTTCAAGGTCTACAACATCGGCAACCACGAGCCGGTGGAACTGATGACCTTCATCAAGACCATCGAGGACGCGCTGGGCAAGGAGGCGCAGAAGAACTTCCTGCCCATGCAGAACGGCGACGTGGTGGCGACCTACGCCGACGTCGAGGAACTGAAGAAGGATGTCGGTTTCGAGCCCAGGACGCCGCTGGCGGAGGGTATCGCCAACTGGGCGGCGTGGTATCGGAACTACCACGGCCTAAGGTGACGGGTTCGGTTTTGGGCTGGGGCTGAGAAGGTCATGGCCGCATTACCCGAGCCGGGGCTCGAGGCGCAGGCGCACAGCCGGGCGCTGGCCGATATCATCGTCCAGCGCATCGCCGAGGCAGGCGGCTGGCTCTCCTTCGCCGATTACATGTCGTTGGCGCTGTACGCCCCCGGCCTGGGCTACTACACGGCGGGTGCACGCAAGTTCGGCGCCGGCGGCGATTTCGTCACTGCACCGGAGCTGACGCCGATCTTTGGCCAGGCCATTGCCGCCCAGGCGGCGCAGGTACTGGCCGAGACCAGTGGCGGCGACATACTCGAATTGGGCGCGGGCAGCGGTCGTCTGGCGGTGGATATGCTGGCCGAACTGGAGCGGCTGGATAGCCTGCCCGGCCGTTATTGCATCCTCGATGTCAGCCCGGATCTGCGTCAGCGCCAGCAGGCCTTGATCCAGTCCGAAATCCCCCGTCTCGCCGATCGGGTGCACTGGCTGGACAGCCTGCCGGAGTGTTTCGTCGGTCTGATCGTCGGCAATGAGGTGCTGGACGCCCTGCCGGTGCATCTGGTCCGCCGGCAGGGGGATGCTTTTTTCGAGCGCGGCGTGGTAGTGGCGGACGATGCCCGCTTCGAATGGCAGGACAGGCCGCTGACCGACGGTCAGTTGTACCGGGCGGCCCAGGCATTGCCGGCGGGCAATGCAGCTTACCTCAGCGAGATCAATCTTGCCGCGCCGGCCCTGGTGCACAGCCTGGCTGCGAGCCTGGAGCGGGGTATGATCCTGCTGATCGACTACGGCTTCCCCAAGGCCGAGTACTACCATCCGGATCGCAATACCGGCACCCTGATGTGCCACTACCGCCATCACGCCTTCGACGATCCCTTCTTCCTGCCCGGGCTGACCGACATCACCAGCCACGTCGATTTCACGGCCGTGGCCGATGCGGCCCTGGAGTCGGAAATGGATGTGCTGGGTTACACCGGCCAAGCCCACTTCTTGGTCAATTGCGGTGCGCTGGCCTGCCTCGGCCGCGACGATCCAGGCTCGGTTGCCTATCTGAGACAGGCCGCAGCAGTCCAGAAGCTTGTCCAGCCCTCCGAAATGGGCGAGTTGTTCAAGGCGATCGCCTTGGGGAAAGACCTGGAACAGTTGCCGCTGGGTTTTTCGCTCGGAGACAAGCGGCACACGCTTTAGCTTTAGATCAATCGGGCTATGACCGACGTTCTATATCCAATAGCGTCTTGATCGTGGATATAAATATCCTTTTAATTTTGCTTCGGGCCACGTGGGTGATTGGCCCGGTTTGTAGTTTCATCAACAAAGGGAGAACACCATGAAGAAAACCATCGCCGCTCTACTGCTTTCCGTCCTGATGGCCGTTCCGGCCTTCGCTGCGGTCAACCTGAATACTGCCACCCAGGCGGAGTTGGAGGCGGTCAAGGGCATCGGCCCGGCCAAGGCCAAGGCTATCCTGACCTACCGCGAGCAGAACGGGCCCTTCAAGAGCCTGGACGATCTGGCCAAGGTCAAGGGCTTCGGCAAGGCTAGTGCCAACAAACTGAAGGGGCAACTGACCGTCGAACCTGTCAAGGCCGACGGCGTGACCGCGAAATAACTGTCAATACGGCATGGCCCGGTTCGTGAACAATCACGGGCCGGGCCGGCCGCGCTCTTCATGCGCGTGGCCTGATATCGACATTCAAAGGGAGGAATGTCCGTATGAGGTATGAATATGGCGTTACTTTGCTGGAAACGATGGTGACGGTGTCGATCGCGGCTGTTCTGGTTGCGACCGGTGCCCCGGGGATGGTCGACCTGGTTCAAGATGCAAGACAGGGAACGGCCATGTACGAAATCGTTTCCTATTTGAGTTTTACTCGGAGCGAGGCAATAAAACGGAGGCAGCGGGTGACGCTTTGCCCCAGCAGGGATGGTTTAGCCTGCATGGAGCAGGCTAGTTGGGAATTGGGTTGGATGGTTTTTGCCGACGCGGATGGCGATGGAATGGCCGGTCCTGACGAGGCGATATTGAAAGTGCACGGTCCGCTGCACGTTTCGAGTACGCTGCGGGGCAGCCGGAAACGGATCACCTATCAGAGCCAGGGGTTCAGCGCCGGTTTCAACGATACCCTGGAATATTGCGACGGTCGCGGCAATGCCCAAGGAAAGCGTGTTGTTATTTCCATGCAAGGGCGGGTACGGGTCCAGGCAGGAGGCAAGAACTGTTCGTAGTCTTGGGTAAATGCTCGGCACCCATGACCGTCTTTACCCATCGGCTATCTTGCCGACGGCGGAAGTTACTTGCTCCAGCAGGAACTGACGCTCGCCGTGCCGGTGACACCCTGTACCCCCATGTTCGTGAGGGTCAGGGAGCCACACGTATCGGAGGCCATGGGACCCCCGGCCACAGGTGTTGCCGTCAGCGTAAAATTCGCCGACGTGTTGGCGCCCGAATCGGCCGCGACTAGCGTGATGTTGTAGATTGCGGTCCCGCTCTTGGGGGACTGGGCGGTGATCAGGTTGCTTGTCGAGTTGCCGCCGCTGTCCTGAGTATATTTGTTCGCCAGCGTGAAGTTGCGTTCCAGGATGGTGGCATCTTCCATCAGGATGGTCTTTGCTTCCGCCCTGTAGCCGCGCTGCATGTAGGCCAAATAGCTCGGGTAGGCGATTGCTGCAAGAATGCCAACGATCACAACGACAATCATCAATTCGATGAGGGTAATGCCTTCTTGTCTCATCATCTTTACCTTATTGGATTTGGGTCCAGGATGCGCGTGGGCTGAGATGAGAAGACTTCTCGGTAGTACTGTAAACATTTGTATCCGATCCCCCATAAAGGTCACGTTCATTATTCCCATCATTGAATATGGCGGGACGGCTCAAAATGGCGTTGAACACAGTGCCTATCACTACCAGCGATTTCCCGTCAACGGTGATGTTGTCATTGCTGTCGTAGTTTCCATCTCCATTGATGTCCAGGAACGCGTTTGGAGGCGAACCGCCCGTGGCAGGATCCACGGAGAGGGTGACGCTGCTTCCGCCATAAGAGCAGCTTCCGGAATTTGGAATTAGCGTCACGAATTTTACGCGTCCGCTAGAGATGGTCGCTTGCTGGATGACTCGCTCGCCGGATGTCGGTAAGTCGGCGTACCATCCGAATTGTGTGCCAACTGGTGGATAGCTTACCGTGTTAGTTGTATCGGTCGGATAGGTTTTACCTCCGATCGTATAGTACGTGAGGGTCTGCTGCACTAAGTTGGTGGCGCGCACTAGGCTATAGGTTCCGCCGCTGAAGGAACCCGACGAGAATGTGCTGCTGTCCAACACGCCGTAGATACTTTGGGTGCTCGTGCTGGTTGTGTCGGTCGCACCTAGATATTGGCCAGTACCGAAGAAGACCATTGCGGTTCCTGCCGTTCCGCTGGGAGTGCTGCCCAGCACCAAGGGGGCGGTGATCGGCTGCAGATTTCCGCTTGAATCTTTCGCGGTGAACAACGGCAGAGGCGTGTTGCCGCTCTTGAAGGCAACCGCCCATTTCGACGCCATGGTGTTACTGACGTCGAATTTCCAGATGTTGCCGCACAAATCCCCGGCGTAAATGGCATCGATCGTGCCGTTCTGGTCGGCGTCGAGCAGGGTGGCCTGGGAAAGACCGTCGCCGCTCGTACAACTGCTCCCGCCGCTGCCGGCGTCGATCTTTATGACGTTGCTGGGGTTGTCGACCTGAATCAAATAAAGGACCGCATGGCCATTGGTGCTGTTGTAACCATTGTTGACCACGGCGTAATAGTTACCGTCGTTGAAGCGCGCCACCCAGGGCTGTCCCCAAGTCTTGCCCATGTTACTGGCACCGGTGTATTCCCACATGACATTGCTGGCGGTCATCGAGGCCGGGTTGGTGACGTCAAGCGCGAATATCGAATTTCCGCCACCGCCAAGCGTGCCGATCAGGATCGTGTGCCAAGCGCCCGCGTAGTAAGCATCGCCGCTGCCTGGCGAGCCGTCGACGTAAACCTGATGGTTACTATTGTAAGAGGGCTGGGTGAGGGCCGGCAGGTTGGCGTAGACGGCGCTGGGAACATAAGCGAATTGCTCGACCCCGCTGGAGTTGAAGGCGTGTAGCATGCCGTCGTTGGCGCCGGCATAGAGCATGGGCGTCGTCTTGGAGGCGATATAGGCCGGATAGCTGGAGCCCTCCGTGCCGGACAGGATCGAGTAGCCATAATCGTCCTGGCTCAGATACAGCGGGTTTGAGTCGACTATGTCGCCTAGCAGCACCGAGCGGTTGCGCAAGGAACCGCCGTGCGCCTGGGACTGGCTGGTGTCGCCGCTGATGTAGTTGAGCACCTGCTGGCCGGTAGTGGTCTGGGCGGAGGTCAGAGTGCAGCCGCTGGCTTGGCTTGCCAGCAGGCATTGTTCATTCGTGGAGAGGTTGTTCCACTGGAATGTCTTCCCGACGCTGCCGTTATAAGTCAACAGGTTGCGGGTGTTCCAAGTAGGGATGAGCGTCGCTGCGTCCCACGCCGCAGTCCCGGTACTGCTGGACGTGACCGGGATGGCCTGAAGGTGGCCCGACCAGTCGGCGGTGTTGAAGCTGGCCTGGTAGACGTAGGAGGTGGTGGTGATGCTGGTCGAGTTCGGTGCTAGGGTGGCCGAAGAGCCCGAAGACTGCAGAATGCTCGTGAATACGGAGTTGAGCGAACTTTGCAAGGTCGCTGGATCGGATGCGGTGAAGGAAGTGCCGGTTCCGCCGGAGGAGGCCATGTTGTCCAGCGGATTGCCGGTCACGCCGCAACTTGAGTTGTAGTACTGCAGGGCAAATGGCGGCAGGGCATAGCCGACGACATAGAGTTTGGGGCCGTTGCCATTGTTGTACAGATTGGTCGCCGCCGTGATGGCTTTCGAGGTCATGGAACAGGTGTCGATCTGGCCGCCGTTTTTTTCAATCGTTCCCGATGCGTCAACGCTGGGCAGACCGTTGGTCAGCAGCACGACGAAATTCTTGCCGCAGGAATTGGGGAGGGTATAGCCGGAGGTGGCGCCCTTGCTGGTGCTCAGGGTTCCCTTGAAATAGGAGGCCGCATCGTTGAGCGTGCCTTCGATGGCGGTCAGGCCGGAGTTGTAGATGCTGCTGGAAAGCAAAGTTGAGGAGTTGCAGCCGGTCGATGGCCAGGCCGGAGTCGGGTTTGGATTGCTGCTGTTCCACTGGGAGGGCATGTTGCAGACCAGCTTGTTGTTGATGGTTGTTTGCTGTGTGCTAGTCAACGCGGCGAGAGGTGTCCTCAAATAACCACCGCCCGGAGAACCGTTGTAAAACCAAGCTGATGAAGTGTAGACGGAAGGCAGCCGGGCGCCGAAATCGAGGACGTTGTTGGCGTAATCGCTGTCGGTGGGGCCGAATCCACCGCCACCAAGATAGCCGCTATAGCCTGAGCCGCTCGTGCCCGGGCTGGCGTCGCTGGTGCCGGTCTTGGTCGAATAGCAGGTGTAATAGTCTGAACCCGCAGGTACGTTGGTCGTGTTGTCAAACTTGGCCGTACTGGAATAACAGAAGTTGGCCGAGAAAGGTGATCCGTTATCGTAAAAGGGTGATGCGTAATTGTAGTAGATGTAGTTGCTCGTATCGGTCGGGTTGACTGTCCGGTAGAGCTTGTAGTCGGACGCACGGCATTGGATAGCCGTCCAGCCCGAGGGGCAGACATAGCTCGGATTATAGTAACTCGGGTCGTAGCGCGAGTCGTAATACGAGTTGTACATATAATACTTCGAAGGGGTGTACTGCCCGAAAGTCATCAGCCCCAGGTTGATCTGGCCGAAGTAGGTGGTTTCCAGACTGCGGATTGCAGCACGTGCGATCTCCGATTTGCTGTGTGGGCTGCTACCGCCGACGGCCGCGCCGATCATGCCGTAGGCGGGGTCGCCGTTTTCGTCCATGTTCTGCGAGTTGGCGAGTACGAACAATACGTTGGGCGGGGTGCTGGTGCCCAGGTACAGTGGGACGCTGCTGATCGCGACCGCGTGCGCGCCGGAACAACCCAGGATGTACAGCAACAAGGCCCCGCTGAGTGGATGTAAGCGGAAACGCATAGGGGTGTCGGTTCGGCGTGGCTTCATGATGGCTCCCGATTAGTGTTGTCTTCCCGTTATGTTCAGCGTTGACCGCTTTGGGGCGGGCGCGTCTGGGTGGGATGGGTCTTGGCGGACTCGTTGCGTCGCTGTTCGGCTTCGCCGCTGCGGGATTTATTCTTTTCAGTATCCTGCTGCTGTGCGTCGCGGGTGGCTTGGTTTGGGTCGATGCGCATCATGGCATGCGATGTGAGCGGAGACATGAGGGCAAACAGCAGGCCAATGGCAAAAGCGTTTTTCATCTTCGAAACCTCGTAATCAATAGCGCACGTAAATTTCCTGCAGGATGACGACGGTATTGACGTCGCTGCCTACACCTCGTGCCGTGATGCGGAAATAGCCGTGGCCCTGGCTCGGGCCGAAGCCGATGTTTTGTATCTGGCTGCCGCCGCTCGGGGCGCTGGTGGTGAGTCGCTCGACGACGAATTGCGGTGCCTGGGGGCCATTCTGGACAGGGTTGGTCGCCACCGTTGCGGAATTGGCGTTCCAGTTGAAACTAAGCCAGTCCTGGCTGCTGACAAAAGTCGCGGCAGGTGACGAGTTGGGCACCATGTAATAGCCGGTACCGGATGGCAGGGTGGAGGCGGACAGTGACGCGGCTCCCTGGCTCAGGGCGGTTTCGGCGGCCTGGAATGCCAGCATGTGGTCGCGGGTGTTGCCGGCGATGCGCTCTTGCATGATGGTGCCCTGCATGCCGGAAATGGCGATCAAGGTGATCAGGACCAGAAAAATCAGGCTGATGACCAGCACGGCACCGGATTGTCGGGAGATGGGAGTACGCGGTTTCATGGCTACAGGCGATTCCGTATGGCGACGGTGGTGACGGCTTCCTGGTACATGCGGCGATCGGGTGCCGTGTAGGCGGAGCCGTTGAACGTATAGTGCTGAGAGGCCATGGTGACATTGCTGTTACTGTCGTTGGATGCCCCACCGACAAGGAGTAGATGAACCTGCACCGAGAGCACGTTGTTCCAGTTGTTTGCCGCAGCTACGGTCGATGGGCTCTGGTAAGCGCCTACGACCCGGGCCGGCGGGGTGGTGCCCGAAGTGTCGACGCCCAGCTGGTAGGCGACTTTTTCCACGTTGCTGATCAGCGGCTGGGCGGTGCCGTTATTGGGTATCCGATAGAGCGCCCAGGGGACGCTGCAATTGCCGCTGGAATAAGAAGCAGTGGGGCAGCCGATCAGATAGTCGTTTTGGGTGAAGACGTAGACGAATGCCGGTGGGGGCGTCGCTCCATACAGTCTGGACAGGAAGTTGCTCGAGTTGTTGCTGGAAGAATGGGCGATGGTAACCATGCCGCTTGCAGAAGAAACAGATGTGGCGGTAAACACGTCGGCAGCTATGCAGTCGCTGACCATGAGCACCTGATATTTCTGGAAATTGTACGGATTGCCGCCGATCTGGATGTTGGCATTGTAGACACCCATATTGCCGGTCAATGGCACGCCGCCGCCTGCGGCTTCATAAATGCGCAGGATATCTGTATTGGGTTTGGCCGTGATGGTCAGGCCAGCAGGGGCGGTCCAACCCGACCCGGCCGGAAATACCTGTACGGCTGTACCCGGATTGAGGGTGACGCCCGTCAGGTTGTTGGAGATGACGTGCGGCGTGATGGTGTTGAGATTGCCGCAGCCCATGTAACCCGCCATGCGGATATCGTGACTCATCGTTTCGAGGGCGTAGCGGGCGTTTTCCTGAATGGTGGTGAGGTTGTCCTGGGTCCGGAACGACTGCCGGCTGCCCAAGTAGAGATAGCCCACGGCGGCGACGATCAGGAAGCCGATGGTGAGCGAGATCATGACCTCCAGCAGGCTCAGGCCCAACTGGTCTCGTGGGGAGGTAAGCCGGGTGGTTTTCATAGCTGGCTGGCGATACTTAAAACTTGACCGTTGATGCCTTGTAAACCACGTTTGTCGTCCCATTGGACCGAAACAGTGGTTAGTCCGGTGTTCAGATCGCGTCCGATCGCGCCGCGTCCTCCTGGCAGGGCGGTCGCCAGGGTGTTTTTCCATTGAATCAGATCCTGGGCCGCTGTCGTGGTGCCGGTGGGAACGGTGGAAAAGGCGGTATCGTAGCTGCCAGCCTGCGCGGCGGCCCGGTTGGCGCGCATCCGGTCCAGCATGTCGTAGGCGAGCCAGGTCGCCTGGGAACGCTGAGAGGCACCTTGGTTGTTCTGCAGGCTGCTGGTCATCAGTCCGGCCAGGCCGATGAGTCCGATGGCGACGATCACCATGGAGACCAGGACTTCAAGGAGGGTAAAGCCGCGTTGTCGAGTCAAGACAGTCTCCTCACGGGCAGGTGGCGGTTGCGATGGGCTGTGACCCGATCTGGCCGGAGGTCTGGACCGCGATCTGGCGGGAAAGGGTCAGGTCGTTTGGCGTGCAAACCGTGAAGGTGCCGGCGCTTCCTCCCGAAACCAGGGCGCCTTGGGCAGTGAACGTGTAGCTGTTTTGCGATGCGCTTAAGGCTGTGTTGCCGGCATTGATCGGCCCATGGGCGCGCACCAGTTCGCCGGTGTCCAGGGTGCCGTTCGAATTGAGGTCCACCCACACGATCCAGCCGTTGGCCCAACTGCCTGTGGTGGCGCACGATGTCTGGTTGCTGGACATGCAGATGGTTGTGGGCAGGGCTCTCCTGATTCCCTCGGTGCGCGCGTAATATAGGCCGCCAAGAAGGTCGTTGACTACGGTGGCAACCCTGTTACGGTTGAAGAGGCTTTGGAAACTGGGCACCGCGATGGCCAATAGCACTCCCACCACCGCGATGGTGACGAGTAGTTCCATTAACGTAAATCCGCTCGATCTGTATTTCATGGGCTATAGCCTATCTAGAGATTGCGGCTAATCAAGTTGGGAGTCGACGAATGGCGTTTTTATTGATTTGAACGGCAAATTCGAATGGGCCTCTCGAGATATTTTTTCCATTATGCAGGGAACCGACTGAGCCGCCTCGACAGTTCGATGGTTCTGCCCGATTTTCGTAATCTCGGCGTCATGCTACGGATCATGGTGGCGGCGGAGGGATTGCGGTTCGTCTCCGCCTATTTGGCGGGTGGCGGAGTAATAGGGGCGTATGCCCGGGCAATGGCGAGCCGGAGTCTGTTCGAACCGATTTTGCTGATCGTGATGCTCATCCTCTTTCTGATGTCCCGTTTTTTGCGGACTCATTCCTATCGTCGTGGTGTCATGCTGGTATTGCTGGTTTCCATCGCGTCGGCCTTGAGTTGGGCGACGATACAGCAATGGAGCGGCCAGGATGGGATATTGCCCAGCACCATGTACGTGGCCGTGTCGGCGACCTTGGCGACGATGGCAATTCTGGCCTATTTCAATTGGCGTTACAGAGCGCTTTCGCCCGCACTGTCGGAAGCGCGGCTGATCGCCTTGCAGGCGCGTATCCGCCCCCATTTCCTGTTCAACAGCCTGAATACGGTGCTCGGCCTGATCCGGTCGGAACCGAGGCGGGCGGAGGCCATATTGGAAAATCTGGCGGATTTGTTTCGCGCCTTGATGTCGGAATCCAGTACCCTGGTGCCCCTGGCCAAGGAACTGGAATTGGCCAAGGCCTATGCCGAAATCGAAATGGTGCGACTGGGCAAGCGCTTGTCGGTGGATTGGCAATGCCAGGGGGCGCCGATGGATGCCATGGTGCCGCCGCTGATGCTCCAGCCGCTGCTGGAGAACGCGGTTTATCACGGCATCGAGCCGGTCACGGCAGGCGGTACGGTCAGCGTGACGGTTTTCCTGAAAGGCGAGGAACTGAACTTGGTGGTCCGCAATCCTTGCCGAGCACAGCAGGAGCGGCGCAGCGGCAACCGGATCGCCTTGAACAATATCCGCGAACGGTTGGACCTGCATTTCGATGCCGAGGCGACCATGAGGACGTATGAGGCCGGCGAGGAGTTCGTGGTGCAGATCAGGATGCCGTATCGTCGGGCGGGGGGTTGAATCGATTACTGGATGGGGGATGTATGAGCGGGGGAGATTCTTGGATTGAGGCTGGCGATGCCTGATGTTGTCGGAACGGCGGATCGGCCGCCACTTCAGCCGCTTCGTGTCTTCGTGGTGGACGACGAGGCCCCGGCGCGGGCCAGGCTGAAGAGTCTGCTCGAGGACTGCGCCGAAGCCTTGCCGAACGAAGTGGTCGGCGAGGCCGCCAGCGGCGGTGAGGCCTTGGCTGCGTTGGCCATGAAGCCGGTCGATGTGGTGCTGCTCGATATCCGCATGCCGGGCATCGACGGTATCGAGGTCGCCCGGCAATTGGCGGCGCAACCGCAGTCGCCGGCGGTGATCTTCGTGACGGCATACGATGGCCATGCCGTTTCGGCCTTCGAGGTCCAGGCACGGGATTATCTGCTGAAGCCGGTGCGCCAGGACCGCTTGTTGGATGCATTGCGGCGCATTCGGCCGCAGGCCGGCGCGGCAACCCAAGCCATTTCCCCTCACTTCACGGTGAGCGACCGGGGCCGGGTGTTGCGGGTGCCGCACGGCGATGTCCTGTATCTGCGGGCTGAACTGAAGTACGTGACCCTGCGTACCCGGGAGCGGGAATATGTGCTGGACGTGCCTCTGGTCAAATTGGAGGAAGCGTATCCAAACGATTTCCTGCGCATCCATCGTAATTGCCTGATCAACCGAGCCTGGCTGGTCGGTTTCGAACAACGGCGGGACGGCGATGAAATCTATTGGGTGGCGGTCCTGAAGGACTGGCCTGAGAAACTGCCGGTGTCGCGCCGGCAACTGCATGTGGTGCGGGATTTCAGGGCGTCCTAGGCGTTGAGCTTCGGGGCGTTAGGTTTTATCATCCAAAAAATAACGACAGGAGTCCCGCGATGAATATCTTCAGTTCCTACAATCTGCCCATCACCCTTGTTGTCGCCCTGATCGCCTGGGCCTGGTTCAGTCTGTTTTCCGCGTTGGTTGGCTCGCTGTTCTGATATCGCCGGGAACGCGCAGATCAACGAAAAAAGCCCGACTTGGTCGGGCTTTTTGCTTTTCGGGACGCGCCTTCAGTGGGTCAGTGCGGTCTTCATCTTCTGCAGGGCCTTGACCTCGATCTGACGTACCCGCTCGGCCGAGATGCCGTATTCGGCGGCCAGTTCGTGCAGCGTGGCGGGGTCTTCCTCGTTCAGCCAGCGTGATTCGACGATGCGGCGGCTGCGCGGGTCCAGGCTGTCCAGCGCCTTGCTTAGGCCGTGGGTGGCCAGGTAATCCCGTTCGGCGCGCTCGATGTGGTCGGTCGGGTCGCTGTCGGGCGCGGCCAGATAGGCGATGGGCGCGAAAGCGTCCTCGTCGTCGTCGGACGAGGCTTCGAGCGCCATGTCCTGGCCATAGAGACGGACTTCCATCTCCCGGACATCGTGCTGGCTGACGTTGAGCGTCTCGGCCATCTCCTTGACCTCGTCGGCGCCCAGGCTGCCGCTGCTCTGCTTCAGGCTGCGCAGGTTGAAGAACAGCTTGCGCTGGGCCTTGGTGGTGGCCACTTTGACCAGACGCCAGTTCTTCAGGATGTATTCGTGTATTTCGGCCTTGATCCAATGCACGGCAAAGGAAACCAGGCGTACGCCGCGCTCGGGGTCGTAGCGCTTGACCGCCTTCATCAGGCCGACGTTGCCCTCTTGGATCAGGTCGGAATGGGGCAGGCCGTAGCCCAGATAGCCGCGGGCGATGGACACCACCAGACGCAGATGGGAAAGCACCAGTTTGCGTGCGGCTTCAAGGTTTCCGTCGGCGTGGAACCGGGTTGCCAACTCGTGTTCCTCTTCGGCGCTGAGGAGGGGGAAACGGTTCACCGCGGAGATGTAGCTCTCCAGACTGCCCAGGCTGCTGGGTACAGGGAAATGCAGGGTTTCGCTGGTCATTCGGTAACCTCCAAAAATCCTTTTGCCAAATATTAGCACTCTCGAGTAGAGAGTGCTAATAGGGAAAAGTTCCTGGTCAGTTGATTCGGCGCAGGCTGTGGTTGACCGCCAGGAAGGCTCCGAAAAAGCCGAGCAGGGCGGCGGTGCCGAGCAGGATGCCGACTTCGCTCAGAGCCAGGCCCTGCAGTTCGAGATGGCCGCTCCAGGCCAGGGCGAGTCGATCCAGGCTGCCCTCCAGGGCATAGAGCTCACCGCTGACGATGAGCCAGCCGGCCAGGCCGCCCAGGAATCCCTGTAGTACGCCGAAATACAGGAAGGGACGACGGATGAAGCGGTGGGTGGCGCCGATCAGGCGGGAGACTTCGATTTCCTCTCGGGCGGCGTAGATCTGCAGGCGGATGGTGTTGCCGGTGATGGCAGCCAGGGCCAGGCCGAGCAGGCCGGCCATCAGCCAGACCAGGTCGTGGCCGAAGGCGAGCAGGGCTGCGAGGCGGCGGGCCCAGTCGGTGTCCATCGCCAGGTGGTCGACCCCGGCCAGACTCTTGAATTGGCGGGCCAGCTGTTCCATGGCATCCGGACCGGGGTCTTTCGCCATGACGACGATGGCGTCCGGCAGCGGGTTTTCGCTCAGGCCGGCGGTCAGGTCGGACAGGCCGGCGGCCTGCAGTTGCTTCAGTCCCTCGTCGCGGGAGACGAAGCGGACCTTGGCCACGCCGGCGATGCCAGTGATCTGCTTGGCCAATTGCTGGCCTTTGTCCTGGTCCAGGTCGTTTTTCAGGAACAACGTGATCTCGGGCTGGGCCGGCAGGCTGCCGGCCAGGCGGTCGGTGTTTTCCAACGTGAGGTACAGGCCGGCTGGCAGGCTGAGGGCGATGCCGATGACCAGGATGCTGAACAGGGCGGCGAACGGAGTCTCGCTCATCCTTTTAACCGCCAGGCCGAAGCTGTGGACATTATGGTCGATCCAGGCCTTCATGCTGCGATCCTCCCGTCGGCCAGGGTCACCGTCCGGCCGCCGTAGCGGCGGATCAGATCCTGATCGTGGGTGGCCAGGATCACCGTGACGCCGACCTGGTTGAAGGCCTTGAACATGTCCATGATGTCGCGGGCGTAGTCTTCATCCAGGTTGGCGGTCGGCTCGTCGGCCAGCAGCAGCGGTGGGCGGCTGACGATGGCCCGGGCGATGCAGAGGCGTTGCTGTTCGCCGCCCGAGAGGGTGATCGGCCGCGCCTTTTCCTTGTTGAGCAGACCGACTTTGTCGAGCGCGGCGCGGACCCGTTTGCCGGCCTCGTGGCCGCTCATGCCCTGGATGTGGAGCGGCAGCAGGACATTGTCGAACACCGAACGGTCGTAGAGCAGCTTGTGGTCCTGGAAGATCAGGCCGATGTTGCGCCGGAAATAGGGCAGGGCGGAACGGCGGATGCGGCCGAGATTCTGGCCGCTGACCGTGACCACGCCGCTGGTCGGGCGCTCGATGGCGGCGATCAGCTTGAGCAGGGTGCTCTTGCCGGCGCCGGAACGGCCGGTCAGGAAGAGCAACTCGCCCAGCTCGATGCTCAGGCTGACCCCGGCCAGGGCGTCATGGCCGCCGGGATAGCGTTTGACGACGTCGGAAAATTCGATCATGTCTCACCGAACAGGGCGTCGATGAACTCGGCGACCTTGAAGGGTTGCAGGTCGTCCAGACCTTCGCCGATGCCGATGAAGCGGACCGGGATGGGCTGGCGTTTGGCCAGGGCGGCGACGGTGCCGCCCTTTGCGGTGCCGTCCAGCTTGGTCAGGACCAGACCGCTGACCTGGACTGCGTCGTCGAACGCCTTGACCTGGGTCAGGACGTTCTGGCCGGTGTTGGAGTCCAGCACCAGCAGGACCTCGTGCGGGGCGGTCGGGTCGGCCTTCTGGATCACCCGGCGCACCTTCTTGATCTCTTCCATCAGGTTGAGCTGGGTGGGCAGGCGACCGGCCGTGTCGGCCAGGACGATGTCGATGCCGCGCGCCTTGGCCGACTGGACGGCGTCGAAGATGACCGCGGCCGGGTCGTTGCCCTGGCCGCCGACCACCTCGACCTGGTTGCGCTCGCCCCAAACCGCCAGCTGTTCGCGGGCGGCGGCCCGGAAGGTGTCGCCGGCAGCCAGCAGCACGCTCTTGCCTTCGGTCTGGAAACGTTTGGCCAGTTTGCCGATGGTGGTAGTCTTGCCGGCGCCGTTGACGCCGGCCAGCATGATCACGAATGGCTTGGCAGTGCCGACATCCAGCGGTCGCTCGAGCGGCTGCAGCAGGTCGCCCAGGATGTCCTTCAGCGCGGCCTTGAGTTGCGATGCTTCGCCGAGTTTGTCCCGTTTGACCCGGCTGCGCAGTTCGGTCAGCAGATAACTGGTGGCCTCCACGCCGACGTCGGCGGTCAGGAGGATGGTTTCCAGTTCCTCGTACAGCGCCTCGTCGATCTTGGTGTGCTTGCTGAACAGTTCGCCGACCGGCGTGGTCAATGCCGTGCGGGTCTTGCTCAAGCCCGATTTGAGGCGCTGGGTCCAAGACGGTTTTGCCGGGGGCGCTGCGTGCGGCGCCTCTGCCTGCGGGGATTTTGCCTCGGAGGTCTGCGGCGCGGCCGGCTCTTTGCCGGATTTGAAGAAACCAAACACCATGGATCGTTGTCTAGAAGATGCGTTGAATATCAATGAATTTTATCATGCGGACATGTCACGAAAGGCGCGTATGAATATGAAACGAAGTTTGACCGCTTGGTTCGTCGTGCTGAGCCTGGTTGCCGGCCCGGCTTTGGCGGAAACCGTGGAGCAGACCCTGGCCAACGGCCTCAAGGTGATCGTGAAGACTGACCGGCGCGCGCCGGTGGTGGTCAGCCAGATCTGGTACAAGGCCGGCAGCATGGACGAAACCACGGGCACGACCGGCGTGGCCCATGCCCTGGAGCATATGATGTTCAAAGGGACCAAAAAGGTTCCGGGCGGCGAATTTTCCCATTTGATCGCGGCCGCCGGCGGGCAGGAGAACGCCTTCACCTGGCTCGACCACACCGCCTATTTCCAGACGCTTCCCGCCGACCAGCTGGCCCTGTCCTTCAAGCTGGAGTCCGACCGCATGGTCAACCTGACCCTGTCGCCCGACGACTTCGCCCGCGAGATCCAGGTCGTCATGGAGGAGCGTCGGATGCGCACCGAGGACAATCCCCAGGCCAAGCTCTATGAAGCGCTCATGGCCACGGCCTATGAAGAGCACCCCTACCACAACCCGGTGATCGGCTGGATGAACGACCTCAAGCACATGACCGTGGCCGACGTGCGACACTGGTACGACAGCTGGTATGCGCCGGACAACGCCACCCTCGTGGTGGTCGGCGATGTCGATCCGGACAAGGTGTTCGCCCTGGCCAAGCAGTATTTCGGCCCCATCCCGGCCCACGAGCTGCCGGTCCGCAAGCCGCTGACCGAGCCTCCTCAGTTGGGCGAGAAGCAGGTCGTGGTCAAGGCGCCGGCCAAGCTGCCGCAGGTGATCATGGCCTGGAAGGCCCCCCGCCTGGACGACCCGGCCAAGGATACCGACCAGTACGCCCTGGAAATCCTGTCCGGCATCCTGGACGGCAACGACTCCGCACGCCTGCCCCAGTCCCTGGTGAAGGAGAAGCAGCTGGCAGTCGACGTCGGCACCGATTACGAGCCGATCTCGCGCGGACCCGATCTGTTCCTGGTCGAGGCGACCCCCGCCGACGGCAAGAAAGTGGCCGAGGTCGAGGCGGCGATCCAGGCCGAGATCAAGCGCATCCAGGACCAGGGCGTGGACGCCAAGGAACTCGACCGGGTCAAGGCTCAGGTGATCGCCGGCCACGTGTTCCAGCAGGATTCGCTGTTCTACCAGGCGATGCAGATCGGCGAGTGGGAAACCGCCGGCCTGCGTTGGCAGGACCTCGATCTGCGGCTCAAGAAGCTCAAGGCGGTGACCGCCGCCCAGGTGCAGGACGTCGCCAAGCGCTATTTCGTCGACGACCACTTGACGATCGGAACCCTGGATCCGCAGCCCCTGCCGGCCGGCCAGCGTTTCGCCAATCCCATTTCCTTCGGAGGCGGCAATGTTCGTTAATCGCCTGATCCTGATCATATTCACCCTGTTTGTCGCAGTCGATGCCCAGGCCGGGCTCGACATCCAGCGTTGGACCACGCCCGAGGGGGCGCGGGTCTACTTCGTCGAAAACCATGATCTGCCGATGCTCGACGTCAATGTCGGTTTCGCCGCCGGCAGTGCCTATGACACCCCTGAAAAATCGGGCCTGGCCGGCCTGACCCAGGGCCTGATGAGCATGGGGGCGGGCGCTTGGAACGAACAGCAGGTCGCCGAACGCCTGGCCGACGTGGGCGCGCAGATGGGCGGCTACTTCGAACAGGACCGGGCCGGCTTCTCGCTGCGTACCTTGAGCAGCCCGCACGAGCGGGATCAGGCCCTGTCGGTGCTGGCCGCCGTCCTGGCCAAGCCGAGCTTTCCCGATAAGGTGGTGGAGCGGGAGAAGGCGCGGGCGATCGCCGGCCTGAAGGACGCCGCGACCAAGCCGGAATACCTGGGCGAGCGGGCGTTCATGGCGGCGATCTACCCGAACCAGCCCTACGGCCTGCCGGGCGACGGTTCGCCGGAAACGATCGCCAAGCTGACCCGCGCCGATCTGGTGGCCTTCCACGACACTCATTACCGTGCCTCGGACATGGCGATCGCCATCATGGGCGACATCGACCGGGCCGGCGCGGAAAAGCTGGCTCGGGAACTGGCCGCCAACCTGCCGCAGGGCGCGGCGCCGTTGCCCCCGCCCAAGGTGGCCGACCTGTCCGCCGGCAAGGAACTGGTGATCCCTCACCCCGCCAGCCAGAGCCATCTGTTCATCGGCCAGCCGGGCATGACCCGGGACGATCCGGACTATTTCCCCTTGCTGGTCGGCAACTATGTCCTGGGCGGCGGCGGGTTCGACTCCCGCCTGATGAAGGAAGTCAGGCAGAAGCGCGGCCTGTCCTACAGCGTGTACAGCTATTTCATGCCCGACCAGGAACGCGGTCCGTTCATGATCGGCCTGCAGACCCGGCGCGATGCGACCGACGAGGCGCTCAAGGTGGTGCGCGATACCGTGAAGCGCTATCTGGCGGAAGGGCCGACCGATTCCGAACTGCAGCAGGCCAAGGACAATCTGGTGCGCGGTTTCCCGCTCCGCCTCGACAGCAACGGCAAGATACTCGGGTACCTGGCCATGATGGACTTCTACCGCCTGCCGCCGGACTGGCTCGACACCTATCCGAAGAAGGTGGCGGCCGTGACTCGGGACGAGGTGGTCAAGGCCATGCGTGCCCGGCTGAAGCCGGAAGACATGGTGACGGTGATCGTCGGCGGCCAGCGTGGCGCGGACGACGGCAAGTAACCAGCTGCGCATCATCGGCGGCGAGTGGCGCCGCCGTGCGCTGCGCTTCCCCGACGTGGACGGCCTGCGACCGACGCCCGACCGGGTTCGGGAAACCTTGTTCAACTGGTTGGGCCAGCGCCTGACCGGCCTGCGCTGCCTGGACTTGTTCGCCGGCAGCGGCGCCCTCGGTTTCGAGGCCGCTTCGCGCGGCGCGCACGAGGTGGTGCTGGTGGAGCGGGACGGTGCGGCTCTCAAGGCGCTGCGTGCCAACAAGGATATGCTCGGGGCGGACCGGGTCGAAGTGGTGGCCGGCGACGGGCTGTCTTACCTGGCCGGCGCTTGCGGCCTGTTCGACGTGATCTTCATGGACCCGCCGTTTGCCGCCGACCTGCTGCCGGAAGCGCTGGCCAGGGCGGCGACACATCTCGCGCCAGAGGGTAAAATCTACATTGAGTTCGGCAAGCGGCCCGAGCTTAGGGGCTGGCAAGTCCTGCGCGAGGGCCGTGCCGGTTTATCGCATTTCTGCCTGCTGGAGCCTGCTTGAGCCAAAAGATCGCCTATCCCGGAAAGATCGTCTATCCGGGTACCTTCGACCCGATTACGCGTGGACACGAGGATCTGGTGCGTCGGGCCGCCAGGATATTCGATCAGGTGGTGGTGGCCGTGGCGGCCAGCGCCAACAAGCAGCCTTTTTTTAGTCTGGACGAGCGCATGGAACTGGCCCGATTGACGCTGCAAGACCTGCCCAATGTGGAGGTCGCCAGCTTTTCCAGTCTGTTGGTGGATTTCGTCCGGGATCAAGGCACCAATCTGGTGCTTCGGGGCTTGCGCGCCGTATCCGATTTCGAGTATGAATTCCAGTTGGCTGGCATGAACCGGGGCTTGTACCCGGAGTTGGAAACCGTTTTTTTGACGCCGGCGGAGCAATATATGTTCATTTCCGCCAGTATGGTGCGGGAGATTGCGCGCCTGGGCGGGGACGTCGGACCCTTCGTTCCCCCTCAGGTCGCCGCGAGGCTGGCCGGCAAGTGGAATTCACAACCGAGTTGTTAAAGAGGAAGAAATATGGCTTTGATGATCACCGACGAATGCATCAACTGCGATGTGTGCGAACCCGAATGCCCGAACGGTGCGATTTCCCAGGGCGAAGACATCTATGTCATCGACCCCAACAAGTGCACGGAATGCGTCGGCCATTTCGATACCCCCCAATGCCGTGAGGTCTGCCCGGTGGATTGCATTCCGGTCAACCCCGACTATGTGGAGACCAAGGAGCAGTTGATGGTCAAGTACGAGAAGCTGAGCGCAGCCAAATAATCGTTGCACAGCAGGCTGTAAATGAATGTGGGCAAGGCCGTGCGGCCTTGCCCACATTGCTTTGAGGCTCAGGCCGCCAGCGATTGTTCGACCGTGGCCGGATTTTCCAGCAGTTTCTGGATGTGGCTGGTCGCCTGGTCCAGTTCGGCCAGTTGCCGTCTGGCCTCGGCCTGCATCTGCACCAGTTCGTTGATCCGGTCTTCCAGGGTGTCGGCGGCCTTGTGGATGCGTTTGACGCTTTCCAGGCGCCGGCGCAGCTGCATCTGGTGCTCCCGGACCTGGCTCTCCATGGGCGACATGACCGCGCGCAGCCAGGCCTCGGCCTCGCGGTTGGCGATCTCGAACACCCGGATGACGCGGCTGGCCACCGTTTCGAAAAAGCGGGTGGTCAACAGGTACTGCTCCGTGGTCAGCAGGGTGAACAGGTTGTTGATCTGCAGGTCGTAGGCCGCTTTCAGCCGTCGCAGTTCCTTGCTGTAGCGCAACATCGAGAAGGGCGGGACGCTGTAGCGGGCCATGCCGTGCTCGGTGTTGAGCTTGCGGTACATGGCGTCCATCATGCGGTTGATCTCCTCGATCTGGCCGATGGCCTTGTCCATGTTCTGGTCGATGTCGGCGAAGAACTTGTTCATGGCCTCGCGGATGCCCTTGGTGAAGCGGCTTTGCACCATGGAGGCCCGCACCCGGGCGATTTCGGCCTTCATGGTGTCGGTGCCGATCAACTGGAACAGCTTGACGCTCTGCTGGGAGAATACGCTGCGCAGCGCCTGGAAGTGCTGCAGGCCGCGCTCGAAGGCGTCCTTGTCCTGGGCGATCTTGAGCATGATGTGTTCCACCACGTCCTGGTTCTTGCCCTGCAGGCCGCGCAATTCCTCCAGTTGTTCGCTGATGTTGTCGTTCCGGCTCAACAGCAGGGCGCGGCTGGAGCTCAGCATGTCGGCCAGTTCCGCTTCGGTCTGGTCGCGTACCAGTTCCTGCTTCGAGCCGATCAATTCCTCGCTGAGTGCTTTTTCCAATTGGTCCAGCCGGCTGCGCTGGAGCAGTTCCTCGTCGCCCTGGATCTTGGCCAGCAGCCCTTTCTGGGCCGAGACCGGGAAGATGTTGCGGGGATCGAGGCCGAGCAGGTTGGAACTGCTTTTGACCTGGTTGTCGATCTCGGCGTTGATCTGCGCCTCGGTTTTCAATTCGTCCCACAGACCGTCGATCTTGTTGAGGGCCACCAGGCGGCCCTTCTGGGTGCCGCGCAGATTGATGTGGTCGCGCCAGACCTGGATGTCGGATTTGGTCACGCCGGCGTCGGCCGCCAGCACGAACAGCACGGCATGGGCATTGGGCAGCAGGCTGAAGGTCAGCTCGGGTTCGACGCCGATGGCATTCAGGCCGGGCGTGTCGTAGACCACGAGGCCCTTTTCCAGGAAAGGATGCGGGAAGTTGATGATGGCGTGGCGCCAGGCCGGAATGGAGACGCTGCCGTCCTCGTTGAGCGGGGCGGAGATTTCCGGCGATTCCGGATCGTAGAGGCCGAACCGGGCCGCGTCTTCGACATCGACCGACTTGACCCGGCAGACCTCGAGCATGGCGGAGCGCACACTTTCGGGGTCGGTGATGTCCATGGTCACCCGTTCCCATTCCTCCGGGTAGTTGCGGTATTCGGCGACCGTGGCGTTGGTGGCGCGGGTGTCGATCGGCAGCAGTTCGACCTGGGGCGGCTTGCTCGGATCGTAGAGCAGCTCGGTCGGGCACATGGTGGTACGGCCGGCCGTGGAGGGCAGCAGGCGCTGTTTCAGGTCGGACAGGAAGATGGCGTTGATCAGTTCCGATTTTCCGCGCGAAAACTCGGCGATGAAGGCCACGTGCAGCTTGTCCTCGGCCAGCCGGTCGAGCAGTTGCTGGAGGCGCAGGTCGCGCTGGGAGTCGTTCAGGTCCTCGCGGTTCAGCCATTGGCGATAGTCGGAGACGTGATCGGCCAGGCTGGTGCGCCATTGGCTGTAGGCTTCGAAATCGGATGCAAGCGAGGGACTGCTCATGACGTGCTCCTGAGTTTTTTTGCCAATCTAGCACAAAACACTTTTGCCAGAATGGCTTGCGTCATTTTTTCTGGCATTGCGGACAGTAATAGGTGGCCCGGTTGCACAGTCGTTCCAGCCGGATCGGACTACCGCAGGCCCGGCACGGTTCGGCGGCCCGGCCGTAGACATAATAGGTCTGCTGGAAATAGCCGGGTTCGCCCCGGCTGTCGACGAAGTCGCGCAAGGTGCTGCCGCCCGCCTCGATGGCACGTTCAAGAGTGGCGCGGACGGCATCGGCCAGGCGTCGGCAGCGCGGCCGGCTGAGTTTGCCCGCCTCGGCCAGGGGGTGGATGCCGGCATGGAACAGGGCCTCGTTGGCGTAGATGTTGCCGACCCCGACCAGTCGGTGGGCGTCCATCAGCCAGCTCTTGATGGCGGTGCGGTGGCCGCGGCTGGCGGCGTATAGCCAATCGCCGTTGAAGCCTGCTTCGAGCGGCTCGATGCCCAGATGGGCCAGCAGCGGCTCGGCCTCGGGGGCCGCGCTCCAGAGCACGGCGCCGAAGCGCCGGGGGTCGCGATAGCGCAGGAGCGCGCCGTTCGTCAGGAGCAAATCCAGGTGGTCGTGCTTGGCCGGCGGCATGCCGGATTGAACCAGGCGCAGGCTGCCGGACATGCCCAGGTGCACGATCAGGTTGCCCGAGTCCAATCCGAAGATCAGATATTTCCCGCGCCGTTCGAGTCGTTCGGTGCGCCGCCCGGCGATCCGCTCGGCCAGGTCGGCCGGAACAGGCCAGCGCAGGCGGGGCTCGCGGACCACCGCGCCTGAAAAACGCTGGCCGATCAGGTGTGGTGCTAGGCCGCGGCGGACGGTTTCGACTTCGGGTAATTCGGGCATAGATGCGAATGCGTGCTTCTCAGGGGCGGGGGGGTTCTGCATAATGCATGAATCGTGCCTGCCTTTCATCCCATGAACGCGAAACTACTCTTATTCGTTCCGGTGCTCTTTTCGCTTGGCGCCTGTGCCCATATATCGCCGGCCCCAGCCCAGGCGAAGGCCGAGATGCCGACTGCGCCTCAGCAGGTAAAGACAGCCGAGCCCGCCGCCAAGGCGCCCGAGGCTCCGGCAGAGAAAACCGCTGCCGGAGCGCCGAAAAAGGAAGCGGCGCCCGCCGAGTCGGCGTTGACGGGGCAAGTCCTGTATCAGTTCCTGCTGGGCGAAATCGCCGGCCAACGGGGCGACCTGAAGTTGTCCGCCGAGGCCTATGCCGACCTCGCCCATAAGACGCGGGATGTCAGGGTGGTGCGCCGGGCGGCGGAAATCGCGATCTATGCCCATGACATGGCCAAGGCGGTGGACATGGCCCGACTGTGGGTCGAGTTGGAGCCCAAGTCGGCCCAGGCCCGACGGTTGCTGGTGTCGGCCCTGGTCAGTGAAGGGCACTTGGACGAGGCCAAACCCCAGTTGGATGCTTTGCTGCAGATGGAAGGGGCGTCGACCGGCGAGACCTTCCTGCAACTCCATGCCTTGCTGGGCGGCAGCCAGGACAAGACGGCCGTACTGGCCCTGGTCCAGTCCCTGGCGGCCAAGTACCCGAAGGTACCCGAGGCCCATCTGGCGGTGGTGCAGGAGGCGATCGAGGCCGGTCAGCGCGACCTGGCGCTGAACGAACTGGGCGAGGTGCTGCGCCTGACGCCGGGTTCCGAAACCGCGGCCCTGATCAAGGGGCAGATCCTGTCGAGCCAGGACGAGGCGGCAGCCCTGGCCTTCTGGAAGACCTTCCTGGCCCAGTATCCGGATGCCGACCGTGTCCGCCTGGCCTATGCCCGTGAGCTGACCAAGGCGGGCCGCTTCGACGAGGCTCGCGGTGAGTTCGAGACCCTGACCAAAAAGGTGCCGGAGAGCCCCGAACTGCATCTCGCGATCGGTTTGCTGTCCATGCAGATGCAGGATCTGGATACGGCCGAACAGAATTTCTCCAAGGCCCTGGCGCTGGGGTATCCCGACGACGGGCTGGTCAAGATGTATCTGGGCGAGGTCAACGAGATCCGCCAGCGGTACGAAGTGGCGCTCGGCTGGTACCGCAAGGTGACGAGCGGGAGCCACGTCCTGCAGGCCCAACTCAAGGCGGCCATCGTCCTGGGCAAGATGAAGCGCGTCGACGAGGCCTTGGCTCAACTCGACCAGATGAAGGTGGACGACGACGCCGGCAAGGTGCGCATCGCCCAGGCCGGGGCCCAGATACTGCGTGAAGCGGGGCGTTACCAGGAGGCCATCGATCGGCTGAGCAAGGCGCTGGCGGTGTCGCCTGGCGCCGGCGACCTGCTTTACGACCGGGCCATGCTCGAGGAGAAGGTCGATAAGCTGCCCGAAATGGAGGCCGACTTGCGGCAGTTGATCAAGCTGCAGCCGGATTCGGCTCATGCCTACAACGCGCTGGGTTACACCCTGGTCGATCGGACCAATCGCATCGAAGAGGGCCTGGCCTTGCTCGACAAGGCGCTCAAATTGAGCCCGAATGACCCATTCATTCTCGATAGTATGGGCTGGGGCCAGTATAAGGCCGGCCATCTGGCCGAAGCGGTCGATTACCTGCGCCGCGCCTACAGCGGCCGTGCCGACCCGGAGATCGCCGCGCACCTGGGCGAGGTGCTCTGGCAACAGGGCAAGCAGGACGAGGCCAAGCACATTTGGCACGAGGCGGCAAAGGCGCATCCGGACAACGAGCTTCTGCAAAAGACGCTGTCCCGCTTCGGTCAATGAGCCCGACCGTGCGCGGGTGCTTGCTGTTGCTCGCGGGGGCGCTGGCCGGCTGTACGCCGATGGCCAGCCTGAGAACGGTGGATTCTCGCGCGGCGCTGCATGCCGCCCAGCCGGATATGCAATTCAAGCTGGATGGCAGGATGTCGGTCCGGACGCCGGACCAGTCCTTTTCCGGAACGGTGTCGTGGACCCGCAGGACCGGGGAGGAGACCTTGCTGCTGTCCGGGCCGTTGGGTCAGGGAGCGGCCGAAATCCGCCGCCAGGATGGTCGTGTGACCCTCAAGACGGCAGAGGGCGGCGAGGTGGTCGAGGATAACGACGAGCGCCTGATGGAGCGGGTGCTTGGCCTGCGCCTGCCATTGGTGGGACTGGTCTACTGGCTGTCCGGAGTGCCGCGGCCGGGCATGGCGTTCAGCGCCGGAACCGACCCGGAAGGCCGGGTCGAACGCCTCGACCAGGATGGTTGGCATATCGAGTACAGCCAATTCCGCCGCTACGACGCCCATTGGCGGCCGGGGCGGATATTCGCCAAACGGGGCGATTCGCTCGAATTCAGGTTCGTGGTCGACAGCTGGGTGCCGCTGTGAGCCTCGTCGAGCAGGTCTATCCGGCTCCGGCCAAGCTCAACCTGTTTCTCCATGTCGTGGGCCGCAGGCTGGACGGCTACCATCTGCTGCAGACCGTGTTCCGTTTTCTGGATTACGGCGACAGCGTGCGCATCGGCGTACGCCAAGACGGCGTCCTCAGGCTATTGAATCCCTTGCCGGGGGTGCCGGCGGAGAATGATTTATGCTTCCGGGCGGCCCGGCTGCTGCAGGAACACACTGGCTGCGGCCTGGGTGCCGATATCGGCCTGGATAAGCGACTGCCCATGGGCGGCGGCCTGGGCGGTGGCAGTTCCGATGCCGCGACCGTGCTGATGGCTCTGAACCGCTTGTGGAGGCTGAATCTGGCGCGGGAAGAGCTGGAAATGCTGGGCTTGCGGCTTGGTGCCGATGTCCCGGTATTCGTCTTTGGCCGGGCGGCGTTCGCCGAGGGTGTGGGCGAAAAGCTGCAGGCAGTGACCTTGCCGCCGGCCAGTTATGTGGTGCTGGTTCCTCCCGTCCAGGTGGCGACCGCAGAGATTTTTGGCAATCCGGGATTGACACGGGACACGCCAGAGATGAAAATCCCGCCCCTCCCGCATGGTTGTGGGCACAACGACCTGGAGCCGGTGGCCGTGAGTCTCTACCCGGTGATCGGCGATTATCTAGACTGGCTGCGCAGCTACGGCGATGCCAGGATGACCGGGTCAGGCGCCTGCGTGTTCGCCGCCTTCCGGGATCGGGCCGAAGCCGAGCGCGTATTCGCGGCCAGGCCCGAAGGGATGCAAGGTTTTGTGGCGGACGGTCTCGATGTGCATCCGATGTACACTGAGGCTTGACCGCCCGAAAGTGTTGTTGGGGAGTCGCCAAGTGGTAAGGCACCGGATTTTGATTCCGGCATTCGTAGGTTCGATCCCTACCTCCCCAGCCATAACGTCAAGCGTGTAGCGGGGCTGCACGCTTTTTTGTTTTGCCGTACGGTTTTTGCACGCGGATAGATCTGTGGCATACGACAGCTTGATGGTGTTTACCGGCAATGCGAATCCCAAGCTTGCCGAGGATGTGGCGCGCAGTCTGAGCATTCGGCTGGGTCGCGCCACCGTGGGCCGCTTCTCCGATGGCGAGGTGGCGGTGGAACTGTTGGAGAACGTGCGCGGCAAGGACGTGTTCGTGCTCCAGTCCACCTGCATGCCCACCAACGACAACCTGATGGAAGTGATGTTGATGGTGGACGCATTGCGTCGTGCCTCCGCCGGCCGGATCACCGCCGCCATTCCCTATTTCGGCTATGCCCGCCAGGATCGCCGGGTGCGTTCCGCCCGGGTGCCGATCACGGCCAGGGTGGTGGCGGACATGCTGACCGCCGCCGGGGTCGACCGGCTGTTGACCATGGATCTGCACTCCGACCAGATCCAGGGCTTCTTCGACATCCCGGTCGACAACATCTACTCCACGCCCATCCTGATGGGCGATATCTGGAAGCAGAACCACGACAACCTGCTGGTGGTGTCGCCGGACGTGGGCGGCGTGGTCCGCGCACGTGCCGTCGCCAAGCGCCTGGACTGCGACCTAGCCATCATCGACAAGCGCCGGCCCAAGCCGAACGTGGCCAAGGTGATGCACATCATCGGCGAGGTCAAGGACCGCACCTGCATCATCATGGACGACATGGTCGATACCGCCAACACGCTGTGCGAGGCGGCGGCCGCGCTGAAGGAACACGGCGCCAGGAAGGTGCTGGCCTACATCACCCACCCGGTGTTGTCCGGCAGTGCCATCGAGCGGATCAATACCTCCCAGCTCGACGAACTGGTGGTGACCGATACCATCCCCCTGCGGGACGATGCCGTGCAATGTTCGCGCATTCGTCAGGTATCGGTGGCCGAGCTGCTGGCGGAGACCATCCGTCGGATCAGCAACGAAGATTCGGTCAGCTCGCTGTTCGCGGAATAGCGGGCCGATAGGAAGCGCCGCCTGGTCGCGGGCGGCTTTTTTTGTTTTTTGGAGAAAGAAATGCAAATCGAAATCAAAGCCGCCAAGCGTGATGGACAAGGTTCGGGTGCGAGCCGCCGCCTGCGTCACGCCGGTCGGGTGCCCGGCATCGTCTACGGTGGCGACAAGGCTCCCCAAGCCATCGACCTGGAACACCACGAGCTGGTGCTGAACCTGCGTCACGAGGCCTTCCATTCCTCCGTGCTGACGCTGAACCTGGACGGCGACAAGCAGACCGTCCTGCTCAAGGATGTGCAGACCCATCCCTACAAGCCCCGCGTCCTGCACGTGGACTTCCAGCGCGTCGATGCCACCCACAAGATTCACACCAAGGTGCCGTTGCATTTCGTCAACGCCGATGCCTGTCCTGGCGTGAAGCTCGAAGGTGGCGTGGTCAGCCACGTCATGACTGAAATCGACGTGACCTGTCTGCCTGGCGATCTGCCTGGATTCATCGAGGTCGACCTGAAGGATCTGGCCATCGGTCATTCCGTGCACATGTCGCACCTGAAGCTGCCGGCCGGCGTCGAGTCCGTCATGCTGCACCGTGGCGAAGACCCGACCGTGGTGACCATCCTGGGTTCCAAGGCCGAGGCATCCGAGGGCGAGGCCCAGGCCGGCGAAGCGCCCGCCGCCTGAGTCGTCTGACCGATGCAGGCGACTCCTCGCCTCGTCGTCGGCCTGGGTAATCCCGGCGCCGAATATACCGAAACCCGGCACAACGCCGGGTTTTGGTTTTGTGAGCGGCTGGCACAACGCCTCGGGGTGGCGTTGGCGCGCGAATCCCGTTTCCATGGCCTGGCCGGGTTCGCCCGTGACGCGGGGGTCTGGCTGCTGCTGCCGCAGACCTTCATGAACCGTTCCGGGCAGTCGGTCGGCGCCCTGGCCCGCTTTCACAAGATCGCGCCGGCCGAAATCCTGGTGGTACACGACGAACTCGACATCCCGCCTGGCCAACTCAGGCTGAAATTCGGCGGCGGCCTGGGTGGCCACAATGGCCTCAAGGACATCACCGCCCATCTCGGCAGCCAGGACTACTGGCGCTTGCGGATCGGCATCGGCCATCCGGGCGATCGCAACGAAGTGGTCAGCTACGTCCTCAAGCCGCCCCGCAAGGAGGAGTGGCAGGAGATCGATGCCGCCATCGAGCGGGCGCTCGACCTTTGGCCGCGGATCGCAGGCGCCGACTGGAACTCGGCAATGCAGCTCGCCAACGCCAAACCTAAACAGGAAACCAAAACATGAAATGCGGAATCGTCGGTTTGCCCAACGTGGGCAAGTCCACCCTGTTCAACGCCCTGACCAAGGCGGGCATCGCCGCGGAAAACTATCCGTTCTGCACCATCGAGCCAAATACCGGCGTGGTGGAGGTGCCGGATCCGCGCATCGCCCAATTGGCGGCGATCATCAATCCCCAGCGCGTGGTGCCGGCCATCGTCGAATTCGTCGACATCGCCGGTCTGGTGGCCGGGGCATCCAAGGGCGAGGGCCTGGGCAACCAGTTCCTGGCCAACATCCGGGAAACGGATGCCATCGCCCATGTGGTGCGCTGTTTCGAAAACGAAAACGTGGTGCACGTGGCCGGCAAAGTCGATCCCCTGGACGATATCGAGGTGATCCACACCGAACTGGCGCTGGCCGATCTGGCGGCAGTCGAAAAGCAGATCGCCCGTTACTCCAAGCCGGCCCGGGCCGGCGACAAGGAGGCGGCCAAGCTGGTTGCCGTGCTGGAAAAGGTGCAGGCGGTGCTGGACCAGGGGCGGCCTGCCCGTTCGGCGGGGTTGAGCCAGGATGAGGCCGTCCTGATGCGCCAGTTCTTCCTGTTGACCATGAAGCCGACCATGTATGTCGCCAACGTCGACGAGCAGGGCCTGAACGGCAACCCGTTGCTGGATCGGGTGCGCGAGTACGCGGCGGCCGAAGGGGCGCCGGTGGTGGCTGTGTGCGCGGCGTTGGAAGCGGAGATGGTCGATCTGTCGGATGAGGACAAGGCGGTGTTCCTGGCCGATGTCGGTCTGGAAGAGCCCGGCCTGAATCGGGTGATCCGGGTGGCTTACGAGTTGTTGGGTCTGGAGACCTATTTCACTGCGGGCGTCAAGGAAGTGCGTGCCTGGACGATCCACAAGGGCGATACCGCCCCCCAGGCGGCCGGCGTCATCCATACCGACTTTGAAAAAGGCTTCATCCGGGCAGAGGTAATCGGCTTCGAGGACTTCATCGCCTACGGCGGCGAGGCCAAGTGCAAGGAGGCTGGCAAGATGCGTCTGGAAGGCAAGGAGTATGTCGTCCGTGATGGTGATGTCATGCATTTCCGGTTCAATGTATAAAAGCTGTCGTTTTCTGTTTGACAAGCGGTCCTGCTGCCAAGCATAATTGCGCGCTTTCCCGGAGGGGTTCCCGAGCGGTCAAAGGGATCAGACTGTAAATCTGACGGCACTGCCTTCGAAGGTTCGAATCCTTCCCCCTCCACCAGATTTCAGTTGTTCTGGTTTGTTGTGAATGGCCCGGCGGTTTGGGCAGGTTGGTTCAGGTTCATGCGGGTGTAGTTCAATGGTAGAACCACAGCCTTCCAAGCTGATGACGTGGGTTCGATTCCCATCACCCGCTCCAGTGGGCGGTTGGTGCTGAAAAAGTTTATTGCCCATGTGGCTCAGTGGTAGAGCACTCCCTTGGTAAGGGAGAGGTCGCGCGTTCGATCCGCGCCATGGGCACCAAAATTTGTTGTTGTGATCGATATTGGGTATTTTCTGGATTTTTCGTTATTTCGCTTAAGGGGTGTGAACGATGGCCAAGGAAAAATTTGAGCGTACGAAGCCGCACGTGAACGTGGGTACGATTGGGCACGTGGACCATGGCAAGACCACGCTGACGGCGGCGATCACGACGATCCTGTCGAAGAAGTTTGGTGGCGCGGCGAAGAACTAC
>DASVZA010000025.1:0-28529 GCA_036391875.1 Parasulfuritortus sp.
CTTCCTGATCGGCGGCGTGCCGCTCAACTTCCGTTTCTCGGCGCGCACCTCGAAGTCGCCTTTCTTCGTGATCGAGGCCGACGAGTACGACACCGCGTTCTTCGACAAGCGTTCCAAGTTCGTCCACTACCGGCCGCGCACCGCGATCCTGAACAACCTGGAATACGACCACGCCGACATCTTCCCCGACCTGGCGGCGATCGAGACCCAGTTCCACCATCTGGTCCGCACCGTGCCGGGCAACGGCCTGGTGGTGGCCAACGGCGGCGATCTGAACCTCCGGCGGGTACTGGAGCGGGGCTGCTGGAGCGGGGTGGAGTACTTCGCCGGCCCGGACCGCGGCTGGCAGGCCAGGGCGCTCGACGCCACCCGCTTCGAGGTCAGCCTGGACGGCCAGGCGCTGGGCACGGTCGACTGGGAACTGGTCGGCGAACACAACCGCAACAACGCCCTGGCCGCCATCGCCGCCGCCCGCCATGCCGGCGTCTCGCCCCAGGTGGCCATCGAAGGGCTGTCGCGTTTCCGCAACGTCAAGCGCCGCCTGGAAGTGCGCGGCACGGTGAACGGCATCACCGTCTACGACGACTTCGCCCATCACCCGACCGCGATCGAGACCACCCTGGCCGGCCTGCGCTCGCGGGTCGGCGCCGCGCGCATCCTGGCCGTGCTCGAGCCGCGCTCCAACACCATGAAGCTGGGCACCTTGAAGGACGCGCTGGCCGGCAGCCTGACTGACGCCGAGCGGGTGTTCTGCTACTCGAAGGACCTCGGCTGGGATGCGGCGGCGGCGCTGGCGCCGCTGGGCGGCAAGGCCAGCACGCACGACGACCTGGCCGAACTGGTCGAGGCCGTCGCCCGCGAAGCCCGGTCCGGCGACCAGATACTGGTGATGAGCAACGGCGGCTTCGGCGGCATCCACGGCAAGCTGCTCGAAAGACTGGGGCGCTGAGGCCATGACCGACAGCCGCCCGCTCTCCCTGGAACGGACCGAGTCGGGCGGCGTGCTGCGGCTGACGGGCGATTGGCGCCTGCCTCAACTGAATCATCTGGAGCACGCGCTGGCGGCCACGGCTTGGCCCAAGGGCGGCACGCTGACCGTCGACGGCAGCGCCCTGGCCGGCCTGGACAGCGCCGGCGTGATGCTGCTCCACCGCCATCTGCGGCAGGCGGGCTTCCCCTGGCAGACGGTCGCCCTGACCGGCTTCGATGCCGAGCGCCTGCCCCTGGCCGAACTGGTGGCCGACCGGCTGGCGGCCGAGCCGCCGCCGGCGCCGGTTCGGCCCGGTTTCCTGGCCCGATTGGGCCGGGACGTGAGCGGCCTGGCCGAAGTCCTGCCTGGCCTGGTCGGCTTCCTCGGCTGGCTGGCCGAATCGCTGTTCGACCTGCTGCGCCGGCCGGCCGGCTTCCGCGCCCGGGAGACCTTCGTCCAGCTGGAAAGCGTCGGCCTGCGCGCCCTGCCCATCGTCGCCCTGATGACCTTCCTGATCGGCGTGGTGTTTGCCTACCTGCTCGGCATCCAGATCGAGAAGTACGGCGCCAACATCTTCATCGTCGACGGCGTATCCATGGCCATCGCCCGCGAGCTGTCGCCGCTCCTGGTCGCCATCCTGATGGCCGGCCGCTCCGGCGCCGCCTTCACCGCCCAGATCGGCGCCATGAAGGTGACCGAGGAGATCGACGCCATCGCCACCCTCGGCCTGTCGCCGATGCAGGTGCTGGTGGTGCCGCGCCTGATCGCCATTGTGATCGCCATGCCGCTTCTGACCTTCTTCGGCGACGTGGTCGGCATCGCCGGCTCGGCCATGGTGGCGGCCAGCCAGCTCGACATCACCTTCTACACCTTCGTCACCCGGCTGAAGGACGTGCTGCCGGCCAGCGTGGTGACTTTCGGCCTGTACAAGGCGCCGGTGTTCGCCGCCGCCATTGCCTTCATCGCCTGCCGCAACGGCTTTGCCGTCAGCCGCGACGCGCGCAGCGTCGGCGAGCGGACCACCTCGACCGTCGTGTCCAGTCTGGTGGCGGTGATCCTGATCGACGCCCTGTTCGCCGTGCTGCATCCGGAGCTGAAATGAGCGCCGTGCTCGAAGTCGACGGCATCCGCACCCGGCTGGCCGGCCAGCCGCTGCACGACGGCGTCGACTTCAAGGTGAACCGGGGCGAGGTGGTGGCCCTGATCGGCGGCAGCGGCACCGGCAAGACCGTGCTGCTGCGCGAGTGCGTCGGCCTGCTGCGGCCGAGCGGCGGCGCGATCCGGCTCTTGGGCGAGGACATCTGGAGCCTGGCGCCGGATGCGCTCAACCAGGTCCGGCAGCGGTTCGGCATGCTGTTCCAGGAGGGCGCCCTGTTCTCCTCGCTCAGCGTCGCCGAGAACGTCGCCGCGCCGCTGCGCGAGCACACCGATCTCTCGCCCGCGCTGCGCGACGAGGTGGTCGCGCTCAACATCCGCCTGGCCGGCCTGCCGCCCGATGCCGCCGGCAAGCGGCCGTCGGAGCTGTCGGGCGGCATGAAGAAGCGCGCGGCCCTGGCCCGCGCCCTGGTCATGCAGCCGGAGATGCTGTTCCTGGACGAACCGACCTCCGGCCTCGATCCGATCAGCGCCCGAGAATTCGACCGCCTGCTGCGCACCCTGTGCGACAGCCTCGGCCTGACCGCGTTGCTGACCACCCACGATCTGGATACCCTGTGGGGCATGGTCGACCGGGTCGTGGTCCTGCATGGCGGCAAGGTGATCGCCGACGGCCCGGTGGCCGAGGTGGCCAAGGTCGACCATCCCTGGGTCCGGTCCTATTTTTCCGCCCAGGCCATCGCGAGGGGAGGAACGTCGAATGGAATCTGAAGCGAGATACGTCCGAGTCGGGGTCGCCACCCTGGCCCTGCTCGCGTTATTGGTCGGCGGCCTGTTCTGGCTGGCCGGGCGCTCCGGGGAACAGGCTCAGAACCGCTACGTCATCTACTTCAGCAAGCAGTCGCTGGAGGGCCTGCAGATCAACAGCGACGTGCGCATGCAGGGCGTCAAGGTGGGCAAGGTGGTCGACTACGCCATCCTGCCCGGCGAGGCGCACAAGGTGCGCGTGCTGATCCAGGTCGATGCCCGCACGCCGGTGATGGACGGGGTCAAGGCCATCGTCTCGCGCCATCTGGTCACCGGCCTGGCCGCCATCGACCTGGAAAACCCGCCGCAGGGAGGGCAGCCGTTGACCCGCGTCCCGGACGGCGAGAAATACCCGGTCATCCCCGAGGGTGTCTCGCAACTGGCCAGGGTGACCGACACCCTGCAGGTATTGAGCAAGTCGAGCGAGGAGGCGCTGAACCGCTTCAACGCGCTGCTCTCCGAGCATAACCAGCAGGCCATCGCCAGCAGCCTGGACAACCTCGACAGCGCCACCGCCGAATTGAAGCAGGCCATGCCCGAGATCCGCTCTGCGGTGGTCAGCGTGCAGGCCGCCGCCGACCAGGTGAACGGCTTCGGCGCCGACGCCCGCGCCAGCCTGCAGTCGACCACCGGCCGGCTGAACGCGGTGCTGGACCAGGCCTCGACCACCTTGAGCTCGACCCGTTCTTCGCTGGACAAGATGGCGGCCGAAATGAACGCCCTGTCGTCCCAGGTCAAGCTGACCACCGACCTGACCGGCCAGGACGTCCAGTCCACCGCCCAGTCGCTGCGCGAGGCGGGCGACGCGGTCAAGGACGGCGGCCGCGCCCTGTCCGATCCGGCCCGCATACTGTTCGGCCCCAACCCGCAATCGCTGGGCCCGGGCGAGGAGATCAAGAAATGAAAAGGCTCGTGCCGTTCGTCCTGGCATCGCTTCTGGCCGGCTGCGCCAACCTGACCGGCTCGTCCCAGCCGGTCACCCATTACGTCCTGACCGACCCGGGGCCGGTGATCCATCTGCCGCATCCCCATCCCGGCGTGCTGCTGCTGCGCGAGATGGCGACGCCGGCCTTCTACCAGTCGCCCAACCTGGCCTTCAGCCGCGAGCCGGGCACCCGCTCGCGCTACGCCTTCGCTCAGTGGGCCGAACTGCCCGGCAAGCGCCTGACCTGGCTGCTGCGCCAGCGCCTGGAAACGGCCGGCCTGTTCGATACGGTCGCGCCCCTGGCCGACGGCATCGTCGGCGACTATCAGCTCAACACCCGTCTGATCGACTTCTATCACGACGCATCGACCCGGCCCGGTTCCGCCTTCCTGGTGATCGAGGCCGAACTGGTTCGCCGCTCCAAGGGTGAACTGGTGGCGCGCCGGGTGTTCCTGGTCCAGGAGCCGGTCGCCCGCTACGACGCGGCCGGCGCGGCCGCCGCCATGGACCGGGCCGCCACCCGGGCGATCGACGAAATCACGGTATGGCTGGCGAAGGCGACCGGGTAAAATCCCCCCTTTTCGGGTCCACCCTATCTCGGCATGTTGATCTACATCCATGGTTTCAATAGCTCCTCCCGATCCGGCAAGGCGCGCGAACTCGCCGCCTGGATGGCGGAACGGGGCTTGGCCGAGTCCTACGCCTGTCCCGATCTGCCCCACCGCCCGGCGGAGGCGATCGCCCTGCTGGAAGGACTGATCGCCGCCAGCCGCGGCCCGGCCAAGCTGGTCGGCAGCTCGCTGGGCGGCTTCTACGCCGCCTACCTGGCCGAGAAACACGGCCTCAAGGCGGTCTACGTCAATCCCTGCGTCGGCTGTCACACCAAGCTCGTGGCCGAGGTCGGCAAGCGGCACAAGAACTGGCATACCGGCGAGGAATACGCCTTCACCGAGCGGCACGCCGCCGAACTGGCCGCGCTCAAGGTCGACAAGCTGAGCCGGCCGGAACACCACCTGCTGCTGGCCGAGACCGGCGACGAGGTGCTCGACTACCGCGAGGCGGTCGCCTTCTTCGCCGGCGCGCGGCAGATCGTGCTGGAAGGCGGCGACCACGGCTTCAGCCAATTCACCCGATACATCCCTACGATCTTGGAGTTCTGATGTACGCCTATTACGAAGAGGACGGCGACATCAAGGCCGGCACCATCCTGACCGACAACGACAGCTCCGTGCAGATGGAATCGCAGCACGGCAAGCGGACCAAGGTGAAGGCCGCCAACATCCTGCTGCGCTTCGCCGCGCCGGCGCCGGCCGAGGCCATGGAGACGGCCCGTCGGCTGGCGGCCGAGATCGACGCCGATTTCCTCTGGGAGGTGGCCGGGACCGACGAATTCGGCTTCGCCGAGCTGGCCGCCGAATACCATGGCAAGACGCCGAATGGACCGGAAGCCGGTGCCGTCCTGCTCTGCCTGCACACTGCACCGATCTATTTCTACAAGAAGGGCAAGGGCCGCTACAAGGCCGCCCCGGCCGAGGCCCTGGCCGCCGCCAAGGCCGGTCTGGAACGCAAGGCGCGCGAGGCCGAGCTGCGGGCCGAATGGGCGGACCAGCTGAAGTCGGGCGGTCTGCCCGAGCCGTTCCGGGCCAAGGTGTTCGAGCTGGCCCACCGGCCGGACAAGAACGGCCTGGAATACAAGGCCCTGATGGACGCCTGCGGCGAGACCGGCCTGTCGCCGGTGCGCCTGCTCGACAAGTGCGGCGCCATCCCGTCCAGCCACGAGTTCCACCGCCAGGCCTTCCTGCTCGAACACTTCCCCAAGGGTACCGGTTTCCCGGAGTTGGCCGCGCCGCCGCCGCCGCCCGAACTGCCGGCCGGCGATGCCCCGGCCTTCTCGATCGACGATGCCGCCACCACCGAGATCGACGATGCCTTTTCGGTCATCTTCCGGCCGGACGGCGGGGTCCGGGTCGGCATCCACATCGCCGCGCCGGCCCTGGGCATCGCGCCGGGCAGCGAACTGGACCGTATCGCCGCGACCCGGCTGTCGACGGTCTACATGCCAGGCGACAAGATCACCATGCTGCCCGAGGGCCTGGTGAACCAGTACACCCTGGCCGAGAACCGCGACTGCGCGGCGCTGTCGCTCTACGTCGAGGTGGCGCCGGATTTCGGCATCAAGTCGTTGTCGACCCAGGCCGACACCATCCGCATCGCCGCCAACCTGCGCCACGAGACCCTGGAACCGCTGTTCAACGAGGACACCATCCGCAACCCGGCCGCGCCCGATTACGAATTCAGGCGCGAACTGGAATGGCTCTGGGGCTTCGCCTGCCATCTCGAAGCGGCACGCGGCAAGGCCGACCAGGTACAGCGCGCCGATTACATCTTCAAGGTGGCCGACGACCGGGTCCAGATCCTGACCCGCATCCGCGGCAACCCGATCGACAAGCTGGTGTCCGAGCTGATGATCCTGGCCAACAGCCGCTGGGGCAAGCTGCTGGCCGACCACGACACGGCCGGCATGTACCGGGCGCAGAGCCAGGGCAAGGTGCGCATGACCCTGAAGCCGGCGCCGCACGAAGGCCTGGGCCTGGAATGCTATGCCTGGAGCACCTCGCCCTTGCGCCGCTACGTCGACCTGATCAATCAGCGCCAGATCCTGGCCGTGGCCCGCGCTGAGAAGGCGCCCTATGCCGGCAACGACCCGATGCTGTTCGCCGCGATGCGCGATTTCGAGCTGGCCTATGACGCCTACGCCGATTTTCAGCGCAAAATGGAGCGCTACTGGTGTCTGCGCTGGCTGATGCAGGAGAAGATGGAAGAGTTGAATGCCGCGGTGCTGAAGGAAAACCTGGTCCGCTTCGAGGGGCTGCCCTTCGTCACCCGGATGATCGGCGCACCGGCCGTCAATCCGGGCGAACGGGTGCGGGTGGCCGTAGAGAATTTCGATCTGCTGGATGTTGAGCTGACATGCCGCTACCTCGCGACTTTGTCCGACGCCTGAAGACGGCCGGTTACCCATTCGGCGGCTCGGCCCATTACGAGCCGCTGACCGCCAACGACATGGACGACCGTTTCAATACGGCGATGATCGCCTCGATCATCGTCCATACCATCCTGATCTTCGGCCTGACCTTCAAGGCGGCCAACCCGGAACTGTTCCAGTACAACAAGCCGCTCGACGTGGTGCTGGTCAACGCCCGCAGCGAAGCCAAGCCGCTCAAGCCCGACGTGCTGGCCCAGGCCAACCTGAACGGCGGCGGCAACGTCGACCAGAACGTCCACGCCAAGAGCCCGCTGGCCGCCAGCGACACGGAGAGCCCGGCCTCCTCGTCCAGCCAGGACGAACAGATCCGGGTCCAGGAGGAAAAGGTCCGCCGCCTGCTGGCCCAGACCAAGTCGACCTATGCGGTCCCCACCGACCAGTCAGCCGACAAGGCCGAGCCCAAGCCGACTGCGCCGACCCCGGCCCCGGTCGACCTGGCGTCGGCCAGCCTGGAGATGGCCCGCCTGCAGGCCCGCATCGACCGGGAGTACCAGGCCTACGAAAAACGGCCGCGCCGGGTGTTCATCGGCCCCCAGGCCCAGCAATACAGCTACGCCCGCTACGTCGAGGACTGGCGGATCAAGGTCGAGCGGATCGGCAACCTGAACTACCCCGAGGCGGCCAAGCGCGGCCACATCTACGGTGCGCTGGTGCTGACGGTCAGCATCAAGGCCGACGGTTCGCTGGACTCGGTCCAGATCGACCGCTCCTCGGGCTCCAAGATACTCGACGCCGCCGCCGTCAAGATCGTCGAGATGTCGGCCCCCTTCGCCCCGTTCCCCCAGGAGATGCGCAAGACGGCGGACATCGTCAGCATCAGCCGGGTCTGGAACTTCACCAACAGCGACCAACTGACCAGCCAGTCCTCATCAGGGCAATAAGTAATTTTGCGGCTGAAATAAAATCCGCAAATGTTAAAATCTCAGGGTTGTCTAATATTCCTGAGAAAAAAAGCATGCATAACGGCACCACGCTCACCCAGTTCATCATCGAGGAACAGCGCCATATCGCCGGCGCCACCGGGGACTTCACCTCCCTGCTGAACGACCTGGTCACCGCTATCAAGGTCATCTCCAACGCCGTCAACAAGGGTGCCCTGGTCGGCACCATGGGCGCTCTGGAAAGTCAGAACGTGCAAGGCGAGACCCAGAAGAAGCTGGACGTCATCACCAACGAGATCATGATCCGCAGCAACGAATGGGCGGGTCACCTGGCCGGCATGGCCTCCGAAGAGATGGACGATGTCTACGCCATCCCCGGCAAGTATCCGCTCGGCAAGTATCTGCTGGTGTTCGACCCGCTGGACGGCTCCAGCAACGTCGACGTCAACATCTCGGTCGGCACCATCTTCTCCATCCTGCGTGCCCCGGTGCCCAACCGCGCCGCCGGCATGAAGGACTTCCTCCAGCCCGGCACCCAGCAGGTCTGCGCCGGCTACGCCCTGTACGGCTCGTCCACCATGCTGGTGCTGACCCTGGGCCGCGGCGTCAACGGCTTCACCCTGGACCGCGAAGTGGGCGAGTTCCTGCTCACCCACCCCGACATGAAGATTCCGGAAGAGACCAAGGAATTCGCCATCAACGCCTCCAACCGCCGCTTCTGGGAACCGCCGGTGCAGCGTTACGTGGAAGAGTGTCTGGCCGGCGTGGAAGGTCCGCGCGGCAAGGACTTCAACATGCGCTGGGTCGCCTCCATGGTGGCCGAGGTGCACCGCATCCTGACCCGCGGCGGCGTGTTCATGTACCCGCGCGACACCAAGGACCCGAGCAAGCCGGGCAAGCTGCGCCTGCTGTACGAGGCCAACCCGATGTCCATGATCGTCGAGCAGGCCGGCGGCGCCTCCTGGACCGGCTACGAGCGCATCCTCGATCTGCAGCCGGAAGGCCTGCACCAGCGCGTGCCGGTGATCCTCGGCTCCAAGAAGGAAGTCGAGACCATCGTCTCCTACCACAAGCAAGGTTGACGGCGCTCGCGCCGCCGATGCCGCAAGACGGCGACGGCGCATCGGGACGGCAGGCTGCGGCCTGCCGTTTTCATTGGCCGGCTGCGCTGCATTCCGAGCTTGTCCATCGATGGGGTGGCACCGTTCGTCTGCTCTATGTTGGCCGCCGCACATACGCCCCGGGGATTTGACTATAAGATTTGCCGAAAATCGTTTTTAAACAAGCTCGGCGGGCGCATGCAGGACTCCAATCAACAGATCGACCCACTGCAGAATCATCTATTGGCCAGCCTGCCCAGGAATGAATTCGCGCATTTCAAGGCTTCATTGAAACTGGTGGAACTCAGCCCCGGCGATATTCTGGTGAGGCCGGACACGATCTCGCAGTATGTCTATTTCCCGGTGCGCGGCGCCGTGTCGCTCCATTACAAGCTCGATCACGACATGTCGGCGGATATAGCGCTCGTCGGCAGGGAGGGTGTGTTCAGCATCGTGCCCATATTGGGGGGCGGGGCAGTACCCTGCTTTGCCGAGGTCGAGACGGCAGGATTCGCCTATCGGTTGCCGGCCAAGGCGTTGAGCAACGAGATCGACGAATCGAAATCGGTCAGGCGAGTCATGCTGCTGTTCGTGCAGGCGCTGTTCGTGCAGATCGCTCAGATCAATGTTTGCGCGCGCTACCGTACCTTGCGCGAGCTGTTGTGCCTGCACCTCGTGCTTCTCCACGACCGGATGGATGGCGATTCCTTCGCCATGACCCAGCAGATGTTCGCGCACATGCTCGGCGTCCGCCGCGAGAGCATTTCGCAAATATCGGGTGAACTGCGCCGCCAGCGGCTCATCGAGTACCAGCGCGGCCAGATCACCATCCTCGACCGCGCGGGGCTGGAGGCCGAATGCAGCGTCTGCTACGACACGCTGCGGCCGCATTTCAGCAAGCTGCTGAAGACGGTATAGGAACTCTTCCTGCGTGCACGAGAACATAAAAGACAAGATCGGGAAGATCGATATCCTGCCCTGGAGCCAGAATTTTGCGACGGGCATCGCGGAGGTGGACGAGCAGCATAAAAGGCTGGTCATGCTGGTGAATCGGCTGGCCAACGCCCTGGCCTACGGCGGCGAATTCGAGGATCTGGAAAGTGTTTTCAAGGAGCTGGCCAGCTATGCCGTTTATCACTTCGTGAGCGAGGAGCGGGTGTGGAGCAGCGTGCTGGCGGACGATGTTTGCGCGGACGAGCACAGAAAAACACACGAGCGCTTCGTCACGGAGGTGCAGGATATCCGGAGAAACGTCGCCCAGATGCCGCCGCGACAGGCATTCCAGAAGATCCTGACCTTCCTGACCCGCTGGCTTGCCTTCCACATCCTCGATGACGACAAGAAAATCGCGCGGGTGATCGAGGAAATCCGGTCCGGCAGATCGAAGGATGAGGCCAAGCGGCTGGTCCGCGACGAAATGAACGAGACCACGCACGTCCTGCTCGATACCTTGCTGGCCATGTACGACTCGCTGGCGGGCCGCACCTTGCAACTGATACAGGAGGCGACAGAACGCGCCAAGGCAGAGCACCAGGCGCAAGTCCTGTTGCAGCGCAACCGGCTGCTCATGCAAAGTACGCCGGAGGGCATCCATATCCTGGACGAAAACGGCAGGATCATCGAAGCGAACGAGGGGTTCTGCCGTCATCTCGGCTATACGCCGGAAGAAGTCCTGCAACTGACGGTGTTCGACATCGAGAGCCTGGTGCCGCCCGATGAAATCCGGGCCAATCTGCAGCGCCTGCTCGGCGGCCGCCATGCCTTGTTCGAAGGGCGGCATCGCCGGAAGGACGGCACGCTGGTGGATGTAGAGTTGATCGTGTCCGGGGCCGAGATCGATGGCAAATCCTGTTTTTTCGTCCTGAGCCGCGACATCACGGAGAAGAAGAAATCGCAGGCGATCTTCAACGATCTCGCGTTTTACGATGCGCTGACGAATCTGCCGAACCGTCGCTTGCTGTCGGACCGGCTGGAGCAGAGCATCGCGGCCAGCAAACGCCAGGGCCGTTATGGCGCGCTGCTGTTCCTGGACCTGGATAACTTCAAGCCGCTGAATGACGTCCATGGCCACGCCATCGGCGACCTGCTGCTGGTCGAGGTGGCGGGACGGCTTCGCGGTTGCGTGCGGGAAACGGATACGGTGGCGCGTTTCGGCGGCGACGAATTCATCGTGCTGCTGGCCGGGCTCGCCACCGGCTTCGAAACGTCGGCGGAGCAGGCACGGCTGATCGCGGAAAAAATCGCCGCCGCCATCGCCGAGCCGTATCGCCTGGTGCCGGATATGCCTTCAGGCCGGGTCGACCAGGCCGCCATCGAGCACCGCTGCACCGTCAGCATCGGCGCGGTGCTCTTCAGCAACGACGATCACAGTGCCGACGATCTCATCCGGGAGGCGGACCTGGCGATGTACGGCGCCAAGAAGGCAGGACGCAATGCAATCCGGTTTCATGTCCAGGAGAGGCGCCAGGCACAGGCGTGAAGTCCTGCTAGGCCAGCGAAACAGCGGGCCGTAGTCGAGTTGCTCCATCAGCCGCCGCTCGCTGCGGATTGTGAACGGGATCTGCAGCAACAGGGCGCGCAGCAGGTGCTCGGGGGGGAGGTCAAAGCAGGATAGCGGTCATTCCGTGAAATAAAGCGACGTCTCTCCCCGTCCCCCGACGGTAGGTGGGCGCCCTTGGCCTAAAAAGTGATTCTTTCTTCCGGAAAAAAACTAATCTGAAGGTTCAAGACGATGACGGACACCCGGGATCGGGCCGGACATTTCTGCGCCCTGCTTCAAGTCTGCCCGCCTATCGCTATCAAGAATCCACGGCCAAGCCAGTTGCGGCCGGACGCGGTGAGGAGGAGAAACCGATGCTCAACATGATTCTGCTTGGTACCCGCAAGGGTACCGTGATCCTTGATCGCTCGAATTCAGCCTGGCATGCCCGGCCCATCGAGCATGCCGGTATACCCGTATGCTACGCGGCACGCGATCCGCGCGACGGGACCTTGTGGGCTTCCCTGGACCATGGCCACTGGGGCCCGAAACTGTCGCGTTCGCGGGATGGCGGCGAGACATGGACGGAAGTGCTGTCTTTGAAGTACCCGGAAGGTGCCCGCTATATCGTCAAGTATCTCCCCACGCCGGATTTCAACCCCGAGGCTCCGGAAAAGCGGCCCGAGTATCAGGACGCTATCGTGTACAAGATCTGGAATCTCGCCTTCGGCAATGCCGATCAGCCCGGCAGGATCTACGCCGGCACGATTCCCGGAGGTCTGTTCGTGAGCGACGATGGCGGCGACAGTTGGGCGCTCAACAAACCGCTCTGGAACCACGAAAGCCGGGGCGGCGATCTGTTTGCCGGTGACGCCACCAGCGAAAACCGCTGGGGTGGCACCCCGGCGAGCATCGATTACGGCGTGTTCGAACCCGGTCTGCATTCGATCGTCGTCGACCCGCGCGATTCGCAGCATCTGTACGTCGCGGTGTCGTCCGCCGGCGTGCTGGAGACCACCGATGGCGGGCTGACCTGGGCCGGCCGCAATCGCGGGGTGACGAACGACTACATGCCGAATCCGGAAGCCGAGTGGGGCCACGATCCGCATTTCGTGGCGGGCTGCGCCGGACAGCCGGATCGTCTCTGGCAGCAGAACCATTGCGGCGTGTTCTACAGCGCCAATGGCGCGCGGAACTGGAACAAGGTCAGCCAGCCGGACGCCGGGGTGCATTTCGGCTTTCCGATCGCGGTCGACGCTCATGACGGGCAAACCGCATGGGTCGTGCCCGCGCGTGCGGATTCGGCACGCATGGCGATCGATGGCGGGCTGTGCGTGGCGCGAACGACCGATGGCGGGCAATCCTGGCAGGTGTTTCGCGATGGCCTGCCGCAGTCCGATGCCTACGACATCGTGTTGCGGCACGGCCTCGATGTGGCCGGCGATTGTCTGTGCTTTGGCGGTACCACGGGCAATGTCTACCTGTCGGAAGATCGGGGCGAGACCTGGCAGTGCCTGGGCAACAATTTTCCGCCGGTGTATTCGGTCCGATTCGGCTGAACGCAATGGCCAGGGTAGAACTCACCCGACATCTTTACCGGTTCTTTCCAGCGCTGGAAAACCGCACGATCGAGGTGCCGGCCGGCTCGGTCGCCGAAGTCCTGCGGGCGGTCGACGAGATCGCCCCGGGCTTCACCGATTACGTGCTCGACGAACATGGCGCGCTGCGCCGACACGTCAATCTGAGCATCAACGACACCGTCGTAATCGACCGGATGAAACTGTCGGATCAAGTCCCGGCAGACGGAATCGTCTACATCTTTCAGGCATTGAGCGGGGGTTAGGCGTCCCGGGGTTGTCAGGCATTCGCCCTGCCGCCGCTGACCCGGGCCTGTCCGGCCAGATCGCGTTCCAGGAACACAGCCTCGAATCCCGCTTCGGCCAGCAGACGGCCGACTGCCTCGCCCTGGTCCCAGCCGTGTTCCAGCAACAGCCAGCCGCCGGCCGCCAGGTGAGCGGGCGCTCGCTTCACGATCGCGCGGATCGCATCCAGGCCGTCCGCACCGGAGGTCAGGGCGGTGTGCGGCTCGAAGCGGACGTCGCCCTGGCCCATGTGCGGGTCGGCGTCGGCGACGTAGGGCGGGTTGCTGACGATCAGCTCGAAGGTGCGGCCGGCCAGGGCGGCAAACAGGTCGCTGGGCAGGCATTCGACTTTGGCGCCGAGCCGCGTTGCGTTGTCGCCGGCCACGGCCAGTGCGTCGGTGCTGAGATCGACGGCGGTGACCTGCCAGTCCGGGCGCTCCAGTTTCAGGGTGATGGCGATGCAGCCGCTGCCGGTGCCGATGTCGAGCACCCGGGCGGCGGTCGGGCCGCGCGCCAGGGCGGCTTCGACCAGGTGTTCGGTCTCGGGCCGGGGGATGAGGGTCGCCGGCGTGACCCGGAACGGCCGGCCGTAGAACTCGCGCTCACCGAGGATGTAGGCGACCGGCTCGCCGGCCAGGCGGCGGCCGAGCAGGACCTCGAAGGCGGCGGTCTGGGTTTCGGTCAAGACATCGGTGTCATGGGCCAGCAGCCAGACGGTTTCGACGTCCAGCGTCCGGCTGGCCAGGATGCGGGCCTCGAGCCGGGCCTCGCGTTGCGGGAGGGCGAGCGCGTCGGCCAGGCGCCGGGCGGCGTCGGCCAGGGTGGCGGCGACGGTCCGGCGTTCGGGCAAGATGATCAGGCCAGCCAGGCGACCAGCGTGCCGCTGCCGATCAGCCAGACGACACCGAGCGCCACGGCCAGGGCGAGCGCGAAGGCCAGCGGGCCGCCGCCCTGGGTCGCCTGGAGCTTGTCGTCATCCGTTTCGGCGTCGCCGGTCAGCATCGGCTTGACCAGGTTCTTCTTCTTGACCCGGACGTACCAGGCGATGGCGGCGACGTGCAGGATCACCAGGGCCATGACGAAGTTGAAGATGAATTCGTGGACTCCCGAGATGTCGTGGCTGAGCGCCTTGCCGACCAGGTCGAAGAGCGGGCCATGGAACTCGGCCCGTTGGTTGCTGGCGAACAGGCCGGTGCCGGCCTGGAGCAACAGGACGAGCAGCATGCCGAACACCGACAGGGCGCCCAGCGGGTTGTGGCCGGCGCCATGCCAGACGCCGTCGATATAGTGGCGGATCGCCTGGGCGTCGGGTTTGAAGCTGGCGAAGCGGGCGTAGGTCGGGCCGATCAGGCCCCAGACCAGGCGGAACACCAACAGACCGAGGATGGCGAGCCCGAACCGGCCGTGCCAGACGAAGAATTCGCCGCGCAGCTCGGCGGTGGTGTAGGCGCCGGCCACGGCCAGCACCAAAAGCCAATGGAACAGGCGGGTGGGCAGGTCCCAGACCCGGATCGTGCGTGTAGTCATGTGCAAGTCCTCAAGTTCTCGTTGTCATTCGCCGTCGCCGGCCAGGGTGGCCAACTGCTCGGCCTGGTGTTCGGCGGTCAGGCCGGCGATCAGTTCGTCCAGCTCGCCGTCCATGACGGCGTCGATTTTATACAGGGTCAGGTTGATGCGGTGGTCGGTGATCCGGCCCTGCGGGAAATTGTAGGTGCGGATGCGGTCGGAGCGGTCGCCGGTGCCGATCAGGCTTTTGCGCTGGCTGGCCTCCTTGGCGTGGGCCTCGCGTTCCTGCCTGTCCTTCAGCCGGGCGGCCAGCACCTGCATGGCCTGGGCCTTGTTCTGGTGCTGGGAGCGGCCGTCCTGGCATTCCACCACCAGGCCGGTCGGCAGGTGGGTGACGCGCACCGCCGAGTCGGTCTTGTTGATGTGCTGGCCGCCGGCGCCCGAGGCGCGGAAGGTATCGATGCGCAGGTCGGCCGGGTTGATGGCGATCTCCTCCAGTTCGTCCGCCTCGGGCATCACCGCGACGGTGCAGGCCGAGGTGTGGATGCGGCCCTGCGATTCGGTCTCCGGCACGCGCTGGACGCGATGGCCGCCGGATTCGAACTTGAGCTTGGAATAGGCGCCCTGGCCGACGATGCGGCAGATGATCTCCTTGTAGCCGCCGACTTCGCCTTCGCTCTCCGACATGATCTCCAGCTTCCAGCGCTGGCGCTCGGCGTAGCGGGAATACATGCGGAACAGGTCACCGGCGAACAGGGCCGATTCGTTGCCGCCGGTGCCGGCGCGGATCTCCAGGAACAGATTGCGTTCGTCGTTCGGGTCGCGCGGCAGGAGCAGGATCTGCAGTTCGCCCTCCAAGTCGGCCAGGCGGGCCTTGCCGTCCTCGATCTCCTGCTCGGCCAGTTCCTTCATCTCGGGATCGGCCAGCATCTCCCGGGCAGTGGCCAGGTCGGCCTGGGCTTGGCGGTAGGCCCGGTAGCGCTGCACCACCGGCTCGATCTCGGCATGCTCGCGGTTGAGCTTGCGGTACTGCTCCATGTCGGCCGTCGCCTCGGCGCTGGCCAGGATGCGGTTGAGTTCTTCCAGGCGCTGGTCGAGCTGGTCGAGCTTGCTGAGTAGGGAGGGTTTCATCGGATCAAGGTCGGATTGTGCGCTACGAGCGGGCGGCCACCCGCGCCTCAGCCTGGATGGCTAGTCGTTGTGCAGGTTGTATAGACGGCTCAGCAGGTGGATCAGTTCATCCCGCTCGCTGCCTTCGGCCTGGTTCAGGGCGTGGCTGGGGTCGTGCAGCAGCTTGTTCATCAGGCCCTGGCTCAGGGCCTCCAGCACTGCCTGCGGATCGTCGCCCTTGGCCAGCCGCTTGTGGGCTTTTTCCATTTCGTGCCGGCGCAGGCGTTCGGCGTGGTCGCGCAGGGCGCGCAGGGTGGGCACCGCCTTGCGGCCGGCCAGCCAGTGCATGAATTCGTGGACGTTGGCGCTGACGATGGCCTCGGCCTGCTCGACCTGGCCATGGCGGGCTTCGTGGCCGGCCTGGACCACTTCGCCCAGGTCGTCCACGGTGTAGAGGAATACGTCGTTTAGTTCGCCGACCTCGGTCTCGATGTCGCGCGGCACGGCCAAGTCGACCATGAACATGGGCCGGTGCTTGCGCGTCTTCAGGGCGCGCTCGACCAGGCCGAGGCCGACGATGGGCAGCGGGCTGGCGGTCGAGGTGATGACGATGTCGAATTCGTGCAGCACTTCGGGCAGGCTGGTCAGCGCGGCCGAATCGGCGCCGAACTTGGCGGCCACGTTGCGGGCCCGCTCGGCGGTCCGGTTGATGATCATGATCCGGCGCGGGTTGCGGGCGGCGAAGTGGGTGGCGACCAGGTCGATCATCTCGCCGGCGCCGATGAACAGCACCGCCTGTTCGCTGATCGACGGGAAGATGCGCTCGGCCAGGCTGACCGCGGCGGCCGACATGGAGACGGTGCTGGCGCCGATCTCTGTCGCGGTGCGGACTTCCTTGGCGACCGAGAAGGTGCGCTGGAACAGCTTGTTCAAGAGCAGGCCGAGGGTGCCGGCCTCCTGCGCCGATTCGGCGGCCTGCTTCATCTGGCCCAGGATCTGGGTCTCGCCCAGGACCATGGAGTCGAGGCCGGAGGCGACCCGGAAGGCATGCTTGACGGCCTGGTCCTCGGGCAGCAGGTAGAGGTAGGGGCGCACTTCCTGCGGCTTCAGACTGTGGAAGTCGGCCATCCATTCGACCACGCTCTCCGGTTCCGTGGTGTTGCAATAGACCTCGGTCCGGTTGCAGGTCGACAGGATGGCGGCCTCCCGCGCGACGCCGTGGCCGGTCACGTCGACCAGGGCGCGGGGCAGGATGTCGGCAGGGAAGGCCAGCCGTTCACGGATGGCGACCGGAGCGGTGTGGTGGTTGACGCCGCAAGCGAACAGGACCTGTTTCATGGCGTTCGGTTGCGGGGCCGGGGCGGAACCTGGCTATGGGTTCGATGCGGCATCCGCTTGATACGACTCGAATAAATGGGGCCGCATTGTACCGCGAAGGCGGCCCGGGGCGTAGTGCGACCTAGTCGATCGGCACGAAATTGTCCACGGCCGGCTTATGGCTTTGATCGGGTTTTCCGTTGGCCGCCGGCGGCGGGGCGCTGTCCGGAGCGGCTGGGGGTGGCACGGTCTGGTTGCGTTCAGGTGCCGGCGGCGGGGGTGCCGGTGACGGGACTTTCTTGCCGTTTTCTCCCGTCGGCCCAGTGGGCGGTGCGGTCGTGGCGGCCGGTTTGCCGGCGGGAGTGCCAACGGCCTGCGGCTTTTCGGCTTCCTGGCCGGGAGATGGCGCGGCAGGGGCGGCGGCGGCCGGCTTCGCCGCAGGCGGTGGTGCGTTTTCGGCCTCGAATTCGGCGACCTCCTCGTCCCAGCCCAGCGAGCGGGCTTCGCCGGCGTGCACCAGGGGCTGCAGGATGGGCGCCATGGACTTCAGGATCTGGACCGGCAGGGCGCTGGTGAACTTGTAGTCGCCGGCGGCCTCACCGGGAACGAAGGCGGTGATGGCGCCGTAGAAATGGCGGCCGAGGAAGAAGACGAAGGTGGCGACCCGGTTGACCGGCCGCGATTCGATCACCGTGCCGTTGGCGGCGAAGGTCTCGAAGCGATTGTCGCCGGTGCCGGTCTTGCCGCCGATGGTCAGCGGCTGGCCGTCGGCGGTCGCATAGCCGCCTTTGACCCGGACCGCGGTGCCGCCGGTGACGACGTTGACCAGCGCTTCGCGCACCACCTGGGTGATCGCGGCGGGCAGGAGCCGTTGCGGGTCGGACGGCTTGCGGACGAACACCGTGTGGTAGGGCGTGCCGGCGCCGAAGTCCAGGCGCCGGATGGTGGCCTGGGGCTGCCTGACGCCGTTGTTGAGGATGATGCCCATCAGGTCGGCGAGGGCGGCCGGCCGGTCGGCCGAGGAGCCGATCGCGGTGGCGTAGGACGGCACGATGCTGGAGAAGGGATAGCCGAGCCGGCGCCACTGCTGGTAGATCTGCTGGTAGGCCTCGTCTTCGAGCAGGGACTGGATGCGGATATCCTGGGCGAACTTGCTGTTGGTCCTGAACAGCCAGGTGTAGCTGTCCTGGCGCGCCAGGGCGCTGGCCCGGTGCAGTTCGTTCCACAGGGCGCCCGGATGGGCCTGCAGATAGCCGACCAGCCACAGCTCGAGCGGGTGGACATGGGCGAGGTAGGCTCGGTCGGCCAGGCTGAACTTGTCAGGTGCGTTGGCCGTGTACAGCGACTGGTAGTCCTTGTCGTCCAGCCTCGACGCATCGGCCAGGCGGGCCTTCATGTGCGCGGTGAAGGTAGCCAGGTCGTCGCCGGGCTCGATGTAGCGCAGCGCGGCGGCCAGGCGGTGCGGGAACCTGGCCATGGGCTCGAGCAGCAGCGTCTCGGCCTGGGCCGGCTTGAACCCGCGGTATTTCTTGTGGAACTGGATCAGGTAGTCGGTGCCTTCCTTGTCGGCGAACTTGGCCAGGTAGTATTCGCGGCGCGGGTCGGCCTCGTTATCCAGGATCTCCCGGGTGCTGCTCGGGCTGCGGTACATGTAGTAGTGCACGATGTCGCGCATCAGCCGGACGAAGGGCAGGTTGACCGAGTTGCGGAAGGCGTCCCATAGGCTCATCACCTGGCTGTCCTCCCACTTCTCGAAGTTGGCGAAGCGGTGGATGCCGCCGCCGGTGAAGAAGACCTCGCTGGTGCTGGCCGAGTACTGCCGGTCCATGGCGGCGCGCAGCATGTCGGTCAGGTCGCGGTCGGGCGTGCTGCGCAGATAGTCGAGCGCCCATTGAGTGAGCACGTCTCGGCTGCCGGCCTTGACCTGGTCGAGCGCCTTCCTGTCGAGCGGGCCGTACTTGTCGTGCAGTTCGGCGATGATCTGGAGGTAGGTGGTCAGGGTGCGCAGCTTGGCCGTGGAGCCCATGCCCAGCTTGGCGCTCTGGTTGATGTCGAAAGGCTGGTTCAGGTTGTCGGCCTGGACCCGCAGGGCCGGACCGTTCGGGGTCCGTTCGTAGAGGGTGAAGCTGTAGATGATCCTGTTCAGGTTGTCCTGCGTGCCGAGCAGGCGGAAGCCGTAGAGGCCATTGGCCTTGGCCGTGTCCGGATTGTTCAGGCTGGTCAGGAAGTTCGACACCGCCTGCTGGGTCGGCGCGTGCAAGGAGGTGCCGACGGTCAGGTCGAGCCGGTCCAGGTCGTACAGCCGGTCGACACTGAGCAGCGTGGACAGAGCGTTGCGGGTGGCGGTGGCGGCCTTCTGGCGGGTGTAGACCATGTCGTTGAGCGGCTGCCGGGGGTCGCGGAAACGGATGTGCTCGCGCCGGGCCATGTCGCGGAAGGCCGGGCTGATGATGCCGGCCTGGGCCAGCAGGCCGAGGTGGATGTTGACCTGGGCGTCGAGTTTGTCCCGGTTGGTGACCAGGTACCAGGACGGCTTGCGCTGGGAGATGAGCAGGCCGAGCACGTGCTTGTAGGCCAGGGCGGCTTCCGGGGTGGGTTCCGGATGGGCCAGCAGGCGGTTTACCCGGTCGAAATCGAGTCCGAACCAGGCCTTGAGTCCGTCGCCGATGCCGTTCACCTCGCCGAAACCGGGGGCGGCCGACAGGGGCACGGTGTTGAGATAGTCGAGCACGATGCGCCGGCGGGTGACCCGGGTGTCTGGGCCGTCCAGATAGGCGCGCACCGAGGCCGAGGCCATCTGGCGAAGCTTGTCGCCCGGCGTCATGGTCAGGCCGTCGTCGGAATGGCGGTATTTCTCGATTTGGGTCGCCAGGGTCGAGCCGCCCGGCACGTGGTGGCCGGGTTGCACCACCTGGACCATCTTCTCCAGCACGGCCTCGGCCAGCCGGTCCCATTCCACCGCCGGGTTGCGCTGGGGATGGTTGGGGTCGAGCAGTTCGCGGTTCTCGAGGAACAGCAGGGTGTTGGCGATCACCGGCGGCACGGCGGCAAAGTCCGGGTAGGCGCGGCGGGGCTGGCGGAAGCTGTAGAAGGCGTTGCCGGCGCAGTCGTCCAGGGTGAGTCCGGCGACGCTCTTTTCCCGGTAGGGCAGGAACAGGCCGAATCTGGCCAGGCTGGCCATCTCGGGCGAGATCCGGGCCTGGCTGGCGATCTCGAAACCCGCGTCCTCGAGCCGATCCGTGAAGCCCGGGATGCGGGTGTAGCCGAGCCGGATGTCGTAGGGGCCGAATTTGGGGAAGCGGATGCTGCCGCTGGGACCGGGCGCGTCGTGATAGTTCAGGCGCTTGGCGTAGTCGGACAGGAACATGGCCTGGAACGGCGAAGCGATCAATTCGTAGGCGGCGATGCCGGCCAGGCCGAGGAAAGCCAGGCCGAACGCCAGCCAGAACCAAGTGCGTCGGGTCATGGTCGGTCAGTCCTGGAGCCAGTCGCGCGGTTTCAGGAAATCCGTATACAGCCTCGCTTCGGCCGAACCCGGTTCCGGTTGCCAGTCATAGCGCCATTTCGCGATCGGCGGCATGGACATGAGGATGGATTCGGTCCGGCCGCCGGACTGCAGGCCGAACAGGGTGCCCCGGTCCCAGACCAGGTTGAATTCGACGTAGCGGCCGCGCCGGTAGGCCTGGAAATCACGCTCCCGTTCGCCGTAGGCGATGTCGGTGCGGCGTTCCAGGATGGGCACGTAGGCCGGCAGGAAGTGGTCGCCCACGCTCTCCACCAGGTTGAGGCAGTGCTCGAAACCATGGCCGTTGAGGTCGTCGAAGAAGATGCCGCCGATGCCGCGCGGCTCGTTGCGGTGCTTGAGGAAGAAATACTCGTCGCACCAGCTCTTGAAGCGCGGGTAATAGTCCGCGCCGAACGGCTGCAAAGAGCGCCGGCAGGCGTCGTGGAAATGTCGGGCATCGTCCTCGAAGCCGTAGTAGGGAGTCAGGTCCATGCCGCCGCCGAACCACCAGACCGGGGCCTCGCCCTCTTTCTCGGCGACGAAGAAACGCACGTTCATGTGGCTGGTCGGCGCGTAGGGGTTGCGCGGGTGCATCACCAGCGAGACGCCCATGGCCTGCCAGTGGCGGCCGGCCAGTTCGGGACGGTGGGCGGTGGCCGACGGCGGCAGCTTGTCGCCGGTGACGTGGGAGAAGTTGACCCCGCCCCGCTCCAGGACGTTGCCGTCCTCGATCAGGCGGGTGATGCCGCCGCCGCCCTGCGGCCGTTGCCATTCGTCGCGGCGGAAGGGCTGGCCATCCACCTGTTGCAGGCGTTCGACGATCAATTCCTGTAGCTCGAGCAGAAATTCCTTGACCTTGTTGGTATCCATTTTTCAGCAAACTTTGGTTTGTCGCATTCTATCCCAGTCGCCCCGCCGGCTGGCTTGGAAAGTCGTATTCAGGATTGCCGGAAAGCGGCGGCGGCAAATTGCCGCGCGGCAATTCGTCATATTTTGCCAGGTGTGGCGCGGCGTTACAGTGAGTCGCGCTTCCATACGGTCCCCCGTATGTTCACGCGCTCCCTGCGGGAATCGGGGGGCGCGCATTTTTTTCCCTTTTCTGCAGGGCGGCACGCCGACCCGCGTTGCGACTGACGGGTGCGACAATTTGCCACATAACAGGATGTAGATGTCCAAAATAAAATGGCCCCGCTTCCAGATTACGGGTTCACCCCCCGTTCGACCCCCGAAAGGGGGTTTTTTGTACCAGTGCAATTTTAGGGGATCGACATGACAAGACAGTGGGCGCTTCGGCAATCGACATTTTTCATCCTGGCGGCCATCGCCGGGACGGCTTGGGGCCAGGACGAAAGCTACACCCTGGGCGATGTCGTGGTCAGCGCGCCGCGCCTGGATGCCTCCCTGCTGAACACCACGGCCGTCGATGGCCAAAAGCTGGACAGCCTGCGCTATACCACCAGCGATACTGCCAGCCTGCTGAGGGACGTGCCCGGCCTGTCCCTGTTCGGCGCCGGCGGCGTATCCAGCCTGCCCACCGTCCACGGCCTGGCCGACGACCGCCTGCGGGTCCAGGTCGACGGCATGGACCTCATCGCCGCCTGCCCGAACCACATGAATTCGCCGCTTTCCTACATCGACCCGACCAGCGTGGCGAGCGCCAAGGTGTTCGCCGGCATCACCCCGGTCAGCGCCGGCGGTGACAGCATCGGCGGCACCATCCAGGTCGAATCCGCGCCGCCGGTGTTCGCTCCGGCCGGTGCCGGCAGCCAGGTTTCCGGCGAGGCCGGCGTCTTCTTCCGCAGCAACGGCAACGTCCGGGGCGGCAACGTCAGCGCCACGCTGGCCAAGGAGGATTTCAGCCTGACCTATGCCGGCTCGACGGTCGAGGCCGACGACTACAAGGCTGCCGACAACTTCAAGGCCGCGGGCGCCTCTTCGGGGCGCGGCTGGCTGGAGGGCGACGTGGTCGGCTCCTCGGCCTACAAGTCGCAGAACCAGTCGCTGGGCATGGCCTTCCGCCGCGACAACCAACTGTTCGAGATGAAGGTCGGCGTACAGAACATTCCCTACGAGGGCTATCCGACCCAGCGCATGGACATGACCGGTAACGACAGCACGCAGATCAACCTCGCCTATACCGGGCAATACCAGTGGGGCATCCTGAAGGCGCGGGTCTACGACGAGAAGACCGAACACAAGATGGACTTCGGCAACGACAAGCAGTACTGGTATCCGAGCTACGCCACCTGCGCGGCTTACAACTTCGTCCCTGGAATGGGAACCTGTGCCGCCGGCATGCCGATGGACACCAAGGGCCACAACACCGGCGCCAAGCTCAGTGCCGACATCGATCTGTCCAGGCGCGATGCGCTCAAGGTGGGCGGCGAGTATCAGCGCTACCGGCTGAGCGACTGGTGGTCGCCCTCCGGCATGAACATGTGGCCCAACACCTTCTGGAACATCAACAACGGCCAGCGCGACCGGGTCGCCTTGTTCGCGGAATGGAATGCGCGCTGGAGCCAGAAGTGGCATAGCCAATTGGGCGTGCGCAATGAGACGGTGTCGATGGATACCGGCAACGTACAAGGCTACAGCGCAAGCTACAGCACCGATGCCAACGCCTTCAACAGCCAGAATCATTCGATCACAGACCACAACTGGGACCTGACCGCTTTGGCTCGTTACATCCCCGCGGCCACGCAGACCTACGAGTTCGGCCTCGCCCAGAAGACCCGTTCGCCCAATCTGTACGAGCGCTACACCTGGTCGACCGGCGGCATGGCCATGGTCATGAACAATTTCGCCGGCGACGGCAACGGCTATGTCGGCAACCTCAACCTGAGCCCGGAAACCGCCTACACCCTGAGCGCGACCGCCGACTGGCACGACGCCGGCAAGGAACGCTGGGGCATGAAGGTCACGCCCTACTGGACCTACGTCGACGGTTACATCGACGCCCAGCGGATTGCCGGAAGCAACACGGCGACCACCGGCTTCGTGCAACTGCGCTATGCCAACCAGAGCGCCCGCCTGTACGGCATCGACGTCTCCGGCCACCTGCCGCTGGCCGATGCGACCGGCTACGGCAGTTTCACCGCGACCGGCAACCTGGGCTACGTCCGGGGCAAGAACATGACCACCGGCGACAACCTCTACAACATCATGCCGCTGAACGCCCGGTTCGCCGTGGTGCAGCGCCTGAACAGCTGGACCAACAGCGTTGAGCTGCAGCTGGTGGCCGGCAAGAAGGACGTCTCCCAGACCCGCAACGAATTGCAGACCGGCGGCTACGGCCTGGTCAACCTGCGCAGCAGCTACGCCTGGAAGCACATGCGCCTGGACGTCGGCGTCGAGAACCTGTTCGACAAGTTCTACAACGCGCCGCTGGGCGGGGCCTATGTCGGCCAGGGCAAGACCATGTCGATCCTCGGCGTGCCGTGGGGTGTCGCCGTGCCCGGCCCAGGCCGGTCGTTCTACACCGCCCTCAGCGGCAAGTTCTGAGGACGGTTCGGGGCTGGGCGGGCGGCCAGGGGAACGCCCGGCGTTAGGGGACGCCGGGCGGATGGCAGGCCGGTCCAGCACTTGGTAGTCAACTTCCCGGCAATCATCGCCTGTCGGGAGGCGGGCAAGGGGGCGGCACACAAGCCGCAAAGGGGATATGGAAGCCCAGACAATGACTATGCGGGCCGGACGGGCGGTTATCGCCGCCGAGTTCCGGGGCCGCCCGAATCGTGGCCGTGCCGGTTTTCCGGTGGAGCGCTTCTTGCGCCTCCGTGCCTGGGGCGTGGCATTGCTGGTCCATGCCGCGGTTGCGGCGGCCGTGCTGTTGGAATGGCCGCAGGCGACCGAACCCGCGCCTGTCGCCAAGCCGATCGAAGTCAGCCTGCTCGAAGCAGAGCGTCCGGTCCAGCCTAGTCCACCCAGGCCGAAACCGGTCTCCGAGCCACGGCCGAAAGCACCGGCCCGGAGTACGCCGGAAACGAGGCCGGTGGTGCCGGAGCCCCAGCCGACCGCCGTCGCGCCGGTCGTCGAACAGCCCGAGCCGGCCGCCGTCCAGGTGGCGGCACCGGTCATGCCGGCCCCTCGGCCCGTGGCCCCCGAGCCGCTGGTCGAAGCCCGTTTCGATGCCGATTACCTGACCAATCCCACACCACCCTATCCGAGACAGTCGCGCCGCCTGGGCGAGGAAGGCGTGGTCCGCCTGCGCGTCCAGGTCGGCCCGGAAGGCCAGGTGCTGCAGGTAGAGCTCAAGGACGGCAGCGGCTATCCGCGCCTCGACCAGTCGGCGCTCGAGACCGTCGCCCGCTGGCATTTCGTCCCGGCGCGGCGGGGCACCACGCCGGTCGCGTCCTGGGTGGTGGTTCCCATCGTTTTTTCCCTGACCTGAAACGGAGCGAGTTCCTATGGGCATCATGCATTTTTGGGAGCAGGCGGACTGGATCAGCCATGGTGTGGCGATCCTGCTCGGCCTGCTGTCCCTGTTCAGCTGGACCATCATCGTCGAGCGCTTTTTCCGGCAAGTGCGCCTGAGCCGCAATCTGGACGCCGCGCTCGATACCTTCTGGGACGCGCCCGATCTGGCGTCCGCCGTCTCCGGCATGCAGGCCAAGGACCGTTCCGGCCTGTTCGCCGACATGGCCGAAGTGGCGACCCGGGTGGCCGAGCTGCACCGGCAGTCGATCGGCATCGGCGCCGGGGTGTCGCAGAGCGAGGCCATCACCCGCGCCTTGCGCAACCACATCACGCACAGCCAGGCGCGGCTGGAATCGGGCCTCACCTTCCTGGCCTCGATCGGTTCCACGGCGCCCTTCATCGGCCTGTTCGGCACGGTCTGGGGCATCTACCACGCCCTGGTCGGCCTGTCCGGCGCCAGCCAGGTGGTGCTGGGCAAGGTTGCCGGGCCGGTGGGCGAAGCCCTGATCATGACCGCGGCCGGCCTGTTCGTGGCCATCCCCGCGGTGCTGGCCTACAACACCCTGACCCGCGCCAACCGCCTGACCCTGGCCTACATGGACGGCTTCGCCCACGACCTGCACGCCTTCCTGACCACAGGCACGCGCAGCCCCACGAGCCAGGCGGGCTGAGTCATGTCGTTCGGCGGATTCGACGACCAACGCGGCCAGCCCATGGCCGAGATCAACACCACGCCGCTGGTCGACGTGATGCTGGTCCTGCTGGTGATCTTCATCATCACCGCGCCGCTGTTCAACCAGGCGGTGCCCATCGACCTGCCCAGGGTCAGTGCCAGCGAGCAGGAAGACAAGCCGCAGGTGCTGCATGTCGCCCTCGACGCGGACGACCGGCTGTACCTGGAGGACAGGCCGATCCTCTATGCCGAACTGATCCAGCGCTTCGGTGCAGCGGCCGCCGGCAGCGAGCATCCGGAACTGCATCTGCGCGCCGACCGCGACACGCGCTACGAGGCCATCGTCCGCATCATGGCTGCCGCCCGGCACGCCGGCGTGGTGCGCATCGCCTTCGTCACCGACCCTTCCAGCCACCCCTCCTCACTCTGACCGAGCCTTTTCAGGAAGACGCCCATGACCCATGAGAAGACACTGATCGCCCTGGCGGTCGCCGCCGCGCTCGCGCCCATCCATGCCGGGCTGGCCGGGGACACCGAACGCGTCCTGGCGCCGGTCACCGCCAGCGTCGACCGCGAGGCCGACGTCCAGGCCCGGACCGAACTCGGCACGCTGACCGAGTACACGCCGAGTTCGGGCGCCGTGATCGGCCGCGAGGAGATCGAGGCGGTCGAGTTCGTCGACGCGCTGCGCGAATTGACCACGCGCATCCCCGGTGTCAGCCTGATCCGCAACATGCGGATTCCGGACGGCGGCAAGAACTACACTGACATGCGCGTGGACGGCATGCGCGTGGCCTACAACCAGAATTTCAGCCTGATCGACCAGGCCAACATCGCCAACATCGAACGGGTCGAGTTCGTCACCGGACCGGGTTCCGCGCTGTACAGCAGCTATGCCATCGGCGGCACCATGAACGTGATCACCCGCGATCCGCCCAAGACGCTGTCCGGCACGCTGTCGCAGGAGGTGGGCGCCTGGAGCTTCGACCGGACCCAGTTTTCGATCGGCAACACCACGCGCAACGGGGTCGGCCTGTTCCTGGCCGGCAGCAGCATGGAAACCGACGGCTGGCGCAGCGGTTCGAGCGCCGAGCAGCACAAGAAGGGCCTGTCCGGCAAGCTCGTCACCCGGCCGAGCACCACCTCCAAGCTGACCTTCGCCTACGACCACGTCGACTGGGACTACCGTCTGCCGGGTTCCATCACCGAAGCCCAGTTCAATGCCGACTGGCGTTCGGTGACGCCCGGTTCGTACGGCCGCACCCTGTACACCTTTGATACCGGTTCCGTGCAGTTCCAGCAGATGGTCGGCGCCCGGGGCGAACTGCGCCTGGCGGCCTCGATGCGCAACACCAGGCAGGAAGGACAGGGCAACACCGGCTCCGGCTCGGCCTCGACCGGAAACCCGATCACCTACGCGACCAACAAGATCAGCAGGAGCGAGGAAGACAACACGGTCGTCCAGGGTTGGTACAAGCACGAGTTCGACTGGGCCAAGTCGACGTTCTATGTCGGCTTCGAGCAGGCCGACATGCAGCTGGACAGCACGACCTACAACAACCTGTACAGCGTCGCCCAGGCCAAGCAGGGCATGTGGGCGGCCGGCACCTTGAGCAGCCTGGGCAGCGTCGGCACCGAGCAGGACATGACTCCCTTCGTCCACTACGAGTTCAACGCCACCGACCGGCTCCGCCTGCACCTGGGCGAGCGCTTCGACCAGGTCAAATACATCACCGACGATCGCACCGCCGCCAACCGGGACGGGGAAAAGACCTTCCGCAAGTCGGTGTTCAAGAGCGGCCTGACCTACGACCTGAACCGCGACCACCTGGTCTGGGCCAACCTGTCGCAGGGCTTCGTCGCGCCCGGCCTGAGCAACCTGATGGGCAGTTCCAGCTCGCCGGCCAATTACGACCTCAAGCCCGAGGAATCCTGGACCGAGGAAATCGGCCTGCGCGGCACTTTCCGCGATTCGGCCCTGCACTACGACGTGGCCCTGTTTAATACGGTCAACAAGAACATCATCGTCAGCCGTGATTGCACCGCGGAAGAACTCGCCGCCCTGCCGACCTGCACCAGCGCCAAGGAAAACGCCGCCAAGCTCACGGCGCGCGGCCTGGAATCGATGTTCGACTGGAGCGCCACCCGCTGGCTGGACCTCGGCCTGACCTACACCTACAGCCAGGTCTACTACGACGACTACGTTTCCGGCACGACGGCGAGCGGTTTCACCGACCTGTCCGGCAACGACTACCAGGCCGCGCCGCGCCACAACGTCAACCTGCGTTTCGGCTTCAAGCCGGCCGCGGGCTGGAAGGCGGAGCTGGAATACAGCCACATCGCCAAATACTGGATCGACAAGGAAAACACCGCCACCTACTCCCGCCCCGACCTGGTCAACCTGCGCGTCAGCTATCAGCGCAAGGATTGGCGCTTCTGGCTGCATGCGCTCAACCTGTTCAACGTCCACTACGCCGACCGGGTCAGCTACACCACCATCAACGGCGTGACCGGCCCGGCCTACGGCACGGTCGGCAACAGCGGCACCTATCTGCCGTTCACGTTGCGGGCCGGCGTGTCCTACAGGTTCTGACCATGCGGACGCGATTGCTTGTCTTGACGCTGGCCCTGCTCGCGGCCGGCACGGCGAACGCCGGGGGGATGGCCGCCGACGACGGCATGGCCGGGAGGCACGGCGCCATGCCGGATGCATCGGCTGGCCGGCATCCGCTCGCCGATGCCGACCCGGCGGCGCGCCGGGCCTACTGGCAGAAGCGCGCCGCCGAACGTGCGGCCCAGGCTCAGGCAGACGCCGCGCCCGCCGATGGCCGGCCGGCAAC
>DASVZA010000026.1:0-23805 GCA_036391875.1 Parasulfuritortus sp.
GGCGCCGCCCTGGTGGCGCTGGCCCAGGCCGGTGTCGACCAGGCCGACGCGGACCTGGCCAGGCAGGAGGCCGCCGCCCGCGTGGCCCGGCTCGAAGCCCGCCAGCGGGCCGCCGCGGCCGATCTCGCCACGGCCCAGGCCGGGCTCAAGGCCGAAACCGCGCGGGCCGCGACGCGCCAGGCCATGGTCGATCTGTTGACCGGCGGCGACCTGGCCAACCTGGCGGCCGACGCCGGCCAGGCCCTGACCGACTTCGAGGCCGGCGCGAGGGCCAAGGTGGAGGCTGCCTTCCCGGCCAACGGCGGCGACCCGGCCAAGGACTTCCTGAGCCGGGTGCGCGACCGGCGCGACCTGGTCTGGGCCTCGGCGCACGCCGAAGCGGCCGTGTTCGCCCATGTCGCCGGGCTCGCCGACCCGGCCCTCGACCAGGCCCGTGCCGCCTACCAGGCGGCCTGGGCCGCGCTGCAGAAAGCCAGCCTGGCCGCCCCCCGGCTCGCCGCCGACCGGGCGACCCTGGAACGCCTGGCCAATCTCGCCGGCCCGCTCCTCACCGCCGACGAGGCGGCGGCGCTCAAGGACCCGGCCAAGGAGGCGGACCGCGAAGACGCACTCACCCGGCTGCGTGCAGTGGACCTCGCCGAGCGGGCCCGGCGCACCGCCCAGGCCACCTACGACCAGGCCCTGGCCGACATCCGCAAGACCGACCCCGACACCGACCAGGCCAGCCTCGACGGCGGCGCGCTGAGCACCGAGCACGGCGCGGTCGTCGACGCCGAGACGGCGCTGGCCACGGCGCGCGGCGCACTCACCCCGGCCGACCGCGACCTGCTCGCCGCCTGGTTCGCCGCCGTCCCGGACAGTCTCTGGGGCACCCTGGAGGCCCTGGACGACGCGGTGGAAGACCTCGACGAGCTGAAGAACCCCACCCCGGCCGCCCTGATCGACGCCCTGGCCAACCAGGAGGACCTCCTGGTCAAGGCACTCCAGGCCGCAGACCTGGCCGCACGGGTGGACGCCGCGCTGGCCGACGCCCGGGCCCGGGCCGCCGCCGGCCAGGCGGCGGAACTCGACACCACCCCGCGCCGCGCCCGCGCCATGAGCCGCAGCGCCGCGGTGTTCTGATGGCGACCGATCGACAGGAGACTGGAGCCCGTCATGACCCAGAGCAATGACACCCGCGCGGTCTGCGCAACCGACGTCGGCTACTGCGCCGCGGACCTGCCCGACACGCCGCAATGCGGCCTCAACTACCACTTCGGCATGCTGCTCGGGGTGGACGACTTCCGCTCCGAACAGGGCTTCCACGTCGGCCGCCTGCGCCGCCACCAGCGCCTGCTGCACGGCGCCGGCGTGGTGGCGGGCTTCCCGGTCGAATTCGATGCCGCCGGCTACGACCTCAAGGTCGGCCCCGGCTATGCCGTCGACGCGCTCGGCCGCGACCTGGCGCTCGACGTGGCGCAGTGCGTAAACCTGGCCCTGTGGTGGCAGAAGCACCAGCACGACGAGGCCTTCAACGACATCACCCACCCCGAGGACGCCACGGTCGACCTCGACCTGCTGGCCTGCTACGCCACCTGCCTCAGCCAGCCGGTGCCGGCCATCGCCGAACCGTGCGCCACCGACACCGCCGACATCGCCTACGCCCGCCTCTGCGAGACCGTGCGGCTCGGCCTGGCGCGCGCCGGCACCGCTCCGCCGGCCGCCGGCCATTACCACCTGCTGCGCCTGTGGCTGGGCCTGGAGCCGCCGGCCAAGGACGGCGGCGGCCAGTTGCTGCCCGACGACGCCTGGCTCAAGCAGGGGATCGCCGACCTGCTCGCCCTGCCCGCCGACCAGCAGGATGCCGCCCGCGCCCTGCTGGCCCGCGAGGTGTGGGCCCGGGCGCTGGCCGCCGAATCGCCGGCCGCGCCCGACCCCGCCGCCGATCCCAACGGCCTGTGCCTGCCGCTGGCCCGCCTGGAAGGCGTGCACTTCAGCCAGGACGCCGACGGCTGGCACGTCGCCATCGCCAAGTTGACGCTCGGCCTCCGCCCGCTGCTGCTCTCCAGCGGCCTGCTGCAAACTCTCCTGCTCGACGGCGTGTCGGGCCGGGAGACCAAGGGACTCGACCTCACCACCCTCTTTTCCGGGAGCTAGTCATGGCCAAGGACATCTACATCGTGAACCAATGCGTCGACCCGGGCGTCCCGGACGGCGTGGCCTTCATCGCCCAGGCCAGCCCGCTCACCCGCCTGCATTACTTCGACGGCCAGTACCTGCGCGCCGACGCCCTAGCCCTGGAGCAGGACTACCTGCGCGCCCGCAACCGCCTGTCCAACCTGGCCGGCGGCTGGGGCGTGGTCGACGGCCTGGGCCTCAGCCTGGCCGGCAGCAGCCTGCAGGTGAGCGCCGGCCTGGCCATCACGCCGGCCGGCAACCCGGTCCTGGCGGTGAACGACCTGTCCGCCGCGCTGGCCGACCTGCTCAAGCTCGCCACGGCCGCGCCGGCCGCAGGCAACGCCGACTTCGCCGACTGCCTGACCGGCAAGAAGATGACCGGCGCCGTGCCGGCGACGCTGGCATACGTGGTCACCGTCGGGCCGGTCGACAGCCTGTGCGGCAACGAGGCGGTGTACGGCAAGCTGTGCGCCACCGCCTGCGCCACCGACAGCCAGCATCCCTGGTGGCGCGAGGGCGTGGTCCTGCGCCTGCGCCCGATCGACCTCAAGCTGCCCGACAGCAGCGCGGTCACCCTGGGCTCGGTGCACCTGCGCAACCGGGCCGCCTCGGCCTATTTCGCCGTCGAGCCGGGGCTGACCGCCGCCGCACTGGGCGCTTCCGGCCTGGCCGGTACGGTCTGGTGCAACCCGGCCAGCCTTTACGACCGCGACGAGGTGGCCATCGGCCTGTTGCTGCTGGAAGGCAGCACGGTGCGGGTGCTGGATGCCTGGAGCGCCCGGCGCGAACGCATGGATGCCCAGGCCCGCGGCTATTGGCAGGGCCGCATGGCGATGCGGCCCTGGAACGTGTTCCTGGCCCAGATACTGCAGTTCCAGTGCCAGCTGTCGGCCATTTTCGACGGCACCACCCAGGTCCTGTTGCCGGCCGACGACTGCGACCAGTTGCGTCAACTGCTCGACCAGACCCGTAAGGAACTCGACGCCCTGCACCAGCAGTACAGCACCGGCACCCAGACCATCCTCCGGAGTCTGAGCAGCAATCCCAGTCCGCAGGATGCCGTGAACCTGGCCGACGAGATCAAGCTGTCCTACGCCCAGATCTACGAGATCTCGGACAGCCTCGCCAAGGCGAACCTCGGCCGCGGCATCCTGCCGGCCAATCGCCTGCTCCTCAATGCCGGCTTCGTCGAGCTGCCGCCGGCCGGCTACCTGCCGGTCGCATCCGGCAAGCGGAGCCTGGCCGACCAGCTGTCGCGCATGTTCGGCGAGGGCGTCGACCTGACCTACCGCGCCGTGCGCCACGACGAGATCGCCCATCTGGTCGAGGAGGCCCAGCACATGGAGCGCATCTCGCTGACCCGCGGCCTGGACAACCCCAAGCTCAAGGAGGCGGTGGAGATATTCGTCCCGGACGGCCAGGCCATCAGCGCCGAGGCGGCGGCGCCCGGCACTTGGTGGCAGGTCGACATGGACCCGGCGATCGCCGGTGCCTTCCAGCTCGGCATCGCCAACGAGCCGAGCCGCCTGCAGGCGACGATGGAACTCGTCAAGACCCAGTTCATGAAGGCCAAGCTGGGTACGACCGACACGAGTGGCCAGCCGCTCACAGCCGACACCCGCAAGGTCATCACCAACGACACGACCGGCCTGCTCGGCGCGCTCAAGGAGCGCCACCTGTACGGCCTCGCCCGCAGCGAACTGCGCGACGACGGCAGCTACGGCTTCACCCTCATCGCCCGGCTCGATGCCGGCGACCTGTACACCCGGATGCGGCAGACGATCGCCAGCTATACCCAACTCGACGCCAGCGGCAACGTCGGCCGGCAGATCAACCGCATCGCCAACTCCACGGTCTATTTCGCCTGCGACATCGCAGCCGATCCTTTCGGCCTCGCCTTCGGGGCGGAGGCCACGGTCAAGGGCGAGCTGCGCACCGACCAGGCGGCCTACCAGGCGAGCGGCAGCCTGACCGCGCTGTACGACCAGGCCCTGGGCAGTGGCCGCAGCGAGCGGGTGGTCGAGCTCTCCCTCGTCGTGACCGACGCCGACGGCAACCTGAAACGGGTGGGCGGCCGCATCAGCCTGGTCCGCAAGGGCGATGCGGCCAACGGCCAGTTGATCGTCGACGACGCCCAGCACGACCCGACCACCAGCCCGGACTACCTCACCTGGAGCGACTCGCCGCACACGGCTACCTTGTCCGTGCTGGCCGACACCACCAAGACGCCGGTCCTGGTCCGGTCCATGATCAAGCTTGACTCGGCCGGCAACGTCGCGCCGGCCGAGTCCAACTCCAGCACGAACACCCTGAGCGCCCGGCGCCAGCTCCTGACCTTGACCGGACTCACCGGCATGCCGGCCGTCACCAGCCCGATCGGCGCCGCCGCCATGAACGCCCTGACCGGGCTCGCCGAGGTCGGCAACGACTCGGCCTTCCTCGCCCGGGCGGGCCGGCGCCTGTTCCCGGCCCCGGCTGCGGCACCCGCCAGCGTGCGCGCCGTGCTCGACTGGGTGATGTTCCGCCGCGCCCGCACCGTGCTCTGCTGCCCGCCGGCGCCCGGGTCCGTCGACACCGGCCTGGAGGCCTTCCAGGTCTGGCATCTGGCGGTCGCCGACATGGCCGAAGCGGACAGTCTCGCGGCCGCCCTCGACCAGAACGACGCCAAGGCGCTGGCCACCTACGCCTCGCAGTTCAGGCGGGTCGGCGTGCTGCGCTACCGTGACGAGAACAGCATGTCCGAGGAACCGGCCTACCAGGTCCAGAGCATGTGGCGGCTGGCCGATCCGGGACCCCAGGTGGCGTTCGGCCGCTACTGGGAGGCGGCCCCGGTCACCGGCCAGAGCTGGCAGAACCACTTCCGCCTGACCAGCATGCTCGACCAGATCGCCGGCCTGACCCAGTTGCCGCCCGCCGGCAGCGGCGCCATCAGCGGCCTCACCGCGGTCTCGCCGCCACTCGCCGACGGTTCCCTGGACGGCGGCTTCCTGGTGGTGACGCTCGTCAAGGCGCTCGACCTCAAGCCGCAGCGGGTGATCCTGGCGTCATACGACCTATACAAGGAGGTGCAGGACCTCTTCAAGCAGACGCCAGCGGACAGCGGCTGGAAAGCGCTTATCGAGCTGGTCAAGAAATACAGCGGAAAAGCCGTCGACCTCAGCCTGAAATACCTCAGCAACACCCAGATCGACAGCGCCAGCGTCAAAGCGCTGCAGGACGGCGATGCCAAGATGCGTGGTCCCCTCAATGCCGCAACCGTAACGCTGTACACCATTCCGGTCGCGGCCAAGGTCATCGACGCCGGCGTCGACCCGAAAGCGCGGCACCAGGCGGTGACCGAGGTTGTCGGCAAGAATGTGGCGGGGGAAAACGATCTGGATCTGGTCCAGCTTGCCGCCACCGATCTCGGCGACGGGGCGCAGACCGCCAGCCTGGTCTTCTACGAACCGGTTGTGAACTGACCGGCCCGGACCATGGCCGCCCCCGCACCCCCCGCCGAGACCCGGAAGCCAGCCAGCCCACCGCCCGCCAAGGCCGGGAAGCCGGCCGGCGAGAAGGCCGCCGACACCAAGGCAGGCAAGGCCCCCGACCAGACCAAGGCCGGCCAGCCAGGCAGCGCGGGCAAGCAGGCGGCCGGCGACAAGAGTCCGGCCGCCGCCAGCCAGCAGCGCTTCGACCGCCTGGCGGTCCGCGCCAAGCTGGCGGTGAGCCAGCCCGGCGACGCGGTGGAGCGCGAGGCGGACGACCTGGCCGACAAGGTGATGCGGATGCCGGATGCCGAGGCCGGGCACAAACCGGCGACGCCGGCCGCCCCGGACACGGTGGCCCGTCTTGCCGAACCGCGCAAGGCCGACCCTGCCCAGGCCGGCAAGCAACCGCCTTCCCGACAGAACGCGGCCAAAGGCCAACCCGCCATACCCGCCGTGCCGGCAGGCACGCCGCACCCGGCGACAACGGCCGGCACCCGGGGTGGCCTGGCGACCGTCGGCAGCGGCGAGCGGGCCGAGGTCGCCCGGGCGCCCGGGGCGGGCGAAAACGATGCCGCCCCGGAGGTACCTGCCGACATCATGGCCCGGCTAGGCCCGGGGGAGCCGCTCGACGTGGATATCCGCGCCCGTTTCGAGCGAAAGCTCGGCCACGACCTGGCCGACGTGCGCGTGCACACCGACTCCGCGGCCCAGGAGGCTGCCCTGCAGATCAACGCCCGGGCTTTCACCTTCGGCCACCACATCGCCTTCGCCAACGGCCAGTACCGGCCCGGCACCCAGTCCGGCGACCGCCTGATCGCCCACGAACTGGTACACGTCCTGCAGCAGCGCCGGAGCGTCACGCGCCAGATCATGCGTGACAAGGGGCCGGACAGCGACAAGGTCGAGGTCAAGGGCGTGACCATCCCGGCCTTCAAGTTCTCTTACTACAGCGGCAAGACATTCGAGCGGCCGCCCGGCTACAACCGCGCCGAGGAGGGTTCCAAGCAGCTGTCGCTCTGGCGCAAGCAGACCAAACAGGCGCGCGACGACTTCGCCAAGAAATATGGCCTGGCCGACGACGGCGTCTATGTCGCGGTGCCCAAGGCGGTGAAGCTGTCCGCCGAAACGCCGGACGTCTTGGTGGGACAGCCCAAGGCCATCGCCGACCTGGTCGGCAAGCCGCGCTGGGACGACCATGGCAAGCCCGAGAGCTACGACATAGACCACATGATCGAACTGCAGATCGGCGGCAAGGATTTCGACAAGCCGGACAACCTGGAGCTGCGCGACGCCACCTCCAACCGTTCTTCCGGATCGAGCATCGACGCCTCGATCAATGCCGAGCTGACCAAGCTCAAGGACACCGAAAGCGGTGACGCTGAGAAGATCCGCGCCAAGTACACCCTGGTGTTCTCCGACTTCAAGTCGGGGGGCGCCGGAGGCAAGACCTCGAGCTGGAGCCAGGCGGATATCAACGCCCTGGAGGGGGCCAAGAAAGGGCTGAAGGTCTACGACCCGGATCGTAATGGCGACTCCGGGCTGATATTGGGCTGGCCGACGGGCGTGGACAAGGCTGCCTTCTTCGGCGGCCCCGACCTGTTCGTGCTCTATCCGAGCAAGTCGGGCGGCCAGCCGGTCCAGATCAAACTCGGCCCGAACAAGAAGCCGACCAACGCCAAGCAGTTGAACGAAGGCTGGATACCCGGGTTCAAGCTATCCGCCTTCGACCTGAACCTCAGCGGCGGAGACAAACTGGGCTCGCTCAAGGCCACCCTGGACATCCCGCAGCTGTCGAGCAGCGGCACCGATACAACCATGGACTTCCCGATCCAGCGCCTGTCCGGGAAGCTGAGCCAGGCCGGCTTCATCAGCACCGTCGGCGCCCGCAACAAGATCGCCAAGGCATTCGGCGTGAAGCCGATGAGTCCGGTCGAGATCACCGAGCTGGACATCCTGCCCGGCACCGGCCTGCTGCTGCAGGGGGTGATCACACCCAATCTGCCCCTTCTCAACAAGACCCCGATCGACCTCCTGGTACAGGGCAAGCGTCTGCAGGTATCCAAGACCTTTTCGGCGGGCGAGCTCAGCCTGCCCGGGCCGTTCAAGATCACCGGCAGCAGCCTGACGGTGGCGCTGGCGACAGACATCGGCTTCTCCGTCACCGGCGTCGTCGTCTACGTGCTGCAAGGGCTGGGCGAGGGCAGCCTGGTCGGCAAGGGGCGGATGGGAAGCTTCTCGATCGCCGGCGACTTCGTGTTCGACCGCAAGCTGTTCGACGGCCAGGCCGTGCTCAAGGCCAGCTATACCAAGGAGGGCGAGGCCGACGGCAAATTCTCCGGCGAGGCCGACGTATCGATCGGCAACAAGATACGCGGCATCAAGTCGGCCAAGATCCACGTCCTGGTGGACAACGACAAGTTCGAGGCCGACGGCAAGGCGGAACCCGACATCCCCGGGATCAAGCAGTTCTCGCTGGCGATCAAGTTCGAAAACGCCGAGTCCTTCAGCGTCTCGGGCAAGGGCGAACTGGCCAAGCTGCCCGGCATCAAGAGCGGCGAACTGAACCTGACCCTGAAGCGCGACGGCGAGGCCTGGTCCCTGTCCGGCAGCGGCGACATCACCCCCGACATCCCAGGCATCGACACCCAGCTGCACGGCAGCTACGACAAGGGCCTGGTACTGATCGAGGGCACCGTCGCCTTTTCCTACGGCGACGGCCTGATCTCCGGCAGCGGCAAGGTCGGCGTGACCAACGGCGAGGTCGACGAGAAGGGCAACGTCGGTGGTGAAGGCGGCAAGGACTACAAGGCATTCGGCAGCGCCGACCTGACCGCCAAGCTGGGGCCGGTGAGCGGCACGGTCAAGCTCAAGGTGAGCGACAAGGGCAAGGTCGAGATCGGCGGCAAGCTGACCATGCCCGACCAGAAGCTGTTCGACCAGTACCCCAAGGGCGATGCCGCCAAGCACAACCTGGTCAAGATCAAGACGCCCAGCATTCCCCTGGTCGGCATCCCGCTCGGCGGCATCGTCCTGTTCGCCGACTTCTCGATCGACGCCATCGCCTCCGTTGGGCCCGGCATGGTCAAGAACATCGGTGTGGAGCTGGAGCCGTTCGACCCCAGCGTGTTCCAGGTCGAAAACCTCAAGATCAAGGGCGGCGCCGAACTGGAGATCCCAGCCCAAGCCGGCATCAGCCTGAGCGCCGGCGTCAACATCGCGGCCGAGGTGCTGATCGCGCAATTGGGCGGCAACGTCACCGTGACCGCCAGCGCCGGCATCCCACCCGACCCGCCGGCAGTCCGGGGCAAGACCGACTTCACCTGGAGCAAGGCGGACGGTTTCGACATCCAGAACACGTTATCGATCAACGCCCAGCCCAAGGCCACATTCTCGCTCTCGGGCGAGCTCTATGCCCGGGCCAACCTGTACATCGACACCATCACCCTGTGGAGCCGCACCTGGCCCCTCGGCCAGGTCAGCTACGACCTGCCTCTGAGCGTCACTGCCTCGGCGACCTTCGGCTGGAACAGCCGCACGGGCTTCCGCTTCGACCCGGCCAAGGACATCCAGATTCCCCCGCCCAAGCTGGAGGCGAAGGACTTCCTGAACATGCTGGAAGGCAAGCCGAGCACCCAGAAGACGGAGACCACGGACCGCGACGGCAAGAAGGTCACCGACCCCAACGAGCTGGTCAGCCGGGCCGCACCGGAGCAGAACGCCTCATACTCGCCGACGCAGCCCAGCCAATCGGTGATGCCCAAACGGGCGGATGACGCGGCTTCCGCACCAGCCACCGTCGACGAGGACGTCGTCCAGCGCCTGGGCATCGGCCTGCCGCTCGACCTCGGCACGCGCGGCTGGTTCGAGCAGCGCCTGGGCGCCGACCTCACCCGGGTGCGCATCCACACCGGCCCCGGGGCGGCCCGCGAGACCCAGCGCCTCGGCGCCCGCGCCTTCACGGTGGGCGAGCACATCGCCTTCGCCGCCGGCGAATATCGGCCCGACACTCCCGAGGGCCAGGAACTGATCGCCCACGAGCTCGTCCACGTCGTCCAAGGCCAAGGCGGCGGCGCGATCGTGCTGCGCTGGCCGGCGGTGACCCGCACCCCGGCGCGGACCAGCGAGACGCCGGCGACGGTCCGGGCCATGAAGCTGGCCGACTTCGTCTCCCTGACCCACAGACAGCTCGACTGGGCCACCAGCCCCGACCTGCAGGCCGATCCGGCCTCGCTCGGCCAGTTCCGGCAGATCCAGTCCTTCGCCGACGGGCCGCGGGTGGTCGACGCCTGCGGCGACCTCGGCCTGGCCGACATCCTCGGCAAGGGCGTGCCAGGCATCTTCCCGACCCTGAACAAGTACCGCGACGGGGTGACCAGCGACGCCACCGCCTGGCTGCGCCGGACCGCCATCATCGACGAGGCCGAGCGCTGGGGCCGTGGGCTCGCCAGCCTTGAGGCGGCCTGGCCGGCCGCCAACCTGCACCTGGTGATGCAGGCGCCGGACCCGGTGAGCACGCCCTCGCCGTTCGAGAAGCTGACCCCGGCGGCAGCGCCTGAACTGCCCAGCTTCATCGCCTATCTGACGGCCTGCACGCCGGTGCTGTCCGCGGAGAACGGCGCCGAGGTCGATTCCTTCCTGGCACTGCGCGCCGAGGGCGCCACGCCGGCCAGCTACCTGGGCACGGTCCGGCACGTCAAGGACTACCACCATTTCACCAAGAACACCCTGGACGGCCTGGCCAGCAACGAGGCCTTCCCGCACTGGCAACAGGCCCTGGCCTGGACGCGGCGGCCGCTCACCGTGGTGCTCTACCCGGCGGTCGACCACAACGGCGCATTCCATCGCAACGCCGGCCTGGAGGCGATGGTGCTCGACACGAACATCCTGACCATCGTGGTCGAGGGGCTGGCCACCGTCGCGGACTACCGGGCTCAACTCGCCCCGGTCGCCGCCCGCTACGGGGTGGGCGGGCGCATCCAGCAGGCCATGATCGCCGGCCACGGCAACGCCACCGTGCTCGGCCTGGCCGGCACCGCCGGCGCCGCGATCAGCGGTGACGACCTGGGCACGACCGGCGCCACCGGTGCCAACACCACCAGCCTGATGACCGAGCTCACCCGGCTGATGAGCAGCGACCCGGCCCGCCGGCGCATCATCCTGGACGCCTGCCTGACCAATTCGCACCAGGTCACCACGGCACTGCGCGCGGCGCCGGCCGATGCAGCCGCCGACGTGAACGCGGCCATCACCGCCGATCCCAGCCTGCGCGACGTGGTGGCCGGCATCGCCGGCTCCGGCGCCACCGTGCTGGGCTCCAGTTCCTCGTTCGCGCCCGGCCTGACCACCTTCGTGCGGCCGGGGTCCAGCCAGCTCGGACTCTCCGTCCCGGACGACCCGGACCTCACCGCCGACAAGCTGACCTACGTCGAGTTCGGCACCGAGCCGGAAGGCTGCATGCGCGCCGTGCTGGAATGCTGGGCCCAGGACCAGCTGGCCGGCACCCACCGCTGCCGTGACGCCATGCAGCGTCGCATCACCGCCGGCCGTTCGACCCACGCGGCGGCCACCGACAGCTGGCGGGAGTGCATCATCCAGCCGCTCTACTACCTCACCGTCAACCACTATCTCGGTAACGGCGAGGCGATCCGCGAGATGGGCGAGTTGGCCGGCAGCCTGTTCCTGCTCTACTGGCCCGGCTTCACCACCGCCGCCAGCCTGGATGCAGCCCTCGGGGTCTTCGCCGGCAACGCGGCGCACATCGGCCGAGTGCTGGGCGGCCCGGCCGGCGATCCGCACTACGCCGCCACGCCGCGCGTGGCGGTGGTCATCGAACAGGCCTGGATGGAGCACGATCCGGCCCGCCACGCCAACTTCCTCGCCGCCCTCGGCCGCTATGCCAATTGCCTGCAGGCCGCCGCCGATCTCGACATGGGCATCGTGATGCGGCACGTGGCGGCCCTGCTCACCCTGCCGCCGGCCTCACCGCCACCCGCCGCCCAGTTCATGCTGGCGTTGCTCGCCGCCCACCAGGCGCCGCTGGCCCCGCCCCTGCCGGCGGTGTTGCCGCCGTACGTCGACTTCCTGCGCAGCCTGCTCGGCGCCGGACCGACCTTCCCCGCCGCCCTCAACATCAACACCGTGCTGGGCGGTCTGTGCGCCGAGGAGGACATACTCGCGGCCATCGGCCGGCCGCTCGGCAGGCCGGCCGCAGCCGTCGGCGGCCGCCCGCCGCCGCCCGCCGCCAACATCGACACCGTGCGCGACGCCTCCAGCCGGAACGAGTTCTACGTCACCCCGCTGCGACGGAACGGGGTGGTGGCGACCGTGCGCGACGACCTGTTGGTGCGCAGCACGCCGACCACCGGCAGCAGCGCCAACATATTCGCCCACCTGCCGACCGGCACCCCCGTGTTCGTGATCGGCCAGTACTCGGTCGACTGGTACGCCATCGAGCAGCCCGGCCGCACCGGCTTCGTGGCCTCCCGATACATCACCCTGCTGCCGTGAGTCACCGGTGCGCCGGACCCGATACTGAACGCTTACGGTCCGTACCACGCCCGGCCCGCACCCCCGCCCGCCCATCGCAGGACAATGGTGAACAGGTCGCCCAGGCAAGCAGGCGATCGCCTCACAAGCAATACAACCAATTGAAAAAATTAATCTATTTAAAATAAGACATGTTTATATTGAAGTGCTAATAGCATCAGTTCAGGGTAGTTTTCGCAAAAGCCACGCAAGACCGGCCTCCGAGGGTTGAACCGCCCCCGCCGCACCGGGCAGGCGGCAACAGGAAAGGACGATCATGGCGAAGGCCGACATACTTTCGATGGAAAACCTGCCGGGCGTACAGGCCCTGGAAAAGCGGCTGGGGGTCTCCCGGCGCGACTTTCTCAAGCTGTGCACCGCCATGGCGGCGACATTGGGCCTGCCCTCCTCGGCCGCGGCCGAGATCGTCAAGGCGGTCGCCAGCCCGGCCAAGCGGCCCTCGGTGATCTGGCTCCACTTCCAGGAATGCACCGGCTGTTCCGAATCGCTGCTGCGGGCAGAACACCCGACCCTGGAAAAACTGATCCTCGACGTCATCTCGCTCGATTACCACGAGACCCTGTTCGCAGCCGCCGGCCACCAGGCCGAGGCCGCGCGCAAGGCGGCGATGGCCGCCAACCGGGGCAAGTACCTGCTGGTGGTGGAGGGCGCCATCCCGACCAAGGACAACGGCATCTACTGCAAGGTCGGCGGCCAGACCGCGATCGAGATGGTGAACGAATGCGCGGCCGGCGCGGCCGCGGTGATCGCCATCGGCTCCTGCGCATCCTGGGGCGGCATGCCGTCCACGGGCCCCAATCCGACCGGCGCCACCAGCGCCACCGCGGTCCTGGGCAAGCCGGTCGTCACCATTCCCGGCTGCCCGCCCAGCCCGTACAACTTCCTGTCCACTGCGGTCCACTACCTGACCTTCGGCAAGCTGCCCGACGTCGACCATCTCGGCCGGCCGCTGTTCGCCTACTCCCGCCTGATCCACGAGAACTGCGAGCGGCGCGCCCATTTCGACGCTGGCCGCTTCGCCCTGGAATTCGGCGACGAGGGCCACCGTCAGGGCTGGTGCCTGTACAAGCTGGGCTGCAAGGGCCCCGAGACCTACGCCAACTGCCCGGTGATCGGCTTCAACGACCTGGGCGAGATTTCCTGGCCGGTTGGCTGTGGCCATCCCTGCATCGGCTGCAGCGAGCAGGGCGTCGGCTTCGCCAAGCCGATCCATGCCCTGGCCACCCTGCAGAACGTGCGGCCGCCGCTCGGCTATCCGCGCATCGACGAACAGCGCGGCACCGGCGCGACCATCGCCTCGGCCGCCGTGGTCGCCGCCATTGCCGGCGCCGCGACGGCGGCGACCTACAACATCACCAAGAACCTGGGCAAGAACGCCGCGGTCGAGGACGAGCCCAGCAAGAAGGACACCACCGAGAAAGAGGAAAGGGCCGAGCCATGAGCATGGACCGTCGTCAGTTCCTCAAGGGGATGCTGGCGGGCGGCGCCATCGCGGCCGTCGCCGCCCCCGGCACGGCAGAGGCGCGCGGCAACCTGACCATGCCGCCCAAGGCCATGGGCCTGCTCTACGACAGCACGCTGTGCGTCGGCTGCAAGGCCTGCGTCTCGGCCTGCAAGGAGTCGAACCACCTGCCGCCCGAATACTCCCTGATCGACCATATGTGGGACACCCCGCTCGACCTGTCCGGCAAGACCAAGAACATCATCAAGATGTACCGCAACGGCACCGCCCAGGTGAAGGACCGCGAGATCGACGGCTACGCCTTCATGAAGCAATCCTGCCTGCACTGCGTCGACCCATCCTGCGTCTCGGCCTGCCCCGTGTCGGCGATGCGCAAGGACCCGGTCACCGGCATCGTCTCCCACCACCCGGAAGACTGCATCGGCTGCCGCTACTGCGTCGAGGCCTGCCCGTTCGACGTGCCCCGCTTCCAGTACGACAAGACCTTCCCCAAGATCGTCAAATGCGAGCTGTGCCGGCACCTGCAGCAGCCGGACAACGACACCCGCTTCCAGTATTCGGCCTGCGCCCAGGTCTGCCCGACCGGCGCGACGCTGTACGGCCCGGTCGAGGACCTGATGCAGGAGGCCAAGCGCCGACAGGCGCTGAAGCCCGGCACCGAGATGACCGTGCCGCGCGGCAAGATCGGCGGCGACGACAGCCAGATGGCGAAGGCCGGTCACTACGTCCCGGAGATCTACGGCGAGAAGGAACTGGGCGGTACCCAGGTCATCAAGCTGGCCGCCATCCCGTTCGACAAGCTGGGTTACCGGGACCTGCCCGAGCGCTCCTTCGCCAGCGTCTCGGAGACGCTGCAGCACAGCCTGTACGGCTATCTCATCACCCCCGCCGTGGTGTTGGGCGGCCTGATCGTGGCGGCCAAGCGGACCGCCCACGATGACGACGACGAACAGGAGTAGGCACCATGGCACATAGCGCGCATCCCGCACCCGCTCCGCTGGGCGGCAAACTCGTCACGCCGGTGACCCTGACCCTGGCCGCCCTGATCGGGGTGGCCGGCGTCATCCTGCTGATCAGGCTGTTCTTCGGCCTCGGCTCGGTGACCAACATCAACGACGGCTATTCCTGGGGCATCTGGGTGGTCTACGACGTCATGGTCGGCTCCGCCTTCGCCTGCGGCGGCTACTCGGTCGCCCTCCTGGTCTACATCTTCAACAAGGGCGAATACCATCCGCTGGTCCGGCCGGCCCTGCTCGGCAGCCTGTTCGGCTACACCCTGGCCGGCGCCTCGGTCATCGTCGACCTAGGCCGCTACTGGAACTTCTGGCACATCTTCACGCCCGGCTGGGCCCAGATCAATTCGGTCATGTTCGAGGTGGCGGTCTGCATCACGATCTACATCGTCGTGATGTGGCTGGAGTTCTCGCCGGTGTTCCTGGACAAGTTCGACCAGCGCGACCTGAAGAAGAAGGTGGGCAAGTGGATGTTCCTGGTGATCGCCCTCGGCGCCCTGCTGCCCTCGATGCACCAGTCCTCGCTCGGTTCGCTGCTGATCGTGTTCGGCACTCAGATCAACCCGCTCTGGCAGACCGAGCTGCTGCCCCTGCTCTACCTGCTGACCGCGGTCAGCGTCGGCTACGCCATCGTCATCTTCGAGTCGACCGTCTCCGCCATCGGCTTCAAGCGGCCGTTCGAACTGGGCATCCTCTCCAAGCTGTCCAAGGTCATGTGGGGCGTGCTGGCGGTCTACCTGATGCTGCGCTTCGCCGACCTGCTGATCCGAGGCGCCATGGTCGAGGCCTTCCAGCTCAACGTCATGGCACTGATGTTCTGGATCGAGACCGCCTTCTTCGCCGCACCCGTCGTCCTGCTGGCCAGGAAGGCCGACCGCCGCCGGCCCGACCGGCTGTTCCTGTCCGCGGTCTGCATGATGACCGGCACCTTCCTGCTGCGGATCGACAGCTACCTGGTCGGCTACGAGACCGGCAACGGCTGGCACTACTTCCCGTCGCTGCCGGAGATGCTGCTGACCGTCGGCATCATCGCCATCGAGATCCTCGGCTACATCGTCCTAGTCCGCCTGTTGCCCGTGCTGCCCAAGCACGAGCCCGCCGCCAATTAACCGGAGCAGAAACATGAGCAAACGCATCACCATCGATCCCATCACCCGCATCGAGGGACACCTGCGCATCGACTGCGAAATCGACGGCGGCCGGGTCAAGAAGGCCTGGGCCTCGGGCCAGATGTGGCGCGGCGTCGAACAGATCCTGATCGGCCGCGACCCGCGCGACGCCTGGGCGATCACCCAGCGCATCTGCGGCGTCTGCACCACCGTGCACGCCATCTGCTCGGTGCGCGCGGTGGAAAACGCGCTCGACATGGAAATCCCGGTCAACGCCCAGTACATCCGCAACATCATCATCCTGGCCCACGCCGTCCACGACCACATCGTCCACTTCTACCACCTGTCCGCCCTGGACTGGGTCGACGTGGTCTCGGCGCTCAAGGGCGATCCGGCCAAGACCGCGCAGCTGGCCGAGTCGCTCTCCTCCTGGAAGGGCAACAGCAAGGAACAGTTCGCCCAGGTCAAGGAACGCCTGGGCGGCTTCGTCGGCACCGGCCAGCTGGGCATCTTCACCAACGGCTACTGGGGCCACCCGGCCATGAAGCTGACCCCGGAAGTGAACCTGCTCGCCGTCAGCCACTACCTGCAGGCCCTGGACATCCAGCGCAAGGCCAACAAGATCGTCGCCATCCTCGGCTCCAAGACTCCGCACATCCAGAACGTGGCGGTGGGCGGCGTATCCAACCCGATCAACATGGATTCCCAGTCCGTGCTCAGCCTGGAACGGCTGATGGCGATCAAGGAATTCATCGACGAACTGGGCGACTTCGTCCACAACGTCTATCTGGTCGACGTCGCCGCCATCGGCGCCTTCTACGCCGACTGGACCCGCCACGGCGCCGGCATCATGGACTACCTGTCGGTACCCGACCTGCCGCTCGACGGCAAGGGCACCCAGTTCGCCCTGCCGGGCGGCTTCGTTCCGGGCGGCGACCTGGCCAAGTTCAAGCCGATCGTGAAATTCGGCGACCCCTACTTCAAGGACGGCGTGACCGAGAGCGTCAAACACGCCTGGTACAAGGGCGGCAAGGGCGCCCTGCATCCCTACAAGGGCGAGACGGAGGCCGAGTACACCGACTTCCAGGACGGCGGCAAATACTCCTGGGTCAAGGCGCCGACCTTCTACGGCAAGCCGGCCCAGGTCGGCCCGCTGTCGCGCGTCCTGGCCATGGCCGCGGCCAAGCACGCGCCGACCCTGAAATACCTCGACCGGGTGCTCGACACCGCCAGCACCGTGGCCGGCACCAGGATCCCGCTCGCCGCCGTGCACTCCACCATCGGCCGTCACGCCGCCCGGGCCGTGTCCTGCAGCGTCCAGGTCGACGAGCTGGACAACATGTGGCATCGCCTGGTCGACAACATCGGCAAGGGCGACAGCCACACCTTCAACAAGCCGACCTTCCCCAAGGACGAAGTTATGGGCGTCGGTTTCCACGAAGCGCCGCGCGGCGTATTGAGCCACTGGGTGGTGATCGACGACGGCAAGATCAAGAACTACCAGGCGGTGGTGCCGACCACCTGGAACGCGGCGCCGCGCAACGAGGACGACGCGCCCGGTCCCTACGAGATGTCGCTGCTCGACAACCCGGTGGCCGACCCGGAGCGGCCGCTGGAAGTGCTGCGCACCGTGCACTCGTTCGACCCCTGCCTGGCCTGCGCGGTCCACGTGCTGGACATCGACGGCAGCCGGAAATCGACAGTCCACGCCGGTTGCTACACCCCGACCTCGCAATGTGAGGTCGGCGCCTGACAGTACATTTGACCGACCGTACCGGACCACAAGACCGGTGCGGAAACCGGGGCGGCCGGCCACAAGCCGGCCGCCTTTTCAATCGCCCGGCTCGACCGAGATCAGCACCGGTTCGACCAGCTCCCATAAGCCGATCGGCCTGGACCTGCGTCCGATCGTCAACCTGAAGGCCGGCACGCCGGCATGCAGTTCCGCCTCGGCCGCTGAGCGTTCGCAAGCCACCAACACCAGATGGCCGGCCTCGAATGCGTCGTGCAATGCCTTGCCGGCCGGCGAATCGGGACTGCAGCCCGACTCCAGATCGACGAACAGGGCATTGGCCTGGCGCATCAGCCAGCGAAACGCAGGGCGGCTTGCCAGCCGGTGATCGAGGATGAAGCGGATCGGCCGGCTGCACGAGGCCATGACCTTGAGCACGTCGGCCGGACGGAGCGCCCCTTCCGCACCGACACTGATCAAGGCCGCGCCCTGCTCGGGAAGATGGCCGAAGCCGCGCGCCATCACCCGGCCGACGGTATGGACCAGCAGCCAGACCGCGAAGCGCACCAGGAACTCCGGCACCAGCCTGTAGATGTAGATCGCCACCGCGGCATTGAGCACGGCCGCCGCGGCGAACAGTTGCGGAATCGACCAGCCGGCCGCCAGCAGGGCCGCGGCGCAGAGCGAGCCGACCACCATGAACAAGGCGTTCATGATGTTGTTGGCGGCGATGATCCGGGCCCGGAATTCCTCCCGGCTGCGGATCTGCACCAATGCATAGAGCGGCACGATGAAGAAGCCGCCGAACAGACCGCTCGCCGCCAGGTCGGCCAGCACCCGCCAGATGCCGGGTTGGGCAAGCAGCTCGGCCAGGGCCAGCGGTGCGTGCGCCGGCAGGCTCGGCGACGACCACGCCAGGTCGAGGCCGAACACGGTCAGTCCGATCGAACCGAGCGGCACCAGGCCCAGTTCGACCCGGTGCTCGGACAGCTTCTCGCAGGCCAGCGAACCGAGCCCGACGCCGATGGTGAAGGTGGCCAGGAGCAGGGTCACGGTCGACTCGCTGCCGCCCAGCACGACCTTGGCGTAGGCCGGGAACTGGGCCAGCAACAGCGCGCCGAACAGCCAGAACCAGGAGATGCCGAGGATGGACAGGAACACCGAGCGGTTCTCGCGGGCGAAGCCGATATTGCGCCAGGTCTCGGCCAGCGGGTTGGGGTGGATGCGCAGTTCCGGCGCCGGGGCCGGCGCGGCCGGGATGGCGCGGCTGACCAGGTAGCCCGCGACGGCGACCGCGAGACCGGCTCCGGCGATGACCAGCGGATGACCGAAGCCGGCCAGCAGGCCGCCCGCCAGGGTGCCGAGCAGGATCGCGACGAATGTGCCCGCCTCGACCAGGGCATTGCCGCCGAGCAGTTCGGTCGGCTGCAGGTGCTGCGGCAGCAGGGCGTATTTGATCGGCCCGAACACGGTCGAATGCAGACCGAGCAGGAACAAGGCGAACAGCAGCCAGGCCAGGCTCTCCTGCCAGAAACCGATGCCCGCGACCAGCATGATGCCGATCTCCAGCACCTTGACCAGTCGGGCCAGGCGGGCCTTGTCGTACTTGTCGGCCAGTTGCCCGGCGGTGGCCGAGAACAGGAAGAAGGGCAGGATGAAGATGCCGGCCGCCAGGTTGGCCAGCACCGCAGGCGACAGCGTCGTCCAGCGCGCGGCGTGGAAGGCGAGCAGCACCACCAGCGCGTTCTTGAAGGTGTTGTCGTTGAACGCGCCCAGGAACTGGGTCAGGAACAGCGGCAGGAAGCGCCGCGTGCGCAACAGTCGGCTTTGTCCGCTCATGCCGCCTCCGCCATTCGGGTCAGGGTGACGTAATCGATCTTGCCGGTGCCGAGCAGCGGCAGCGCATCCAGTGCGACGATCTTGCGCGGCACGGCCAGTTCGGCCACGCCGTTCTCCCGGGCGCTTGCCTGCAGGGTTTCGCGGCCGAGGCCGCGGTCGGTGGTGAACAGCACCAGCGCCTCGCCCTTCTGGGCGTCGGGCTGCACCGCCACGGCATGGCTGGCGCCCGGCGAAGCGGCGGCGGCCAGCTTCTCGACCACTTCCAGCGACACCATCTCGCCGGCGATCTTGGCGAAGCGCTTGACCCGGCCGACGATCCGCACGAAGCCCTCGGCATCGACCTCGACCACGTCACCGGTGGCATACCAGCCGGCACCCAGTTCAGACGCCGGCGCCTGCAGCCGACCCGGCTCCTCCACCCGCAGGTAGCCGGCCATGACGTTGGGGCCGCGTACGTGCAGGAGGCCGCCGTGCGGGATGCCGGGCACCGGCACCAACCGGTATTCGATGCCGGGCAGGAACTGGCCGACGGTGCCGCTGCGGTAGGCCATCGGCGTGTTCACTGCCAGCACCGGCGCAGTCTCGGTCGCGCCGTAGCCCTCGAAGATGCGCAGGCCGAACTTCTCGAACCAGAGGTCGCGCACCGGCTCGGCCAGCTTCTCGGCCCCGGCGACGATGTAGCGCAGGCGGTAGAAGTCGTAGGGGTGGGCCGACTTGGCATAGTTGCCGAGGAAGGTGCTGGTGCCGAACAGCACCGTGCAGTTGCGGTCGTAGGCGATCTCCGGGATCACCCGGTAATGCAGCGGACTCGGATAGAGGAACAGGTTGCAGCCGGTCAGCACCGGCAGCAGGGTGCCCGCGGTCAGGCCGAAGGAATGGAACACCGGCAGGGCGTTGAGAAACTTGTCGTCGACCGAGAAATCGACCACGGCGCGGACCTGGGCGATGTTGGCCAGGATGGCGCGGTGGGGCAGGACCACGCCCTTGGGCTTGCCTTCCGAGCCGGAGGTGAACAGCACCACGGCCGCCTCCTCGGGCGAGCCGGAGCGGTCGACCCAGCGCGGGAACCACTGGGCATAGGCCACCAGCCAGAGCTTGTCGAACAGATTGGCCGCGGCGCGCAGGTCTTCCAGGTACAGGATGCGGACGCCCTGCAGACGGGGCAGCACATCCGCCAGCTTCGCCTGCTCGACGAAGGCGCGCGAGGTGATCACGGTCCGGATCTCGGCCGCCGTGCAGGCGGTCTGCAGGGCATCGACCCCGGCCGTATAGTTGAGCATGGCCGGCACCCGGCGCTGGGCCGACAGGCCGAACAGCAGGCCGATGGTCGCCGCCAGGTTGGGCAGCAGGACGCCGATCCGCTCGCCCGGCCGGCTCGAACCGGCCTGGCGCACTGCCAGCCGACCCAGCAGCAGCGCCATCTTGAGGAGGTCCTGGTAGGAATACTCGATCTGGCGCATGTCCTCGACCAGCCGGCGGTGTCGGCCGTGGATGTCGATTGCGTCGCACAACGCCGAGAACAGCGTCTGCTGCGGCCGCGAGGCGAACAGCATCTCCTGCATCAGCTTGCGCATCGCCTCGCCCGCGGCGTGGCGGCGGACCTTGGCTGTCCCCTCCACGGCCATTTCGATCCGGGTCGGAGGCAGCACGGTCAGGGTGACGCGGGGCAGCAAGCGGCGCGGATAGCGGCCGGACAGGCGGGAGAAATAGCTGCGCGCCGGGCCGTCCAGGCGGACCGGGACGATGGTGGCGCCGGTCTTGGCGGCGACGAAGGCCGGCCCGTCGTAGACCTTCATCAGGCTGCCGGTGACGGTGATGCGCCCTTCCGGGAAGATGACCACCGGCCGTCCGGACTCGATCAGGCGCACCACCCGCTTCATGGCCATCGGGTTGGTCGGATCGACGGCCAGATGGTCGACGCCGCGCAGGATGAGGCGGAACCAGGGATTTGCGACGATGCCGGTATGGACCACGAAGACCGGGTCGACCGGCAGGAACAGGCCGAGCAGCAGGCCGTCGAGGAACGACTCGTGGTTGGCGACGATCAGCAGGCGCTGGGCGTCGAAATCCCCCTTGTCGCCCCGCACCCGGACCCGGAACAAGACCCTGGCGGCGGCACGCAGTACGGCACGTATCATTGTTCGCATTGTCATCTCCCTGAAACTCACCGAACGATACCCGAAATCCGGGTGCCGTACCCGGCCGAAGCGGACGGCGCCTCACCGACCCTGACGACCAGCCGGCGGGTCAGCAGGAAGGCCGCCGCGGTGGCGAACAGGTGCTTCAGGGTGTGGCCGCTGACGACGCCCAATATGGCCATGATTTCGTGGTCGTATAGTTCGGCGAACTTGGCCAGCACGTAGCAACCCAGGGCCAGGCCGAATGCGGCCCGATCCCGGGCGGGAGCGCCGTAGATCGCCTGCCAGAGCGGGATCAGCACCAGCGGCAAGCCTTGCAGCAGCAGGTAGGGCCTCAGGTCGCCGACGCCATGTCGGCCGGTGAACCGCCACCACCAGACGCTGGCCACGGCGCCGGCGGCCAGCAACAGCAATCGCGGCCAGTCGCCGGCACCGGGCCGGCCCTCGGCACGCACCGCCGCCAGCAGGCCGGCGCAGGCCAGCACGATCGGCAGGCGATCCCAGACCAGGCGGGTGTCGTCGGGCGCCAGGTGGTAATAGCTCGACCCGATCGCCGTCAGGACCAGGGCCGAGAGGAACAGGACATAGCCCGGCCAGCCCGACGCCAGCGCTGGGTGGCGCCGTTTCGGCCATAGCGCGAGCAGCCCCCAGACGCCGACCAATGCGAAACCGATGTTGGACAGCACGTCGGCCGCATGGGGCAGGCCCAACCAGACACGCTGGTCGGCGAACGCGTGGTAGTGCGGCAGTTGCGGAATCGGCCCGTAGGCGAGCATGGCCAATGCCACCAGTACGGTGAGCAGCATGGGCAGATGGGTAAGCAAACGTTTCATCATGGCCATCATCCATATTGAGTTGAGACAGGTCCACTCTGGTTCATGGCGGAATAAAACGAAACTTTAATCTCGGATATCGCAAACTGAAAACCATTAAGTATTAATATCCGATACCAATAGCCGGTTTCAGAAGAAACAGGCCGATCGAGACGAGGGATAAAGCATGACCGAGCTTCAGCAATTGCTGGCCGCCATCAAGCGCCAACTGAAGGTGCGCGGCCTGTCCTACCGGGATGTCGCGGCCGCGCTCGAACTATCCGAACCGAGCGTCAAGCGGCTGTTCTCGACCGGCCGCATCTCGCTCGACCGGCTGCTGAAGCTGTGCGCGATGCTCGATCTCACCCTGGCCGAACTGACCGCCGAGGCGGCAGCCGGCACCCCCAGGCTGCAAAATCTGAGCAGTGCCCAGGAAACCGAGTTGGTCGCCGACTTCAAGCTGCTGCTGGTCGCGGTCTGCGTCCTCAACCACTGGCGCATGGCCGACATCGTCGCCCGCTACCGGCTGAGCGAAGCGGAATGCATCCAGCGTCTGGTCCGCCTGGACCGGATCGGCTTGATCGAATTGCTGCCCGGCAACCGCGTCCGGATCAACGTCGCGCGCGATTTCGACTGGCTGCCCGCGGGCCCGATCCGGGCATTTTTCCGGGAACAGGGTCAGGACGACTTCCTGGCCGGCGACTTCGCCGGCGAGAACGAATCCGTCTTTTTCGTCCACGGCATGCTCAGTGCCGATGCCAGGACGCGCTTTCAGACCCAGTTGAGCCGGCTGCGGCGCAACTTCGCCGAACTGCACGAGGAAAGCCTGCACGCGCCGATCGGCCAGCGGCGCGGCACCGGCATGCTGCTGGCCATGCGGGAATGGGAACCGCCCGCTTTCGCGCAACTGCGACGCTGATGGATACGGACCGACGGCGAATCGCGGCAGGCGTCGCCGTCGAGGCATGGCAAAATAACGCCTTCCTATCCGGAGTCCGCATCATGCGCATCGTCATCCTCGGCGTCGGCAACATCCTGCTCAGCGATGAAGGCATCGGTGTCCGGGCCGTGGAGGAACTGGGCCGGCGCTACCGCCTGCCGCCCGAGGTGGTGCTGCTCGACGGCGGCACCTCGGGCATGGAACTGCTCGACGACCTGGCCAATTGCGACCTGCTGGTCATGGCCGATTGCGTCCGTGCCGGCAACCCGCCCGGGACCCTGCTGCGGCTGAAGGACGAGGAGATTCCCGCCCTGTTCCGCACCAAGCTGTCGCCACACCAGGTCGGCCTGCCCGACGTGCTCGCCACCCTGCTCATCACCCATGAGGCACCGGCCCACACCGTGCTGTTCGGCGTCGAACCGGAAAGCCTGGCCACCGGCATGGACCTGACGCCGCCCGTGGCGGCCATGCTGGCGCCGCTGGTCGACGCCATCGCCCGGGAGATCGAATCGGCCGGTCTCGCCGTGACGCCGGCCGAGCCGCCGAAGGCGGGCTGACGACAGCCTGCCCCGCAGGACCGCCGCCAC
>DASVZA010000027.1:0-36122 GCA_036391875.1 Parasulfuritortus sp.
TTTCAACTCTCTCAGAATTCACTTCAAAAGTATCAAGCATCAGGTATTTCATTAGCATTCCACCAGTCCATACAGACCAGCTTCCGCTCACCCCAATGCCCACACTTCTTAAGGCTGCTTCTAGTTTTTAAAGATCAGTTCAACGTCTGGTTGCGGGGACAGGATTTGAACCTGTGACCTTCGGGTTATGAGCCCGACGAGCTGCCAGACTGCTCCACCCCGCGCCCGATTACTTCGTTGCTTTTGCTGCGCAACGTCGTTTGCGTTGAGAGGCCGAATTATGGAGAGACCGACGTACCCTGTCAACACCTTTCTTCGATTCAATTTCAAATAAGGCATCTCGCATACTATTGTCTCGATCTCTTCATAGCAGGTTTTTCGAATGAACATGAACTTCAGCATCGCCCGCCTGCCGCGCATCGAATTCGGTTCAGGTGCCGTCGCCAAGCTGCCCGCAATATTGGGCCAGTACGGTCGGCAGGTCTTGATCGTGACCGGCTCGAGCTCGCTGCAAACCAGCACGCACTGGCAAGCACTCAGCCAACTACTGAGTAGCGCTGGCCTGTCGTGGCAAGTCGTCGCGGTACATAACGAACCTTCACCCGAATTGGTCGACGAAACCGTGCAAGCTTTTCGCGGACAAGCCTTCGATGTCGTGCTCGGCATCGGCGGCGGCAGCGCACTTGATGCAGCCAAGGCCATCGCCGGCCTGCTGCGACCGGGAAACTCGGTGATGGATCATCTCGAAGGCGTCGGCCCGGAACTACCCTATCGCGGGCCGGCCACGCCATTCGTCGCGGTACCGACCACCGCAGGCACGGGTTCCGAGGCGACCAAGAACGCCGTGCTCAGCCGCCACGGCCAGGACGGATTCAAAAAGTCTTTCCGCGACGACAAGCTGGTTGCCGAATATGCCGTAGTCGATCCAGACCTGCTGGCCACCTGCCCGCCTGACATACTGGCCGCCAACGGCATGGATGCATTTACCCAATTGATCGAATCTTACGTCTCCACCAGAGCCAATCCACTCACCGACGCCATGGCGTTGAGCGGCATGGCGGCAGTGCGCGACAGCCTTCTGCCCTGGTACGAGGGGACAGGGGACGCCTCGACTTGCCGAAGCCGGATGGCGTATGCCGCCTTGTTGTCCGGCATCACCCTGGCCCAGGTCGGCCTGGGCTCGGTGCACGGCCTGGCGGCACCGCTCGGCGCCTTCTTTCCGATACCGCACGGCGTGGCCTGCGGCACGCTGCTCGCCGCGGCGACGCGGATCAATCTGGATGCCATCCGGGACAGAGAGCCTGGCAACTCAGCTTATGGTCGCTATGCGACCGTCGGCCGGCTGATGACCGACCGTACCTTGCCGGACGCAGAGGCGATCGAAGCCTTATTGAAGCTATTGGATGACTGGACGTGCCGGCTCAATTTGCAACGCCTTGGCGCTTACGGAGTAAGAGAAGGGGATGTCGACCACATCGTGGCCAACAGTCGGGGCAGCAGCATGAAGACCAATCCCATCATGCTGACCGACGGTGAGATCGGCCAAATCATCCGGGCCCGGATTTAATCGTCCTCGCCGCCGACCACCCGGCGCACGATCTCCAAGGGGAAGCCCCGCCCGGCCAGGAAGCGCATCTGCTTCGCCCGCTCGGCGGCATCCACCGGCAGGCGACCGAACTTCTTGGCCCAGACTGCGCGTGCGGATTCCAGATCGTTTTCGCGCGCGTCACGCACCACCTCGGCGACAACCGACTCGGGCACGCCCTTGTCGCGCAGGTCGGCCTTCAGCCGCAGGCTGCCGTGGCGGCCGCTGCGGACATTGGCCAGGACCTCGGCATATCGTTCGTTGGAGAGGAGGTTTTCCCGCTCGAGGGTATCGAGCAGATCGGTAATCTCGTCGGGCTCGCCGTGGGCGGCGAGTTTGCGGGCCAATTCGACCCGGCTGTGCTCGCGCCGAGCCAGAAGGTTCAGCGCGCGCTCCCGCAGGGTCATGCTTCGGCGGTCACGCCCGGCGACTTCACACCCAGGTTCTGGCGTATCTGGGCCTCGATCTCGGCGGCGATCTCAGGGTGAGACTTGAGGTATTCGCGGGCATTATCCTTGCCCTGGCCGATCTTCTCGCCCTGGTAGGCGTACCAGGCACCGGACTTGTCGATCAGCTTCTGCGCCACGCCCAATTCGATAATCTCGCCCTCGCGCGAGATGCCTTCGCCGTAGAGGATGTCGAACACGGCCTCCTTGAAGGGCGGCGCCACCTTGTTCTTGACCACCTTGACCCGCGTTTCGGAGCCGACCACTTCGTCGGCCTTCTTGATCGCGCCGATGCGACGGATGTCGAGGCGCACCGAGGCGTAGAACTTGAGCGCGTTGCCGCCTGTGGTGGTTTCCGGGTTGCCGAACATGACGCCGATCTTCATCCGGATCTGGTTGATGAAGATGACCAGCGTATTGGTGCGCTTGATGTTGCCGGTCAGCTTGCGCAGGGCCTGGCTCATCAGACGGGCTTGCAGGCCGACGTGGGAATCCCCCATCTCGCCTTCGATTTCGGCCTTCGGCGTCAGGGCCGCGACCGAGTCGACGACGATCACGTCGACGGCGCTGGAGCGAACCAGCATGTCGGCGATTTCCAGGGCCTGCTCGCCGGTATCCGGCTGGGAAATCAGCAGGTCGGCGATGTTCACGCCCAGCTTCTGGGCATAGACCGGATCGAGCGCATGTTCGGCGTCGATGAAGGCGGCCGTGCCGCCCATCTTCTGCATCTCGGCCACCACCTGCAGGGTCAGCGTGGTCTTGCCCGACGATTCCGGACCGTAGATCTCGACCACCCGGCCGCGCGGCAGGCCGCCGACGCCCAAGGCCACATCCAGGCCCAGCGAACCGGTCGACACGACCTGCAGGTCCTCGGCGATGCTGCCGTCGCCCATCTTCATGATGGAACCCTTGCCGAACTGCTTTTCGATCTGGGAAAGCGCTGCCGCCAGGGCCTTGCTCTTGTTGTCGTCCATGACTCTCTGTCTCCAAAAACAATCTGTGGATTATGGCACAGCGCGCAACCGCTCCAGCATCCGCCGAAAGACATAGTCGACCGACTGCATCCTGACCTGCCGGCGATCGCCGCCGAAGCGCAGGGTCGCCGCCTCGGTGACCTGCCCCGCTATTGCCCAGGCGAAACATACCGTACCCACAGGCTTAGAATCTGAGCCTCCGGATGGACCGGCGACGCCGCTGATCGCGAATGCGGCCTGGGCTCGACTGTGGCGAAGCGCCCCTTCCGCCATCTCGCGGACGATCGCCTCGCTCACCGCACCGGCCTCGGCCAGTGTCGTTTCCGACACCCCCAGCATGTCCATCTTGGCCGCGTTGCTGTAGGTCACGAAACCGCGCTCGAACCAGGCCGAACTGCCGGCAATCGCGGTCAACGCCTGCGCCGCCCAGCCGCCGGTACATGATTCGGCGGCGGCGATGGACCAGCCGCGTGCCAGCAAAGCCTGGCCAAGATCGGCCGCGAGTGATTCCAGTGTCTCCTGGGTCAAATCCATGACGTCACTCCCAACAGCACGACGACGGCGTAGACCGCCGCCAACAGATCGTCCAGCATCACGCCCAGGCCACCGCCAACCCGGGCATCGAGCCAGCCGATGGGAAAGGGCTTCCAGATGTCGAACAGGCGGAACAGGACGAAGGCCAGCAGATAGCCCCACCAGACGGCCGGCGCGAAGGGCAGAACCAGCAGGAAGGCGGCGATCTCATCCCAGACGATGCCGCCGTGGTCGTGCACGCCCAGCGCCCGGCCGGTCCGGCCGCATATCCAGACGCCGGCCACGACGAACAGCGCGGCCAGCGCCCAATAGCCGCTGGTCGGCAGCAAGCGCATGGCGAAATAGAGCGGGAAGGCCGCCAGCGTACCCCAAGTTCCGGGCGCCTTGCGGGCCAGGCCCATGCCGAAGCCGAGCGCCAGGAAATGGGCGGGATGGGCAAACAGGAAACGCAGGTTCGGTGAATTCATCGGCAGGTATGTCCGGCGCCGCAGTCGCGCCATGCTCCAAAGCATCGAGGAACGAATTATCCTGATGGATACACTGAAGTAACAGAACAATTCACGCCAGACCGACCGAACACGGTATTCGACATGAACCAAACCGCCTCGCCCGCCCGCACGACGCCTCGACTCCCCGACCTGGTCGCCGGCCTGTCCATCGCCGGACTGCTGGTGCCGGAAGCGGTCGCCTACTCGGGCATCGCCAACCTGCCGCCCCAGTACGGCGTCATCGCCCTGCTGGCCGGCCTGGCCGTCTACGGCCTGATCGGCCGCAGCCGGTTCGCCGTGGTATCGGCCACCTCGTCCTCGGCCGCGGTGCTCGCCGCGGCGACGATCTCGATGGCGGATGGCGATGCCGGGCTGAAGCTCGCCCTGGCCACCGGCCTGGTCATCCTGACCGGCCTGTTCTTCATGGCCGCCGGTTTCGCCCGCCTGGGCGCCATCTCGGAATTCATCGCCAAACCCGTGCTGCGCGGCTTCGCCTTCGGCCTGGCCGCGGTCATCATCGTCAAGCAGTTGCCCAAGGTGCTCGGCGTGACGCCACCGCACGGCAGCGTCCTGCACGACGTGCTCGGCCTGGCCGGCCAGTTCGCCGACTGGAACCCGGTCAGCATCGCCACCGGCGCCGGCGCCCTGGCGATCCTGGTCGCGCTCCGACGCTACAAACGCATCCCGGCCTCGTTGCTGGCCATCGTCCTGGGCATCGCCGCGCAACAACTGTACGGCCTGGACCGGCACGGCGTCGGCCTGGTCGGCACCATCCACCTGCAACCGCAGCTGCCCTCGCTGCCGCATCTCCCCTGGAGCGACTGGCTACGCCTGGGCGAACTGGCCTTCGCCCTGCTGTTCGTGCTCTACGCCGAGTCGTACAGCAGCATCCGCGGCTTCGCCCTGAAGCATGGCGACGGCTTCTCGGCCAACCGGGAACTGGTCGCGCTGGGTGCGGCCAACCTGGCCTCCGGCCTATTCCAGGGCATGCCGGTCGGGGCCGGCTATTCCGGCACCTCGGCCAACGAGGCCTCCGGCGCCCAGACGAAATGGGCGGCCTGGGTCGCGGCCCTGGTCGTGCTCACCGTCGTGCTGACCTTGCTGTCCTACGTCGCGCTCACGCCGGAACCGATCCTGGCCGCCATCGTCATCAACGCCGTCGGCCACACCTTGAGCCCGGCCGCCTTGCGCCCCTATTTCCGCTGGCGCCGGGACCGCGTGGTGGCCTTGGCCGCAATCGCCGCCGTGCTCCTGCTCGGCATCCTGGACGGGCTACTGGCAGCGGTCGGCGTCAGCCTGCTGATGACCCTGCGCGACCTATCCGAACCCAAGGTGTCGGTGCTCGGCCGGCTGGGCGGCGGCCACGACTTCGTCAACCTGGCGACCCATCCGGAAGCGGCCGAGATTCCGGGCCTGCTGATCGTCCGGCCGGAAGAGCCGCTGTTCTTCGCCAATGCCGACCGGATGTTCGCCTTCATCCGGCAGGAGATCGAGACTGCGAACCGCAGCCGGCCGGGAACGGTGATCCTCAGCCTGGAAGAGTCGCCCGATCTGGATGGAACCTGCGTCGAAGCCCTGGATGAATTCGCCCGCTATCTGGCCGATCGTGACATAGACCTTCTGCTGGCCCGCCTGAAGGACCCGGTCCTCGCCCTGCTGAACCGGGCGGCCATTCCCCACCTGCCCGCTGGCGCGCTGACCAACTGGAGCGTGGACGACGCCGTCGCGGCGGCGACCGGGCAACGCCGCTGAAAGGCTGGCGTAGCCAAGTAACTTCATGCGGGTGCCGTCCTCGCGAACGGCATGCGCATGTAGACTCAATGCGGCAGGTAACCTCATCCTGCGCTCGGTATTCGTTCCGGCGGTGACGCATGCAGATTATTTTCGGCGTCGCTGCATGAGGCGACTTCCTGGATGACCCCGCCCCGGCCAGGGACGTTCCAGGCCCGATGTAACAATTTGTTTCAGTCCGCGTCACCGCATGCCAAAGGACCCGATCCGGGAACTTCGCGCCGATTCACGTTTCTGTAATGGCAGGCAAGTGAACCGATCGGAAGGACTCGCGATGGAAGTCGAAACCGCTCCCCAAGTCACCCCTGCGCTGGCCGCCTTCGATGCGCTGCGCAGCTACCTCAACGATCAGGTGCTGGGCCAGGAGAATCTGGTCGAGCGTCTCCTGGTGGCGCTGCTGGCCGACGGCCACCTACTGGTCGAAGGCCCGCCCGGCTTGGCCAAGACCCGCGCCATCAAGGCCCTGGCGCACGGCATCGAGGGCGACTTCCAGCGCCTGCAGTTCACCCCGGACATGCTGCCGGCCGACCTGACCGGCTCGGACATCTACCGGCCCGAGGAAGGCGGCTTCCACTTCCAGCGCGGACCGCTGTTCCACAACCTGATCCTGGCCGACGAGATCAACCGCGCCCCGGCCAAGGTGCAGTCGGCCCTGCTCGAAGCCATGGCCGAACGCCAAATCAGCGTCGGCACCGCGACCTATCCCCTGCCCCGCCTGTTCCTGGTGATGGCGACCCAGAACCCGATCGAGCACGAGGGCACCTACCCGCTGCCCGAGGCCCAGCTCGACCGCTTCATGCTGCACACCCTGGTCGACTATCCGGACCGCGCCACCACGCTGCGCATCATGGCGCTATCGCGCGAGGAGGCCCGTTCCGGGCAGGAACTGGCGCCGCCGGCCCGGATGCTGAACCAGGAACAGGTGTTCACCGCCCGGCGCGAAACCCTGCAGCTCACCCTGGCCGACTCGGTGGCCGAATACATCGCCGCCCTGGTCGAGGCGACCCGGTCGCCGGACAAGTACAGCAGTCGGCTCGCCGAATGGCTGCGCTGGGGCGCCAGTCCGCGCGCGGCCATCGCCATGGAACGTGGCGCCCGCGCCCTGGCCTGGCTCGACGGCCGCGACTACGTCAGCCCGGACGACGTCCAGGCCATCGCCCCCGACGCCCTGCGCCATCGCCTGCTGCTCGACTACACCGCCCAGGCGCGCGGCGTCACCGCCCGCGACTGCATCGCCGAACTGCTCAACCAGGTGCCGACGCCGTGAACCTGCCCGACCTCGCCGAACTGGTGGCGCTGCGCGGCAGCGCCCACGGCCTCAGCCTGCTGGCCCGGCGCCCGGTGCTGGCCCGGCTGCAGGGCGCCCACCGCAGTGCCCAGCGCGGCCGCGGCCTGGAGTTCGAGGAGGTGCGGCCCTACGCCGCCGGCGACGACGCCCGCAACATCGACTGGCGGGTCACCGCCCGGCGCGGCCGGCCGCACACCAAGCTGTTCCGCGAGGAACGGGAACGGCCGGTCTGGCTGCTGGCCGACCTCCATCCCGGCCTCTATTTCGGCAGCCGGCTCCAGTTCAAGTCGGCCCTGCTGCTGCGCGCGGCCGCCCTGCTGGCCTGGGTCGCGGTCCAGGGCGGCGACCGGCTCGGCGCCCTGATCGGCGACGGCCGCAGCCCGCTCCGCGTCTTCCCGCCCCGAGCCCGCGAGGCCGGCGTCCTGCCGGTGCTGGAAGCCCTGGTCGAAGCCCAGCCGCGCGGCCCCGGCCAGCCCGAACCGGGCAACCTGGCCGCAAGCCTCGATGCGCTACGGCCACTGCTGCAGCCCGGCAGCCTGGTCCTGGTCCTGAGCGACTTCGCCGGGCTGGAACCGCCGGCCGAGGCCGCCCTGGCCGGTCTGGCCCGGCACGGCGACTGCCGCCTGCTCTGGCTGACCGATCCGCTGGAGAGCGGCGGCCTGCCCGCGGGCAGCTTCCGGGTCGGGCTGCCCGGCCGGCTCTGGTGGCTGGACGGCGAGCGCAACCGCAGCACCTGGCGCGACACCTGGGCCGAACGCGAACGCCGGCTCGACGCCCTGGCTCGCCGGCTCGACCTGCCGCTGATCCGGCTGGAGACGCAGGACCCGGTGGCCGAATCGCTGCCGCCGCTGCTGAGGGAACCGGCATGGGCGGCATGAATACTGACTGGCTCACCCAGCTGGCGCCCGCCCATGCGCCGCCGCCGCCCGGCTGGTGGCCACCGGCACCCGGCTGGTGGGGCGTGGCCTTGCTCCTGCTGTTGCTGACCGCCGCCCTGGCCTACGCCTGGCGCCGCCGGCCGGCGCCCCGGCCCCGGCGCCTCGCCCTGCGCGAACTGCGCCGCCTGGAATCCCTACACGACGACGCCGAACTGGCCCGCGCGCTGCAGGACCTGATGCGCCGCTACGCCGTCGCCGCCTACGGCCGCGAGGCCGTGGCCGGGCTCGACGGCACCGCCTGGCTCGCCTTCATCGCTAGGCACGGCGGCGGCGAACTGGCCGACGAACCCGGCCGCGCCCTGTTGCGCGCCGCCTACGGCAGCCCGGCCGGCGGCGACCGGGAGCGCTGGCTGAAGGGGGCGCGCGGCTTCATCGGGAGGCGGCCGTGATCCACATCGCCTGGCCCTGGATGGCGCTGCTGCTGCCCCTGCCCTGGCTCCTGGCCCGGCGTCTGCCGCCGGCCCGGCCGCAGGGCGCGGCGCTGTTCCTGCCCTTCGCCGCCGCGGTCGCCGCCGATCCCGCGCCCGCCGTCCGCCGCCTGCCGCCCTGGCGCAAGCTGCTGCTGGCCCTGGTCTGGCTGCTGCTGGTGCTGGCCGCGGTCCGGCCGCAATGGCTGGGCGACCCGCTGCCGGTCCCGGCCACCGGCCGACGCCTGCTGCTGGCGGTCGACGTGTCCGGCTCGATGGCGAGCCAGGACATGGCCGACGGCTACAGCCGGCTGCAGGTGGTACAGAAGGTCGCCGGCGACTTCATCCGCCATCGGCACGGCGACCAGGTCGGCCTGATCCTGTTCGGCACCCGGCCCTACCTGCAGGCACCGCTCACCACCGACCTCGGCACGGTCGACCGTTTCCTGGACGAGGCCATGGTCGGTGTGGCCGGCACCCAGACCGCCATCGGCGATGCCATCGGCCTGGCCATCAAGCGGCTGCAGAACGGGCCCGACAAGCAGGGCCACAAGGGCGACACGGTGCTGATCCTGCTCACCGACGGCGCCAACGACGCCGGCGTCATGCCACCGCTGGAGGCCGCGAAGATGGCGGCGGCGGCCGGCCTGCGCATCTACACCATCGGCGTCGGCTCCGATTCGCAGGGCAGCTTCTTCGGCCTGGGCGGCGGCGACGACGATCTCGACGAGGACACCCTCAAGCGGATCGCCCGGATCACCGGCGGCGAATACTTCCGCGCCACCGACGCCAGCGACCTGAAGCAGGTCTACGCCAGCATCGACGCGCTGGAACCGAGCGCCGCCCGCCAGCAATGGTACCGGCCGCGCGACGAGTGGTTCCCCTGGCCGCTCGGCCTGGCGCTGATCCTGAGCGTGCCTGCCGTGCTGTGGGGCGGACGGCAATGGCGCTGATGGCGCACTTCCACTTCCTGCGCCCGGCTTGGCTGCTGGCCCTGCCGCTGCTACTGGGTCTGACCATCTGGCTGGCCCGGCGGCGAGGCCAAGGCGGCGACTGGAGCCGGCTGGTCGACCCCGATCTCCTGCCCGAACTGCGCCTGGACGGCGGCGGCAAGCCCGGCCGCAGCCCGTGGCCCTGGCTGGCCCTGGCCTGGACCCTGGCGGCGCTGGCCCTGGCCGGGCCGAGCTGGCAACGGGCCGCGGCGCCGGCCTTCCGCGGCAACGACGCCTGGGTGCTGGTGCTCGACCTGTCGCCCTCGATGCGGGCCACCGACCTGCCGCCCAACCGTGCCACCCGCGCCCGCTACGCCATCGACGATCTGCTCGACGCCTCCCACGACGCCCGGGTCGGCCTGGTCGTGTTCAGCGACGAGCCCTACACCGTGACGCCGATGACCGACGACATCGCCACCGTCCGCGCCCTGCTGCCGCCGCTCGCCCCGGACATCATGCCGAGCGCCGGCGACAATCTGGCCCCGGCCTTGCAGCAGGCGGGCAGGCTGCTGGCCGGGGTCGGCGCCAAGGACGGCCGCGTGGTGGTGCTGACCGACGGCTTCGCCGATCCGGCCGCCGCCTTCACGGCAGCGCAGACGCTACGCGGCCAGGGCGACGCAGTCGACGTGGTCGGCATCGGCACCCGCAACGGGGCACCGCTCAGCCAGTCCGGCGGCGGCTTCGTCCAAGATGCCCAGGGCCGTCCCGATCTGGCCCGTCTGGATGTCGGCCAGCTGCAGCAACTCGCCCATTCCGGCGGCGGCCGCTACGTCGATCTGGCCAACCTGCCCAGCCTGATCGCCGACCTTGAGGCCCACGCCGACCGGACCGGCACGGCCCGCCTGGTGCAACACATCCGCGTCGCGCACTGGCTGGACGGCGGCGTCTGGCTGCTGCCCGCCCTGCTGCTCGCGGCTGCCGCCCTGGCCCGGCGAGGCTGGCTGTGATGCGCGCCCTGCCGCTGCTCGCCCTGCTGGCCTGGTCGGCCTGGGCCGAAGCCGGCCTGCTCGATCGGGTCGACTGGCACGACCTCTGGCAGACGCCGGACCAGCGCGGCGAACAACTGCTGAAGCAAGGCAAGCCGGGCATGGCGGCCGGTGTCTTCCGCGATCCGCGGCGCAAGGCCTATGCCGAGCTGCTGGCCGGCGACTATGGTCACGCGGCCCGCGACTTCGCGCCCTTCGACGATAGCGACAGCCTCTACAACCGGGGCAACGCCCTGGCCCGGGCCGGCGACCTGCAAGGCGCGCTCAAGGCCTACGACGCCGCCCTGGCGCGCAACCCGGGAAACCGCGACGCCCGCCACAACCGCGACCTGGTGGCCGAGGCGCTGAACCATCCGCCGCCGAGGCCCGCATCTTCCGCCAGCGGCGGCAAGCAAGGCGGTCAACCGCAGAACGGCAACAAGCAGTCTCAGTCGGGTGGCAGCCAGCAGCCCACCGGTGGGCAATCCGGCCGATCGGGCGGCCAGGGCAAGACGGGACAGAACGGGAAAGCGAACGGCGCGGGCAACAACGGCCAGGGCCAGGCCAAGACCGGGGCAGCGCAGGCCAATGCCGGCCCCGGCCAGCTACCGCCCGGATCTGAGCAAGGCCAACCAACTCCGTCCCAGGCCGCACAGAACGGCCTGGCCGCCGCTCCGGCGCCGCAGCCGAGTCAGGCCGGGCAACAGACCGGTGCGAATCGATCCGGCCCGGATACCGCGGCTGCCGCGCTCGCCGACGCCGATGCCGCACTGCACGGCCAACCGAACGGCAAGACCGTCGCCGATACGCCGCTCAGCGAGCGGCAGCTCGCCCAGCAGGACTGGCTGCGCCGCATCCCTGACGATCCGGGCGGCCTGTTGCGGCGCAAATTCCTGATCGAACACATGCTCCGCCAGCAAGGGGGTCAACCATGAAGCATCCGCTACTCATCGCCATCGCACTGCTGTCCACGCTGCTCAGCCTGCCCGCCTCGGCGGCGATCAACGCCTGGCTGGACCACAACCGGATCGGCCCCAACGACACGGTCCAACTCACCCTGCAGCACGACGGCCAGACCGACAAGCAGCCCGACCTGGCGCCGCTCAAGCAGGATTTCGACGTGCTCGGCAGCGGCTCCTCGACCAACGTCCAGATCGTCAACGGCAAGATGTCGGTCCAGACCCAGCTGAGCCTGACCCTGTCGCCCAAGCACACCGGAACGCTGTCGATCCCCCCCCTGCAATGGGGCGGCCAGTCGTCGCCGGCTCTCAGCCTGACCGTGTCGGCCAACGCCCCGGCCGGCGGCTCCGGCGGCAACGCGGCGGCCGGCAACACCGCCCACGTCCTGCTCACCGCGACGCCGGACCAGGCGCAGCCCTACGTCCAGTCCGCGGTCACCCTGACCGTGCGCCTCTACGTCGACCAGCCGCTCTACCAGGCCAGCCTCGAACTGCAGCCCAGCAACGACGTGCTGGTGCAGCAGGTCGGCCAGGACAGCCGCAGCAGCGCGACCCGCAACGGCCGCAGCTACCAGGTGATCGAGCGCAAATACCTGCTGTTCCCGCAGCGCAGCGGCCGCCTCCGGCTGGACGGGCCGGTGCTGCATGCCCAGGTCGCCGACGGCAACAGCAACAACCCGTTCGGCTCGGACCCGTTCTTCAGCAACTTCTTCGGCCAGAACCCGCTGGCCGGCATGGTGAACGCGACCAGGCCGATCCTGGTGCGCAGCGATCCGATTGTCTTGAATGTGCGGCCGCGGCCGACCAGTGGCACCGGCCACGGCTGGCTGCCCGCGCAGAAGGTGACCCTGCAGGAAACCTGGCAGCCGGACGGCGGCACGATCCACGTCGGTGACCCGATCACCCGCCACCTGCACCTCAGCGCCCTGGGCCTGACCGCCTCGCAACTGCCCGACCTGAGCCAGATCATGCCCCTGCCGGCCGGCATGCGGGCCTATCCGGACCAGGCCAAGCTGAATACCGGCGTGCAGGGCGACGGCGTGATCGGCACCCGCGACCAGGACATCGCCCTGATCGCCACCCGCTCCGGCCGCTATCGGATCCCGGCCATGCGCCTGTACTGGTGGGACACCATCCGCAACGTCCAGCGCGAAATCGACCTGCCCGAGCGCACCATCGACGTGTTGCCCGACTCGACCGGCATCGCCGCCGGCACTGCGCCGGACAACGGCGGGACGGCCGCACCGCCCACTGCCGCCGGCGAACCGGCCGTCGCAGCCGCCCCCGCCGCGAACAAGCCCGCCAGCGACCGCTGGCCCTGGATCAGCCTCGCCCTGGCCCTGCTCTGGCTGACCACCTTGCTGGCCTGGTGGCATGACGCCCGGCAGCGGCCGGCTGCATCGTCGCGGCCGCTTGCGGAACCGGCACCGGGTCCTGCCGCCGGCGCGGCGCGCAAGGCATTCCGCACGGCCTGTCGGGAAAACAGCCCGCAGGCGGCCCGCAAGCATCTGCTCGCCTGGGCTCGGGCCGCCTGGCCGCAGGATCCGCCCCATGGCCTCCGGGCGCTGGCCGCACGGCTGGACGACGCCGATCTGGGCGCATTGCTGGATCAGCTCGACCGGGCCTGCTACGCCGGCGGCGCCTGGCAGGGCGAGGCCTTGCTGCAAGGGCTGGAATCGCTGCCCGGCAAACCGGGGCCGGCCGCGCGGCAGGCGGCTCAATTGGCCGGGCTGTATCCGTAGCGCTCAGTCGCCGTTGCGGCGCAGGTGGTGCCAGAGCCAGAGCCCGATGCCGAACGCCAGGATGACCAACAACATGATCTCCTCGATGCGGTCCAGGTTGCTGAACATCGATTCGGTCGCGGCGCCGAAGGTGTAGCCGGCGCCGGCGATCAGCACGGCCCAGATGACGGCGCCGACCATGTTCAGTAACGAGAAGCGGGCCAGCGGAATGCGGCTGGACCCCATGATCACCGGTCCGGCGATGCGCAGGCCGTACAGGAAGCGGACCATCAGGATCAGGACCAGGTCGAAACGCTCCAGCAGCCTGTGCACCTGCGGCGCGCGCCGGGCCAGGGCGGGAAAGCGCTCGATCAATGCGTTGCCTTTCCAGCGACCGAGCAGGAAGGCCAGCTGATCGCCCAGCGTGCCGCCGACAAAGGCGAGTGCGACCACGATCCGCCAATCGAGCAGCCCCTGGTGCGCGGCGAATCCGGCCGCCAACAGCACGGTCTCGCCCTCCAGCAGTGTGCCGGCGAACACCAGCAGATAGCCGTAGGTGCCGACCAGGCTGCTGACCGTGGCGAGGAAGGAATCGCTGGGCACTTGGCGCTCGAAACGACCGTTGGCCGGACTAGCGGCCGCCGGCCAGGCTTCCGCCCGGCAGCACGATTTCAACTGCGGGCGGCACCACCATATCGGGCGCCCGTTTCAGGACAGCCTTGCCCGGCGCTGCCGGGCCGCTGTGCGCACGCACCGCGATGTCGTGCGCGGCCAGCCATTCGGTCACCACGGCCAACCGATTGGGCGCGCCGGCCGATTTCAGGATGCCCATCACCGCGATCGGATCGGTCGGCGAGATCAAGGTGCCGAACAGCAGGCAGTAGGCGAAGGGCAGCGAGATGACGAGCAGGGGCAGCACGGTCCACAAGCCGATACCGACCAGCAACGCCGACAGCAGGGTGCCGAACACTGCCAGGGCGCCGACCTGCCAGCGCACGGCGCGCAGTTCGCTGAGGTCGACGTGCAGTGCCCAGGCGAACAGCAGCAGGGACAGCATGCCCTGCATCAGCACATCGGAGAAATCGATGCCGGACAGCAGGTGCTGCTCGTAGTCGCGCAGGGCACCGATGCCGAGCTTGTCCAGGCCGATCAGCGCGAAGGACAGCAGGAGGGCGATGCCCATCACGCCGATGGTGGTCGGCAAGCCGATGAAGCGGTGGTTGAAATAGGCCAGCAGGGCGGTCAGCACCAGGCACGTAACGGCGATATCGAACATGGGTGAACGAGGTGTCTGGTTGGATTCCCGGCCAGTATACCTTTTCGCTCGTTCCGCTCTTTCGGCGACGCCCCCCGGAAAGCGAAGTAGGAACGGGCGGCATCCTACCCGTACGGCGTATTCACCGCCGGCCGGTCCGGCGCCTACACTCGCTGCGGCGAACCCGACGCACATTGCCGCAATCGGATCATCGCTCTGAAACCTGATAGGAAATAGCCATGAGGAATGCGCAACTCGTCTTCCAGGAGGAAGGGATCGAGGCCCCGCGCGGCATTGCGGCGGACACGGACCAAGAAGGCCGGAAGATGCTGTACGGCGTGCTGGTGGCCATGGGGCTGGTGGCCGGTGCGCTGATCACGGCCGCGGTCCTGTCCATGAACAGCAATCGCGACCTGCCGCTCGACCCGGCCTGTTCGCTGTCTAGTCACGCTTGCTCGCGTACCTTGCCCGACGGTACCCGGATCAGCGTGCGCATCGCCCCCAACCTGCCCTCGGCGCTGAAGCCGTTCAACGTCGACGTCCGTCTCTCCGGGAACGAGGCGGTCCGGGTCGAATTCTCCGAACGCGGCGCCGACGACGGCCTCGACCAGGCCAGGCTGACGCAAGTCGGCCCCGAACATTGGCAAGGAGTGGGCCGCCTGTCCCTGTGCGGCAGCGCGGCGATGACCGCCACCGTGGTCGTCAGCATCGACGGCCTGGAATGGCGCGTGCCGTTCGGCTTCGCGATGGAATCCGCGCGTTGAACGGCGGACGGTTCCCCAGTCCGGACAACGCCCGATCCTCCGCGACGCAATCCCATTCGCCCATCCAGGCACTCGACAATTAGCCCACCGACTTCCTGGCCACGCGTCGCTGCGTGCCAGCGCCATGTTGTGGCATCGATCCAGTCGGCACGAACCTGGTCGATCCGAGATCGCCCCACCCGTTGACAATGATAATGGTTCTCAATTAGATTTGAGCCCATGATGAATTCTGCCAAGACCGATCGCACTCAAAACAGCGCCAAGCCGGCCGACGAATCGTTGGTCATGGAGTCCTCGCGCCTGTTCGGCGCGAACCGGGTGGTGGTCATCAAGCATCAGGGCGAACTCTACCGGCTCAGCGTCACCAAGCAGGGCAAGCTCATCCTGACCAAGTAAACGATCCGCTTCGCCAGCCAAAGGGCTTCTCCGCCCCTGTAGCCAGCTTCGACATTTTTTCTGGCAACGAAAAGGAGAAGTCCATGCATACCGCCCTCAAACTCGTCCCGCTGGCCCTGGTCGCCGGCCTGTCCTTCCCGGCCCTGGCAGTGGAATACCCGATCGGCGTCCCCAGGAACCTGGCCGGCATGGAGGTGGCCGCGGTCTATCTGCAGCCGATCGAGATGGAGCCCGCCGGCATGATGCGCCGCGCGGCCGATTCCGACATCCACCTGGAGGCCGACATCCACGCCCTGGCCGGCAACCCGAACGGCTTTCCGGAAGGTGCCTGGATGCCTTATCTCGGCATCCGCTACGAGCTGACCAGGCAGGGCGGCGGCACGCTCAAGGGCGAGATGATGCCCATGGTCGCCTCCGACGGCCCTCACTACGGCGACAACGTGAAGCTGATGGGGCCGGGCAACTACCACCTGAAGATGATCGTCCTGCCGCCCAACGACAAGGACAACCCGGCCGGCCGCAGCTTCGGCCGCCACACCGACCGCCTGACCGGCGTGCGGCCCTGGTTCAAGCGCTTCGAGGTGGACTACGACTTCACCTTCGCCGGCATCGGCAAGAAGGGAGGCTATTGAGATGGTCCCTTTCCCGCTCGCCACGCGCCTGCCGGGCAAGGCCCTGGCGCTCAGCCTGGCCTGCCTGGCCGGGCCGGCGTTCGCCGACACAGACCTGCAGGCCGAGATCGACGCCCTGAAGCAACGCTTGAGCAAGCTCGAACAACGCAACCAGGCCCTGGAACAGGCCCTGGACAGCGAGCGCATCAGCGAGAACGAGCCGCAGGAGGCCACCCGCATCAAGGCGGTCGAGGAGGATGTCGCCCGGCTGCAGCCGGCGGCCAAGCTGAGCGAGGCCCTGGACGGCGTCTCGGTCAACGCCTCGATCACCGGCGTGGCCCAGCACCTCGACCATGCCGCCACCACCGGCTCCCGCTCACAACTCAACTGGCGCGGCGACATCGGCGTGAACGTGCCGACCGGCGACCTGGGCACCGCCAAGGGCAACGTGTTCGTTCACCTGCGCATGGGCCAGGGCAATGGCGTCGCCATCGCCGGCGAGCCGCCGATCAACGCCACCGTCTTCAACCTGCACGGGACCGGCAGCAATTCCAACGCCGATATCATCCTGGCCGAGGCCTGGTACCGGATGGACATACCGCTCGGCTCGACCGGCGAGAAGGCCGATCGGCATCTTGAATTCACCGCCGGCAAGATCGACCCCTACAGCCTGTTCGACCAGAACGCCGGTTCCGACGACGAAAGCAGCCAGAACCTGAACCTGTTCTTCGTCCACAACCCGCTGCTCGACGCCGGCGGCGGCGCGGTGTTCGACGAATACGGCTTCGCGCCCGGCCTGCGCTTCGGCTACTACGACGGCATGGATTCGCCCCAGGGCTGGGGCCTGTCGGCAGGCGTGTTCGCCACCAACGGCGGCGCCAGCTTCGACAACAGCTTCGACCATTCATTCTCCATCGCCCAGTTCGAAACCGTGCAGCATTTCTTCGGCGGCCTGGAGGGCAACTATCGGCTCTATGCCTGGAACACCGAGCAGGGGCGCAGCTTCGACGACACCTACGGAAAGCAGTCGGGCTGGGGCCTGTCCGCCGACCAGCGCCTGGGCGACGGCATGACCGTGTGGGGCCGCTACGGCCAGATCGTCTCCGGTGCTCCCATGTACGACCGGGCCGTCACCCTGGGCATCAACTTCTCCGGCAACTACTGGAGCCGGGGCAAGGACAGCCTCGGCCTCTCGCTCGGCCACCTGCGCGCTTCCGATGCCTACCGCAGCCATCTAGCCAGCGCCACCGATTCCGAACAAGTCGCCGAGCTTTATTACAACTGGCAGATGGTGCCCGGCATCGTGCTGACGCCGGACGTGCAATACATCCGCCACCCCGCCGCCGACAGCGCCAACGACAACGCCACGGTGCTCGGCCTGCGCGCCACCCTGTCCATGTAAGGAGGAGACCATGCCCAATCCGCAGACCCACCCGCTTTCGCTTCCACTCCTGCTGGCCGTGCTGCTGATGCCAGCGGCCGGGCCGGCCGCGGCGCAGGACATGCCCACCTACACGGTCACCCTGCAGAACGGCCGCGTCCAGCCCGAGACCCTCGCCGTGCCGGCCGGGGTGCGCTTCCGGCTGCAGGCCACCAACAAGGGCCCGGGGCCGGCCGAGTTCGAGAGCATCGAATTGCGCAAGGAAAGCGTGCTGGCCGTGGGCGTGACCCGCAGCGTGGTGTTCGCCCCGCTCAAGCCGGGCAGCTACGCCTTCTTCGACGACTTCCACCCGGACACCGCCCGGGGCCGGATCGTCGCCCGATAAGCATAGGAGAACAGCCATGGAAAACGCGGCATTCATCGTCTGGCGGGAAAGCGTCGAGGCCCTGCTGGTGGTCGGCATCCTGCACGGTTTCCTCGCCAAGAGCGGCTGGCAGGCCGGCAAACGCTGGCTGTGGTCGGGGGTCGGCGCCGGCCTGGTGCTGGCCGGCCTGCTGGCCGCGGCCATCCGCCTGGCCCAGAGCGAGCTGGCCGGCAAGGCGCTGGACGGCTTCAACACCGCCATCGTCCTGCTGGCCGCCATCCTGATCGTGCAGATGGTGGTCTGGATGCGGCGCCACGGCGCCGGCCTGAAACGGGAACTGGAAGCCGGCGCAGCCAAGGCCGCCTCCGCCTCCAGCGGCCTCGGCATGGCCGTGCTGGCCGCCATCGCCGTGGCCCGCGAAGGGGCCGAGACGGTGGTCTTCCTGCAGGGCGTGGCGAGCACCGGCCAGGGCGACATGCTGCTCGGCGCCGGGCTCGGCTTCGCCCTGGCGCTGGCCACCTTCTGGCTGCTGTCGCACGGCGCCCGCTGGATCTCCTGGCGGCTGTTCTTCCGGGTCAGCGAGGTGCTGCTGCTCCTGCTCGCCTGCGCCCTGCTCACCGACGGCATCGACCGGCTGATCGGCATGGAATGGCTGCCGCCCCTGGGCGATCAGATCTGGAACGCCTCCTGGCTGCTCGACGACGGCAGCGGCGCCGGGGCGCTGGTCGCCAGCTTCACCGGCTGGCGCGCCCGGCCCGCCGGCCTCGACGTCCTGACCTGGGCCCTGTTCTGGAGCCTGTCGGCCTGGTTGCTGTGGGGCGCCGGCCGGCTGCGCGGGAGCCGGGCATGAGCGCAGCCGCGGCCGGCCCGTTCGCCGGCGAGGGCCGGGCCATGCTGCTCGGCCTGGCGCTGGGCATCGGGGTGATCGCACTCATGCTGGTCCGGTTTCCGGTCCTGGCCAAGAAGGCCGACCACATCCTGCCGCTCGACCCGGCCTGCACGTTGTCGACCGGCGAATGCACGCGCACCCTGCCCGACGGCACCGAGATCCGCATGCGCCTGGATCCGGACCAACCCGCGGCGCTGAAGCCGTTCGACGTCGACGTGCGGGTGTTCGGCGGCGAGGCGATCCGGGTCGAGTTCGCCGTGCGCGACGCCGACGGCGGCCTCGACCAGGCCCCTCTGGAGCGGGTCGGCCCCGGCCACTGGCAAGGCCAGGGCCGCCTGTCCTGGTGCGGCAACGCGGCGATGACCGCGACCGCGTTGGTCGACAGCAACGGCCGTGAATGGCGGGTGCCGTTCGCCTTCGAGATGGAGCCGGCCCGATGAACGCGCGGGTGATTCCCATCCTGCCCGCCGCGCCGGCCCTATCGCCCATGCAGGCCCGACTGGCCCGGCTCGGCCTGCGGCTGCGCCGGCACCGGCGCGCCATCGTCACCCTGCAATGGGCGGTGGTCGCGGTCTACCTGTTCCTGGTCACGCTACCTGCTTTCCTGCCGCTGCCGGCCGACGAGGCGCGCATCGTCGACAACCTCACCCGCTTCGCCCAGTTTGCCTTCTGGGGCATCTGGTGGCCCGGCGTGATCCTGGCCACCGCCCTGCTCGGCCGGGTCTGGTGCGGCCATTTCTGTCCGGAAGGCACGCTCAGCGAAGCGGCCAGCCGGGTGGGCGCCAACCGGCCGCTGCCGGACTGGCTGAAATGGCGCGGCTGGCCGTTCGTCGCCTTCCTGCTGACCACGGTCTACGGCCAACTGGTGTCGGTCTACGAATACCCGAAGGCCGCGCTGCTGGTGCTGGGCGGCTCGACCGTGGCGGCGGTCGCGGTCGGCCTGGTCTGGGGCCGCGGCCACCGGGTCTGGTGCAAGCATCTGTGCCCGGCCAACGGCGTGTTCCGCATCCTGGCCCGGCTCGCGCCGCTGCACTTCCAGGTCGACCGCCAGGCCTGGGCCGGGTCGACTGCGGCGCCGGCTCCGATCCATTGCGCGCCCATGGTCCGCATCAAGGCCATGACCGGCGGCGCCGACTGCCACATGTGCGGCGGCTGCGCCGGGCACAAGGACGCGATCCGCCTGGCGCTCCGCTCGCCCAATGCCGAGATCGCCCAACTGAGCCGGCACGAGGCGAGCGGCTGGGAAGCGGCCACCCTCCTGTTCGGCATGCTGGGCGTGGCGACCGGCGCCTTCCAGTGGAGCGCCTCGCCCTGGCTGGTGGCGGTCAAGCAGGCGTTGGCCGGCTGGCTGGCCGGACGAGGGCTGCTCTGGCCCCTGGACGACGGCGCACCCTGGTGGCTGCTCACCCACTATCCGCAGGTCAACGACACCTTCACCTGGCTGGACGGCGCGCTGGTGCTCGGCCATATCGCGCTCTACGCGCTGGTGCTGGGCGGCTCGGCCTGGCTGGCGCTGACCGCGGCCGGCCGCCTGCTGGGCGACGCCGGCGCCTGGCGCCGACTGGCCTACGGCCTGACGCCCCTGGCCGGAGCCTCGGTGTTCGTCGGCCTGTCCTTCCTCACCAGCAGCCAGTTGAGCGCGGAGGGCTGGCGGCCGACCTGGCTCGGCGACCTGCGCATGACGCTACTGGTGCTGGCCGCGCTGTGGAGCATCCGGCTGCTGCAGCGGCTGGCCGCGAACCACCCGTCGGCGCTGCGCCGGCGGCTGGCCACCACCCTGGCGGCGGCCGGCATGCTGCCGGTGCTGGCCGCCTGGGCGACGCTGTTCTACCTCTGGTAGGCGGCGCCGCTTGGGGGCGAGCTGATTCATTTGTCATTCCCGCGCAGGCGGGAACGACAACACCCGAATTAATCGGCACTGCCTTAGCGGATGAAACGGAAGAAACCGATCAGCTCTTCCAGGTGACGGGCCTCGCCGCGCATGTCCTCGGCCTGGCGCCGGACGCCTTCCATGGCGGCCACCGTGTCCTGGATGCCGGCGACGATGCCGGCGGCCTGTTGCGCGATGTCGTCGCCGGCGCGGGTCTGCTCGCGGGTGGCGACGACGATGCCTTCCGACATGCGGCCGACCTCGACGCCGTGCGCGTCGACCGTCGTCAAGCCGTCCTGGGCCTCGCCCATGACCCGGTCGGTCGCCTGCACCGAAGCGCCGGCCGCCTCCATCTCGCTCACCGCGACCTGGGTCACGCGCTGGATGTCCGCCACCGTCCGGCTGATCTCCTCGGTCTGGCCGCCGGCCCGCTCGGCCAGCTTGCGCACCTCGTCGGCCACCACGGCGAAGCCGCGTCCCGCCTCGCCGGCGCGCGCCGCCTCGATCGCGGCGTTGAGCGCCAGCAGGTTGGTCTGCTCGGCGATCTCCTTGATGGCATGGGTGATGACGCCGATCTCGCTGATCGACTTGAACAGGTCGGCCATGGTCGCCCCGGCCTTGCCGACCGAGTCCACCACCTGGCGCGAAGCGTCCCGGCTCTCGGCCATGCGGCCGGCGGCCTCGCTCAGCAAGCGGCCTGAATCGGCCACCGCCCCGGCCGTGCGTTCGGCGCTGTCGGCGACGACCCGGATGGAGTCCGCCATCCGCTCGATGGCCGCACCGATACCGGTGGCCGCCTCCGATTGCCGTTCGCTGGCCCGGTAGGTGCGTTCCGCATCCTGGCCGAGCTGCTCGGTGTTGCTCGCCACCACGCGCGAAGCCTGGGCGATCTCGGCCACCATGGTCTTGAGGTGCGCCTGCATGGTGACGATGGCGTTGTCGATCCGGCCGCGCTCGTCCTGCCGGTCGAGCGGGATGTCCTCGGTCAGGTTGCCCTGGGCGATGCGGTCCAGCCGCTCGGCGAACCCGCCCAGGTCGGCGAACAGCTTGCGCAAAAGGACGACCAGGCCGATGCCGGCCGCGATGCCGGCCGCGCCGAGCACCTGGGCGACGCTGTCGAGACCGTCCTGGCCGTAGCCCAGGCTCGGGCCGAAGCGGTAAGCGGCGACGCCCAGCAGCTGGACCACGACCAGGAACAGCGCCAGGGCGACGAACCTGGCCTGCAGCGACACCCTGCTCCAGGCCGACGGTGCGGGCAGGCGGGCATTGCCGCGGCCGAGTTCGGCATAGAGCGCCTCGGCCGTCTTGATCTGCTCCCGCGACGGCTCGGTGCGCACCGACATGTAGCCGATGGTCGCGTCGTCCTTGCGCACCGGCACCACGAGCGCATCGACCCAGTAGTAATCGCCGTTCTTGCTGCGGTTCTTGACCAGGCCGCGCCAGGGCCGGCCCTGCTTGACCGTGCCCCACAGGTCCGCGAAGGCGGCCGGCGGCATGTCCGGATGGCGCACCAGATTGTGACTCTGGCCGATCAGCTCCGCGCGGGAGAAGCCGCTGATCTCGACGAAGGCGTCGTTGACGAAGGTGATGACGCCCTTGAGGTCGGTCTTCGATACCAGATACTGCCCCTTCGGGAAGGGACACTCCACCTGGGTCACAGGAAGATTCTTTTTCATCTTCTAATCTTTTCTACAAACCATTCGGACACTCGTTTCCCCCGGGTGAGTGCCGTATCCCCTACCTCCCCGATCACTGCCTGGGCATGGCTGCCCTCAACCACTCCTTGAATGACTTCATCACCGGCTTCGCTATCGCGGCCTCGGCCCGCACGCGCCAGTCGCGGATGCGCTCCGCCGATTCGGTGTCCATGCCCCGGCGGGCTGCGGCGATCAGGCCATGGACCGAGCCGTCCAGCCCCTGACCGGGCCGCGCCATGACCACGTCGTAGACGGCCGCCAATGCCTGTTTGTCCGCCTCGCCCATCTTGCACTTGGCATCGAGCATCTTGAGCATGATGGCGGTCACGCAGTCCAGCTGGACCGGTTCGAACACGGCCTGCCGCGCCCAGGCGGCGGCCGGGTGAGTCGCCTCGGCCGCCGCCTGGGCGGCATCCCATAATGTCTTGTAGCGGGTATCCAGGTCGGACAGTTCGCGGTCGGTCTCGCCCAGTTGCGCCAGGCCGGCCCGGGGAGCAAGTGCGCCACTGGCCAGCGCCTGCTTCAATCGCTCGCGCCGGGCGTAGACCTCGGCGATACGGCCCTTGAGTTGCTGCATTTCCTGTTCGGCGTGCATGCGTGTCGGTGAAGTAAGGAAGGTCCGTGCTTCACAGGCAATATCCATACCAAACGAATCCGGATACTAACTGATTGTTTCGATGTGTTTTAATTTTTTTACGAGATCGCCGACTCTCGCTGCTGCCATGGCTTTGGTCGCAAAGACGACAGGCGAACGCACCCAGACGGGGCGGCCGCCCGATCATGGACACCGGGGCGATACCCCGGCGGTGTGCAGCCGATCGATCAGGCCTTGCCGATCAGGCCGTCGATTTCGGCTTCCGCGTCGAGCCAGTCCTGCATCTCGTAGCCGGGCGCGAAACCGCGTCGCTCGGCACGATGGTAGGCCGCGGTGGCGATCCAGCGCTGACGCTCGTCCGACGAAGGCGCGGACGGCTTGCCGACCACGGCCGACTTCGTCCGGGTTCCGGCGGCGGACTTCGGCGCAGCGGCTTTCTTCGGTTTGACGGTTTCGGTCGCCGCAACGGCCTTGGCCGCGCGCTTGGCGGGCGTCTTGGCCGGCGCGACTTCGGCCTTCACGGCGCCGGCGGCCTTCTTGCTCGTGGCAGCGGCCTTCTTGGTCGTGGTCTTGGCCGCCGCAACCTTCGGCTTGGCAACGGCCTTTTCGGCGGCAACGGCTTTCGTCTTGGTCGCCGTCACGGCCTTCTTCGGTTTGCTGGTCTCCGCAGCGGCAACCGATTTACTGGCCGGTTGCTTGACTGTGATCGCTTCCTCTTTGGACATGATGTCACTCCTGTTCAAAACAATTGAATTAACCCCGCTCTTCGAATCGCGCCATGACCAGCCGATCCATATCTCCCTCTGCCTGCCGAAAGCAGGCCTGTTTTTACTTCTACCGAAATACGACTGAGAAAGTAACCTCGGCGTCGCTTTCTTTTGTAATAAAGTCAATGTAGTCAACATTCTCCGACACGCACACCAAAAAACCATCATGCCTGCGGGCAGTCGTCTTGCGGTTCGGAGATGATGCGATCGTCGCTCGGAACGAAGGCTGCCGACACGCCATCGAACCTCGCCCGACGCATTGTTGCCGGCCGCTCGCAGCCGCCGGCGATTTTCATTAATTGTCGCCGCTCAGACGCGGCAGATGGAAGTGCCAGTGCAGCGCCGCCAGCCGGATCGCCACGGTCGCCAGCATGGCCGACAACAGCGCTGCATTGCTCTCGACGCCGAGCGCATCGAGCGCGATCAGCAAGAGCGCGCCGGCCAGCGAGGCCGTGGCGTAGATGTCGGTGCGGAAGATCAGCGGCACCTCGTTGCACAGGATGTCGCGGATCACGCCGCCGAACACCGCCGTGATCATGCCCATCAGCGCCGCGACCAGCCAGGGCGTGCCGAGGTTGAGCGCGATGCGGGTGCCGATCACGGTGAACAGCGCCATGCCCAGCGCATCCGGAATGAGGAAGAAATTGCGCGGCAGGCGCAGGTGCCGGGCCAGGAAGAAGGTCAGCACCCCGGCCGTCAATCCCACCGCGACATAGGTCGCGTCGTGCACCCAGTAGACCGGCAGCCGGCCGAGCAGGATGTCGCGCACCGTGCCGCCGCCGATGCCGGCGATCACCGCCACCACCGCCACGCCGAACAGGTCCAGCTCGCTGCGCCGCGCCTCCAGGGTCGCGGTGACGGCACAGACTGAGACGGCGCAGAGGTCGAGAACGTAGATCAGGGACATGGTGGGCGGCGCTGGAACGGTAGTGAAACGACCAGGACGGCAGTTTGGGGAAGGGCCAGTACTATAAGGAACGCCGACGGGAAAAACCACCCGCCGGTCGCGGTTTTGATGTCTGGTATCGGCTCTTCCCGCGGTGCCGCGGGCCTCACCGGGCGGCGAGGGCCAGCAGCCAGGCCGCGATCGAACAGGCCGCGAGCCACTCCAGGGCATCGCGCATGCCGCATGCCGCACTGGCCAGCGGCCCCAGGAAGCTGGCCAGCGCGAAGGCGCCGAACAGCAGGCCGAATGCGGTCTCGGCGTGGCCGTCCTCGACCACGTGGGCGGCCAACGCGGGCAGCTTGCCGGCCATGCCGCCGAAGGCCAATCCCATGAGCAGCGGAAACGGCGCGAACGCCCAGCCGGCCGAGCCGTGCAGCGCGGCCAGCAGCATCGCCGCGGCCAGGGCATTGACGGCCAGCACGGCGTTGCGGGCGAAGCGCGCGGAACGCAGGTCGGCCAGCGCGCCGAAGCCCAGCCGGCCGAGGCCGTTGCCGACCGCCATGGCGCCGACCGCGGCCAGGGCGAAGGCGGCGCCGAAACCGAGCTGGCGGGAAAGATGCCCGACCGTGGCGAACGCCGCCGAACCCAGCGGTGCCGCCAGCAGCACCAGCGCCAGCGCCCGATGCAGGGGACGATGGCCGAGCAGGGTCCGCAGGCCGACACGGGCGGCGGCATGTCCTTCCGGCACCGGGATATCCGGCAGCCTGGCCCAGGCCAGCCAGCCCAGCGCGGCATACAGGCCGAGCAGCACGGCCAGGGCCGCCCGCCAGCCGAAACGGCCATCGAGCGAATCGAACAAGGGCGCGCTGACCACCGACGACATGCCGTACAGGGCCAGCAGCGCGCCGCCCAGCGCCCCACGGCGCGCCGGGTAGAGACGCGCAACGATGGCGATGCAGGCCGCCGTCGACAATCCGGCCCCGACGCCTAGCGCCAGGATGCTGTAGCCCAGCATGAACGGCAGCGGCGCCCCGGCCGCCAGGCCGGCCGCCCCGCCGACCGTGAAGCAGCCGAGCGCCGCGGCCAGCATGGTCCTGGGCGGCATCCGCCTCAGGCCGTAACCGGCCGAGACCACGGCCGGCAGCAGCGCCAGCGGCGTCAGCGAGAAGGCCAGGTCCAGGGAGGCGACGGACCAGCCGCTCTGGGCATGGATGGCGGGCGAGATCGTCCCCCATGAATAGATGAGCCCGAAGATGAACTGGAACGGCGCCAGCAACAGCATGGGCAGCCAGCCGACATCCGCGCTCCTGACCGATGCGGTCATGCCAGTTCCCCGTGGATGTCCGAGAACAGCCGTTCGGAGGCGGCCATGCCGCGCACGACGCCTTTCTTTATCCGGTGCAGCGCGTCGCCGTCCTGCCGCGACTTTTTCCGCAGCAGATCGTCGAGCGCCGCGCTGTGTTCGACATCGCAGACGCAATGCAGGTCGATCGTCCGCATGTCGAGATCCTCGTGGTCTCCGCCCATGCCCAGCAGGGCGCGCTTCCAGAAGGCGTACAGATCGCAGACCCAGCACTCGATGGTCGAGAAGGCAGCGAAACTCTGCAGGTCGTCGCCTTCGGCGATGATCGCGCCATGGGTCTCGTAGAAACGCCGGGAGATCGCCTTGGACGCGACTTCCAGCGCATCGATGCGCCGTTCGAGGCCGGACGCCCGGTACGGCCCGATCCGGCGCAGGCTGTGGACGAACTGGCGATAGAGTTCGCCGTGCTGGGTCTTCCAGGCATCCTCGGCCAACGAACCAAGGCCGATCTCGTCGGTCAGATTCTCGTAGATCACCGCCTTCATGTCTTCGTCGCGCAAGGCCATGAACAGCCGGCAGACGTACTCGGTGAAGTCGTAGACGAAGCAGGCGTACAACTCGAACATCAGGAAGAGCCTGGCTGGGTCGCGCCCGACCGCGCGGTTGAGCGGATGGTCGAGGACCAGGGCGGTCCGCAATTTCAACAGGTCGACGAGCCCGGTTTCGGGCAGGACGGGCGAGGAGGGAAATACAACGTCGGTATCGAGCAGAACGGCGGACATGGCAGACCTCTCGTTTTTTGGGTGGACAATTCGGACAAGGGCGACCGCATCGGGTCGAAGGCATTCTAGGCAGCGGGCACCGGCGAACTTGCCGCCGGCTGAACCGAATCGTTGGACAGGAGTGAACATGGACGAGCATCCGACCGCCGGACATCCGGCCCGCGAATGGGAACGCCTGCTGGCGGAGCGTTTTCTGCCTGGCCGGGTCGTGCTGCACGGCGACGGCCCCGCCGGCCGCCTCGACCGCCAGGCCGGCTTCGACCGGCTATGGCTGGCGCAGCTGTCGGTCCGGCCGCAGACGATCGCCCACACCGCGCCTCATCTCGGCGCGCTGCCGGCCGGGGAACGCGCCGCGGTGATCGCCCACGCCATCGTCGACGGCGACGGCTTCATCGAACAAGGCGGCGCACGCCTGCCGTTCGGCCCCGGCGACATCTCGTTCCGCAACCTCGCCGAACCATCGCGCGTCGTGTTCGAAACACCCGGCCGCTTCTATGCCATACGGCTGCCGGCCGCGGTCATGCAGGCGCACCGCGGCGGGCGACATGGCGGCCGCCTCGTTCCTCGGGTCGCGCACGGCACTGGGCCGCAGGCCGAAGCGACTCGCCGACTGTTGTCCGGGTTGGCTCCGGACGGCACACCCGGCGTAGCCGATTTCTACCTGTCGTTCGCCCTGCCCTGGCTGTTCGCCGCCGCCTACCACGGCGAGGATGCGGCGGCCCCCGCGCTCCGCGCCGGAAACGAATCGCGTTGGCGACAGGCGCTCGACCACATCGAGCAGCATCTGTTCGACGCCGACGGCCTGTCCGCCGCCGCCTGCGCGCGGACGATCGGCGTTTCCGAACGCTACCTGCACCGGCTGTTCGCCCAGCGCGGCCTGCGCTTCTCCAGGGCCGTCCTGGAGCGGCGGCTCGACGCCGCGCACGCGATGCTGCGCTGCACGGCCGACCGGGCGCACACCATCGCCTCGGTCGCCTATCAATGCGGATTCAAGGAGCCGGCCCATTTCAGCCGGCTGTTCAAACAGCGCTACGGCATGTCGCCCCGGGAATGCCGGGCCGGCAGGCCGGACTGACGCAGGATCAGGCCCCGGCCGCCTCGCCGGCCGAGTGCATGTGGTCGCGCTGCGCCAGGGCCGGGAAGATGCGCGTCCAGGCTAGCGCCACCAGCAGGGTGCCGATCCCGCCGACGACGACCGCGCCGACCGGCCCGAACAGGGCCGCGGTGGCGCCCGACTCGAATTCGCCGAGCTGGTTGGAGGCGCCGATGAAGATCGCGTTGACCGCCGCCACCCGGCCGCGCATGGCGTCCGGCGTCTCCAGCTGGACCAGGGTCTGGCGGGTCACCACGCTGATGTTGTCGGCCGCGCCGGTCACCGCCAGCACCAGCATCGACAGGCCGAAGTTCGTCGAGACGCCGAACGCCACGGTGGCCAGGCCGAACAGCGCGACCGCCCACAACAGGCGCGGGCCGACCTTGCGCTGCAAGGGCCGGTGCGTGAGGGCGAGCGACATGGTGAACGCGCCCAGCGCCGGCGCCGTGCGCAGCAGGCCGAGCCCGACCGAGCCGGTGTGCAGGATGTCCTTGGCGTAGATCGGCAGCAGCGCGGTCGCGCCGCCGAGCAGGACCGCGAACAGGTCGAGCGAGATCGCGCCGAGCAGCACCTTGCGCTGCCAGACGAAGCCGACCCCGGCCAGCACGGTGCGCCAACTGGCCGACATGGCCGGCGGCTGGTGCAGGTAGCGCACCGACAGGGCGAGACCGCCGGCCAGGAGCAGCAGGACCAGGCTGCCGGCGTAGACCGTGATCGCGCCGACGGCGTAGAGCACGCCGCCCAGCGCCGGGCCGCAGATGATCGCGACCTGCATGCCGCTCGCGCTCAGGGCGATGGCGCGGTTCAGCAGGCGGGCCGGCACCAGCTGCGGGATCAGCGCCTGCTGGGCTGGGATCTGGAAGGCCCGCGCCAGGCCCAGCATGATCGAGATGCCGAAGATGAGGTCGCGGCTGACGAAGCTGTCATGGCTGGCGACCAGGAGCAGCAGCGCGGCGGCGGCCTGGATCAGCATGCTGGAGGCGAAGATCCGCGCCCGGTGCAGCCGGTCGGCGATGTGGCCGGCCGGCAGGGTCATCAGCAGGGCCGGGACGAACTGGAACAGGCCGACCAGGCCGAGGTCCCAGGCGCTGGCGGTGATGTCGTACATCTGCCAGGCCACGGCCACCATGAGCATCTGGTTGGCCAGCGTGCCGATGGTGCGCGCCAGGCCGAAGCGGACGAACGGCCTTTGTTCGATGAGATCTGCGTAAGGGTTGTTCCACATGGCATGCATACGGGCATGGTATCCGGGCGATTAGCCCGTCAGCAAAAACGGGGCAGCCGGCACGCGCCGGGCCGCCCCTCCTCGATGGATAGACCGCTCTGCGGCCGCGATGTTCAGTCTGCGACTCGCCTGCCGACCGGGCTAGGCCAGCTTGTCCAGCCGGGTGCCGAAGCGGATGTTGCGTTCCGTCTTCATGGCGTCGAACAGGATCGCATAGCAGAACTCGGCGTCGCGCACGGCGGTGACCGTGCCTGCGCCCAGCACGGCATGGCGGACCCGGTCGCCGGCGCCGAACGCCGGCCGGCCATGCTCCAGCGCCTCGGCCCCGGAGACCGGCGCGCGCCGCCCCACCTTCTCGATCAGCGCGGCGTCGAACTCGACCGAGAAATCGACATGCTCGCGGCCCGCGTCGAAGATGAAGCGCGATGGATACTTGAATATCCCGTCGTTGGTGACGCCCTCGGAATCGGTCAGATAGAGCCGGTCCATGGCCCGGGTCATCGCCACGTAGGCCAGCCGGCGCTCCTCGTCCATCTCCTCCGGCGTGTTCGACTTGCGGCTCGGGAACACGCCTTCGTTGAGGCCGCAGACGAAGACGTAGGGGAACTCCATGCCCTTCGCGGTGTGCACCGTCATCAGCTTGACCGTGTCCCGCTTCTCCTCCTGGTCGAGGTCGGTGAACAGGGCGATGCGGGCCAGGAAGTCGTCCAGGCCGGCATCCTCGTCCTCGCCCATGGCCTCGACCGCGCGCTTCAGCTCGGCCATGTTGTCGAGGCGCTCCTGATCGCCCTGCAGGCGCAGGAATTCCTCGTAGCCGCTCAGGTCGAGCAGCATCTGCAAGGCGTTGCCCATCGCCATGCCGGCGCGCTGCTCGCGGACCTGCTCGATGGCGGCGACGTAGCGGGCGGCCTGGGTGCCCTTGAGCAGGTCGGTGCCGAGGTTCTCCTTCAGCGCCCGGTAGAGCGACAGGTTGCGCTGCTCGGCGTAGTCCTTGAGGGCGTCGAGCTTCTTCTTGCCGATCTTGCGCGCCGGCACGTTGACCGTGCGCAGGAAGGCCGGATCGTCGCCGGCCGTGACCATGCGCAGGTAGCAGATGACATCCTTGATCTCCTTGCGCTCGTAGAACGCCGTGCCGCTGAATATCTTGTAGGGCAGGCCGTTCTCCACGAAGCGCTCCTCCAGCGCCCGGGTCAGGTAATGCGCCCGGTAGAGGACGGCGATGTCGCCCAGAGGCACGCCGCCGCCATGCAGCACCTCGATCTGCTTGGCGATCCAGTCGGCCTCCTCCCGCTCGCTCCTGGCGTGGTGGAAATAGGCCCGCCTGCCGCTCTCCTTGACCGCGACCAGCGTCTTCGGGAAGCGCACCACGTTCTTCTCGATCAGCGCGTTGGACGCCGCCAGGATCTCCGGCGTCGAGCGGTAGTTGGTGGTCAGCGCGATGGTCCTGGCCGAGGGATAGGTCTTGTCGAAGTCGAGGAACAGCCGGACGTGCGCGCCGCGCCAGGTGTAGATGGTCTGGTCCGGGTCGCCGACGATGAACAGGTTGCCATGCTTGCCGGCCAGCATGCGGGCCAGGTCGTACTGCCGTTTGCTGACGTCCTGGAACTCGTCGACCATCACGTACTGCATCCGGTCCTGCCACTTGTCGCGGACCGACTCGAAGTGCTTGAGGATGTAGGCGGTGAAGTTGATCAGATCGTTGAAGTCGCAGCCGAAGCATTTCTTCTGCTCGTAGAGATAGCGCAGGAAGATCTCCTCGTCGCGGTCAGCCGCCTGGGCGAACTTCGCCTTCAACTGCTCGTTGTTGAGCAGGTAGATGTCGTCGATGTAGGTGGTGGCGTGCAGCTTCTTGGCCTCGATCACCTCGTCCAGCGTGCGCTTGATGGTCGTGTCGCGCAGCGTCAGGCCCATGTCGGCGAAGATCTTGAGCAGGATCTGCTTCACGTCCTCCATGTCCAGGATGACGAAGTTCCTGGGGTAGTTGAGCACGTGGATGTCCTCCTTCAGCAGCTGCACGCAGAAGGCGTGGAAGGTGCAGATATAGCCGAGGTCCTGGTCGCCGAGCGCGGCCCGCACCCGGCGCTTCATCTCGTTCGCGGCCCGGTTGGTGAAGGTGGCGCAGAGCACGTTCTGCGGCGCGATGCCGAGCGTCGAGACCAGATAGCAGTAGCGGCTGGTGAGCGTCTTGGTCTTGCCCGTTCCGGCACCGGCCATGACCCGGACCGGGCCCTCGGTGGCGAGCACGGCCTCGCGCTGCTCGGCGTTCAGATTTTCCAGAAAGTCTTCCATAGTCTCGATGGCATGCCCCCCGCCGACGGCAGCGGACCGGCGGGCCGGCCGCGTTTCGCAAAAGGCGGGGATGCGGGGTAAAAATTCGTTGAGATCACACAGTTCGGCCGTCCGGCCTCGATTCAAGCGCCACCGCAGCCGGCAGCGGCGTTCGACCCGGGTGTCGCTGCTCGACCGGGGCCGGCCCTTGTAACCCGCATTGTGAACCGTAGACAAACGGCGGACAAACTTTACGCTCGGTTTTGTCGACCCGCCCACACCGTACCGACGCCACTGCATTCCCGCCCTCCGGTATTACAATGGCAAGTCCCGACGCCGGACAAGACACGGCAGCCCATCCAGGACGACACGATGCGAAACGAAACCCCGACCACGATCCAGCTCAAGGACTACACACCGCCGCCCTACCTGGTGGACACGGTCGATCTGGATGTGGACTTCCGGGAGGGCGAAACCCTTGTCACGGCCACCCTGGCGATCCGCCGCAACGCGGCGGCGGCCCCCGCTCCACTGCGCCTCGACGGCGAGGAACTGGAACTGCTGTCGGTGAAGCTCGACGGCGTCGCCCTGGCCCCGACGGCCTACTACGCGGCGCCGGGCCGGCTGACCCTGGCCGAGGTGCCGAAACGCTTCGTCCTGGAGACGGTGACCCGCATCCGGCCCGACGCCAACACCCGCCTGTCCGGCCTGTACCGCTCGAAGGACGGCTATTTCACCCAGTGCGAGGCAGAGGGTTTCCGCCGCATCACCTGGTTCCCGGACCGGCCCGACGTGATGTCGCGCTACAGGGTGACGATCCATGCCGACAAGTCGGCGCTGCCGATCCTGCTGGCCAACGGCAACCCGGTGGGCAGCGGCGACGAGGCCGGCGGCCGCCACTGGGCCGCCTGGGAAGACCCGTTCCCCAAGCCCTGCTATCTGTTCGCCCTGGTGGCGGCCCGGCTCGACGTGCTGCACGACCACTTCGACACCGCTTCCGGCCGCCGCGTCCAGCTCGCCATCTACGTCGAGCCGGGCAAGGTGGACCAGTGCGGCCATGCCATGGCGGCACTGAAGAAGGCGATGACCTGGGACGAAGAGACCTTCGGCCTGGAATGCGACCTCGACCACTACATGATCGTCGCCGTCGGCGACTTCAACATGGGGGCGATGGAAAACAAGGGCCTCAACATCTTCAACACCAAGTACATGCTGGCCCGCCCCGACGTGGCGACCGACGCCGACTACGAGCACATCGACCGGGTGGTGGCCCACGAGTACTTCCACAACTGGACCGGCAACCGGGTGACCTGCCGCGACTGGTTCCAGCTCTCCCTGAAGGAAGGCCTCACCGTCTTCCGCGACCAGGAGTTCGGCTGCGACGTGCACAGCCGGGCGGTGACCCGCATCCGCGAGGTGCGCACCCTGCGCGCCGCCCAGTTCCCCGAGGACGCCGGCCCCATGGCCCACCCGGTGCGGCCGGCCTCCTACATGGAGATCAACAACTTCTACACCGCCACGGTCTACGAGAAGGGCGCAGAGGTGGTGCGGATGATCCACACCCTGATCGGCAAGGACGCCTTCCGCCGCGGCATGGACCTCTACTTCGAGCGCCACGACGGCCAGGCCGTGACCTGCGACGATTTCGTCGCCGCCATGGCCGCCGCCTCGGGCTTCGATTTCGGCCAGTTCATGCACTGGTACGACCAGGCCGGCACGCCGCGGATCGCCGCCCGCGGCCGCTACGACGCCGCCGCCCGCCGCTACACCCTGAGCCTGAGCCAGACCTGCGCGCCCAGCGCCGGCCAGCCCGAGAAGGCGCCCTACCTCATCCCGGTGGTGGCCGGCCTGGTCGGCCCCGACGGCGCCGACCTGCCGCTGCGCCTGGCCGGCGAGACCGAGGCCGTGGCCGGCTCCCGCGTCCTCACCCTTAGCCAGCCCGAGCAGACCTTCGTCTTCGAAGACGTGCCGGTGCCTCCCGTGCCCTCCCTGCTGCGCGGCTTCTCGGCGCCGGTGGTGCTCGATTTCGACTACGACGACGCCGAACTGGCCCACCTGCTGGCCCACGACAGCGACCCGTTCAACCGCTGGGAAGCCGGCCAGCGCCTCGCCGACCGATTGCTGCGGGCGGCCACCGCCGAGATCGCCGCCGGCCGCACCCCGGCCTGGCCCGCATCCTTCGCCGCCGCCCTCGACCGCCTGCTGGCCGACCCCGGCGCCGATCCGGCCCTGGTAGCGGAAGCGCTCAACCTGCCGAGCGAATCGACCCTCGCCGAAAGCCTCGACGAGGTGAACCCGGACGCCCTGCACACCGCCCGCATCGGCCTGCGCCGCTTCCTCGCCGAGCGTCTGGAAGCGCGGCTGCGCGCCACCTACGCCGCCCTGGCGCCGAGCGGTCCCTATTCGCCCGATACCGCGGCCGCCGGCCGCCGCGCCCTGCGCAACCTCTGCCTCGGCTACCTGGCCGAACTCGACACGCCGGAAACCCGCCAGCTCGTCTACCGCCAGTTCGAGACGGCGGACAACATGACCGACCAGTTCGCGGCGCTGTCCGTCCTGGCCCAGTACGACTGCCCGGAACGGCCGCGGGCCCTCGACGCCTTCTATGCCCGATGGCAGGACGAGGCGCTGGTGGTGGACAAGTGGCTGGCGGTGCAGGCGGCCAGCCGGCTGCCCGGCACCCTGGCCGCCGTGGCAGCCCTGACCGCCCATCCGGCCTTCGACCTGAAGAACCCGAACAAGGTCTATGCATTGCTGCGCACCTTCATCGCCAACCATGCCCGGTTCCACGCCGCCGACGGCGCGGGCTACCGCTTCGCCGCCGGCCGGATCCTGGCTCTCGATGCGCTCAACCCCCAGGTGGCGTCGCGCCTCGCCCGGGGCTTCGACCGCTGGCGCCGTTTCGATGCCGCCCGGCAAACCCACGCCCGCACCGCCCTGGAGTCGATCCGCGACCAGGCCGGATTGTCGCGGGATGTGCACGAGGTGGTGGTCCGCTCGCTGCAGTGATCGGCGGGGGGCCGCGCAGAAGCGCATAATTCCCAGCGAGCATCGAATCAGCCGCCAGCCCGAGACCATGACCGTACGCACCCTCCTCAAAATGGGCGACCGCCGCCTGCTGCAACAGGCAGCGCCGGTCGCCCGGTTCGACACCCCCGATCTGCACAGCCTGATCGCCGACCTGTTCGACACCATGGCGGCGACCGGCGGCGTGGGCCTGGCGGCGCCCCAGATCGGCGTCTCGCTGCAGGTCGTCATCTTCGGTTTCGAGAAAAGCGAACGCTATCCGGATGCCCCCGCCGTTCCCGCCACGATCCTGATCAATCCGGAGATCACCCCATTGGACGAGGAGGAGGAAGACGGCTGGGAAGGCTGCCTCTCCGTGCCCGGCCTGCGCGGCCTGGTGCCGCGCTTCAAGCGCATCCGCTACCGCGGCTTCGACCCGGCGGGCAACCCGATCGACCGCAGCGTCGAAGGTTTCCACGCCCGCGTCGTGCAGCACGAATGCGACCATCTGATCGGCAAGCTCTATCCCATGCGGATACGAGACCTGAGCCAATTCGGCTTTACCGAGGTGCTGTTTCCCGAGTTGGCATAGCGGCCAGGATCACCCGCACGCCCCCGCCCCATCGAACATGCACCATTGGTGATCGCACCCGACACGGGCTATAAACGGAGTATGTCCCGATGCAGGAGGCTGCCATGATCAACATGATTAAGCGCGGCGACAGGCCCACCGACTTCAAAGTCAAAGCGGTCTTGAACGTGAATCGACCCCATCCCATCAACCAGACCGGCGGCAAAGTAGTGGCCTGCGACCTGGACGACGCCTGCGTGCAACTTGATTGCGAGCCCTTCAGCCAGGAAATCGAGCAGGTACTGGTAAGCAGCCGCGAAGGCCACGATTACGTGATGCACTATTGCGGCATCGATTTTCTGCAGAAGGCCGGTGATACAGAGCGGCAGAAGAAGTGACTCGGTGGACTTCCGCCCCTCTAACCCGGCTCACCAACCCGTGCAGGGCGCAATAACCGAAAGGCATTGCGCCCTGCACGGGCGTAAATGACAGCAACCGCGAGAAAAGCGAGGAGACGGCCATGGTACGTGTGGAAGCATTGCTGGACATGAAAGGCCGCGAATTGTGGAGCATCGGGCCCGACGACACGGTGTACACCGCCATCGAACGGATGGACCAGAAAGGCGTCGGTGCCCTGGTGGTGCTGCACGACGGCTTCCTGGTCGGCATCGTCTCGGAGCGCGACTATGCGCGCAAGGTCATCCTGAAGGGACGCTCGTCGAAGGAGACGAAGGTGCGGGAGATCATGACGACCCGCGTCTATTACACCCTCGCCGACGAAGACGTCGAGGCCTGCATGGCGGTGATGACCAACCATCGCGTCCGCCACCTGCCGGTACTGCAGGAACAACGCGTCATCGGCATGATCTCCATCGGCGACGTGGTCAAGCACATCATCGCCGAGCAGCGCTCGACCATCGAGCATCTCGAGCATTACATCTCTTGGGAGGAGTCCTACTGAGCGTCGTCGCTCGACCCCAGTAGGGCGCAATAACCGAAGGGCATTGCGCCGGATGCGTCGTAATTGGATTCATTTGAGCGGCTTTGGCCGGGGGCGCCCGGCAGCGCGTTACTTTCTTTGCTTGTGCAAAGAAAGGTAACCAAAGAAAGCACACCCCCTTCACCGCCCTTCGGGTTCCCAATTTTTCCACCAGCGTTCGGGCGGCTGCGCAACTCGGCCTACGGCCTCAGACAGTGCTCGCCGACTGCCCCCGAACGCTGACGAAAAAATTGGCGGCGCAGAAGGGGGCGAACAGCAAACCTTCAGTACATCACACCGACCACCAAGTGGTTACGCCTCTGCATTGCAGG
>DASVZA010000028.1:0-45305 GCA_036391875.1 Parasulfuritortus sp.
AGACGTCGAGCGTGGCCAAGTGCTGGCCAAGCCGGGTTCGATCACGCCGCATACCAAGTTCACGGCCGAGATTTATGTGCTGTCGAAGGAAGAGGGTGGTCGTCACACCCCGTTCTTCAACGGCTACCGTCCGCAGTTCTATTTCCGTACGACCGACGTGACCGGCTCGATCGAGCTGCCGGCCGGGACCGAGATGGTGATGCCGGGCGACAACGTGTCGATCACGGCCAGCCTGATCGCGCCGATCGCCATGGAAGAAGGTTTGCGCTTCGCCATTCGCGAAGGTGGCCGCACCGTCGGTGCCGGCGTCGTGGCCAAGATCGTTGAGTAATTCGAAAGAAAATCATGCAAAGCCAGAAAATCCGCATCCGCCTCAAGGGTTACGACTACAAGCTGATCGATCAGTCCGCCCTTGAGATCGTCGATACCGCGAAGCGTACCGGTGCCGTGGTCAAGGGGCCTGTACCCCTGCCCACCTCTATCGAGCGTTTCGACATCCTGCGTTCGCCGCACGTCAACAAGAGCTCGCGCGATCAGTTGGAGATTCGCACCCACAAGCGCCTGATGGACATTGTCGATCCTACCGACAAAACCGTTGACGCCCTGATGAAGCTGGATCTGCCCGCTGGCGTGGATGTGGAGATCAAGCTGCAGTAAGCTAAGCAGTTCCGTATTTGACAAGTGCGGTAAGGCGGGTATAATCCCGCCTCTTTGCTTTTGGCAATGCTTTTTTAACCGCCGGCCAATTGAAGTCGGCGCCTTGTAAAGGGAACTAGAAAATGAGTCTAGGCCTTGTTGGTCGCAAGGTCGGCATGACTCGCATTTTCACCGATGATGGTGTTTCCATCCCGGTGACTGTGCTGGACATGTCGAACAACCGTATCAGCCAAATCAAGACGGCTGATGCGGATGGCTATGATGCCATTCAGATCGCTTACGGTATTCGTAAGGCGAGTCGTGTCAATAAAGCTCAGGCGGGGCATTTCGCCAAGGCTGGCGTCGAGGGTGCGCGTGGTCTTGCCGAGTTTCGCGTGGCAGCGGATGTGGTTGCCCAGCAGCAGCCTGGCGCCGCCGTGAGCGTCGAGATCTTCCAGGCGGGGCAGTTGGTCGATGTGTCGGGTGTGACGCAGGGTAAGGGTTTTGCCGGTACCATCAAGCGTCATCACTTCGGTTCCCAGCGCGCTACGCACGGCAACTCCCGCTCCCATAATGTGCCTGGCTCGATCGGTCAGGCTCAGGACCCGGGTCGTATCTTCCCGGGTAAGCGGATGTCCGGTCACATGGGTGCGGTCAATCGCACTGTTCAAAACCTGGAAGTGGTTCGGGTTGATGCTGAGCGCCAGCTTCTGTTGGTCAAGGGTGCTGTGCCTGGTTCCAAGGGCGGCGACGTCGTCGTTTCTCCGGCTGTTAAAGGGGGTGCCTGATGGATCTCAAGCTGATCAATGACAAGGGTCAGGATGCTGGTGCCGTTTCTGCATCCGACGAGTTGTTTGCGCGCGACTATAACGAGGCGCTGGTGCACCAGTTGGTGGTTGCTTATATGGCCAATGGTCGCAGTGGTGACCGTGCCCAGATGACCCGCGCCGAGGTTCGCCACTCGACCAAGAAGCCGTTCCGGCAAAAGGGTACGGGTAACGCTCGTGCCGGTATGACTTCCAGCCCGTTGTGGCGTGGCGGCGGTCGTGCCTTCCCGAATAAGCCTGACGAGAACTTTACTCAGAAGGTCAACCGTAAAATGTTCCGTGCCGGCATGGCGGCGATTCTGTCCCAGCTGGTGCGCGACGGGCGGCTGCGCGTGATCGATGGTCTTGCCGTCGATGCGCCTAAGACCAAGGTTCTGGCTGGCAAGATCAAGAATATGGGTATCGACAATCGCGTGCTCATCATCACCCCGGAAGTAGACGACAACCTGTGGCTGTCCTCGCGTAACCTGGCCAACGTCCTGGTTCTCGAGCCGCGTCATGCCGACCCGGTCAGTCTGGTGCGCTTCGATCAAGTGCTGATGACTCGCGATGCGGTCAAGTCGTTTGAGGAGATGTACGCATGAACGCCCCGAAATTCAGCGAAACGCGTCTGCTTCAGGTGATTCTGGCTCCGGTCATTACCGAAAAGGCCACAATGATCGCCGACAAGAACGAGCAGGTTGCCTTCCGAGTCGCGCCCGATGCCACCAAGCCCGAAATCAAGGCGGCGGTCGAGATGCTGTTCAAGGTCCAGGTCGAGGCCGTGCGCGTTGCCAACGTCAAAGGCAAGGTGAAGCGCACCGGTCGTTTCGTCGGTCGCCGCGACAATTGGAAGAAGGCCTATGTCTGCCTGGCACCCGGTCAGGAACTCAACTTCGTGGCGGGGGAATAAGTCATGGCGCTGATTAAAGTCAAACCTACTTCCGCTGGTCGCCGTGCCGTCGTCAAGGTGGTCACGCCCGGCCTGCACAAGGGCAAGCCGCATGCTGCCCTGCTGGAGAAACAAAACCGTGGTTCCGGCCGCAACAACAACGGTCACATCACGACCCGTCACAAGGGTGGTGGTCACAAACAGCATTACCGCATCGTCGATTTTAAGCGGAACAAGGATGGTATCCAGGCCAAGGTCGAGCGGATCGAATACGATCCCAACCGTAGCGCTCATATCGCTCTGTTGTGCTACGCCGATGGCGAGCGCGCCTACATCATCGCTCCGCGTGGCGTCGAGGCGGGTGTCGTTCTGATGAACGGTTCCGAGGCTCCGATCAAGCCGGGCAACTGCCTGCCGCTGCGCAACATTCCGGTCGGTTCGACGATCCACTGCATCGAGATGCTGCCCGGCAAGGGTGCTCAGCTGGCTCGTTCGGCTGGCGCGTCGGTCCAGCTTCTGGCGCGTGAGGGCAGCTATGCTCAATTGCGTCTGCGTTCCGGCGAAATCCGCAAGGTGCATGTCGATTGCCGTGCCACCATTGGCGAAGTCGGCAATGCCGAGCACAGCCTGCGTTCGATCGGCAAGGCCGGAGCGATGCGTTGGCGCGGTGTCCGTCCCACGGTCCGCGGTGTCGTCATGAACCCGGTTGATCACCCGCACGGTGGTGGTGAGGGCAAGACTGGCGAGGGTCGTGTACCGGTCTCGCCCTGGGGTCAGCCTACCAAGGGCTACCGTACTCGCAGCAACAAACGCACGGATAGCATGATCGTGCGTCGTCGGCAGAAATAAGAGGTAAGTCGATATGGCACGTTCAGTTAAAAAGGGTCCGTTCATCGACGGTCATCTGTTGAAGAAGGTGGAAGCGGCTCAGGCCAGCCAGGACAAGCGTCCGATCAAGACCTGGTCGCGTCGTTCCACCGTTCTGCCGGATTTCGTGGGGCTGACCATCGCCGTGCATAACGGCAAGCAGCACATCCCCGTGTACGTCACGGAAAACATGGTTGGGCACAAGCTGGGTGAGTTTTCGCTGACTCGCACCTTCAAGGGCCACGCCGCCGACAAGAAAGCCAAGAGGTAGGAGCTGACATGGAAGTTTCCGCTATTTTGCGCGGTACCCGGATGTCCGCACAGAAGGCCCGTCTGGTGGCTGATCTTGTGCGCGGCAAGCCCGTGGACAACGCTCTCAATATTCTGGCCTTTACCCCGCGCAAGGCTGCCGAGGTGATTCGCAAGGTGCTGGAGTCCGCAATCGCCAATGCCGAGCACAACGAAGGCGCCGACATTGACGAATTGAAGGTCAAGAGCATCTATGTCGATGAAGGCCCGACCCTGAAGCGATTCACTGCGCGCGCCAAGGGCCGTGGTAATCGTATCCATAAACCCACCTGTCACATCACTGTGACGGTTGGCGACTGAGGTAGAGTATGGGACAGAAAATTCATCCGATCGGTTTCCGCTTGAGCGTGAACCGCAACTGGTCCTCCAAGTGGTACGCCAACAGCAAGACCTTCGCCTCCACGCTGAGCGAAGATCTCAAGGTGCGCGAATACTTGAAGAAAAAGCTGGCTCATGCCTCTCTCAGCAAGATATTGATCGAGCGTCCTGCCAAGAATGCCCGCATCACGCTGTTCTCGGCCCGTCCCGGTGTCGTGATCGGCAAGAAGGGCGAGGACATCGAGAACCTGCGCAAGCAGTTGGCCGGCATGATGTCCGTGCCCGTCACGCTCAATATCGAGGAAGTGCGCAAGCCCGAGCTGGATGCCCAGATCATCGCCGCCTCGATCGCCACTCAGTTGGAAAAACGGATCATGTTCCGCCGCGCCATGAAGCGCGCCATGCAGAGCGCCATGCGCTTCGGTGCCCAGGGCATCAAGATCATGAGTTCCGGTCGTCTGAACGGTGCTGAAATCGCCCGTACCGAATGGTATCGCGAAGGTCGTGTGCCTCTGCACACCCTGCGCGCCGACATCGATTACGGCTTCGCCGAGGCCAACACGACCTACGGCATCATCGGCATCAAGGTCTGGGTCTACAAGGGCGAAAACCTGGGTCGCGGCGACAAGCCAGTGGCCGCGCCCGAGCCCGAGCGCAAGAGCCGTCGACCGGCCGCGCGGGCAGGAAAGGAGTAAGAAATGCTGCAGCCCAATCGCAGAAAATACCGCAAGGAACAGAAGGGCCGTAATACCGGCCTGGCTACCCGCGGCGCCAAGGTCAGCTTCGGTGAGTACGGTCTGAAGGCCATTGGCCGTGGTCGTCTGACCGCCCGGCAGATCGAGGCCGCCCGTCGTGCCATGACCCGCCATATCAAGCGGGGTGGCCGGATTTGGATCCGGATCTTCCCGGACAAGCCGATTTCCGCCAAGCCAGCTGAGGTGCGGATGGGTAACGGTAAGGGCAACCCCGAATACTGGGTCGCCGAGATCCAGCCGGGTAAGGTGCTGTACGAGATGGACGGCGTAACCGAAGAGCTGGCACGCGAAGCTTTCCGCCTGGCTGCCGCCAAGCTGCCCATCCCGACCACGTTTGTGACTCGTCATTTTGTTGGGGCCTGATCATGAAAGCCACTGAACTCCGCACCAAGGGTATTGAAGAGCTCCAGAACGAGCTCAAGGAACTGTTGCGCGCCCAGTTCAGCCTGCGCATGCAGGTTGCAACCCAGCAAACCAACAAGACTCATGAGCTTCGCAAGGTCCGCCGCGACATCGCACGCGTCCGAACTGTGATGCATGATGCCAAGCTGAAGGCCGGGAATTGACGAGGTAGATGAAGATGGTCGAACAGGAAAAAACCAAAATTGCCCGTTCCCTTACCGGTACGGTTGTGAGTGACAAGATGGACAAGACGGTGACCGTCCTCGTCGAGCGCCGGGTCAAGCACCCCCTCTACGGCAAGGTGATCCGCTTGTCCAAGAAGTACCATGCGCATGACGAAGAGAACGGCTGCCATGAAGGTGATACCGTCGTGATCGAGGAGTGCCGCCCTCTTTCCAGGACTAAGGCCTGGAAAGTGGTGCGTGTTGTCGAGCAAGCTAAAGTAATTTGAAGATTTAGCTTGCCAGCTTGATTGGCCGTGGTTATACTTCACGGCCTTTTTCCCGCTCCGCTTTGTCGGGGCTTAACCCTTCGGGATCCAAAACTGCCTGACTACGCAAAACGTGGCGGGGCAAGTTGGAGTAGAGATCATGATTCAAATGCAGTCCATGCTAGACGTGGCTGACAACACGGGTGCACGTTCGGTGATGTGCATCAAAGTGTTGGGTGGCTCCAAGCGTCGTTACGCCAGTGTTGGCGACATCATCAAGGTGAGCATCAAGGATGCTGCGCCTCGTGGCCGTGTCAAAAAGGGCGATGTCTACAACGCCGTGGTGGTGCGTACCGCCAAGGGCGTTCGCCGCCCCGACGGTTCGCTGGTCAAGTTCGACGGCAATGCCGCCGTCCTGTTGAACAATAAGCTGGAGCCGATCGGTACCCGTATCTTTGGGCCGGTCACGCGCGAGCTGCGCACGGAGCGATTCATGAAAATCGTCTCCCTGGCGCCTGAAGTGCTGTAAGGAGTCGGCTATGAACAAGATTCGCCGTGGCGATGAGGTCATTGTTCTGACCGGTAAGGACAAGGGCAAGCGGGGTACCGTGTTGAATGTGCTCGAAGGCAAGGTGGTGGTTGAGGGTGTGAACCGTGTCAAGCGGGCCGTCAAGCCGAATCCGATGCGCGGTACGACCGGTGGTTTTGTTGACAAGGATATGCCTATCGATATCTCCAACGTCGCCATTTTTAATCCGGCGAACGGCAAGGGTGATCGGGTGGGGATCAAGACGCTGGAGGACGGACGCAAGGTGCGTTTCTACAAGTCCAACGGCGAAGTGATGGATGCGTGAGGTAGCCATGGCCCGTCTGAAAGATTTTTACAAGGAAACCGTGGTGCCGCAGTTGATGCAGCAGTTCGGTTACAAGACCATCATGCAAGTGCCCAGGATCGAGAAGATTACCCTTAACATGGGTGTCGGCGAAGCGGTCGGCGACAAGAAGGTGCTTGAGTTCGCGGTGGGCGATATGACCAAGATTGCCGGTCAGAAGCCTGTTGTTACCAAGGCGCGCAAGTCAATTGCCGGCTTCAAGATTCGCGATGGTTATCCCATCGGTTGCAAGGTGACCCTGCGCAAAGATCGCATGTTCGAATTCATGGATCGTTTGGTCAGCATCGCCATTCCGCGTATCCGAGACTTCCGTGGTATTGGCGGCAAGGGCTTTGATGGCCGCGGCAACTACAACATGGGTGTCAAGGAACAGATCATGTTCCCCGAGATCGAGTACGACAAGGTCGACGCGCTCCGCGGCATGAACATCACGATTACCACGACTGCAAAGACGGATGCCGAGGCTAAGGCCTTGCTGGCCGCCTTTAAGTTTCCGTTCAAGAATTGAGGTCGATATGGCCAAGAAATCACTGATCAACCGCGAAGAGAAGCGCCGCACCATGGTGAAGAAGTTTGCCGCCAAGCGTGCCGAGCTCAAGTCCGTGATCGAAGACCAGGGTCGCTCTGAGGAGGATCGCATGGCGGCTCGTCTCAAGATGCAGGCCCTGCCGCGCAATTCCAGTCCGAGTCGGACCCGCAACCGTTGCGCACTGACTGGGCGTCCTCGTGGTGTATTCCGCAAGTTCGGTCTGTGCCGCAATAAGATCCGTGAGCTCGCCATGCAGGGCGATATTCCCGGTGTCATCAAGGCTAGTTGGTAAGGAGCAAGACGATGAGTATGAGTGATCCCATCGCCGATATGCTGACCCGCATCCGCAACGCTCAGTTGATGGAGAAGATTTCGGTCCGCATGCCTTCCTCCAAGCTGAAGAAGGCGATCGCGCAGGTTTTGAAGGACGAGGGCTATATCGACGATTTCGCGGTTCGCGACGTGGGTGGGCTGCCCGAGATGGAACTGGCTCTGAAGTACTACGCCGGCCGTCCGGTAATCGAAAAGATCGAGCGAGTCAGCCGCCCCGGCCTGCGTATCTACAAAGGCCGCGAGGATTTGCCCAAGGTCATGAACGGCCTGGGTGTGGCAATTGTATCCACCTCCCGAGGCGTGATGACCGACCGCAAGGCGCGTTCGCTTGGCGTGGGTGGTGAAGTGTTGTGTTTGGTGTCGTGAGGTAGAACATGTCCCGAGTTGCCAAGAATCCGATTCCTGTGCCGGCCGGGGTTGAGATCAACCTCACGGCGGCCTCCATTACGGTCAAGGGGCCGCAGGGTGCGCTCACCCAGCCGCTGACTTCCCTGGTCAAGGTCGAACATGCCGATGGCAAGCTGCAGGTCGCTGCAGTCGGCGAAAGCATGAAGTCTCAGGCCATGTCCGGTACGACCCGTGCCTTGCTGGCCAATATGGTCCTCGGCGTTACCAAGGGCTTCGAACGCAAGCTGACCTTGGTTGGTGTGGGTTACCGTGCCCAAGCACAGGGCAACAAGCTTTCCCTGAGTCTGGGTTTCTCACATCCCCTGGAGCATGTCATGCCCGAGGGTGTGAAGGTCGAGACCCCCAGTCAGACCGAAATCCTGATCAAGGGCGCCGACAAGCAGAAGGTCGGCCAGGTTGCTGCGGACGTCCGCGCCTACCGCTCTCCCGAGCCGTACAAAGGCAAGGGTGTCCGTTATGCGGATGAAGTGGTTTCTCTCAAAGAAACCAAGAAGAAATAATCTGGAGTCACGAGCATGGACAAGAAGATCAGACGTCTGCGCAGGGCGCGCAAAACTCGCGCCAAGATCGCGGAGCTGGCAGTGGCCCGTCTCTGCGTCTACCGCAGCAACTGCCATATTTACGCTCAAATCATCGATGCGAGCGGCGGCAAGGTCGTGGCCAGCGCCTCCACGCAGGAGAAGGAAATGCGCGGTCAGATCAAGAACGGCGGGAACGCCGAAGCGGCCAAGCTGGTCGGTCAGCGTATTGCCGAGAAGGCCAAGCAGGCTGGTATCGAACAGGTGGCCTTCGACCGCAGTGGCTTCATCTACCATGGTCGGGTCAAGGCCTTGGCCGAGGCAGCCCGTGAGCACGGCCTGCAATTCTGACGCGAGGTTTTGAGAATGGCTAAAGTAGAACAGCAGCAAGAAGATCGCGGCGACGGCCTGCGCGAGAAGATGATCTCGGTCAACCGCGTCACCAAGGTGGTGAAGGGCGGCCGGATTCTGGGCTTTGCCGCGCTGACCGTGGTTGGTGACGGCGATGGCGGTATCGGCATGGGTAAGGGCAAGTCCCGTGAAGTGCCTGTTGCCGTGCAGAAGGCGATGGAAGAGGCCCGCCGCAAGTTGGTCAAGGTGCCGCTGAAGAACGGTACGTTGCACCATGCCGTGGTCGGCAAGCACGGTTCGTCCGTGGTCCTGATGCAGCCCGCATCCGAAGGTACCGGAATTATCGCTGGCGGTGCCATGCGTGCGGTATTCGAAGTGATGGGCGTGACCAATGTCTTGGCCAAGTGCCTGGGTTCGACCAACCCCTACAACGTGGTTCGCGCCACGCTGAACGGTCTGGCTCAACTCAATACGCCGGCAGATGTGGCCGCCAAGCGCGGCAAGACTGTAGCCGAGATTCTGGAGTAAGCCATGAGCGCGGATAAGAAGATCAAGGTTACCTTGGTGAAAAGCCCGATCGGCACCAATCAGAAGCATCGTGCATGCGTGCGTGGGTTGGGTCTGAAGCGTATGAATCAATCGGTGGTTCTGGAGGACACCCCGGCCGTTCGCGGTATGGTGACTCACGTGAACTTCCTGGTGAAATGTGAGGCTGCCTGAAATGCAACTTAACACTCTGAAACCCGGTGCGGGCAGCAAGCACGCACAAAAGCGCGTCGGTCGCGGTATCGGTTCCGGCCTGGGTAAGACCTGCGGTCGCGGTCATAAGGGTCAGAAGTCCCGCGCCGGCGGTTTCCACAAGGTGGGCTTCGAGGGCGGTCAAATGCCTATGCACCGACGTTTGCCGAAGCGTGGCTTCATCTCCATGGATCGTGCCTTCAAGGCCGAGATTCGCCTGGATGCCCTGAACGGCCTGCCGGTCGATACGGTCGACATGCTGGTGTTGAAGCAGGCTGGTGTCGTGCCGCAACTGGCCAAGAATGTGCGCGTGATCCTGGCTGGCAAGCTCGAAAAATCGATCAAGCTGGTCGGCATCGTGGCGACCAAGGGTGCCAAGGCCGCGATTGAAGCTGCCGGTGGCAGCGTGTCCGAAGCCTGATAGCGGAGATAGCTCTTGGCCAACGCTGCAGCCAACCTTCTTCAGATGTCCGGGAAAATGGGCGACCTCAAGCGTCGCCTGTGGTTTCTGGTGGGCGCGCTGATCGTTTACCGGATCGGTGCCCATATCCCCGTGCCGGGCATCGACCCGACGGTTCTGGAGCAGTTGTTCAAGAGTCAGCAGGGCGGCATATTGGGCATGTTCAATATGTTCTCGGGCGGCGCGCTGAAGCGGTTCACGGTTTTTGCGCTCGGCATCATGCCCTACATTTCCGCCTCCATCATTCTGCAGTTGTTGACCGTGGTCTCGCCGCAGATGGAAGCGTTGAAGAAGGAAGGCGAGGCGGGGCGCCGCAAGATCACCCAATATACCCGCTACGGCACGGTGTTTTTGGCGGCTTTCCAGGCCTTGGGTATCGCCATCGCTCTTGAGGGCCAGGCCAACCTGGTGCTGGATCCCGGCCTGATGTTCAGATTGACCACGGTCATCACCCTGGTAGCCGGTACGATGTTCCTGATGTGGCTGGGTGAGCAGATCACCGAGCGAGGCATCGGCAACGGCATCTCGATCATCATCTTCGGTGGTATCGCCGCAGGACTGCCACAGGCGATCGGCGGCACGCTGGAACTGGCGCGTACCGGGGCCTTCTCGATCCCGTTGGTGCTACTGCTCTTCGTGGCTGCTTTGCTGGTTACTGCGCTGGTGGTTTTCGTTGAACGCGGCCAGCGCAAGATTCTGGTGAATTACGCTAAACGGCAAGTGGGCAACAAACTGTATGGCGGTCAGAGTTCGCACCTCCCGCTGAAGCTGAACATGGCGGGCGTGATCCCTCCCATCTTCGCTTCCTCGATCATCCTGTTCCCGGCGACTTTGGGCAGCTGGTTTGGTAATCATGAGAGCATGTATTGGCTGAAGGACATCGCTTCGACCCTGTCGCCCGGCCAGCCGATCTACGTGATCATGTACACGCTGGCGATCGTGTTCTTCTGTTTCTTCTATACCGCCTTGGTGTTCAATCCCAAGGAAACGGCGGAGAACCTGAAAAAGAGTGGCGCTTTCGTTCCGGGTATTCGCCCGGGCGACCAAACCGCCAAGTACATTGACAAGATCATGACCCGGCTCACCCTGATCGGCGCAATCTACATCACGCTGGTTTGCCTGCTGCCGGAGTTCCTGATCGTCAACTGGAACGTTCCTTTCTACTTTGGCGGAACGTCACTGCTGATTATCGTGGTGGTCACCATGGACTTCATGGCACAGGTTCAGGCCTACGTGATGACCCATCAGTATGAAAGCCTTTTGAAGAAAGCTAACTTCAAAGGCGGTAACTTCCTAGCCCGTTGATTCGGCTATGAGCAAGGAAGATGTGATTCAAATGCAGGGAGAGATCCTGGAGACTCTCCCGAATGCTACTTTCCGGGTCAAACTGGAAAATGGCCATGTGGTTCTGGGGCATATCTCCGGCAAGATGCGCATGCACTACATCCGCATCCTGCCAGGTGACAAAGTCACCGTGGAGTTGACTCCCTATGATCTGAGTCGTGCGCGCATCGTTTACCGCGCCAAGTAATGTTGAAAAGGAGCAGAACATGCGTGTTCAAGCCTCGGTGAAAAAGATTTGCCGTAAGTGCAAGATCGTTAAGCGCAAGGGTGTGGTTCGCGTCATTTGCAGTGAAGCGCGCCATAAGCAGCGTCAAGGCTGATGGATAACTTGCAAGCGCAAGCTATTCATCGATATAATATTTAGTTTTCGTCCGCACGGAGTTATTCATGGCCCGTATTGCCGGGGTGAACATCCCGAATCACAAGCATGCCGAGATCGCGTTGACCGCCGTCTTCGGCATCGGACGCTCGCGTGCTCGTCTTATTTGCGAACAAGCTGGCGTAAATCCCGCCACCAAGATCAAGGATCTGACCGACGATTCCGTCGACAAGCTGCGCGATGGCGTGGGCAAGTTCACGGTCGAGGGCGATCTGCGTCGCGAAATCACCATGAACATCAAGCGTCTCATGGATCTGGGTTGTTACCGTGGTGTGCGCCACCGTCGTGGACTGCCCCTGCGCGGCCAGCGTACCCGCACCAATGCCCGTACCCGCAAGGGCCCGCGCAAGCAGATGCAAGTCAAAAAGTAAGAGCTAGGTAAAAGTATATGGCTAAGGCAACCACCGCCCGCGTGCGGAAAAAAGTTAAGAAGAACGTGGCTGACGCGATCGCGCACATCCATGCTTCCTTCAACAACACGATCGTGACCATCACCGACCGCCAGGGCAACGCCCTGTCCTGGTTCACTGCTGGCGCGGCCGGTTTCAAGGGCTCCCGCAAGAGCACGCCCTTCGCTGCCCAGGTGGCTGCCGAGAATGCCGGCAAGCAGGCGCTGGAATACGGCGTCAAGAATATTGAAGTACGCATCAAGGGTCCCGGTCCTGGCCGCGAATCGACCGTCCGCGCGTTGAACGCCCTTGGTTTCAAGATCACCAGCATCTCCGATGTGACGCCCATGCCGCATAACGGCTGCCGTCCGCCGAAGAAGCGCCGCGTCTGACCGAATAAGGAGATCATCGTGGCTCGTAATACCGATCCCAAGTGCCGTCAGTGCCGCCGCGAAGGCGAGAAGCTGTTCCTGAAGGGCGAGAAGTGCTACACGGACAAGTGTTCCGTTGAGCGTCGTAACCAGGCCCCCGGCCAACACGGTGCTCGCCAGACCCGTCTATCCGGCTACGGCATCCAGCTGCGCGAGAAGCAGAAGATCCGCAAGATTTACGGTGTCCTGGAGCGTCAGTTCCGTCTGACCTACAAGAAGGCGGACCAGCTCAAGGGCGTGACCGGCGAGAACCTGCTCCAGTTGCTGGAATCCCGCCTGGACAGCGTCGTCTACCGGATGGGCTTCGGTGCCTCCCGCACCGAGTCTCGCCAAGTGGTTCGCCACAACGGCATCCTGGTCAACGGCAAGCGCGTGAATATTCCGTCCTACCAAGTCAAGCCAGGCGATGTGGTGGAAGTGGCCGACCGTGCCAAGAGCCATCTGCGCGTGAAGGGTGCTGTCGAAGCGGCCGAAGGCCGCGGCTTCGCCGAGTGGGTTGCGGTTGATGTCAAGGGGCTGAAGGGTACTTACAAGGCGCGTCCGCAGCGTGCCGAGTTGCCGCCGACCATCAACGAATCCCTGGTGATCGAACTGTACTCCAAGTAATCCAGTCAGGCCTGATTGAAGGATTTGCACTATGTCGAATACCGGTGAACTGCTGAAACCTCGCAGTGTGGAAGTGAACAGCATTTCCCCCCGCCAGGCGCGCATCGCGCTGGAGCCCTTTGAGCGTGGCTATGGCCACACGCTGGGCAACGCCCTGCGCCGTATCCTGTTGTCTTCGATGCAGGGCTATGCCCCGACCGAAGTCAAGATCGCCGGCGTCGTTCACGAATACTCCGCGATGGATGGCGTTCAGGAAGATGTCGTGGATATCCTGTTGAACCTGAAGGGTCTGTCCGTCAAGCTCAACAACCGCAGCGAAGCCCTGGTCGTCATCAAGAAGGAAGGCGAGGGCATCGTCACGGCGGCCGACATCCAGGCCGGACACGACGTCGAAATCCTGAATCCGGATCACGTCATCGCCCACGTCACCAAGGGTGGCAAGCTGGAGATGGAAATCAAGATCGAAGCAGGCCGTGGTTACGTGCCTGCCAGCAGCCGTCGCCTGGATGACGAGACCCGTTCGGTCGGGACCATCCTGATCGACGCACTGTACAGCCCGGTCAAGAAGGTCAGCTTCAGCGTCGAGAGCGCCCGCGTCGAGCAGCGCACCGATCTGGACAAGCTGATCCTCGAGATCGAGACCAACGGTGTGGTCGAGCCGGAGGAGGCGGTGCGCCATGCATCCCGCTTGCTGATCGAGCAGCTGACTCCGTTTGCCGACCTGAAGGGTGTGAGCCTGCCCAGCGAACAGCCGAAGGCCGCCAGCCCGCAGATGGATCCGATCCTGCTGCGTCCGGTCGACGAGCTCGAGTTGACCGTGCGTTCCGCCAACTGCCTGAAGGCGGAAAATATTTACTACATCGGCGACCTGATCCAGCGGACCGAAACCGAGTTGCTCAAGACCCCGAACCTGGGCCGCAAGTCCTTGAACGAAATCAAGGAAGTGCTGGCCGCCCGTGGTCTGACCCTCGGCATGAAGCTGGAAAACTGGCCGCCCGCGGGCTACGACAAGCCCTGATTGACTGCGAGGTATAGAGAAAATGCGTCACCGTTTGTCCAATCGCAAACTTAACCGTACCAGCAGCCATCGCCTGGCCCTGCTGCGTAACCTGTCCAACGCCCTGCTCAAGCACGAGCAGATCAAGACGACCCTGCCCAAGGCCAAGGAACTGCGCCGCGTGGTGGAGCCGTTGATCACCCTGGGCAAGACCCCGACCGTGGCCAACCGCCGTCTGGCTTTCGACCGTCTGCGCGACCGCGACATGGTGGTCAAGCTGTTCGACGAACTGGGCCCGCGTTTCAAGGCGCGTCCGGGCGGCTACCTGCGCATCCTGAAGTTCGGCTATCGTGTCGGCGACAATGCGCCCATGGCCCTGGTCCAGTTGGTGGATCGCGGCGAGGAAGCCACTACGGCCGCCGCCGAGTAAGCTCGCTCGAGTATGATGAAAGGCCGGCTCAGCCGGCCTTTTGTTTTTGGAGGAGCGGACGATGATTGCGCTGTTCACGGATTTCGGTTGGCAGGACCCTTACGTCGGTCAGATGAAGGCGGTGTTGGCCCAGGCCGCGCCTGCGGTACCGGTGGTCGATCTGCTGCACGCGGTGCCAGATTTCAATGCCCATGCCGGGGCGCATCTGCTCGATGCCCTGTGCCACGGCTTCCCGCCCGGTTGCGTGTTCCTGTGCGTAGTCGATCCCGGGGTTGGAGGGCCGCGTCAGGCCTTGGTCGCCGAAGCCGATGGGCAATGGTTCGTCGGGCCGGACAACGGCCTGCTCGCCATCGTTGCGGGCCGGGCCAAACAGGCACGCTACTGGCGCATCGACTGGCGGCCCGCGGCGTTGTCCGGCAGCTTCCACGGCCGTGATCTGTTCTCGCCGATCGCGGCGGCTATCGCGGCTGGCGCATTTCCGACCGACAAGCTGACCGCCATCGAATCGCCCGAGGTGCGCTTCGATCTCGCCGAATTGCCGCGCATCGTCTACATCGACCATTTCGGCAATGCCTGGACCGGCATCCGCGGCGGCGTGCTGGCGGACGTCGCGAGCCTGGAAGTCAAAGGCAAGCTACTCGAACGGCGGGCCGTATTCCACGAGGCGGGCAAGGGTGAGGCGTTCTGGTATGTGAACAGCGCGGGATTGGCGGAGGTCGCCGTGAACCGCAGCAGTGCCGCCGAACAACTCGGCCTCAAGGTCGGTGATCTGGTGCGCTTGCCCTCGCCCGCCGCCGGCCACTAGAAGCGTTCTTCGTCCTTGAGGTAACGCCACTGGCCGAGCGGCAGGTGGCCGAGTTTGACCCGGCCGATACTCACCCGCTTGAGCCCGACCACCCGGAGCCCGACCAGTTCGCACATGCGCCGTATCTGGCGCTTGCGGCCTTCCTTGAGGACGAAGCGCAACTGGTCCTCGTTCTGCCAGGCGACCTTGGCCGGCTTCAGCTTGCGGCCATCCAGCGACAGGCCGTGGTTGAGCAGGCGCAGCCCCTCGTCGCTCAGCTTGCCCTCGACCCGGACCAGATACTCCTTTTCGATCTCCGAGTCCTCGCCGATCAGTTGCCGGGCGATGCGGCCGTCCTGGGTCAGGATGAGAAGCCCGGTGGAATCGATGTCCAGCCGGCCGGCCGGGGCCAGACCCTTGAGGTGGGCGGGATGGAATGGCGCCTTGTCTTCGGACCAGTGGTTGTCCGGGGTGATCAGCACGACCGCCGGCTTGTAGCCCGGCTCCGGCTGACCTGAAACGTAGCCAACCGGCTTGTGCAGGAGGATGGTGGCCCGTTGCTGCTGCTGGGTCTTGGCCTGGGCCGAGAGCTTGATCTCGCAGCCGGGGTCGACCTTGGTGCCGAGCACATCGACCTTCACGCCGTCGACGAACACCCAGCCGCGTTCGATATAGACGTCGGCTTCGCGCCGCGAGCAGAGGCCGCGCTCGGCCATCAGTTTGGAGAGGCGGACCGGATCAGCCATGGCGTCGCTCCAGCACGGGTTTCAGATAACGGCCGGTGTGACTGGCCGGATTGGCCGCCACCTGCTCCGGTGTGCCCTCGGCGATGATCCGGCCGCCGCCGTCGCCGCCCTCGGGGCCGAGGTCGACGATCCAGTCGGCGGTCTTGATCACGTCCAGGTTGTGTTCGATCACCACCACGGTGTTGCCGTGCTCGACCAGGCGCTGCAGCACGGTCAGCAGCAGCGAGATGTCGTGGAAGTGCAGGCCGGTGGTCGGCTCGTCCAGGATGTACAGGGTGCGGCCGGTGTCGCGCTTGGACAGTTCCAGGGCCAGCTTGACGCGCTGGGCCTCGCCGCCGGACAGGGTAGTCGCCGACTGGCCCAGGCGGACATAGCTTAGGCCGACGTCGATCAGGGTCTGCAGCTTGCGGGCCACGGCCGGCACTGGATCGAAGAAGGCGCGGGCCTCTTCCACCGTCATCTGCAGGATCTGGTGGATGTTCCTGCCCTTGTATTCCACGTCCAGCGTCTCGCGGTTGTAGCGCTGGCCGTGGCAGACGTCGCAGGGTACGTAGATGTCGGGCAGGAAGTGCATCTCCACCTTGATCATGCCGTCGCCCTGGCAAGCCTCGCAGCGGCCGCCCTTGACGTTGAAGGAGAACCGGCCTGGGTTGTAGCCGCGCTCCCTAGACTGGGGCGTGCCGGCGAACAGTTCGCGGATGGGCGTGAACAGGCCGGTGTAGGTGGCCGGATTGGAGCGCGGCGTGCGGCCGATCGGGCTCTGGTCGACGTTGACGATCTTGTCGAAGAACTCGGCGCCCTGCAGGCTTTCGTAGGGCGCGGGCTCCAGCGCCGCGCCGTTAAGGAGGTTGGCCATGACCGCATGCAGGGTGTCGTTGACCAGGGTCGACTTGCCCGAACCGGATACCCCGGTGACGCAGACCAGCACGCCGGTCGGCAGGTTGAGGGTGACGTCGTGCAGGTTGTTGCCGCTGGCGCCGGTCAGGGTCAGCACGCGGCCTTCGCGCGGCTTGCGGCGCTGCTCGGGCACGGCGATGGCCTTGCGGCCGGACAGGTAGTCGGCGGTAAGCGAGGTCTTGCAGGCCAGGATGTCGTTCAATTCGCCTTCGCAGACGATCTCTCCGCCGTGCTCGCCGGCGCCGGGTCCCATGTCGACGATGTAGTCGGCATGGCGGATGGCATCCTCGTCGTGCTCGACCACGATCACGGTGTTGCCCAGGTCGCGTAGGTGCTTCAGGGTGCCCAGCAGGCGGTCGTTGTCGCGCTGGTGCAGGCCGATGGAGGGCTCGTCCAGGACGTACATCACGCCGGTCAGGCCGGAACCGATCTGGCTGGCCAGGCGGATGCGCTGCGCCTCGCCGCCGGACAGGGTGTCGGCCGAACGGTCCAGGCTGAGGTAATCCAGGCCGACGTCGTTGAGGAAGGACAGCCGGGAGACGATCTCCTTGGCGATCTTGTCCGCCACCTGGGCCTTGTGCCCGGCCAGAGTCAGTTCGCCGAAGAACTTGAGCGACTGGTGGATGGGCAGGCGGGACAGCTCGTGCAGGGTGCGGCCGCCGACCAGCACGTTGCGCGCTTCCAGGCGCAGCCGGCTGCCGCCGCATTCCGGGCAGGGCCGGGTGGCGATGTAGTGGGCCAGATCCTCGCGCACCATCTGCGACTCGCTTTCCCGGTAGCGGCGCTCCAGGGTCGGGATGACCCCGTCGAAGGTGTGCTTGCGCGTGGTCCGGCGGCCGTTCTCGCCCATGTAGTGGAAGGCGATGGCGTCGCGGCCGCTGCCGTGCAGGATGACGTCCTGGACGGTGCCCGGCAACTGCTCGTACGGCGTCTCGATGTCGAAGCCGTAATGCATGGCCAGCGATTCCAGCATGCGGTAGAAGAAGGCGTTGCGCCGGTCCCAGCCCTTGATCGCGCCGGAGGCCAGCGACAGATGCGGGAAGGCGACCACCCGCTTGGGGTCGAAAAAGGTGATCTGGCCCAGGCCGTCGCACTTCGGACAGGCGCCCATGGGGTTGTTGAACGAGAAGATGCGCGGTTCCAGTTCGGGCAGGGCGTAATCACACACCGGGCAGGCGAACTTGGCCGAGAACAGGGTCTCCTTGCCGGAGTCCATCTCCACCGCCAGGGCCTTGCCGTCGGAATGGCGCAGCGCGGTCTCGAACGACTCGGCCAGGCGCTGCTTCATGTCCTCGCGGATCTTCAGGCGGTCGACCACGGCCTCGATGGTGTGCTTCCTGTTCTTGTCCAGCTTGGGCAGGCTGTCGATCTCGTAGACTTCGCCGTCGATGCGCAGCCGAATGAACCCTTGCGCCCGAAGCTCGTCAAACAGTCCCAATTGTTCCCCTTTTCGCCCGACGACGAGGGGGGCGAGGACCATCAACTTGGTGTCCTCGGGCAGGGCCAGCACCTGGTCCACCATCTGGGACACGGTCTGGGCCGCCAGCTCGATGCCATGATGGGGGCAGCGAGGGGTGCCGGCGCGGGCGAACAGGAGCCGCAGGTAGTCGTGGATCTCCGTCACCGTGCCGACCGTGGACCGGGGGTTGTGGCTGGTGGCTTTCTGCTCGATGGATATGGCGGGGGACAATCCTTCGATCAGGTCCACGTCCGGCTTTTCCATCAGTTGCAGAAACTGGCGGGCATAGGCGGACAGGGATTCCACATAGCGCCGTTGCCCCTCCGCGTAGAGGGTATCGAAGGCCAGGGACGATTTGCCCGAGCCGGAAAGACCGGTGATGACGATGAGCCGATGGTGCGGCAAATCGAGACTGACGTTTTTCAGGTTGTGGGTGCGGGCACCCCGGACTCGGATCATCGCGGCAGAGAGCAAGTGGGAAAACGGTTAATATTAAGCACTTTCGATTGGTAGCCCAAACAATGAGTTCAGACACGAATCCGATGACCCCAGGCGAACGCCGGGCGACAGTTTCCCTGGCCGGTATTTTCGGCTTGCGCATGCTCGGCATGTTCCTGATCCTGCCGGTGTTCGCCCTGTACGCCAAGAACCTGACCGACAATCATGTCCTGATCGGCCTGGCACTGGGCATGTACGGTCTGACCCAGGCCATATTGATGATCCCGTTCGGCATGGCCTCCGACCGGATCGGCCGCAAGCCGGTGATCATCACCGGCCTGCTGATCTTCGCCGCCGGCAGTTTCCTGGCCGCCTCGGCGCACAGCATCGAAGCCATCATACTCGGCCGGGCACTGCAGGGTGCGGGCGCCATCTCCGCCGCCGTGACCGCCCTGCTCGCCGACCTGACCCGCGAGGAAAAGCGGACCCACGCCATGGCCATGATCGGCAGCACCATCGGCCTGGCCTTCGCCGTCTCGCTGGCTTCCGGTCCGGCCATCTATCGCTGGATCGGCGTGCCCGGCATGTTCGACATGACCGGCATCCTGTCGCTGCTGGCGATCCTGGTGGTGGCCTTCGTCGTGCCCAATCCGGGCAAGACGGTTTTTCATTCCGACGCCGAGGCCAATCCCGCGCGGCTGAAGGACGTCCTCCGCAACCCGCAGCTGCTGCGCCTGGACTGGGGTATTTTCGCCCTGCACGCCTCGCAGATGGCCATGTTCAACGTGGTGCCCTTCGCTTTGACTCATGATGGGCTTCAGGTCGAGGAACACTGGAAGATCTACCTGCCGGTGGTGATCGTCTCCTTCGTGTTCATGGTTCCAGCGATCATCTACGGCGAGCGGCAGGGCAAGCTGAAGCAGACCCTGGTCGGCTCGGTGATCCTGATGGTGGCCGCTCAGATCACGCTGTCCGCCTCCATGAACTGGTTCTGGGGCGTGGTGCTGGCCCTGCTGATGTTCTTCATCGCCTTCAACGTGCTGGAGGCGAGCCTGCCCTCGCTGGTATCCAAGATCGCGCCGCCCGAAGCCAAAGGGACGGCCATGGGGGTCTACAATACGTCCCAGGCCATCGGCCTGTTCGTCGGCGGCGGGGTGGGCGGTTTGTTGGCCCAGTACGTCGGCTACTACGCCGTATTCATCTTCTGCGCCGCGCTGATGCTGATCTGGGCGGTGCTGGCGATGAGCATGACGCCGCCGCCCCGGGTCAAGACCCAGATGTTCCACATCGGCGCCATGGCGGCCGCCGAGGCGCATAAACTTGCCGGGCAACTGGCCGCCTTCGCCGGCGTGGTGGCGGTCACCGTGCTGCACGACGAGGGCACGGTCATGCTCAAGGTCAGCCAGGCCGGCTGGGATGAAGAAGGCATCACACATTTGTTGAAAAGGGGAAATACATAAATGGCTTCGGTGAACAAGGTAATCATCATCGGCAACCTGGGACGCGACCCTGAGGTGCGCTATCTGCCGAGCGGCGATGCGGTCGCCAATCTGCGCGTCGCCACCACGGACAAGTTCAAGGACAAGAGCGGCGACATGCAGGAAGTCACCGAATGGCACTCGGTCGCTTTCTTCGGCAAGACCGCCGAGATTTGCGGCCAGTACCTCAAGAAGGGCAGCCAGATCTACGTCGAAGGCAGCCTGCGCACCCGCAAGTGGCAGGACAAGGACGGCAACGATCGCTACACCACCGAAATCCGCGGCGACCGCATGCAGATGCTGGGCGGCCGGGGCGGCGGTGGCAGCAGCGCCGACTACGACAGCGCGCCCATGGACAGCGGCGGCAGCAACGCCTCCCGTTCCAAGCCGTCCAGCGGCGGCGGCCTCGATGACCTGGACGACGATATTCCGTTCTGAAACACGGTTGCAGCCGGCATAGCAGGAGGGAAACGTGGGCCTGCTGGACAGGTTTTTCGGAAATGCGGGCGGGAACGAGCCGCCCTCTCTGCCGGAGGCCATCGAATGGGCTGTCGACCGGGTCGATTCCCGTCTGAGAAACCTGGGCGGCTATCCCGATCGCTATCGCAAACCCGTCGCCAACGCCCTTGCCTATGCCCAGGCCCTGGCCGGCAAGGTGCCGGGCCCGATTCCCATCACCACCGAGGCCTACGCCTCGAATCCCCTGGTCCACGCCCTGTTCGCCGTGCAGGACGACCTGCGTGCGGCGATGTCGGCCAGCCGGGCCATGCAGTCGTTCCAGCGCGACTATCCCGCCGCGAATGAGGTCTATGCCCTGCTCTGCATGCGGCGCCGGACCAAGAAGATGTTCGGCATGGAGCTGCAGGGTGACATCCTGCACCGCGACGTCCGGCAGGAGGCGGTCTTCTTCACCGACTACACCATCGCCGAACCGGGTCTGACCGAGACGGAAGCGCGCGAGCGCATCGCCCGGGGATTCTTCGAAAGCCTGATCGCCCACGTACTGAACCGGATCGAGGACCGCAAGCTGGAGCGGGGCGAGCTGGAGCAGAAACGGGATGAACTCCTGGCCCGGATGCGGACAGCACCGGCCGGGCCGCATGCGCAACACGAGGCGGAACTGCGCCGGGTGTTGAACCGGCTGGGCGAGGTCGTCGCCTCGCTGGAATTGGGCCATTACTGCAAGGATTTCGATGCCGTGCTGTTCCAGCCGGACCAACACCTCTATCTGGAGCGGACCGAGATCAACCTGGACAGCATGGGCATCGTCCGCAGCCCGGATGCCTCGGGCAGCGCCGAAATCGATTTCTGTGACCTGATCGGGCGCGACCGCCGCCGCTGGACAGTGATCATGATGTATTGCGATCATGTAAAAGATGGAGCGTCGATTGCAGACCGCCTGGATAGCGCCGAAAGGTGGCTGGGCCTGTAATCGTCGGAAGGGACTGTTGATAAGAGGCTGATAATGAAGCTGAATGGTTTGGGGTTGCTGTGCCTGCTGCTGGTAGCGGAAGGCTCACAGGCAGCCGGTTTCGCGCTGGGCGAGCAGAACGCCAGCGGTTTGGGCAATGCCTTCGCCGGGCAGGCGGCCGCGGCGGGCGACGCCAGCACGATTTTCTTCAACCCGGCCGGGATGACCTTGCTGGACGGCAGGCAGTTCAGTCTTTCAGCCGACTACGTCGCCCCGTCGGCCCGTTTTTCCGGCACCGCGACCCCGGCGCTTTCGTCCGCCACCGGCGGCGACGCGGCCCGCTCGGCCACGATCCCGGCCTTCTACTACAGCATGGATCTCCGCCCCGGCCTGAAATTCGGCCTGGGCGTGACTGTCCCGTTCGGCCTGTCGACCGAATACGATTTCCCCTGGGCGGGCGAGACCCAGGCCCTCAAGTCCAAGCTGGAGACGCTCGACGTCAACCCCGCCCTGGCCTGGGCGGTGAACGACCGGCTGTCTCTCGGGCTGGGCGTGAGCTGGCAGCGGATCGATGCCGAACTGACCTCGTACAACCCCTATCTGCCCGGCGTCGTCAGCATGTCGGGCGACGACACCGGCTGGGGCTGGAATGCCGGCGCGCTGTACAAGATCGATGAAGGCACCCGGGTCGGCCTCTCCTACCGGTCGAAGATCGACTACCGGCTGACCGGGACCCTGTCGCCGAGCGCATCGCCGGCGGCGTATGCCGACATCACCACCCCGGACACGGCCTCGCTGGCCCTGTTCAAGCGGCTCAATGCCAAATGGGACGTGCTCGCCGACCTGACCTGGACCGGCTGGAGCAGCTTTCAGGAACTGTCGGTGAACGGCGCGAACGGCTCGTCGATCCTGACGATCCCCGAGCACTGGAAGGATACGATGCGCTATTCGCTCGGTTTCAACTATCACGCCGGCGAGCGCTTCACCTGGCGTTTCGGCGTGTCCTACGACGAGACCCCGATCCCGGATCCGCAATACCGCACGCCGCGTATCCCGGACCAGAACCGCACCATGGTGGCGTTCGGCGGTCGATATCGGCTGTCCGGGCAGACCGCGCTCGACTTCGGCTATGCCCATCTGTTCATCAACGACGCGGCGATCCACCATGCCGACAGCGGCGTGACGCTCGACGGCACCTACACCGACAGCGCCGACATCTTCGGCCTGCAGATCAACCATCGATTCTGAGCGGCCGGGTCGTCGCAAGATGGAGTCGAACGCCTCGCCGACGCAGCCCTTCCGGACCGGGACGGAGGCGGATGGGGCTTCCCGGGGCTATGACCACGATACCCTGTTCTCCGCCCTGGTCCGCGCCATGCGCCGTTTCGGCCGCCGCAGGCCCGGCCAGTGGGAGGATACCAAGCCGGGCAGCTACAGCTACGGCGACCTGCTCAAGATGACGCTGGCCCTCGGCCGCCTGATCTGCAAGATCAGCGGGGAGGGCGAGCACATCGGCCTCCTGATGCCCAACATGGCGGCCACCGCCGGCCTGCTGATCGGCGCCTCGGCCTTCGGCCGGGTGCCTTGCATGCTCAATTACACGGCCGGCGCCGAGGCCCTGCAGGGCGCCTGCCGTACGGCGCGGATCCGGGTGGTCGTGACCTCGCGCGAGTTCCTCGACAAGGCCAACCTGACCGACCAGGCGGCCAGGCTGCAGGATGTGGAACTGCATTACCTGGAGGACATGCGGGCCGCCTTTACCTGGGTCGACAAGCTCTGGCTGCTGGCGTTCGCGCTGCGCTTCCCCTTGCGCGCCGTGCCGAAGGGCGATCCCGAGGCGCCTGCCGTGGTGCTGTTCACCTCCGGTTCCGAAGGCAAGCCCAAGGGGGTGGTGCTGTCGCACCGCGCCCTGCTCGCCAACGTCGGCCAGATCCTCGAGATCCTGCCGCTCGATGCCTCCGACAAGATATTCAACTGCCTGCCCATCTTCCATTCCTTCGGCCTGACGGCCGGCATCCTGATCCCGCTGTTCTGCGGCATCCGCCTGTTCCTCTATGTCAGCCCGCTGCACTACAAGGTCATTCCGCAACTGATCCAGGAAAAGGGCTGCACCACGCTGTTCGCCACCGGCACCTTCCTCAATCACTACGCCCACCAAGGCACGCCCGAGCAGTTCCGCAGCCTGCGCTATGTCGTGGCCGGCGCCGAGAAGCTGGCCGAGCCGGTACGCAAGATGTGGGCGGAACAATTCGGCATCACCATCCTGGAAGGTTACGGCACGACCGAGACGGCGCCGGTGCTGGCGGTCAATACGCCGGCCGCCTGCCGGCTGGGCAGCGTGGGGCGCCTGCTGCCCGGGATCGAGTTCCGTCTGGTGCCGGTGCCCGGCATCCGGCGGGGCGGCGAACTGCATGTCCGCGGCCCCAACCTGATGTCGGGCTATTACCGTCCGGAAAAGCCGGGCGTACTGGAGCCGCCGTCGTCCAGCCAGGGGGCGTTCTGGCACAACACCGGCGACGTGGTCGACGTCGACGCAGATGGCTATCTCCACGTGGTGGGCCGGCTCCGGCGCTTCGCCAAGGTGGCGGGTGAGATGGTCTCCCTGGAGATGGTGGAGGATATCGCCCGGGCCGCTTCCGCCGAGGCCATGCATGCCGCCACCTGCACGGCCGACCTGCAGCGCGGCGAGTCGATCGTCCTGTTCACGACCGACTCGTCGCTCACCCGCGAACAGCTTGCCGCCGCGGCCCATGGCCTCGGCTACCCCGAGATCGCGGTGCCGCGCCGCATCCGGGTGGTGGATAATCTGCCGCTCCTGGGCAGCGGCAAAGTGGATTACGTGAAACTGGATATTCTAGGAGCGCAGACTTGATGCCGCGCGTTATGCCTTTGTTTGCCGGGTTGTTGCTGTGCGGCCCCGTATTGGCCGACGACCTGTCCGAATCGATGTTCCTGTCCGATCAGCCGATGGTGCTGACCGCGTCGCGCATCCAGCAGTCGCCGCTCGATGCGCCGGCGCCGGTGACGGTGATCGACCGGGACACGATCCGCGCCTCCGGCTTCACTGAAATCCAGGACCTGATGCGCCTGGTGCCGGGCTTCCAGGTCGCCGACTGGTACCAGGGTTCCTCGGTGGTGGCCAACCACGGCATGGGCTCGGCCTTTCCCGACACCCTGCTGGTGCTGCTCGACGGCCAATCGGTGGTCGATCCGATCACCGGCAGCGTCAACTGGCAGGACCTGCCGGTCCGGGTGCAGGATATCGAGCGGATCGAGGTCGTGCGCGGCCCCAACCAGGCGAGCTACGGCGCCGGGGCCTACAACGGCGTGATCAACATCATCACCCGGACCCCCGGCGAAGACACCGGCGGCGTGGTCAGCGTGTCCGCCGGCAAGTACGGCTTCCAGGACCGCTACGCCCGCATCGGGCGGCGGGGCGATTCGACCGACTGGCGGATCAGCGCCTCCGACCGCAACCAGGAGTCGTTCCAGGACGTGGGCGGCACGCCGGACAATCCGACCTACAAGAAATACATCTCGCGCCAGACCTTCATGGCCAACGTGGTCCATCGCCTGGGGCCTGATCAGGAGATCGACGCCAACCTGGGGCTGAGCTGGGGCCAGGACCAGCTCGGCAGCAGCCTGGACATCTCCTATCCCTACCACGACGCCGACATCGGCAGCCAGTTCCTCCAGGTGGCCTGGCATGCGAGCGAGGAATCCGGCTCGGAGACCTATCTGCGCTATACCCATTACGGCCACCAGCGGAACGAGGCGTATGCCATCGGCACCGGTTTGCCGGCTCCATACGACGCGGCCTACAACGCATTCGACGCCGATACCAGCCAGGACGGCCTGGAATTCCAGCGGATCGTGCGTTACTCGGACACCCTGAAGGGGGTGTGGGGCACCAGCCTCATGTATGACCGGGTGACTTCGGAGCACTACTTCTATGGCGAAGGCACGGTCGGCGGTACCACATGGCAGGCCTACAGCAACCTGGACTGGCGCTTCAAACCGGATTGGCTGCTGCATGTCGGGGGCATGCTGGAGAACCGCTACAACACCGATCTGCTGTTCTCGCCCCGCGTCGCACTGAACTATTCGATCACGCCGAGCCAGTCGCTGCGCGCCAGTGTCGGCAGCGGCTATCGGGCGCCATCCCTGATGGAATCGAATGCGATGGAGATGTACGACCTCAACGGCATGCCGGTCCAGCTGGGTCTGATCGCGACGCAGACGATCAAGCCCGAGCAGGTGAAATACAGCGAACTGGGCTACGTCGGCCGCTTCGACGAAATCGGCCTGCAGCTGGACGGCCGGGTCTATGCCGAGCATTACAGCCAATTCATCAACAATTACGGCTGCGGCATGAACGGCAAGACGGGCATCATACCCTGCACGTTGACGCCGCCCCCGGGCTACGTGCCGCTCCTGCCCGGCTACAACGCCTACTATTTCGCCAACGCCGGCGATATCCGGGTCTATGGCGAGGAGCTGTCGGCTGATTGGCGTCATCCGCTGCTGGGCCGGTTCCTGGTTTCCTATGCCCTCACCACCATCCATCCGAGCGACATCCCGGACCCCAGCACCGGCGTGGATATCCATCAGAGCGCCCCGGTGCACAGCTTCAGCCTGCTGTGGATGAAACCCCTGCCTTGGGGGCTGAGCGCCAGCGTCGGCTATTACCATGTCGGCTACATGAAATGGATGGGCGACGGCGACATCCAGCCCGAATACGAACGGGTCGACCTGCGCCTGGCGAAGCGGCTGGGCGGCAGCGGCAGCAAGAGCGAGATCGCCCTGACCCTGCAGGGCACCAATGCCGGCCACTCCGAATTCCGGCCGGAGTCGATTCCGGTGCGGCAGGCCTTCGTCACCCTCCAAGTGGGCTGGTAATTGAAATTCAGGCGAGTGCCTAAATATAAGCGCTGGTTGATATAATCGGGAAAACTGGATTTCAGGAGTATTACCATGCCGATCTATGCATACAAATGCAGTGCCTGCGGTTTCGAGCAGGATGTGATGCAGAAAATGAGCGACGCGCCGTTGACCGACTGCCCGGAATGCGGCAAGGCCACCTTCGCCAAACAGCTGACGGCCGCCGGTTTCGCCCTCAAGGGCAGCGGCTGGTACGCCACCGACTTCAAGGGCAGTGCCGCGCCCAAGAAGGAAGAAGCGGCTGCGCCGGCCTGCGGAACAGGCGGTTGCTGTGCCTGTCCAGGCGGCAACTGACGGCCCAACCCACTCGACTGGGCAAAGCGCGTAACGCGTTTTGCCCGGTTTTTTTATGATGCCTACGATCAACCTCAAACGCTACTTCATCACCGGCCTGCTGATCTGGGTGCCGCTGGGAATCACCATCTGGGTGCTCAACGCCCTGACGGGGGCGCTCGACCAGACCCTGCTGGTCCTGCCCGCACACTGGCGGCCGGACTACTGGCTGGGTTTCCGCATCCCCGGCCTGGGCGTGGTGCTGACCGCCTTGGTGATCTTGTTGACCGGCGTGCTGGCCGGCAACCTGCTCGGCCAGCGCATGGTGAAGGTCTGGGAGGCCATGCTCAACCGCATCCCGGTGGTGAAGTCGATCTACGGCAGCGTCAAGCAGGTCTCCGACACCCTGCTCTCGGGCAACGGCAACGCCTTCCGCAAGGTGCTGCTGGTCCGCTATCCGCATCCCCAGGCCTGGGCGCTGGCCTTCCAGACCAACGTGCCGGGCGAGGTGGCCTCGCATCTGGGCGACGAGTGGCTGGCGGTGTTCATCCCGACCGCGCCCAGCCCGGTGAACGGGTTCTATTTTTACGTGCGCCGCGACGAGACCGTCGAGATGGACATCTCGGTCGACATGGCGCTGAAGTACATCGTATCGATGGGAGTCGTGGCGCCGCAGGGCAAGCCCGTCTCCAGCAACCATTACCCCGGCGACTGAAGCTCTCGATTTAGGAACAGAAAACATGCGTAGTCATTATTGCGGCGCCGTGCGCGCCTCGGACATCGGCAACATCGTCACCCTGTGCGGCTGGGCCCATCGCCGGCGCGACCACGGCGGCGTGATCTTCATCGACCTGCGCGACCGCGACGGCACGGTCCAGGTCGTGATCGATCCCGATACCCCGGAAGCGTTCAAGATCGCCGAGGATGTCCGCAGCGAGTTCGTGCTCAAGGTGGTCGGCAAGGTCCGCGCCCGCCCGGCCGGCACCGAGAACGCCAACCTGCCGACCGGCATGGTCGAGGTCCTGACCCAGCAACTGGAAGTGCTGAACGCCTCCCTGACCCCGCCGTTCCAGCTCGACGACGAGACCATCAACGAGAACATCCGCCTGCAGTACCGCTACCTGGACCTGCGTCGCCCGGCCATGCAGGCCAACATGATGCTGCGTTACCGCGTATCCAAGCTGATGCGCGACTATCTGGACCACAACGGCTTCATCGAGGTCGAGACCCCGATGCTGACCCGCTCCACCCCGGAAGGCGCCCGCGACTACCTGGTGCCGTCCCGGGTCCACGACGGCATGTTCTACGCCCTGCCGCAGTCGCCCCAGCTGTTCAAGCAGCTCCTGATGGTGGCCGGCTACGACCGCTACTTCCAGATCACCAAGTGCTTCCGCGACGAGGACCTGCGCGCCGACCGCCAGCCCGAGTTCACCCAGGTCGACCTGGAGACCTCGTTCATGGGCGAGGAGGAGATCATGACCCTGGTCGAGGGCATGATCCGCGACATGTTCAAGAAGGCGCAGGACATCGACCTGCCCAATCCTTTCCCGCGCATGGGCTACGCCGAGGCCATGGGCCGCTATGGCTCGGACAAGCCGGACATGCGGGTGACCCTGGAGATCACCGAGGCCACCGACGCGATGAAGGAGGTCGCCTTCAAGGTCTTCTCCGGCCCGGCCAACGACCCCAACGGCCGGGTCGCCGCCCTGCGCGTGCCCGGCGGCGCCAGCCTGAGCCGCGGCGAGATCGACGGCTACACCGAGTTCGTCAAGATCTACGGCGCCAAGGGCCTGGCCTACATCAAGGTCAACGACGTCACGCAGCTCAACGAGGCCGGCCTGCAGTCGCCCATCGTCAAGAACCTGAGCGAAGCCGCGTTGAAGGCCGTCATGGAGCGCACCGGCGCCCAGAACGGCGACCTGATCTTCTTCGGCGCCGACAAGGCCAAGGTGGTCAACGACGCGCTCGGCGCCCTGCGCCTGAAGATTGGCCACGAGAAGGGCCACGTCGACGGCCGCGCCTGGGCGCCGCTGTGGGTGGTCGATTTCCCGATGTTCGAATACAACGAGGACGAGAAGCGCTGGGATGCCCTGCATCACCCGTTCACCGCGCCCAAGGACGGCCACGAGGACTACCTCGCCACCGACCCCGGCAAGGCCCTGTCCAAGGCCTACGACATGGTCCTGAACGGCTGGGAAGTGGGCGGCGGCTCGGTCCGTATCCACCGCGAGGACGTGCAGGAGAAAGTGTTCGAGGCGCTCAACATAGGCCAGGAGGAACGCCGCAGCAAGTTCGGCTTCCTGCTCGACGCCCTGCAGTTCGGCGCCCCGCCGCACGGCGGCCTGGCCTTCGGCCTCGACCGCCTGGTCACCCTGATGACCGGCGCCGAGTCGATCCGCGACGTGATCGCCTTCCCCAAGACCCAGCGCGCCTCCTGCCTGATGACCGACGCGCCCAACCAGGTCGACGAGAAGCAACTGCGCGAACTGCACATCCGCCTGCGCAATATTCCCGGCACCGGCGGTACTGCCTGAGTCGACCCGCCAGCGGTTACACTGGTGGCAGTCGGTAAAACACGGAGGAGGGCGAGGATGGGCAACGACGCAGTCAAGCCGGCTCAGGCCGGCGCGGATTCCGACCTCGGCTGGAGCCAGGCCAGCGAAACCATCCTGATGCTCTACCTGGCCATCGCCCAGCTGGAGATGGCCATGCGCGATTCGGGCGGTTCGGTCGACGTCCTGACTAACGCCTTCACCAGCATGTACGGCAACCTGATGGGCCTGGTCGATACCGCCAGGACCTTGCCCGAATCACCGATCAAGGATTCCATCCAGGCCATCGGCAACGGCCTCTCCGGCCAGATGCGGCAGGCCATCGTGGCCTTCCAGTTCTACGACCGGCTCAGCCAGCGCCTGAGCCATGTCAGCCACAGCCTGGAAGACCTGTCCAGGATCGTGTCCGACCCGGCCCGGCACGACAATCCCGCCGCCTGGCAGGAGTTGCAGCAGAAGATACGGTCCAAGTACACCATGGAAGAAGAGAAGATCATGTTCGACACCGTGCTGGCCACCGGCGACGTCAGGCTGGCGCTGGACCAGTTCGTCAAACGGAAGCAGGAAGAGGCCGGCAGCTCCGACATCGAGCTGTTCTGACTGAGCAGCCGGTCTTGAGCTACAAGATTCCCGTTTCCGTCCTGGTGGTCATCCACACCCCCGACCTGCAGGTGCTGCTGCTGGAACGGGCCGACCATCCTGGCTGGTGGCAGTCGGTCACCGGCAGCCAGGACCCGGGCGAGACGCCGGAACAAACCGCCATCCGCGAGGTCGCAGAGGAAACCGGCCTCGATGCCCGCCAGTTCAGCCTGAGCGACTGGCAACAGCGGAACGTCTACGAGATCTACGACTGCTACCGGCACCGCTATGCCCCCGACACGACCCACAACACCGAGCACGTGTTCGGCCTGCTGTTGCCGGAAACCCGGCCGGTGACGCTGGCCGAGCGGGAACATCTGCAGTGGCAGTGGCGACCCTGGCGCGAGGCGGCCGAACTGTGCTTCTCGCCCAGCAACGCCGAAGCGATCAGGCAGCTGCCGGGACGGGCGGGCTTAAGCATTCCGCCAAATGGCCGATAATCCTGCGGACTACCGACGAAGGAGGCCCCGCATCATGAACCGAACCGCCGTCATCCTGGCCCTGCTGGTGCCCCTGCTGGGCGGCTGCGACCAGCTCAAGCAGCGCATGGGCATTCCCGATCCGGCCAAGCAGGAAGCCGAAGGCAAGGCCATCGGCGCCGCCTGCCGCAATGCCGGCCAGGGGCTGGAGGACTGCTACCGGCTGAATCCGGATACCGGCAAGGCCGCCATCTATGCAGGCTGGAAGGAAATGAACGAGTACATGACCAAGAACAACATGCCGGTCATCCCGCCCAACTCGACCATGACGGCGGACGGCAGCGTTGCCGCTCCGGCACCGGCGGCAGATCCCGCCCCCACGCCGGCGCCGCCGGCCGACGCCGGCCACGCCGCGAAGGACAAGGCCAAGGCCAAGGCCGACGACAAGCAGGGCGCGACACACTGATCGAACGGGACGCTTGGCGGTAATATTGCGGCATGTGTTCAGCGCTCAACATCGCTTCCTACAACATCCACAAGGGCCTGTCCTTCTTCAACCGCCGCATGGTGGTGCATGAACTGAAGGACCGGCTCCAGGCGCTCGACGCCGACATCGTCTTCCTGCAGGAGGTGCAGGGTGAACACGCCGGCCGGGCGGGGCGCTTCCTCAACTGGCCGGACATCCCCCAGCACGAATTCCTGGCCGGCGGCATCTGGACCGACATGGCCTACGGCAAGAACGCGGTCTACGACCACGGCCATCACGGCAACGCCATCCTGTCGCGCTATCCCATCCTGCGCTGGGAGAACGTCGATATCTCGGCCCATGTATTCGAGAGCCGCGGCCTGCTCCATTGCGAACTGAGCGTGCCCGGCCTCGACCAGCCGCTGCACGCCATCTGCCTGCACCTGGCTTTGAACGAGCAGGGCCGGCGCAAGCAGCTGCAGCAGATCTCCAGCCATATCCACGACCTCGTCCCGGACGGGGCGCCGCTGATCATGGCCGGCGACTTCAACGACTGGCGCCAGCGGGCGCCCGCCTACCTGGCCAAGGAACTCGGCCTCACCGAGGTGTTCGAGACGGTCCAGGGCCGGCCGGCGCTCAGCTTCCCCGCCGCCCTGCCGGTGTTCGCCCTGGATCGCATCTACATCCGCGGCTTCAGCGTCCTCTCGGCCCGGGTGCTGCACGGCTCGGCCTGGCGCCGGCTGTCCGACCACGCGGCCCTGACCGCCCATCTGCGGCCGCTGGCCACCTGAGCGGAGGCCATGACGCTCAGGCAAGGCAACCGGGTCACCCTGCTGGAGACCGGCGCCCAGTATTTCCCCGCACTGATCGAGGCCATGGATGCGGCGGAACGCGAAATCCACCTGGAAACCTACATCTATGCCGACGACGTGACCGGCCGGGCCGTGGCCGAGGCGATGATCCGGGCGGCGCGGCGCGGCGTCCGGGTGCGCCTGCTGCTGGACGGCTATGGGGCGCGCGAATTTCCGGACGCGCTGGCGGCACGGTTGCGCGAGGCCGGCGTGGCGTTGATGTTCTTCCGGCCCGATCCGGAGACCTGGCGCCTGCGCCGCTATCGCCTGCGCCGGATGCATCGCAAGCTGGCGGTGATCGACGCCCGGCTGGCCTTCGTCGGCGGCATCAACGTCATCGACGACCTCAACGGCATCGAGGGCGACCATCATCGCTACGACTATGCGGTCCGGGTCGAGGGGCCGCTGCTGCAGGACATCTATCCTGCGGTGCGGCGGCTGTGGTGGCTGGTGCGCTGGAGCCGGGTCGGCCGGCGGCCGAAGCATTCATCGCCGCTGCCGGTCGTGGCCGAAACGGCGGGCGAGTTGGAAGCCGAATTCCTGCAGAGGGACAACATCAAGCACCGGCGCGACATCGAGGAGGCCTATCTGGCCGTGATCGAGGCCGCCCGCTCGGAAATCCTGATCGCCAACGCCTACTTCCTGCCCGGCCGCCGCTTCCGCCAGGCGTTGGTCGACGCCGTCGGGCGCGGCGTCGAGGTGGTGCTGGTCCTGCAGGGGCGGACCGACCACAAGCTGTTCCAGATGGCCGAGCGGGCGCTGTATCGCTATTTCCTTGAGCAGGGCGTGAAGATCTACGAGTACCACGTCAGCGAACTGCATGCGAAAGCGGCGGTGGTCGACGGCCGCTGGGCGACGGTCGGTTCCAGCAACATCGACCCCCTCAGCCTGCTGCTGGCCCGTGAGGCCAACGTCGCGGTCCATGGCCGGGCCTTCGCCGGCCAGCTGCGGGCCAGCCTGGAAGAGGCCATGGCCAGCGGCGCGCACGCCATCGAACGCCAGGCCTGGAGCCATATCCCGCTGCACCAGCGGTTCGCCTCCTGGGCCGTGTACGGCCTGGTCCGTCTGACGATGGGCGTGCTGGGGCTGGCGGCGCGGGAGTGATCAGCCCTTGCGGGCGACCATCAGGAACACCGGATAGGCGCGCTCCCCGTTCTCCTGCTGTTTCACGATCTCGAACACGGTACTGAACTCGACCTCGGCAAAACCGGCGGCGCGCGCCTTGGCCGCCAGCTCGGCGCGGTCGAAGCCGTGGTGCACGTCGAAGCCCTCGCCATGGAACGAGCCGTCCTCCTGGTCGAGGTCGGCGATGCACAGTGTGCCGCCCGCATTGAGCAGGGCGTGGAACACTTCCAGGATGTGCCCGGTGTTCGGGATGTGGTGCAGGGTCATCGAGGAGTAGATCAGGTCGTAGCGTTCCTCCGGCAGCGGCTCGGCGGTCAGGTCGACCTGCTTGACGATCATGTTGGTCACGCCCTGATCCGCGATCTTCTCGCGCAGCACCTCCAGCATGCCGGTCGAGGTGTCCTTGAGCGTGATCCGGCCCAGTTCGTCCTTGAGCGGGAAAGAGAGCAGGCCGGTGCCGCAGCCGTAGTCGAGGGCCGACATCGACTTGCCCAACCGAACCGCCGCGCGGATGGCGTCGGCGATCTTGTGTGCCCGGTCCTGGAACACCGGGTTGCTGTCCCAGTCGCGGGCCCGGTTGTCGAAATGGTTGGCCGGAACGCCGGCCTGGTTGCTGCTGCTCATTTGCGTCCTCCTAGAATCGAGCCCATCACGCCTCTCAGGATTTGTCGACCGAGCTGGGTGCCGATGGTTCGCACCGCGCTCTTGGCCATGGCCTCGATCAGGCCCTGGCGCCGGCCGTCGCCCATCAGTATCCCGCCCAGCGCGCCACCGACGCCGCCGTTAGTGCCGGCCGGCTGTCTGGCCGGCGGCTGCGCCTGGGCGGCCTGTTCGCTGCGCGCCTTGAGCACCTCGTAGGCCGACTCCCGGTCCACGGCCTGTTCGTAGACGCCGGCGACCAGGGAGGATTGGATGATGGCCTGGCGCTGGTCCGGCGTGATCGGCCCGATCCGGCCTTCCGGCGGCACGACGAAGGCGCGCTCGACGATGCCGGGTCGGCCCTTCTCGTCGAGGAAGGAGACCAGGGCCTCGCCCACGCCCAGCTCGGTGATGGCCTGTTCCTCGTCCAGCGCCGGGTTGTCGCGCATGGTTTCGGCCGCGGCCTTGACCGCCTTCTGGTCGCGCGCCGAGAAGGCGCGTAGGGCGTGCTGCACCCGGTTGCCCAACTGGCCCAGCACCTTGTCCGGCACGTCGGCCGGATTCTGGGTGACGAAGAACACGCCGACGCCCTTGGAACGGATCAGGCGCACCACCTGCTCGATCTTGTCGACCAGCGCATCGGGCGCGTCGTCGAACAGCAGGTGGGCCTCGTCGAAGAAGAACACCAGCTTGGGCTTGTCCAGGTCGCCCGCCTCGGGCAGCTTCTCGAACAGCTCGGAGAGCAGCCAGAGCAGCAGCGTGGCGTACAGCTTGGGCGACTGCATCAGCTTGTCGGCCGATAGGATGTTGACGATGCCACGGCCGCGCTCGGTCTGCATCATGTCCTCGATGTTCAGCATCGGCTCGCCGAAAATCCGGTCGCCGCCCTGCGTCTCCAGGGCCAGCAGGCCGCGCTGGATGGCGCCGACGCTGGCGGCCGAGATGTTGCCGTATTCGGTGGTGAATTCCTTGCCGTGCTCGCCGACGAACTGCAGCATGGCGCGCAGGTCCTTGAGGTCGAGCAGCAAGAGCCCGTTGTCGTCGGCCACCTTGAACACCAGGTTGAGCACGCCGGTCTGGGTCTCGTTCAGCTCCAGCATCCGGGCCAGCAGCAGCGGCCCCATGTCCGAGACGGTCGCGCGCACCGGATGGCCGATCTCGCCGAACGGGTCCCAGAAGGTGACCGGGAAACCCTGGTAGGTGTGGTCGGCCAGGCCCAGCTTCTCGATCCGCTCGGCCACCTTGGCGTTGCCGCCGCCTGGCTGCGAGATGCCAGACAGATCGCCCTTCACGTCGGACATGAAGCAGGGCACGCCGATGCGCGAGAAACGCTCGGCCAGGGTCTGCAGCGTCACCGTCTTGCCGGTGCCGGTCGCGCCGGTGATCAGGCCGTGGCGGTTGGCCATCTGGGGCAGGATGCAGAGGTCGGTCTGATCGGCCTTGGCGATTAGAAGGGGGGCGGTCATATGGGGCCTCCTTGATCGGAAGGGGAATTATAAGTGACGGGGGTGAGGGAGCTATGGCAGGAATTGACCAGAGGGGTAGGGAGCATAAGCGGAGTGCGTTTCGTCGTTGGTGTCGTTTCTACAGGCCAGTTTTGGCCGGGGGCGGCCCGGCGGCCGGTTACTTTCTTTGCTCGTGCAAAGAAAGCTAACCAAAGAAAGCACGCCCCGCATCCGTCGAAACCCCGAGCTTTCGTGACGAGGCCGGGCGGCTGCGCAACTCGCCCTGCGGGCTCAGACAGTGCTCGCCGACGACCCCCGGCCTCGCCCCGAAATCTCGGCTCCGGCTGAAGGGGATTTCAAAACAAACCGTTTGCATCGCAACTGGCAACCACAAAGTGATCCACGTGGTATGCAGAGGGTTTGCCGTTCCGCCCCCTCTGAGCCGCCAATTTTTCCGTCCCTGTTCGGGGGAATTCGGCGAGCACTGTCTGAGGCCGAAGGCCGAGTTGCGCAGCCGCCCGAACAGGGGCGGAAAAATTGGGTACCCGAAGGGCGGTGAAGGGGGTGTGCTTTCTTTGGTTACCTTTCTTTGCACAAGCAAAGAAAGTAACGCGCCGCCGGGCGCCCCCGGCCAAAGCCGGTGCGGAGTTGGCAGTCAGATGATGCAATTCGCTACGCCTATTGCACCTGTACTGTCTCCATTTGTGCTCCACGCCTATTTTAGAGTCGAAGACCAGATTAGCACTGCGCGCCTGGGTGGCCTGCTAACTGACGGCGAATTTTCATTATCATCAGTTTCGTCGGGAAGGTCATAGCCCCTGTACATCGCCTGATTTCCTATCTCGTTCCACTCCCAATTTTTAAAACTCAAAGTGAAGTCCGCCGGTTGACCCTCTGCCAGGAAATGCATAGATGGGCCGACGTGGATTACATCAAGGTCTTGGCAGCGCCGTGGTCTTTCATACGGCTCTTGGGTGCTGAACACCAACAGGTCCCAATCCGATAATTGCGTCGCTGTACCATTGGCGCGTGAACCAACAAGCCATATTGACCGCGTGGTGGGCTCATTAGTCAGTTCGGAGATTGCTAGTTGTACGAACTCCGGAAGGTTCTCGGTCATGTAATGATTCATTGAGGTGCATATTGCAACGCTGGTTTTCTGACGTTCCACGTTTGAGCTCAGTGGACGGCAAAAACAAAGGGGCCAAGCTTAAATCGCTCTTTTAAGGCTGAGCCACCGTGGCGTCCAATATCGTTACTCCGTATCCCTCAACAACCTAAACAACTCCCGACTCGACTTAGGCGGCTTGCCCAATTCAGCTTCCTTCCTCGCATTGCGGATCAATTGCCGCAGCCGCTGCCCGTCGCCGGTCGGGTGGGCGGCCAGCCATTCGGTGACGGCGTCGTCGTCGGCCAGGAGGCGTTCGCGCCAACGTTCCAGCAAGTGGAACTCGGCCTTGGCGGCGTTCGATTCGCCGCGCATGGCGGCTAGTTGTTCGACGATGGGGTCGGTGTCGATCTCGCGCATGACCTTGCCGATGAACTGCATCTGCCGGCGCATGGCGCCGTGGCTGGTGATGCGTTTGTGTTCGAGCAGGGCGTCGCGCAGTTCTTCTGGCAGGTCCATCTTCTTCAACTGGTCCTTGGACAACTGCGTCAGGTCGCGGCCGAGGTCCTGCAACGCTTCCACGTCGCGTTTGCGCTGGCTTTTGCTGGGTGGGCGGTGTTCGTCGAATTCTTCGTCGTGTTCGGACATGGGACGGCAGGTAACGGGGATAACGTTGGTATGATATCGGCTTTACCCGATAAAACAGACGGCTGCCGTGTCCGACAAGCATTTTTCCTACAGCGATTCCCAATTGCGCGACCTGGCGGGCAAGGTGCTCGACCTGGCCCGCGCCGGTGGCGGCACCGCCGCCGAGGTGGAGGTCTCCGAGGGCTTCGGCCAGAGCGTGAACGTGCGCAAGGGCGAGGTCGAGACCATCGAATTCAATAAGGACAAGGGCGTCGGCGTGACGGTCTATCTCGGCCAGCGCCGGGGCCACGCCTCGACTTCCGACTTCTCCCTCGACGCGCTCGGCCGGACGGTGGAGAAGGCCCTGGCCATCGCCCGCTTCACCGCCGAGGACGATTGCGCCGGCCTGGCCGACGCCGACCTGCTGGCGAAGGAAATACCCGATCTCGACCTGCATTACCCCTGGGAGATCGCCGTCGAACAGGCCGCCGACCTGGCCCGGACCTGCGAATCGGCCGCTCTCGGCGTCGATCCGCGCATCACGAATTCCGAGGGCGCCGGGGTCAGTGTGCAGGAATCGCAGTTCGTCTACGCCAATTCGCTCGGCTTCATGGGCGGCTACCCGGCCTCCCGGCACAGCCTGTCCTGCTCGGTGATCGCCGAGGACGAAAGCGGCATGCAGCGCGACTACTGGTACACCACGGCGCGCGACGCACGCGACATGGCCGACGCCGAATCGGTCGGCCGGCGCACCGGCGAGCGCACCGTGCGCCGGCTCAATGCCCGCAAGCTGGAGACGCGCCAGTGCCCGGTGCTGTTCGAGGCGCCGGTGGCGACCGGCCTGATCGCCAGCTTCGTCTCGGCGGTGTCGGGCGGTCATTTGTACCGCAAGTCGAGCTTCCTGCTCGACAGCCTGGGCCAGCAGGTCTTCCCCGATTTCTTCCAGTTGCAGGAACGGCCGTTCATCGCCAAGGGCCTGGCCAGCTCGCCGTTCGACAGCGAAGGCGTCGCCGTCCATGACCGCGACGTGGTCAAGGACGGCGTGGTGCAGGGCTATTTCCTGTCCACCTACAGCGCCCGCAAGTTGGGCATGAAGAGCACCGGCAACGCCGGCGGCAACCACAACCTGATCGTGCCCAGCACCGGCGAGTCGTTCGAGGAACTGCTGCAGAAGATGGGCACCGGTCTATTGGTGACCGAGCTGCTCGGCCATGGCCTCAACATGGTGACCGGCGACTACTCGCGCGGCGTGGCCGGCTTCTGGGTCGAGAACGGTGTACTGGCCTATCCGGTCGAGGAGATCACCGTGGCCGGCAATCTGAAGGACATGTTCATGGCCATCCAGGCCATCGGCACCGACGTCGAGGTGCGCGGTTCGCGCCGGGTCGGCTCGATCCTGATCGAGCGCATGACGGTGGCCGGCAACTGATTGCTTGAGTCCCCCCCCGCAAGCGGGAGGATGAGTTGGGGAGATGGGCACGTGCCCGAGCAGGGGCTTCCCCTCGTCCGATGCTGCACCACGCGACGTTCCCGCCCATGGAGCGAGTGCACCCAGGCGATATTCCGGTTAAGGGGATTATGGATACATTGCTGAAAATCTCGGGGCTGATCGACGCCCTCAACGAGCGGATCGGCCGCGCGGTCAAATGGCTGCTGCTGCTGGCCGTGCTGGTGTCGGCCGGCAATGCCCTGTTCCGTTACGGCTTCAACATGAGTTCCAACGCCTGGCTGGAGATCCAGTGGTATCTGTTCGCGCTGGTCTTCCTGTTCGGCGCCGGCTACGCCCTCAAGCACAATGCCCACGTCCGCATCGACATCCTGTACGGCCGCTTTTCGCCCCGGGCGCAGGCCTGGGTCGACCTGCTCGGCAGTCTGGTCTTTCTGCTGCCCATGGCCGGGCTGATCGCTTGGCTGGGCTGGTCGATGTTCGCCGATTCCTACGCCATCGGCGAGATGTCACCCGATGCCGGTGGCCTGTCGCGCTGGCCGATCAAGCTGGCCATCCCGGTCGGCTTCGCCCTGCTGGCCCTGCAGGGTGTGTCCGAGGCGATCAAGCGGGCCGCCTTCCTGCTGGGCAAGGGCGAGCTGAGCCACGAGCAGGCCGAGGAGGTGGTCTGATGGCCTTCGAACTGATGGCGCCGTTGATGTTCCTCGGCCTGGTCGTCTTCCTCCTGCTCGGTTATCCGGTGGCCTTCTCGTTGGCGGCCAACGGCCTCTTGTTCGCACTGATCGGCATCCAGTCCGGCTACTTCGAGTTCTCCCTGCTGCAGGCCCTGCCGGAGCGGGTCTACGGCATCATGTCGAATGCCACCCTGCTGGCCATCCCGTTCTTCACCTTCATGGGGCTGATCCTGGAACGCAGCGGCATGGCCGAGGAGCTGCTGGAGACCATGGGCCAGTTGTTCGGCGCGCTGCGCGGCGGCCTGGCCTACGCGGTGATCCTGGTCGGCGCCCTGTTGGCCGCGACCACCGGCGTGGTGGCCGCCTCGGTGATCGCCATGGGCCTCATCTCGCTGCCCATCATGCTGCGCTACGGCTACGACAAGCGGCTGGCGGCCGGCATCATCGCCGCCTCCGGCAGCCTGGCCCAGATCATCCCGCCCTCGCTGGTCCTGATCGTGCTGTCCGACCAGTTGGGCGTGTCGGTCGGCGACATGTACCGGGGAGCGTTGATACCGGGTTTGGTGCTGACGGTGATGTATCTGGGCTATGTCCTGGCCATGACCCTGTTCCGGCCGCATGCGGCGCCGGCCCTGCCGGCCGAGGCCCGCACACTGCGCGGCGGGGCGCTGGCGCAGAAGGCGCTGATCTCGATGCTGCCGCCCCTGCTGCTCATCTTCCTGGTGCTGGGCACCATCTTCCTCGGCATCGCCACCCCGACCGAGGGCGGCGCCATGGGCGCGGTGGGCGCGCTGGTCCTGGCCATGCTCAAGCGCCGGCTCAGTCTCGACCTGCTGCGCCAGGCCCTGGATTCGACCGCCAAGCTGACCACCTTCGTGATCTTCATCCTGATCGGCTCGACCGTGTTCTCGCTGGTGTTCCGCGGCGTGAACGGCGACCTCTGGGTGGAAAGCCTGCTGACTTCGATGCCGGGCGGGGCGCTCGGTTTCCTGCTGGTGGTGAACCTGCTGGTCTTTTTCCTGGCCTTCTTCCTTGATTTCTTCGAGATCGCCTTCATCATCGTACCCTTGTTGGCGCCGGTGGCGCAGAAGCTGGGCATCGACCTGGTCTGGTTCGGCGTGCTGCTGGGCATCAACATGCAGACCTCGTTCATGCATCCGCCCTTCGGCTTCGCGCTGTTCTATCTGCGCAGCGTGGCGCCCAAGGAAATCCGTACTTCCGACATCTACTGGGGCGCGATCCCGTTCGTGCTGGTGCAGGTGGTGATGGTGGTCCTGGTCCTGGCGTTGCCCGGACTGGTGCTCGGCGCACTCAAGGGCTGACCCACGATTTTTTTAAATAAGGAGCAAACAATGGCAGAACTGATTATCGAAGAGATCACCGTGGGTGAGGGCGACGAGGCCCAGGCCGGACAGACGGTGAGCGTCCACTACACCGGCTGGCTGACGGACGGCACCAAGTTCGATTCCAGCAAGGACCGCAACGAGCCGTTCGATTTCCCGCTCGGCCGCGGCTACGTGATCCAGGGCTGGGACAAGGGCGTGGCCGGCATGAAGGTGGGCGGCCGCCGCAAGCTGACCATCCCGCCCGAGATGGGCTATGGAGCTCGCGGTGCCGGCGGCGTGATTCCGCCCAACGCGACGCTGGTGTTCGAGGTCGAACTGCTGGCCGTGCGCTGAGCCGGCTTCGGGCAACGAAAAAGGCCGGGCATGCCCGGCCTTTTTCGTTGGTTTCGCCGCTTACTTCAAGGTGGCGATGTAGGCGGCCACGTTGCCGACGTCGGCGTCGGACAGGGCCTTGGCCATGGGCGCCATGGTGGCGGTCATCGGGCCGACCGTCTCGCCCTTGCGGTATTGCTCCAGCTTGGACTTGATGGTGTCCTCGGTCAGGCCGGCCAGTTTCGGGAATACGCCCTGGCCCTCGGCCTTGGGTCCGTGGCAGCTGGCGCAGACGGTCTTGAACTTGGTCTCGCCGGCAGCCACGTCGGCGGTGCCGCTGGCCGCGGGCGCCGCGGCAGGCGCCATGGCCGCAGCGGGAGCAGGGGCTTCGGGGGCGGGTGCAGCCGGAGCCGGGGTGGCCGGCGCAGCCGCCTCCGGAGCTGGCGTGGGGGCGGCGGCTTCTTCCTTCTTGCCGCAGGCGGACAGGCCGAGGGCGGCGAGGGCGACCAGCAGGGCGGTGTATTTCATGTTGAATCTCCTTTATTTGTCGAACAAAACGAAGTTGTCGTAACTGGCCTCGGCCAGCTTGAACCACTGCAATTCGGTTTCCCGATATTTCTTCCATTCCGTGTAGATCTTGCGGAATGAGTCATTTTTGGCCGCTTCCGTCTCGTAAAGTTCAAAGGCGGCCTGTTCCGCGGCGGCCATCACGTCCTGCGGGAAGGGGCGTAATTGCACGCCGGACTTGAGCAGGCTCTGCAGGGCGATCGGGTTCTTGTGATCGTAGGCGGCCAGCATGTTGACGTTGGCCTCGGCGGCGGCGGCCTCGAAGGCCTGCTTGTAGGCCTCGGGCAGGGCATTCCACTTGTCGATGTTGACGTAGAAGGAGAGCTGCGGTCCGCCTTCCCACCAGCCTGGATAGTAGTAGTTCTTGGCGATCTTGGCGAAGCCCAGTTTCTCGTCGTCGTAGGGACCGACCCATTCGGCGGCGTCGATGGCGCCGCGTTCCAGCGCCGGGTAGATGTCGCCGCCGGCCAGGGTCTGCGGCACGGCGCCGAGCTTGGCCATGATCTGGCCGCCGATGCCGGGGATGCGCATCTTGAGGCCCTGCAGGTCGGCCAGCGAATTCACTTCCTTGCGGAACCAGCCGCCCATCTGCACCCCGGTGTTGCCGCCGGGGAAGTTGACGATGTTGGCCGACTTGAACAGTTCGCGGGTCAGTTCCAGGCCGCCGCCGAAATACATCCAGGCGTTCTGCTGGCGGGCGGTGAGGCCGAAGGGCAGGCAGGTGTCGAAGGCGTAGGCCATGTTCTTGCCGACGTAGTAGTAGCTGGCGGTGTGGCCGCATTCCACGGTGCCCTGCTGCACGGCGTCCATGACCTGCAGGCCGGGAACGATCTCGCCGCCGGCGTAGACGCGGATCTGGAATTTGCCGCCGGTGATCTTGTCCAGCCGGCTGGACAGCACTTCGGCTGCGCCGTAGATGGTGTCCAGGCTCTTGGGATAGCTGGAGGCCATGCGCCAGCGGAGGGTCGGCAGGTCGCCGCCGGCTTGGCTGGCGCCTTCCTTCTTGGCGCAGGCGGCCAGGGAAGTGGCGGCCAGGCCGGCGCCCGCGCCCTTCAGGAAATCGCGACGTTGCATGAAACTCTCCCCCGTTGAAAAAACGGGGGGGATTATACGGTCTTGCGGAAGATCAGGTCCCAGACGCCGTGGCCGAGCTTGAGGCCGCGTTTCTCGAACTTGGTCAGCGGCCGATAGTCGGGCCGCGGTGCGTAATCCTTGGCGGTGTTGGCCAGCGTCCGCTCGCCGGACAGGACGTCGAGCATCTGCACGGCGTAGTGCTCCCAATCGGTGGCCAGGTGCAGGTAGCCGCCCGGCTTGAGCTTGCTCGCCAGCTTGGCGACCAGCGTCGGCTGGATCAGGCGCCGTTTGTGGTGTTTCTTCTTCGGCCAGGGGTCGGGAAAGAAGATGTGGATGCCGTCGAGCGAGGCGTCGGCGATCATGTGCTCGAGCACCTCTACCGCGTCGTGCTGAATGATGCGGAGATTGCTCAGGTTGCCTTCGCCGATCCGCTTGAGCAGGGCGCCGACGCCGGGCGTGTGGACCTCGACGCCGAGGTAGTCGTTGCCCGGCAGGCTGGCGGCGATGGTGGCCGTGCTGTCGCCCATGCCGAAGCCGATCTCCAGGATCTTGGGTGCGACGCGGCCGAATGCGGCGTCCAGGTCGAGCGGCGCCGGCTGGTAGGGGATCAGGAAGCGCGGGCCGTATTCCTCCAGTGCCCGGGCCTGGCCGGTGCCCATGCGCCCGGCGCGCAGGACGAAGCTTTTGACGGAGCGGCGCGCCTGCTCCGGCGGCAATGGCTCGGTCATCGGCTCAAGAACCGATCAGGCCGCTGGTCGGCGACGACGGGCTGGCCTGGTAGACCTTCTTCGGCATGCGCCCGGCCAGGAAGGCCTCGCGCCCGGCCTCGACCGCCTTCCTCATGGCGCCGGCCATCAGCACCGGATTCTGGGCGCCGGCGATGGCGGTGTTCATCAGTACCGCGTCGCAGCCCAGTTCCATGGCGATGGCGGCGTCCGAGGCGGTGCCGACGCCGGCGTCGACTACCACCGGCACCTGGATGCGGTCGATGATGATCTGCAGGTTCCAGGGATTGAGGATGCCCATGCCGGAGCCGATCAGCGAGGCCAGGGGCATGATGGCGACGCAGCCGATGTCCTCCAGCTGCTTGGCGATGATCGGGTCGTCCGAGGTGTAGACCATGACCTTGAAGCCATCCTTGACCAGCACTTCCGCCGCCTTGATGGTTTCGACTACGTTCGGGTACAGGCTCTGCGGGTCGCCCAGCACTTCCAGCTTGACCAGGTCGTGGCCGTCGAGCAGTTCGCGCGCCAGGCGCAGGGTGCGGATGGCGTCGTCGGCCGTGTAGCAGCCGGCGGTGTTGGGCAGGTAGGTGTACTTGGACGGCGGCACGGCGTCGAGCAGGCTGGGCTGGTTCGGATCCTGGCCGATGTTGGTGCGGCGGATCGCGACGGTGACGATTTCGGCGCCCGATGCTTCGATGGCCTGGCGGGTCTGGTCGAAATCCTTGTACTTGCCGGTGCCGACCAGCAAACGGGAAGAATAGGCCTTGCCTGCGATGACGAGTGGTTCCATGGCTTTTATTAGGGTGAGAGTAGATAAGGTTCAGCCGCCGCCGACGGCGACCACGATTTCCAGCTTGTCGCCATCGGTCAGCACGGTGCTGGCATGCTGGCTGCGCGGCACGATCTCGCCGTTGAGTTCGACCGCGAGACGCTTGCCGGTCAGGCCGAGCTGGTCCAGCAGCCGGGAAACGAGGAAGGGGGTGTCGAGGCGATGCGGCTCGCCGTTGACGGTGATCTCGATCATTGCACTACCGCCGAAATCCAGTAACATTCGGGTCCGCAAGCTTACCACGCGGGTGTAGTTCAATGGTAGAACGGCAGCTTCCCAAGCTGCATACGTGGGTTCGATTCCCATCACCCGCTCCAACTCTACATATATCCCCAGATCACCATGGCTTCCATCGAAGAATCCCTGCAAATCATCAAACGCGGCTGCGACGAACTGCTGATCGAGGCCGAGCTGGTCGAGAAACTCAAGCGCGGCAAGCCGCTCAGGGTCAAGGCGGGCTTCGACCCCACCGCGCCCGACCTGCACCTGGGGCATACGGTGCTCATCAACAAGCTGCGCCAGTTCCAGGAACTGGGCCACGAGGTGATGTTCCTGATTGGCGACTTCACCGGCATGATCGGCGACCCGACCGGCAAGAACGTCACCCGCAAGCCGCTCTCGCGCGACGACGTGATCGAGAACGCCAGGACCTACGAGCAGCAGATATACAAGATACTCGATCCCGAGAAGACGCTGGTGATGTTCAACTCCAGTTGGATGGGGGCGATGAGTTCGGCCGAACTGATCCAGTTGGCGGCCAAGCACACGGTGGCGCGCATGCTGGAGCGGGACGACTTCTCCAAGCGCTACAGTGGAGGCCAGCCGATCGCCATCCACGAATTCCTCTATCCCTTGATCCAGGGCTACGACTCGGTGGCGATGAAGGCCGACGTCGAGTTGGGCGGCACCGACCAGAAGTTCAACCTGCTGGTCGGACGCGAGCTGCAGAAGCACTACGGCCAGGAGCCGCAGGTCGTGCTCACCATGCCGATCCTGGAGGGTCTGGACGGCGTGCAGAAGATGTCCAAGTCGCTCGGCAACTATATCGGCATCGCCGAGCCGCCGAACGAAATGTTCGGCAAGCTGATGTCGGTCTCGGACGATCTCATGTGGCGCTACATCGAACTGCTTTCCTTCGAGTCGCTGGATACAGTGCGGCAATGGAAGCTGGATGTGGAAGGCGGGCGCAATCCGCGCGACATCAAGGTCACGTTGGCGCAGGAGATCATCACCCGGTTCCACGATCGGGCGGCGGCTGAGAAGGCGCTGGCCGACTTCGAGGCGCGCTTCAGGCAGGGCGCCATACCGGACGACATTGCCGAGCTGAGCCTGGACGGCGGCGAGGCTGGCTTGCCCGTCACTCAACTGCTCAAGCAGGCCGGTTTGGTGGCCAGCACATCGGAGGCGATGCGCCAGATCGAGGGCGGCGGCGTGCGCCTTGATGGTGAAAAAGTGGTGGATAAGGGGCTTGTCGTCGCCAAAGGAAGCACTGTTGTGGCCCAGGTCGGCAAGCGCAAGTTTGCCCGCGTGACGGTTTTGTGACGCTAACTCTTTGACGCGACAGGGACTGGCAAGGAATTTAAAAAAAGTTTCAAAAAAGTGCTTGACCGTGATTCTGCGGTCTGTAGAATGCGCCCCTCTCGACGCACAACGCAGTGCGAAACGCGACGGGAACTGATCTTTAAAAACTAGAAGCAGCCTTAAGAAGTGTGGGCATTGGGGTGAGCGGAAGCTGGTCTGTATGGACTGGTGGAATGCTAATGAAATACCTGATGCTTGATACTTTTGAAGTGAATTCTGAGAGAGTTGAAA
>DASVZA010000029.1:0-50961 GCA_036391875.1 Parasulfuritortus sp.
TCTCGCAAGAGGATTGGGAAGACCGGCGCGACATCTACGTTGCGAGCGATAACGCTCCAGGTTGGGCGCAGCGTCCGACCTTCCCGCTCGGGCTTACCCGAGTACAGCAACTTCGATTTCAAAATACAAGGTTGGGCTGACACAAGGAAGCCCAACACTGTTATTGGGCAACTCGTTGGGCTTCGCTACGCTCTACCCAACCTACGAGTTCTGTTCTAAATAGAGTCAACACATAGCAAGAGAAAGAAATTTCATGAAGCCACAATGGGATGCACAAATTACACAGATCGCCTCTGCTATAGAAATGTATCGTGAGCTTTCCACAAAGCTGCCCCCATCCTTCAATACGTCCCAAGGTATACCCGTCACCACGGAGGAACTCGGCAGGGCATTCGAGCAAGTCTATACGGCATTGTTGCAAGTCTATGAAAGCATCAACGTTGATCCGATTCTGTTAGGAATACATCAATCTGGTGTTCTTAACCCTATTGGACAAATCGCAGCAATGGTCAATAACCTACGAGCGAATCCAGCCCAAGCCCAACAATTTCTCGATCAAATCGCCCAGCAACTATGGGCACTACGTGCCTCTTTGGTCTGGCTTCTCCCTTCCACCGTCAGCCTTGGGGAATTTTGCAAGACCGTAGCGGAGTTTGATCTCGAAACGAAAATCGCATCACTTCAGCGTCTGACAACTGAATATGCTGAAGCAGTTAGCAAAGCGAAAGATGTAAGCAACGAAATCGTTCAGCAACAGCAGCAAATCTCGTCCTTAGTTGATTCAATCAAAGCTTCTGAACGGGAGACATCCACCGCAAAAACAAATTCGGAGTCCAGTGCCGCAACTGCGGCCTCCAACAAGGAGGCTATCGCCCAACAACTAACGGAATTAGTTGGTGGAAACGAAGAACTGTCCCGACTACTTACCGAAGTTGAATCCCTCCGAGAGAAAGCAGTTAGTACGCTCGAAAGCACCAGCAAGGTTGCTTTAGCAGCTTCGTTTTCCTCACGTGCGGATGAACTAGCGAAAGCAAGAAAATGGTGGCTAGGCGCTTTCATCACCGGAATTACTGCCATGTTAGTAGCAACAATCGCAGGGCTTCTGGGAGTGCTGAACTTACCCCCCGTTTTTCAAAATAATCAGCTTGAATTTGGTTCCCTGTTAGCCAGGGCCGCCGTCTTTGGTCCGCTTATATGGTTTACATGGTTCTCGGTGCGCCAATATGGAAACACCGTGAAGTTGATAGAGGATTACGCCTTCAAAGAGGCATCAGCGCTGGCATTTGTCGGTTATCAGCGCGAGATGGGTGATGACAACAGAATGATTCAATTGCTACGTGAATCTGCGATCAACAATTTCGGGAGTCAGCCAACGCGAATTTTCGAAAAGTCTGATCCTGCATCGCCGCTACACGAACTTTTGGATAAAGCACTGGAGAAAGGTGCTGTTGATAAATTTATAGAATTGGTTAAGGCATTGTCCCCAGGAAAACGTTGACATGTTGTTGCAGCAAGCGTAGGGCGGATGAGCCGTAGGCGTAATCCGCCGAATGAATGCCGAACCCGACAGAAGGCGTTACCGCTTTTCCGCCCTACGGCTTATTTCAGACCCAGCACGTCCTGCATGTCGAACAAGCCGTTCTGCTTGCCGGCCAGGAAACGCGCGGCGCGCAGGGCGCCGTTGGCGAAGGTCATCCGGCTGGAGGCCTTGTGGGTGATCTCGACCCGCTCGCCGACCGCGGCGAACAGCGCGGTGTGGTCGCCGACGATGTCGCCGCCGCGCACCGTGGCGAAGCCGATGGTGGAGGGCTGGCGTTCGCCGGTCACGCCTTCGCGGCCGTAGACGGCGCATTCCTTGAGGTCGCGGCCCAGGGCATTGGCGATCACCTCGCCCATGCGCAGGGCGGTGCCGGACGGCGCGTCGACCTTGTGCCGGTGGTGGGCCTCGACGATCTCGATGTCGTAGCCTTCGTTCAGCACCCGGCTGGCGATGTCGAGCAGCTTGAATACCAGGTTCACGCCGACACTCATGTTGGGCGCGAAGACGATGGGGATATCCTTGGCGGCGGCGGCGATGGCGGCCTTGCCGGCGTCATCGAAGCCGGTGGTGCCGATGATCAGCGCCACCTTGTGCTTCTTGCACAGCTCGATGTGGGCCAGGGTCGCTTCCGGGCGGGTGAAGTCGATCAGGGCGCCGGCGCCTTTCAGGGCGGCGTCGCTGTCGTCGCTGATCGCCACCTGCTGCGGCATGCCGACCAGCTCGCCGGCGTCGCGGCCGACGAAGGGGCTGCCGGCGCGTTCAAGGGCGGCGTGAAGGTGCATGTCTGGCGCGGCGGCGACGGCCTCGAGCAGGGCCCGGCCCATCCGGCCGGAGGAACCGGCGATGGCGATGCCCAGGGTCATTGCTTGGTCTCCGTCGGGGCGGCAGCGGCGGGTTTGTCGGCGGCCGGCTGGTCGGCGGCGGGCGCCTTGGCCTCGGCAGGCTTGATGTCGCCTTCCAGGCCCTTGAACTTGTCGTTCTCGTCGAACAGGACGGTGATGTGGCGCCGCTCGACGATCTTGTCGTTCTTCTCGAGCAGGTAGACGTAGTCCCAGCGATCCTTGTGGAACGGATCGACGATCAGGGGCGTGCCCAGCACGAAACGGACCTGGGACGGCGACATGCCCGGCTTGAGCTGGCTCAGCATCTCCTGGGTCACCAGGTTGCCCTGCTGGACTTCGATGCGGTACGGATGCACATAGGAAAGGGGGTTCCAGCTGCTGCAACCGGCCAGCACGACAGCCAACAGAGTCGATATCAATAAAGTCTTCATGGATGAATCCCACGGTAAAGGCGCGTTATGATAACGCGCCGGACTAGAACGAGTCACACTTATGACCAGCGGAGACCAACTTAAAAGCCTGGGCCTGAAGGCAACCGGCCCTCGCATGAAAATCCTGCAGCTCTTCGAGGACGAGGAACTATCGCATCTCTCGGCCGAGGAAATCTATCGCATGCTGCTGGCCGAACACGAGGATGTCGGCCTGGCCACGGTCTATCGCGTGCTGACCCAGTTCGAGCAGGCCGGCATCCTGGTCCGCCACCGCTTCGACAACGACAAGTCGGTCTACGAGCTGAACAAGGGCGGCCATCACGACCACCTGCTCTGCATCCAGTGCGGCCGGGTGGAGGAATTCTACGACGCCGAGATCGAAAAGCGGCAGCGGCAGATCGCCGCCGAACGGGGCTTCAAGATCCACGACCACTGCCTCTATCTGTACGTCGATTGCGTCAAGGACGACTGCCCATACAAGAGCGGGGCGGGAAAGGCCAGACACGAACCGTAAGCGGATTCGCATCATCGGCGCCGCCAGCGGCATCGGCGCCCGGGATACCGGCTGCGAGGACGGCCCGGTGGCCTTCCATCATTCCCGCGCCTGGCGCGAACTGGAACACCATCCCGCGCTCGACTGGGACCGCACGCTGTTCCCCGTCGGCGACCGCAGCCTGTCGGTCACCAACCGGGTCGCCGGCCTGTGCCGGCATCTGGCCGACGAAGTGGCGCTCACCCTGGCCAGCGGGCAGTTTCCGGTGGTGGTCGGCGGCGACCATTCGGTTGCCATCGGCACCTGGAGCGGGGTCGCCCGCCACGTCGCCGCCCCCGTCGGCCTGCTCTGGATCGACGCCCACATGGACAGCCACACCCCGGAAACGACCTACTCCGGCGCCATCCACGGCATGCCGCTGGCCTGCCTGCTGGGCCAGGGCGACAAGCGCCTGCTCGACATCGGCCTGACCGGCGGCCAGCTGATCCCGGCCCACACCGTGGTGTTCGGCGCCCGCAGCTTCGAGCCCGAGGAAGCCGAATTCCTGGAGCGGATGCGGGTGCGGGTCTTCGGCGAGGAGGAGATTGAGCGGGACGGCTTCCGGGCCGCCTTCGACGCCGCGCTGGCCATCGTCCGGGGCGCGCCGAACGGCTTTGGCATCTCGATCGACCTGGATGCCATCGACCCGAGCATCGCGCCGGGCGTCGGCTCGCCCGAGCCGGACGGGCTCACCGCCGCCGACGTGCTGGCCGGCCTGGACGAACTGGCCGACAATGAAAATCTGCTCTGTTTGGAAATCGTCGAATACAACCCCGACCGGGATCGCCACGGCATCACGGCCAAGCTGATCGGCGGACTGATCAAGGAAATCCTGCCGGCCGGATCGAAAGCCCGCTGACCAGGCCCCGGCTTATTGGTCATTCCCGCGCAGGCGGGAATCCAGGTATGGATTCGACTGGGCTCCCGCCTGCGCGGGAGCGACGCGAATCGGCCGCCCCCTCAGCTGCCCAGCATCTCTTCCGCGTGCTTGCGGGTGGTGTCGGTGATCTTGACGCCGCCCAGCATGCGGGCGATCTCTTCGACCCGCTGCGCCTTGTCGAGCGGCTCGACCCGGCTGCGGGCGCGGCCGGACACGGTCTCCTTGCTGACCCGGAAATGGTGGCCGGCGCTGGCCGCCACCTGGGGCAGATGGGTCACGCACAGCACCTGGCGCTGCTTGCCCAGGTCGGCCAGCATGCGGCCGACGATCTCGGCCACGCCGCCGCCGATGCCGGCGTCGACTTCGTCGAAGATCAGGCTCGGCGCGCCGGAGATCTGCGACAGGATGGTCTGCAGGGCCAGGCCGATGCGCGACAGCTCGCCGCCCGACGCGGTCTTGGCCAGCGGCTTCAGGCCCTGGCCGGCGTGGGGCGAGACCTGGAACTCGACCGACTCCTGACCGCCGGCCTCCGGTGCGCAGGGTTCCAGGGCCGCGGCAAAGCTGCCGCCCTGCATGGACAGTTTCTGCATGGCCTGGCTGACCGACTTGGCCAGGCTGGCCGCGCCCTTCTTGCGCTTGGCGCTCAGCTCGGTCGCCACCTTGTCGTACTCGCCGCGCGCCTTCTCCGCCTCCCGGCGCAGGCCCTCCGGATCGGCCAGCCGCTCCAGCTCGGCCAGGCGGGCGCCGGACTCGGCCAGCAGGCCGGGCAGCTCCTCGGGCCGGACCCGGAACTTGCGGGCGGCGTCGTTGACCTGGGCCAGCCGGGCCTCGGCCTGCTCCAGCAGGGCCGGATCGAGGTCGACCCGCTCGGCGTAGTGGCCGAGGTCGCGGGCGGCCTCCTCCATCTGGATCAGGCCGCTTTCCAGCATGTCGAGCGGCGACTTCAGGGCCGGGTCGATCTCGGCCAGGTCGGCCAGCCGGCCCCGGGCAGACTGCAGCAGGCCGATGGCGCCCTGGCCGTCCTCGTCGAGCATGGCGACGACCTGCTGGGCGCCCTGGATCAGCTCGGCGGCGTGCGCCAGCCGGCGATGGTCGTCCTGCAGGGTCAGCCATTCCTCGAGATGGAAGTTCAGCGCGGTCAACTCGTCCACCTGCCATTGCAGGCGTTCGCGCTCCGCCGCTGCCTCGGAGGCATGCCGCTCGGCCTCGTCGAGGGCCTTGACCAGTTTCTGCCAGGCCCGCCAGGTCTCGGCGGTCCTGGCCGCCAGCGCCTCGCTGCCGCTGTAGGCGTCGAGGATCCGGCGCTGCTCGCCGGCCCGCAGCAGGGAGTAATGGGCATGCTGGCCGTGGATGTCAACCAGGAATTCGCCGGCCTCCTTGAGCTGGGCCAGGGTCGCCGGCCGGCCGTTGATGAAGGCGCGCGAGCGGCCGCCGGCATCGATCACCCGGCGCAGCAGCAGGTCGCTCTCCTCGCCGTCCAGGCCGTTCTCGGCCAGCCAGGCGGCCAGTTCGGCCGGCGGCTCGAAGGCGGCGGCCACTTCGGCCCGTTCGGCGCCGTCGCGGATCACGCCGGTTTCGGCCCGGCCGCCCAGGACCAGTTGCAGGGCGTCGAGCAGGATGGATTTGCCGGCCCCGGTCTCGCCGGTGAGGGCGGAGAAGCCGGCATCGAATTCCAGGTCGAGCCGGTCGACCAGGACGAAGTCGCGGATGGACAGGGACAGGAGCATTAAGAGCCCTTCACAGCTTTTCGCCCCAGTGCAGCTTCTGGCGCAGGGTGTCGTAATAGTTGTGGTCCATGGGCTGCAGCAGGCGGACGCTGTGCTTGGCGCGCTGGATGACCACCCGGTCGCCCACCGTCATGTCGCGGTGGTTCTGGCCGTCGACGTGGAGCCGGGCGTCGTCGGCGTGGATCAGGTTGATCTCGATCTCGGAATGGCTGTTCACGGCGATGGGCCGGCCCGACAGGGTATGCGGGCAGATCGGCGTCAGCACGAAGGCCTCCAGGGTCGGGTGCAGGATCGGGCCGCCGGCCGACAGGGCGTAGGCGGTCGAGCCTGTCGGCGAGGCCAGCACCAGGCCGTCGGCCCGCTGGCTGTAGACGAATTTGTTGTCGATGTAGACCTCGAACTCGATCAGCCGGCCCATGCTGCCCTTGCTGACCACGACGTCGTTGAAGGCATAGGTCTGGAACTGGAGTTCGCCGCCCCGCTCCAGCGCGCAGTCGAGCATGATGCGGTTTTCCTCGACGTAATGGCCGGCCAGCATCTCGTCCAGGGTGGTGAACATGGTGTCGACCGAGACGTCGGTCAGGAAGCCGAGCCGGCCCTGGTTGATGCCGATCAGCGGCACCCGGTGATCGACCAGGTTGCGGGCGATGGTCAGCATGGTGCCGTCGCCGCCCATGACGATGGCCAGGTCGATGTCGTTGGCGATCTCCATCAACGGCGCGCAGGGGAGGTCGGTCATCTGGCAGAATTCGGCGGTGTGCGTCGAAAGCACCACCTCGCACCCTTTTTCCTGCAGGAATGCAGCCAGCCGCAGCATGTAGCTGCTGACGCTGGTACTGTTGTGCTTGCAGACCAGGGCGATCTTCTTGAATTTTTGTTCCATAGCCGGAATTATAGCGACGGCATCCTTAAAAAAGACGAGCGAACGACAATCCGGACATGTTAAACGAACGCGCCCACATACTGCTCAAGGCCTTGGTCGAGCGTTACATCGAAGAAGGCCAGCCGGTCGGCTCCCGGACCCTGGCCGCGCACGCCGGCCTGAACCTGTCGCCGGCCTCGATCCGCAACATCATGGCCGACCTGGAGGAAGGCGGTTTCATCGCCAGCCCGCACACCTCGGCCGGGCGCATCCCCACCAACAAAGGCTACCGCCTGTTCGTCGACTCCCTGCTCACGGTCAAGCCGCTGGCCCACCCCGAACTGAGCCAGATCGAAGCCAAGCTGATGCCCGACAACCCGCAGCGCCTGATGACCTCGGCCTCGCGCCTGCTGTCCGAACTGACCCAGTTCGCCGGCGTGGTGGTCGCGCCCCGGCGGCGAGCCCAGACCTTCCGCCAGATCGAATTCCTGAGCCTGTCCGAGAAGCGCATCCTGCTCATCATCATCACCCCGGAAGGCGAAGTGCAGAACCGGGTGCTGATCACCGACCAGGCCTACAGCGAAAGCCAGCTCACCCAGGCCGCCAACTTCTTCAACCGACATTACGCCGGCCAGTCCTTCGACGAAGTGCGCCCCCGCCTGGTCAAGGAACTGCGGCAACTGCAGTCCGACATCAGCGGCCTGATGCAGGCCGCCGTCCAGGCCGGCAGCGAAGCGCTGGGCCAGTCCGACGCCGAGTGCATGCTGAGCGGCGAGGTCAACCTGCTGCGCACCCCAGACCTGGCCGCCAACATGGAACGCCTGCGCGAACTGTTCAACCTGTTCGAGCGCCGCACCGACCTGATGCAACTACTCGACCACAGCTACCAGGCCAGCGGCGTGCAACTGTTCATCGGCGCCGAATCCGGCGTCTCGCCCCTGGACGAATGCAGCGTCATCACCGCGCCCTACGAGGTCGACGGCCAGGTGGTCGGCACCCTGGGCGTGATCGGCCCGACCCGGATGGCCTACGAGCGGGTCATCCCCATCGTCGACATCACCGCTCGCCTGCTGTCCAACGCATTGTCCTACCATTGATGGCCGACTTCCTGCCCGAACCGCCGCGCCAGTCCGACCGACCGGGACGCGTCGGCGTGCTGCTCGTCAACCTCGGCACGCCCGAAGCCCCCACTGCCGCCGCGTTGCGTCCCTACCTCAAGGAATTCCTCTCCGACCGGCGCGTAGTCGAACTGCCGCGTGCCCTGTGGTGGCTGATCCTGAACGGTTTCATCCTCCCCTTCCGGCCCGCAAAGTCGGCGGAAAAATACGCCGCCATCTGGCGCGAAGGCGGCTCGCCGCTCAAGATCTACACGGAAAGGACCGCCCATCTGCTGCGTGAGCAATTGGCCGGCGCAGACAACCCGCCGCTGGTCGAGTACGCCATGACCTACGGCCAGCCCTCGGTCGGATCGGTCATCGGCGACCTGAAGCTGCAAGGCTGCACCCGCCTGCTGGTCGTGCCGCTCTATCCCCAGTACGCCGCCAGCAGCACCGGCTCCGCGCTCGACGCCGTCTACCGCACCCTGCTCAAGACCCGCAACATGCCCGAATTGCGCACCCTGCGGGGCTACCACGCCCACCCCGCCTATATCGCCGCCCTCAAGCGGAGCGTCGAAGCGCACTGGGCCGAGCACGGTCGCCCGGACGTCCTGCTGATGAGCTTCCACGGCACGCCAAAATCCAACCTCGACAACGGCGACCCCTACCGCCACGAATGTCTGGAGACCGGCCACCTGCTGGGGACCGCGCTCGGCCTCGACGCCGCCGACTACCGCATCACCTTCCAATCCCGCTTCGGCCGGGCCGAATGGCTGCAGCCCTACACCGCCGACGTTCTCGCCGAACTGGGCCGGCAGAAGGTCAAGCGGCTCGACGTCGTCTGCCCCGGCTTCGCCGCCGACTGCCTGGAGACGCTGGAAGAGATCGCCATCGAAGGCAAGGCCACCTTCCTCACCGCCGGCGGCGGCGAATTCCGCTACATCCCGGCGTTGAACGACGGGGCGGAGTGGATCGCGGCGCTGGGCAGGATCGTCGGGGAACAACTGGTGGGCTGGAACCAAGGCCGCACGTAGAGCGCAACATTTGCGCCACGTGCTGCACCTTCGGAGGCCACATCCGTTCACCGATGGAGGCCTCCTGGTTTAGAACCAAAAACGCACGTGCTCTTGATGTCCGATGGGCCGCGTCAGGCGCCTGAACGTCACGACTTCCGTAATCATTGGAGATCATCATGCCGAAGGGATACTGGATCGTCCGGGTCGACGTAACCGACCCTGAGCAGTTCAAGGCATACGCAGCCGCGAACGCCGTCGCCTTCGAGAAACACGGCGCCCGCTTCCTGGCGCGGGCCGGCCGCTACGAGGTGCCGGAAGGAACGACCCGGTCGCGCAACACCATCGTCGAGTTCCCTTCCTACCAGGCCGCGCTCGATTGCTGGAAATCGCCGGAATACCAGGAGGCTCTCAAGCTCCGGTTGTCCGCCTCGGTAATCGACCTCGTCATCGTCGAAGGCTACGACGGGCCGCCGCCGTCCTGAACAACACTCCCGCCTCAGCCAGTGGAAACCCACCGGCCCAACCTATTTCCATACCCACGCCTTACCCCTAAAAATTCGGACGTTTGTGGTAAGCTCCGCGCTCGCCGAGCGGCCCGAAGTCCCTGGAATCCAATAAGACATAGCCATTCCAGCCGCCTCGATGCGCTTCCAATATCGTCTTGATTCGTGTGTACGAATCGCCCCGCCATGCGAACATTTGGGCTGGGCACGTTCATCTTGGGGAGAAAAACACCATGTCCCGCAGCGCCCGTCCGTCCGGTATCGCGTTTGTCCTGCTCACAACCGTTGCCCTGCCTGTTTTCGCCAGCGAACAAACGCCCGTGAAGTGGGCGCCCTATCTCGACCTCGAAGGCAAGCCAGGCAGCAAGCGCAACCTGGGCGAAGCCGACCTGTTCCTGCCGCTGACCCAGAGTTCGGCTTCCATGCTGTTCGCCGACCTCCGCGGCCGCTGGGGCAGCGACGGCGGCCAGGAGGGCAACTTCGGCCTCGGTGCCCGACGCATGCTTGATTCGGGCTGGAACATCGGCGGCTACGGTTTCTTCGACCGCCGCCGCAGCGATCATGGCAACTACTTCAACCAGATCACGCTGGGCATCGAGGCCCTGTCCCAGGACTGGGACTTGCGCGCGAACGGCTATCTGCCGGTGGGCACCTACAGCTACACGGTTGACAGCCTCAACACCGCCACCTTGTCGGGTACCAGCATCATCTTCCGGAACGGGTTGGAGCAATCGATGGGGGGCTTCGATGGCGAAATCGGCTGGCGCGTGCCGCTGTTCGGCGCAGCGGCGCAACGCCAGCTGCGCATCTATGCCGGCGGCTATCGCTTTGCCCGCGACGGCATGCCCACGGTTCAGGGCCCGCGCGGCCGCGTCGACTTGACCTTCGACGAAGTGCCCGGCCTCTGGCGCGGTTCACGCCTATCGCTGGGCCTAGAGGTCCAGCACGACGCACCGCGCGGCACGCAGACCTTCGGCCTGCTGCGCCTGCGCATTCCGCTGGAGCGCCTCCCGGGCGGCGAGCGGCCGACGCTGAGCCCCATGGAGCGGCGCATGACCGACCCGGTGGTGCGCGACGTCGACGTGGTGACGCAAGCGGGAAGCTACGGCGCGCCCGAGATCGTCACCCAGACGGCCAGCGGGCAGAACATCACGGTGGTGGACAGCAACTCGACCAGCACCACCTCAGCCCTGCAAGCCGCCCTCAACACCGCCGGCGCAGGCACGGTGATTCTTTCCGGTACGTTCAACACCAACGCTGCAATCCAAATGTCGGCCGGCCAGACCATCATCGGCCGTGGCTCGCTCTCGGTACGCAGCCCTTCCGGACATACCGCCACTTTGACCACGCCCGGCGCCACCATCTCTGCCGCAACTGATTCCACACTAAGTGCCCTGATCATGAACAATGGCACCACGCTGGACGGCGTGACGGTCGCCAATACCTACAGTTTGGGGTCGTCCAACAGCGTGACCGCGCAGGGCTACTCGGGCGTGACCATCAAGAACAGCACGATCTCCGCCGGCGGCTCCAATGGCAGCTACGCAATTGACGCAGCAAGTTCGACCAATATGGTCGTCAGCGGCAACTCCATCAGCGCCACGTCATCTGGCGGATCGTCGGGTATCGGCATCCGGGCGATTGGCGCCAACAACATCACCATTGCCGACAACACGTTCGATATGGCCGGGGCCCTCCAATACGTGATTGCCGGCAGCAACACTACCGTCTTCAACACCGCCGCTTCCATCGGCAACGTGACCAACAGCGGCAACTGCTTCTTCGTAAGCCCGCCCACCGGCAGCGTCGGCTTCACTGGCGGCATGACGTGCCCATAAAAGCGGAAACCGCCTTGCCCAGGCTCCGAGCAGCGACCTGATTTCGCCATGCAGCGTGTTTACGGCCTGGACCGCTATCTGGAGGCCCAGGCCGGCATCTACCCGCAGGTACTGGATGAACTGCGCGCCGGCCGGAAGCGCTCCCACTGGATGTGGTTCGTCTTCCCGCAGTGCGACGGCCTGGGCGTCAGCGCCACCTCCCGCTTCTACGCCATCAAGAGCCTGGCCGAGGCACGCGCATACCTGCGCCATCCGGTACTCGGCGCACGGCTGATCGAGTGCACGCGGATCGTCAATGCGGTGCAGGATCGCTCCGTGCATGAGATTTTCGGCTCGCCGGACGACCTGAAATTCCGCTCGTCGATGACGCTGTTCGAGCTCGTGGCCGGACCGGATTCTGAATTCGCGGCTGCCCTGGACAAGTATTTCGCCGGCGAGCGGGACGACCGGACGCTTGCGTTGGTTGACCCCGACAAAACTTAAGTCTGCCAGACAGGTCGAACGGAGCCTTGCCGCCGCACGGCGGCCAATTTTGGGAGAGGCGCTTGATTACGCTCGATCACACGATATTGAGGGTCCGGAACCTGCGGCAATCGCTCGGTTTCTACACCAGCGTCGTTGGTCTATCCCATGCCGGTTCCGCGGGGCCGTTCGAGATCGTCCGGGTCGGCCCCGCGCTGACGCTCGACTTGATGCAGGAAACGCCGAAGGACCCCGTTCATCTCGCCTTTTCGCTCGACTCGGATGCTTTCGAGGCAATGCGTGCCCGGCTCGCAGAGAGGGGCATCCCGTTCGGGGGCGACGTATTCACCCGGGACGGACGCATTTCCGAAAACACGTTCGGTGCGAGGGGAATCGCCAGGGCCTTCTATTTTTACGACCCTGATCGGCACAACCTGGAAGCGCGCCTCTACGCCCCTGGCAACTGAATCGCCAGGCCGATACGCCGCTCTTACAACTCGAACACCTGATTGGGCTGCAATGCCCTCGGCGTCCCGCAGGCGAGCGGTTCACCGGCCAGTTCGGCCATGATGTCCGCCTCGCCGCCCGGCTTGAGGTGACTGATCCAGACCTCCACCCCGGCCTTGAGCCCGGCCAGGTCGGGCAGCAGGGTCTGCGGGCAATAGTGGCTGGAGACATCGGCCAGTTGGCGCAGCGCATTGGGAAAGGAACACTCGACCAGCAGGTAGCGCAGGTCGGCGCGTTCGTTGGCGATGCGCCACAGGCCGCCATGGCTCTTGGTGTCGCCGGAGAACAGCAGGCTGCCGTTGCCGCCTTCGGCCAGGTAGCCGACCGCCGGCCGGCCGTGGTTGGCCGGGATGGCGGTGATCCGGCGGCCGTCGAGTTCGACCGTCTCGCCGACCGCGATCTCGACGTAGCGCATGAACGGATGGTCCAGCGACGGCACTTTGGCGAAGTCGGGCCAGATCTCCCAATTGAAGATATGGTCGCGCAGGCTGGCGATCACCTCGGGCAGGGCATGCACCACCAGCGGCTCGGCGCCGGCGCCGACACTGTCCAACAGGGTCGGCAGGGCCATGATGTGGTCGAGGTGGCTGTGGGTAATGAAGACGTGGCGGACGGCGGCCATCTCGTCCAGGCCGAGCCGGGTCACGCCGCTGCCGGCATCGATCAGGATGTCATCGTCGATCAGGAAAGAGGTGGTCTGCCGGCTGCCGCCGATGCCGCCCGAACAGCCGAGTACCCGAAACCGCATCCCGCTTCTCCCCTACTTGGTCGTGAAAGTGAATACGCCGTCCCAGTCGGCCGGCGGCGGGTTGGCGCGGAAGTGGGCGATGCGTTCGAGGTAGACGTCGTACAGCTTGCCCGGCGCCGCGGCGTTCAGGGCACGCAGCGCGGCCTCCGCCGCGTCCCAGCGCTGGGCCTGGTAGTCGGCCAGGGCCGCCTCGAATTTACGGGCCGCGGCCAGCCGCTCGGGCACGACCTCGGCGGCGACGCCGAGCGGTTCGTAGATGGCCACCGGCTCGGCCTTGCCCTTGACCCGTACCCGGTCGACCGGCATGAAGGCGAGATCCGGACATTCGGCCTTGGTCGCCTCGCCGACCAGCACCCAGACGCCGTATTGCCGGGTCAGGCTTTCCAGGCGCGAGGCGAGGTTCACGGCGTCGGCCATGACCGTGTAGGCCATGCGGAACTCGGAGCCCATGTTGCCGACGCTCATCCGGCCGGTGTTGATGCCGACGCCGATCTTCACCGGCGGCCAGCCGCGCGCCTCGAGTTGCGGATTGAGGTCGTTCGCCAGGGTCGACTGCATGGCCAGTCCGGTAAGCACGGCGTCGCGGGCATGGCGGTCGTCGCTCATCGGCGCCCCCCAGAAGGCCATGACCGCGTCGCCGATGTACTTGTCGATGGTGCCGCGGTTGTTCTGGACCACCCGGGTCATGCCGGACAGGTAGACGTTGAGCATCTCGGCCAGCTGGGCGGCCTCCAGCTTCTCGGAGATGCTGGTGAAGCCGACGATGTCGGAGAACAGCACGGTCATCACCCGCGATTCGCCGCGCAGGCTGTAGCGTTCCGGGTCGCGCGCCATCTCGTCGACCAGCTCGGGCGGCACGTACTGGCCGAACAGGCGGGTGATCTGGGCCTTGCTGCGCGCCTCGACGAAGAAGCCGTAGGACATGTTGAGCACGAACAGGCCGACCACCGCGGCCAGGCTGGCGGCGACGGGCAGGTTCATGTGCCAGTGCGACCAGGCGTACATGTCCGCCGTCGCCAGCAGGGCCAGCGCGGCCAACGTGAACAGGGTGGCGCGGACCGGCTGCGCCAGCGGCAGCAGGCCGGCCAGGATCAGGCCCAGGACCAGGATCACGGCCACCTCGATCCGGTGCACGCCGACCGGCTCCCAGGGGATGTCGCCGTCCAGGATGCCGGAGATCAGGTTGGCGTGGATCTCGACTCCGGGGAATTGCTTGGAGGTCGGCGTCACCCGCAGGTCCATGATGCCGGGCGCGGTGGAGCCGATCAGCACCACCCTGCCCTCCAGGTCGGCGGACGGCGCGCTGCCCTTGATCACGTCGGCGGCCGAGACGTAGCGGTAGGCGCCCGGCGCGCGGTACGGCACCAGGGCCATGGCCTGGCCGTCGAGCGGGATGAGCAAGTTGTCGAGCGCCAGCGCGGCCGGCTTGTAGCCGTGCGGCGGCACGATCCTGGCCGCGCCGCTGCCCATGGCCTGGCGGGTGGTAAGCAGTGCCAGTGAGCCGTAGCACCGGCCGCGATATTCGATCAGCATCGGCATGCGCCGGGCGACGCCGTCGAAATCGGCCTGCATGTTGAAGAAGCCGGCGTCGGCCGCCTTGCTCTGCAGGATGGGCAGGTTGGCGTTGACGCCGCTCGCGGCCAGGGGCGCGATGCCGTATTTGCGCAATGCGCCGCAGTCGAGCGCCGGTGCCGGCAACTGGCCGGCGCTTTCCGTCCCGGCGGCGAAGCTGAAGTAGTAGCCGAGTACCGACGGCCCGCCGCCCAGCGCCGCTGCCAGGCGGGCGTCGTAGTCCAGGCGCGGCCGCAGCCGGTCGAGGATGGCGGCGAAGTCCTTCTCGCCCTTGAGGTCGCCGGCCGCCAGATGCTCCAGCACCGGCAGGCCGGAACTGCGGTCCGGCTCGGAGAAGACGATGTCGTAGCCGACCGCGGCGGCGCCGTATTCCTGCAACAGGTTCGAGGTCAGCTTGGCCATGACGCTGCGCGGCCACGGCCAGCGGCCGATCTCGCGCAGGCTCTTGTCGTCGATGTCGACGATCACCACCCGGTCGTCCACGGTGCGCGGCATGTCGGCCTGCAGCTTGTAGTCGTAGATGACCGCATCGAGATGGTCGAGGAAGGTCAGCCGGTACAGGCCGGCGGCGTGGCCGACCAGCACCAGCAGCAGCGCCAGGCTGGCGGCGAACTGGTACATGAAACGGCGGCCGCGCAGGCTCGTGGCGGGCAGGGCGAAGCGGGGCAACTTCATGGCGGCTCGGTCCGGTTGTCGTTCATGGATTGTATCCCGGTATCCCGCTCAAATCCGGCTCGTCGATCTGTTCGGGATCGAGGTACCGACGGGCGTAGCGCAAATACACTTGGTCGCGCACGAAGACGTCGAACAGGTCCGGGTCGATGTGGTGGTCGAGCTTCATCCGGCCCAGGATGGCGAGCGCCTCGGACAGCTTCTTGCCTTCCTTGTAGGGCCGGTCGCGGGCGGTCAGCGCCTCGAACACGTCGGCGATGGCCATGATCCGCGCCGGGACGGACATCTGGTCGCCGGTCAGGCCGCGCGGATAGCCCTTGCCGTCCATCCGCTCGTGGTGGCCGCCGGCGTATTCGGTGACGTTGCGCAGATCCTTGGGCCAGGGCAGCGCCTCCAGCATGCGGATGGTGGAGTTGATGTGACGGTTGATGATCTGCCGCTCCTCCTCCGACAGCGTGCCCTTCGGAATGCACAGCTTGGCCGTTTCCTCGGCGTCGAGCAGCGGCAGTTCGGCGCCGTCCGGTCCCCGCCAGCGCCGCTTGGCGGCGATGGCCTCGACCCGGGCCACAGCCTCCGCGGTCATGAATTCGCCGCCGATGTTGGCCTGGCGCAGGAAATCGCGCTCGGCGCCCAGTTCGGCGCATTGCGCTTCGTGGGCGGCATCGATCGCCGCGCGCCAATCCGGATCGACCCGGTCGAGCCGTTCCTCGAGCAGACGGTTGCGGGCGTCGCGCTTCAGCACCTCGAACCGGGTGTCGAGCAGGTGCACGCGGTCGAAGATGGTCTCCAGCTTGGTGGCCTTGTCGACCACGTGGACCGGCGTGGTGATCTTGCCGCAGTCGTGCATCAAGGCGGCGATCTCCAGCTCGCGGCGCATGGCCGGAGTCAGGACGAAGTCCTTGAGCGGCCCGCTGTTGGCCCGGCTGGTCGCCTCGGCCAGCAGCATGGTCAGGATCGGCACCCGCTGGCAATGGCCGTGGGTGTAGGGCGATTTCTCGTCCAGGGCGTCGTTGATCACCTTGATGAAGGCGACGAACAGAGCCTCCAGGCGCTCGATCAGCTGCCGGTTGTTGAGCACCACGGCGGCCTGCGAGGCGAGCGACTCGGCCAGGTAGCGGCTGTTCGCGTCGAACGAGACGATGCCGCCGGTCGCCGGATCGAGCGCGTTGATCAACTGCAGCACGCCGATGACCTCGTTCTCGTGGTCGATCAGCGGCACGGTCAGGAACGATTTCGAGCGGTAGCCGTTGGCCTGGTCGAAGGCGCGGGCGCCGGAAAAATCGAATTCCCGGTCGGCATAGGCGTCGTCCAGGTTGATGGTGCGGCGCTGGTTGGCCGCGGCGGCGGACACGGCGTTGAGGTTGGCGGTGCCGTCCTCGTGCCGCAGCGGGACGGGCTGCAGCTCCAGCTTGCCGCCGTCGACGCCGCCCAGCCGGATCGAGAGCGACAGGTTGCGGATGATCTCGAAGCCCAGGTGGCCGTCGCGGGCCAGATAGAGGGTGCAGCCGTCGGCATGGGTCATCTCCAGCGCGGCGTCGACGATGCGGGTCAGGACGATGTGGCTGTCCCGCTCGGCGGACAGCGACACGCCGATGGCGAGCAGGCGCTCCAGACGTTCCAGCAGCAACTCGTTCCTGTCCATGATCTTCCCGATCGCGTGAAAGGCTGGCGAATTGTCATGATATGCAAATCCACAGCCGGCTGCATGACGCTATCATTCGCGCATGGCGACCGACCGCATGACTAGACTGCTGACCCGCACCGGGACCGACCTGCTCAACTGGCTGAGCAGCTGGCGGGCGGTGTTCCATTTCGCCGGCGTGGCCATTGTCGAGGCCCTGACGCCGGCCACCTACAACAGCGCCACCCGCTCGGTGGTGTTCAAGCAGATCTATTTCACCGCCTGGCAGATCCTGCCCCGCTTCACCCTGTTCTCGGCGCTGTTCTCCTACGTCCTGATCCGGATCGTGGTCGAGACCGCGGGCCAGTTCGGCCTGGCCAACTACGCCCTAGAGGCGGTCATCCGGCTGCTGGTGCTGGAGGTGCTGCCGCTGATGACCGCGCTGTTCGTCGCCCTGCGCTCGGGTGCCGCCACCGGCACCGAGGTCGTGCTGATGAACATCCACAACGAGATCCGGGCCATGGAGGAAGCCGGCGTCGACCCGCTCCGCTTCGAGCTGATCCCGCGCGTGATCGGCGGCAGCATCTCGGTCCTGGCGCTGACCGCCGTGACCAGCTTCCTCGCCCTGCTGTTCGCCTACTTCGAGGTCTACGGCCTGCAGTACTGGAACCTGCCCGACTTCGCCCGGGTCATGGCCCGCATCTTCGACCCGGCGACCATCGCCATCCTCTGGGGCAAGGTGCTGGCCTTCGGCCTGGCGGTGACGGTGATCCCGATCACCGAGGCCCAGGCCGCTCCGCAGAAGCTGTTCTTCGCGCCCATCGCCGTGCTGCGCGGCATGGTCCGGCTGTTCTTCGTCCTGATGCTGATCGAGGTGCTGTCATTAGCCCTAAAGTACATCTGAAATGGGTGGCCGGCGATGCCGCCCGCAAGACGCTGCTGGCCGGCCAGGCCGGCACCGCGCAGGTCTCCGACAGCCTGCCGCTGCGGGCCAACCTGTCGGTGCTGGAGAACATCGCCATCGTCCTGCAGTACCGGCAGAACCTGGATTACGACAGCGCCGCCGACCGGGCCTGGACCCTGCTCGGCCGGTTCGGCCAGACCGACTGCGCCTTCAAGCGCGACCCCGACCTGACCAGCAATGAGCGCTTCATCGCCAAGCTGGCGCGCGCCCTGATCCTGCCGCAACCTATAATCATCATCGAGCGCCCCGGCCTGTTGCTGCCGGATACCTACTACCCGTCCTTCCTCGACGCCTGCCTGGCGGCCGTGGAAGACCTGTACGAACTATGCTGGATCGTCGACTACCCATGGAACGAGCCCCTGTACGCGCCCCGCTGATCAAGAACCTGGAATTCAAGGTCGGCCTGCTGCTGAGCCTGACGCTGCTGCTCGCCGTCGCCTTCATCGGCTACACCCTCTACGCCCGCGGCGTATTCGAGCGGACCCAGAACCTGGTCCTGCTGGCCGACAACGCCGAGGGCGTCAGCATCGGCATGCCGATCAGCTTCTCCGGCTTTCCCATCGGCCAGGTCGAGCGCATGTCGCTGACCGAGGCGGGCAAGGTCCGCATCGAGATGGCGATCCCGGTCAAGGACGCCAAATGGCTGCGCACCACGAGCGTGTTCACCCTGGAGAAGTCGCTGGTCGGCGCGGCCAAGATCCGCGCCATCACCACCAACCTGAAGGACCCGCTGCTGCCCGACAACGCCGAGCGGCCGCTTTATACCGGCGACGCGGCCCAGGAGATCCCGGAACTGATCGTCAAGGTCCGCAACATCCTGACCAACGTCGAGACCCTGACCGACGACCAGTCCAAGCTGGCGCAGAGCATGGCCAACCTGCAGGTCGTCACCGGGCGCATGGCCGGCCAGTACGGCGTGATGGGCGGCATCCTCGGCGCGCCGGAGAACTCGCGCAAGGTGGTCGACGCCATCGACAAGGCCAATACCCTGCTCGCCTCGCTGAACGACGCCTCGGCCAAGGTCGACACGATCCTGGCCAAGACCGACCAGCGGGTCTACGGCCGCGACGGCGTCATGGACCAGACCCAGAAGGCCATGGTCCAGATCAACGCCATCCTGACCGACACCCGGGAGAGCCTGAAGAAGGCCGACGCCATCCTCAAGAACACCCAGGACGCCACCGACGGCCTCGGCACGCTGCGCTCCCAGGTCGACGACAGCCTGACCAAGGTCAACCAGATGATCAACGAGCTGAACAGCAAGTGGCCCTTCTCCCACAAGACCGAGGTGAAGCTGCCATGAGGATCAGGCACCTGCCGGCGCTGTTCGCCGTCGCCCTGCTCGCCGCCTGCGGCAGCACCCCGCCCTCGCCCGACTGGAAGATCAACACCCAGGCGGCGCTGGAAGGCTTCGAGAAGGCCTACCTGGACGGCAACGTCGTCTCGGCCGAGCGCAACTTCGCCCGCGCCCGGGCCGAAGCGGCCCGCACCGGCCTGCCGGAATGGGTCGCCCGGGTCGAACTGGCCCGCTGCGCCACCCGCGCCGCCGCGCTCGACTTCGACGCCTGCCCGGCCTACGCCGCCCTGCGCGACGGCGCCACGGCCGAGGAAGAGAATTACGCCGCCTTCATCGCCGGCGACTGGCAGCGGGTCGACGCCAAGTTGCTGCCCAAGCAGTACGCCGCCGTGCTGAAAGGCGGCGCGGCCGAACTGGCCGGCATCAAGGATCCGCTCTCCCGGCTGATCGCCGCCGGCGTGCTGTTCCGCCGGGGCGCCATCACCCCGCAGGGCATCGCCACCGCAGTCGATACCGCCTCCGGGCAGGGCTGGCGCCGGCCGCTATTGGCTTGGCTGGGTGTCGAGTTGAAGCGGGCCGAGGCGGCCGGCGACGCCGCCGCCGTCGCCCAACTGCGCCGCCGCATCGCCCTGGTCGAGTCCTCGCTCGGCCGCTGAATCCTCGCCTTCCAGTCAGCGCATTTCCGGGCCGAAGAGGCCCGGAAACGGCATTCGCGCCAGCCATCAATAATATTGATTAATGCGTTAAATGCTTGCTTTGACAGTCAAGATGCAACCGGACTAACCTTGCCGGCGGCAAATTGCCTGCATTGTTAACTGGAGGAGACCATTAAATGCATAAACCAGTCATCGCCCTGGCGGCCCTTGCCGTCGCCGCTTCCGCACAAGCCACGCCGCTGATGTCCCCCGAGTGGGCGGCCGAAGCCTGCCAGCTCTGGAACAAGACCCCGAGCCTGACCAACGGCCTGGTCGGCAAGGCCTGGTTGGCCAACGACGCCGGCCGCGGCTACAAGATCGTGCAGATGTATCGCACCGACTGCGGCCCGGCCACCAAGACGGAACTGAAGATCGAGCCCAAGGACGGCAAGGCCATGTGCGTCTACGGCGGCAAGCCCATGACGCCCAAGTTCACCGACACCAAGGATTACGTCATGTACGCCTCGACCGAGTCCTGGAACGACATGGGCGCCGGCAAGTACGGTCCCAAGGCCGGCATGTTCTTCCACGGCTTCCGCTTCGACGGCCCCTATGCCGAGGCCATGGGCGTGATGGGCGCGTTCGAGGCCTTCGTGCTGTTCCCCGGCAAGATTCCCGGCGACAACACCTGTCCGGCGGCCACCAAGTAAATTGCCGGCTTGAATTGGAAAAGGCCCGCTTCGGCGGGCCTTTTCCATTTGCCGGATTGGGTGGCTCAGTGCAGTTGCGGCGTGCCCTGTTCGGCCGGGAAACCGCTGTCGACCTCTTCCGGCGTGGCATCGCGCACCGACAGGATCTCGGCCACGCACTTGGCCTGCCGGCCGGCCAGGACGTGGTTGCCGTCCAGGGTGATCTTGCCGTCGGCGATCGAGGTCACCCGGAAGGTGAGCACGTCGCCGCTGTCGTTCTGCAGTTCGGCCTCGGCGCCGATGTAGCGGATCTGGGGCGGCACGTTGTCGATGTCCTCCTCGACGACCAGGTCGGGGTCGCGGTCGCCGAAGGTGCCCGGGCTGAGGAAGGCCTCGACCTTGTCGCCGACCCGGTGGCCGTCCAGGCTCTGTTCGATCTCCTCGAACAGGCCGCTGTGGGCGCCGTGGACATAGCCGATCGGCATGTCCTGCTGGCCGCGGACCAAGCCGCCGTCGTCGAGAATGGTGTAGCGGATGTACACCACCTTGTTCTTGGCCACGATGTCTTCGTTCATGGCGTTCTCCATATCAATAAAGGCTGTCAGCCCACGAACTGATAATACAGGTTCTGCGGATGGTTGGCCTGGGCGAAGAAGAACCAGCGCTCGAACAGAAGGCCGACGTACTGGACCGCGAAGGCAGCGACGTAGATCATCGGCGCGCCCTGGGTCAGGCCCAGCCAGAGCAGGGCCAGCGGCACCGGGAAGACCAGCACCAGGAATATCCACTTGACCGACTTCAGGAACAGCAGGCTCTTGCCGTGGAAGTATTCGCGGGTGTTGTAGGAACCGCCCATGAAGCCCATGGAGCGCTGCTGCACCTTGCTGTGACGCACGCCGATGGCGGTCTGCACGGTGGCCACCCGCTTGATCCGGGCATTGCGGAACAGCGAAGCGACCCGGCTGAAGAAGGCGGCGATGGTCAGGGTGATGGCCCAGCCGGCGTAGAACTGCACCACGTCCGGCGCCATGAAGGCGGCATAGGCGGCGGCGAAGGTGAAACCGGAGGCCGAGCCGAGCAGGAAGTAGTTGACCACGGTCAGCGGGGTCGCCCATTCCTGCAGGAACTTGATGGCGCCGTAGATCATGCTGGTGCACAGGAACAGGGCCAGCGTCGCGGCGGCGGCCAGGGTGCCGACGGTCAGCGCCACCTGGCCGCGCATGCCCCAGCCGTACAGGTCGGCGTCGAGGCCGAACCAGTTGACCAGGGTGTAGAGAAACACCAGGCCCATCGCCGTCGGCAGGGCGATGACTTCACGCGACAGCCAGGAGGTGCGCCACTGGCTGGCGGCGCGCCACGCCCGCTCGGGGTGGCCGAGGTGGAAGAACGAAGCCAGCAGGCCGCCCACCAGGAAGGTCAGCGCGATCAGGCCGCCCAAGGCGTAATAGGCATCGGACTGGGTCGGCAGTACGTTGACGATGGTGTAGGTCTGACTGGAGAACAGGGCCAGGAACAGGCCCTGGCCGACGCCGATCAGGGTGGTCAGGAAGATCACGGAAAATGCGGGATTCATTGTTGTCTACTCCGGTTACATCAGCCAGTCGTCCAGGGTGACGTCCTTGCCCGTTTCGTGGCGGATGTCCTCTTTCCTGAGTGGGTTGTCGGCGCGGACCAGTTCGTCCTCGTGGATGTGCATCTTGGTCTTGCGGCGCGGCAGGTAGTGGTTGGCCGGCTTGGTGCCCCACTCGGGCATGAGCTGGTAGCCGCCGCCTTCGCGGATCGCGATCGACACCTCGGACTCGGGATCGTGCACGTCGCCGAACAGGCGGGCGCTGGTCGGGCACGAGATCACGCAGGCCGGCTTGCGCCGGTCTTCCGGAATCGTCAGGTCGTAGATGCGGTCGACGCAGAGGGTGCACTTCTTCATCACCTTCTGGTTCTCGTCGAGCTCACGCGCACCGTAGGGGCAGGCCCAGGAGCAGTACTTGCAGCCGATGCACTTGTCGTAGTCGACCAGGACGATGCCGTCCTCGGCCCGCTTGTACGAGGCTCCGGTCGGACAGACCGGGACGCAGGGTGCGTCTTCGCAGTGCAGGCAGGACTTCGGGAAGTGAACGGTCTCGGTGCAGGGGAACTCGCCCACTTCGTAGGTCTGGACCCGGTTGAAGAAGGTCCCGGTCGGATCCTTGCCGTAGGGGTTGTCGTCGAACAGCGGACCGGCCTTGCCGGAGGTGTTCCACTGCTTGCAGCTGGTCACGCAGGCATGGCAGCCGACGCAGACGTTGAGATCGATGACTAGAGCGAGTTGGGTCATTTGGCACCCCGTGTGAACTTGCCGGCGAAATAGTTGAGCCAGGGTTGCCGTGCCGGCGTACCTGGCGCCGGCGGCACCGGCGCGAACTGCGGCGAGGTCTCCTGCGGCTCGTCCGCGCCGGCCTTGTAGATACGCACCCGGACGTCGTACCAGGCGGCCTGGCCGGTGACCGGATCGGAGTTGGAGACGTGGTCGCCTGACTGGTGCGGCGGCAGCTCCTCGCTGATCACGTGGTTGAGCAGGAAGCCCTGCTTGGCCTCGTTGGCAGTGGGTTCCAGGTTCCAGGCGCCGGCGGCCTTGCCGATGGCGTTCCAGGTCCAGACCGTGCCCGGCTCGACCGCCTCGGACAGGCGCGCCATGCAGCGCACCTTGCCCCATTGCGATTCGACCCAGATCCAGTCGTCGTCGGCGATGCCTTGCGAGGCGGCCGTCTTCGGGTTCACGTACAGGTAGTTGTAGGTGTGGATCTGGCGCAGCCAGGCGTTCTGGCTGTCCCAGGAGTGGTACATGGCCATGGGCCGCTGGGTCACGGCGCTGAGCGGATACTTGTGCTTGTCCGTGAGGCTGGCTTCGAGCGGCTCGAAATAGAACGGCAGCGGATCGAAATAGGTCTCGACCCGCTTCTTCAGGTGCTCGGGCGGCTGCCGGCCCTGGCCCTTGCCCTGGGCGGCCAGGCGGAACTTCTGCAACACCTCGGAATAGATGTGGACGTTGATCGGCTCGGCGTGCCGGGTCATGCCGTGGGCCTGGGCCCATTGCAGGTAGCCCTGGTTCCAGTTGCGCATGTACTGGTAGGACTTGGGCAGGTGGTAATGGAACACGCAGTTGTTCTGCTCGTACATCTGCCACTGGTTCGGGTTGGGCTCGCCCTTCATCGACTTCTCGCCGCCCTTGCCGCGCCAGCCGGCCAGGAAGCCGATGCCGGAGTTGGGGGCGGTCTCGAAGTTGACGATGAAGTCCGGGTAGTCGCGGTACTTGCGCTTGCCTTCCTTGTCGACGAAGGCCGGCAGCTTGAGGCGGGTACCCATCTCGATCAGCACTTCCTGGAACGGCTTGCACTGGCCGGTGGGCGGCAGCACGGGGATGCGCACCGAGTCGACCGGGCCGTCGAACTCGGAAATCGGCCGGTCGAGCATGGACATCACGTCGTGCCGCTCGAGGTAGGTGGTGTCGGGCAGCACCAGGTCGGCGAAGGCCACCATCTCGGACTGGAAGGCGTCGCAGACGGCGATGAACGGGATCTTGTAGTCGCCGTTCCCGTCCTTGTCGTTGAGCATCCCGCGCACCTGCTCGGCGTTCATGGTCGAGTTCCACGACATGTTGGCCATGAAGATCAGCAGGGTGTCGATCTGGTACGGGTCGCCGCGCCAGGCGTTGGTGATGACGTTGTGCATCAGGCCGTGCACCGAGAGCGGGTACTCCCAGGAGAAGGCCTTGTCGATGCGCACCGGGTTGCCGGCGTCGTCGACGAACAGGTCGTCCGGATCGGCCGGCCAGCCGAGCGGCATGCCGTTCAGCGGCATGTCGGGCTGGACGTCCTCCGGCCGGGTCGGGGTCTTGGCGCAGGGCGGGATCGGACGCGGGAACGGCGCCTTGTGGCGGAAGCCGCCCGGCCGGTCGATGGTGCCCAGGATCGACATCAGGATGCCCAGGGCGCGGATGGTGTGGAAGCCGTTGGAATGGGCGGCCAGGCCGCGCATGGCGTGGAAGGCGACCGGGTTGCCGGTGATGGTCTGGTGTTCGTTGTCCCAGACGTCGGTCCAGGCGATGGGCAACTCGATCTTCTGGTCGCGCGCCGTGACGCCCATCTCGTGGGCCAAGCGGACGATGGTCTCGACCGGGATGCCGGTGATGCCCGAGGCCCATTCCGGGGTGTATTGCGCCACCCGCTCCTTGAGCAACTGGAAGGAGGGCTTGACCGGCGTGCCGTCGGGCAACGTGAACTCGCCCATCAGGCGCGGCTCGACGCCCGGGGTGTGGGTGGACACCGGGCGGTCCAGCTCGCGGTCCCACCAGAGCTTGTTCTGGGGATCGAAACAGCCCTCTTCCTGAGGCACCTCGAAGCGGACGAACATGCCCTGTTCGGGACTGTCGGCGGCAACGTTGACCAGTTCGGCGGCGTTGGAATACTTGACCAGGAAGTCGCGGTCGTAGAGACCCTGCTTGATGATCTCGTGGACCAGCGCCAGCAGCAGGGCACCGTCGGTGCCCGGCTTGATCGGGATCCACTCGTCGGCGATGGCCGAGTAGCCGGTGCGGACTGGGTTGATCGAGATGAAGCGGCCGCCGTTGCGCTTGAACTTGGACAGGGCGATCTTCATCGGGTTGGAGTGGTGGTCCTCGGCCGTGCCGATCATCACGAACAGCTTGGCGCGATCAAGGTCGGGCCCGCCGAACTCCCAGAACGAGCCGCCGATGGTGTAGATCAGGCCGGCCGCCATGTTGACCGAGCAGAAGCCGCCGTGGGCGGCGTAGTTGGGCGTGCCGAACTGGCGCGCGAACAGGCCGGTCAGGGCCTGCATCTGGTCGCGGCCGGTGAACAGGGCGAACTTCTTGGGATCGGTCGAGCGGATCTTGGCCAGGCGCTCTTCCAGCATGGCGAAGGCCTCGTCCCAGGAGATCTCCTCGAACTCGCCGGCGCCCCGGTCGGCACCGGGCTTGCGGCGCAGCGGCATGGTCAGCCGGGCGGGCGAATATTGTTTCATGATGCCGCTGGAACCCTTGGCGCAAAGCACGCCCTGGTTCAGCGGATGGTCCGGGTTCCCCTCGATGAAGCGCACCTCGCCGTTTTTCAGGTGCACCTTGATGCCGCAACGGCAGGCGCACATGTAGCAGGTGGTGGTACGCACTTCCTCGTGCAAGGTCGGCGAGTCCGCCGTATCAGTGATATGGGACATATGTCGATTTATTCTGGTGACCAAAGAGGCGGTTCAAATAAGCACAGCTTGAACCGTGCGGCGTACTTAATTAAGTGTTAATTTTCTCATGAACAGCCTACCCGCTCATACTGCCCGATCGGGTGGGTTGCAATGCCGAAACGGGGGGTCAGCCGCCGCGCCGCATGACGCCGCCGGCCTCGGCCGGGCCGCCGCCGCGGCAGAGCGAAATGCACAGCGTCCCCGGCACCGGCAGGCCGAGCAGGCGATAAAGCCGCTTCAGCTTGGCCCGGTACAGCTTGTCGAAAGCCTCGACACTGTCGCCCGGATTGTAGTCGCCGAACCACCAGAACCAATCCGAGCTCTCGCAGGAACGCAACTGGAGTTCAGCCTCGCGCGCGACCGCTTCGGGCAGGGTGCCGGTCGCCAAGCGCTGGTCGTAGGCAACCTTGGCCTCGCAGAGCAGATCCCAGGCCCGATTCTTGGCCGGATCGCCCATCCAGGTGGTGAAATCGCCATAGACCCAGCTGCCGGCCGTCATCACCGGCAGTTCGGCGACATTGCCCGGGAACAGATCGAGATAATCCGAGAACGTGGTCACCCGGATGGCGGGATGTTCGGCCAAGGCCTGATACAGTTCGGACAGAAAATACCAGCCGTTGTAGGGGTAGTACTCCCAGGCGTTTTCGCCGTCCAGGACGACCGTCACCAGCGGATCGGCTTGCCCGGCGCTGCGGCCGCGCTCCTCCACGATATGGATGAAGTGGCGCACCGCATCTTCGGCGAACCAGCCCTTGTATTCGAAACCGATCAGGTCGGACAGGTAGTCGTCGCGGAAGAAGCAGGCCGTGCTCTGCCTCGGCAAACGGCACGGACGGTACAGCCAGGGCGCCGGATGGGCCGCATCCAGACCGGACGAGTGCAGGCTGTGGCGCAGCACGCCTTCTCCGCTGGCTGCCCAGCGGATGCCGCTTTGGGAAAACAATTCCAGCACCGACGTCGAAACGCTGCCCTCGGCCGGCCAGAAGCCTTGCGGTTCCTTGCCGAAATGCGCCTGGTGAGCCTCGCGGGCCGTCTCGATATGGACCTGGAAGCGCGCCTCGCCGCCCGGGTAGCCTTCGCTGACCGGCAACGGCAATCCGGGCCGGGCCTCACGAGCAGACTGGAAATCGAGCAGCAGCGGACCGATGGGATGGCTGTGGGGGGTCGCCGACAGTTCGATCTGGCCCCGGGCTTCCAACTCGCGGAAGCGTGGCAGCAGATCGGCGATGACCTGGCCGATTAGGCGGAACAGCTCCTGGCGCTCTTCCAAATCGAAGCCGCCGCCTTTCTCCATCAGACGAACCAGCCAGGCATGCTCCCGGCGCAGGGTTTCCCCGGTCCAGGCCAGGTGGTACCAGGTCACCAGATCGGCCAGGTATTGCCCGGACAGGTACGCCACGGCCGGCTCTTGCTCTTCCTTCAGACTTTGCCACAAGCGCTGCAGGCGGCGGTAGCCCGGGAAGGGGTCCAGCATGGTAGGAAAATTGAGCTTGAAGCAGGCGGCGACCAACTGCCGCCGGGCCTCGGAATTCATACCGTCGAGATTCGGCTCGACCAGGGCGGCCAGCAACGGGTCGCGTATCTGCCCGCTGCGGAACTGGTCGGCGTAATCGTCCAGCTGCTCCAGCAGCGTGGGCACGAAATTCACCACCGCCTGCATGTCCGGCCGGGCCTCCAGATGCCCGGCCATGTCGGCGTAATCCTTGAGGGCGTGCAGGTAGGTCCAGGGCAGGAAATACTGCCCATCCTCGGTACGGTAATCGGGCTGGTGGAAATGCCAGCACAGGACGAGATGGATCACTGGGCGTCCAAAAGTTTGGTCGAAACGACCCTATTCTAACTTGCACACCCGAGGCAAAGCCGTTACACATTATCGTTTTTTTGGGACCGCAATCGCCTTGGACAATCCGATCAATCACAACTTCGTCCGCCCCTTCCTGTTCGAGGACCTGGATATCCGCGGCGCCTTCGTCCGCCTCGTCGACGTCTGGCAGGCGCTACAGCACGGCCGCAACTACGCGCCGCCCGTCACCCGGCTGCTGGGCGAGATGAGTGCGGTCACCGCGCTGATCGCTGCCAACCTGAAACAGCCCGGCCGGATGACCTTCCAACTCAAAGGCAGCGGCCCCGTCGAATTGCTGGTATTGGATTGCGACGAACGCTTGCGGATGCGGGGCATGGCCCGGGCGGCCGGCGCGGTGCCGGACGACGCCATACCCGATCTGCTGGGCCACGGCCAGCTGGCCCTGAGCCTAGACGTCGCCGGCATGGAGGTGCCTTACCAAAGCCTGGTGCCGCTCGATGGCAACAGCATCGCCGCCATTTTCCAGCATTATCTCGAACGTTCGGAGCAGCAACCCGCCCGTCTGTTCCTCGCCACCGAGGCTGGGGCCGCCGCCGGTCTGTTCCTGCAGAAGCTGCCCCAGGCCGACCTGCGCGACCCGGACGGTTGGAACCGCATCCAGATCCTGGCCGAAACGGTACGGCCGGAGGAACTGACCGGCCTGTCGGCCCTGCACCTGATCGGCCGCCTGTTTCCGGAAGAGGACGTGCGCCTGTTCGACCCGCGCCCGGTCAGCTACCACTGCCCGGAAGACTGGGCCAAGGTCGCCAGCATGCTGCGCGCGGTCGGCCGCGAGGAATGCGAGGCCATCCTGCGCGAACGGGGCGAGATCCACATCCAGGACGAGATCTGCAACCGCGACTACCGCTTCGATGCGGCCATGGTCGCGGACCTGTTCGAGGCCGGGCGATAAGCCATGTATGAACCGCTGGTGCCTGCCAGCCTGGCCTTTTCCGAAGGCGGCATCCCGTTCTCGGAACGCTACGGCGACATCTACCATTCCGACGCCGGCGGCCCCGGCCAGAGCCGCCACGTCTTCCTGGCCGGCAACCGCCTGCCGGAGCGCTGGCGCAACAGGGACAGCTTCGTCATCCTGGAAACCGGCTTCGGCACCGGCCTCAACTTCCTGGCCACCTGGCAGGCCTGGCAGGACGACCCGCAGGCCTGCCGCCGTCTGCATTACCTGTCGGTCGAAAAGCATCCGTTCCGGGCCGAGGATCTGGCCGCCATCCATGCCGCCTGGCCGGAGTTCGCTGATCAGGCCGCCCGACTGCGCGCCGCCTGGCCGACCCTGACGCCGGGCTACCATCGCCTCGAATTCGCCGGTGGCCGGCTGATATTGACCCTGCTGCTGGGCGACGCGGACAAAATGCTCGGCAAACTCCAGGCCCGCGCCGACGCGATCTATCTGGACGGCTTCGCCCCCGGCCGGAACCCGGACATCTGGTCGCCGGAAGTCCTCGGCCAGATCGGCCGACTGGCCGCGCCGGAGGCGACACTGGCGACCTGGAGCGTCTCGAGCGGGGTCCGTTCGGCATTGCAGACGGCCGGCTTCAACCTGGAAAAGGCGCCCGGCTTCGCCAGCAAGCGGGACATGCTGGTCGGCCGTTTCGGCCAGTCCCGGCCATGGGCCGGCGCACCGACCGAACGCAAAGCCATCGTCATCGGCGCTGGCGTGGCCGGCTGCACCTGCTGCGAACGCCTCGCCAGCCGGGGCTGGGACATCACCCTGATCGACCGGCGCGCAGGTCCAGGTATGGCGGCTTCTGGCAACCTGGCCGGCCTTTTGATGCCGCTGGTTTCCAAGGACGACAACATCGCTTCGCGCCTGTCCCGCAGCGCCCTGCTCTATGCCCTGCGCGCCTGGCAGCGGCCAGAGGCCGTCGCCGCCGGCGCCCGGTTCGGCCCGAGCGGAGTGTTCCAGATCGCCCGCGATCCGGAGCAGGAAACGTTGCAGAGGGAAGTCGTCCGGAGACTGGCATTTCCGGACGAATTTCTGACTTATCTCGACCGGCAGACCGCCCAAACCGAACTCGGCCATGCCGTTCCCGCCGGCGGCTGGCTGTTCCGGCAGGCCGGCTGGGCCAACCCGCCCAGCCTGTGCCGGGCCGCGTTGATCCTGGCCGACGGACGCGTCCGGACGCTGTTCGGCCACGCGATATCCGAACTGGTACGCGTAGACGACGACTGGCAAGCGCTGGACAAGGCCGGCCACGTGCTCGCCAGCGCCCCGGTCGTGATTCTCGCCAACGGCAGTGAAGCGGTCGGCCTCGCGCAGGCCGCCCCTTTGCCCATCAAGGCTGTGCGCGGCCAGGTGACGCTGATCCCGGCGGACAGCATGCCGAAAATGCGCGTCGCGCTCTGCCGTGAAGGCTATGCCGCCCCGGCGGTGGACGGCCTGCACGCGGTAGGTGCGTCGTACGACCACGACGACGACCCCAACCCCAGGGCCGCATGTACGCACGGCAACCTGCAACGACTGGCCAATCTGTTGCCCGGCGTTGGCATGGACCTGGACGCATCGACACTGGCCAACCGGGTCGGCTTCCGCCCGGTCGCACCGGACCGCTTGCCGATCATGGGCGCCCTGCCCGACTGGCAGCACCTACCGACCGGCACCGATCGCCGACTGCAGGACATACCCCGACAGCCCGGACTGTATGGCCTGCTCGGTTACGCCTCGCGCGGCCTGGTCTGGGCCCAGCTGCTGGCCGAGGCCTTGGCCTGCCAACTGGAAGGCGAACCCTCGCCGTTGGAGACCGACCTGCTCGCCGCCGTCGATCCGGGGCGCTTCGCCTTGCGGGAAATTCGCCGCAGCGCCCGCACAAAATAAAAAAAGCCGGCCCAAACGGGCCGGCCCGGCAAACAACCGTACCGATCAGAAGCGGTGGCTGTACATCAACTGGGCGTTGGTCTGGCTGTGCGTTACATTGCCACCACCCCAGCCACCCAACAGCGGAGAAACCGTATTCAGGTTTTGGGTGACCTTGGGAGCATAGGCAACTGAGAAGTTAACGGCATTAGCCTTGTCGAAATCGTAGCCGAAGCCAAGCGTGTAGCTATTTTCGATGATGGCCGGCCACAGCGGGGTGACATAGGCATCGGGGATCGGGTTATTGGCAAAGTTTGCACCAGCACGCAGCGTCAAAGCTTCCGAATATTGATAGGAAACCCCGAGTGCGAGGACCTTCTGGTCATCCCAGTTTTGAACAAAGCCGACAGTGGATGCACCTTGAGTAATATCGACGGTCTGCATGCTGTCGCTCCAAAGGATGTCCTTCAGATCGGCGGCCACCAACCACTTGTCGTTCGGCTTGTAGGCAAGACCCAAACCGACAACTGCGGGCATATCGAAATTCTTGACCGTGGCACCGTCCCCCGTCAGATCACCAATGTTGCCCGCGGCTTGGTAGACGCCGCCGAATGTGAACTGATCGTTCGCCTTGTAGGTAAAACCGATCTTGCCGGAAATGCCGCTTCCCTTGGCGGCACCGGTAAAGTCGCTGCCATCTCGGAAATTAAACACATATCCCCCCATCGGGCTCATCATCTGCAGATCCATCTGCGCCCAGACATAATCCAGGCTACCGCCAATGGTGAACTTGTCGTTGACATTGTAGGCCAGGGGGAAAATTACACGGCCGACGCCAACTTGGGCATACATGTTCGACCCGCTACCAAGTACGTTAGGATAATTTGTACCCATGCCGCCTTGTGCCAGTACGCCAGCACCATATGTCAGGTTGCCCGATTTCTTCACATAACCGATAGCCGGCATCCAGAATGCCTTGTCTTCCGACTGCTGATTGGCACCGGAACCCATCTCGTTATTCCAATGGACATCCGGCCCAAGAAAGCCCACGGCCAGATCAAGACGGCTGCCTTCAGACATCAGTCCGAGCGTAGCCGGGTTGTTCATCATGGCCGCCGTGCCGTTGTCATAGGCCAATGATGCGCCACCCATGCCGGTGGCAATAGGGCCATAACCTTCCATCAGCATGCCGTTGGTAGCGTAAGCGCCAGTGGAAACAGTTGCTACGGCCAGGGCAATCGCGAGTTTGCTGAACTTCATATAAGTGTCTCCCCCTCTAGGGTGGTTGCGTAAAAGTGCGTAAAAAAGCGTCATGCGCGAGGCATGGTAGCGGGCCGCAAACTTATCCGCAACAAACAGAAAATTATAAGAATATGCTTATTTGCCAGGTAGTTAGCCGCTTTATGGGGGCATAAAAAAAGCCGCCTAGACAGGCGGCTTTTTTTGATCAGGTTAGACTCAGATCAGATGTACAGGCAGATATCCGATTCGCCGGCGAATTCGAAGAACGTGGCGGCGCCGCCGAACTCCAGGCCGTCGATGAAATCGCTGTGCTCGAAGCCGAACAGTTCCACGGTCATCTGGCAGGCGATGAACTTGACGTCCGCTTCCTGGCACAGTTCACGCAATTCGGGGATGGTGGCCACGCCGTTGTTGGCGATGGTCTGCTTCATCAGCGTGGTGGCCAGGGACTCGTAACCGGGGATGACACACTGCAGGGCATTCGGAATGTTCCAGTTGATGCCGCGGAACCACTTGGGACCGAAAGGCATCTTCATGGGCATGCCGGGGTTGCCGATGGGGCTCACTTTCAGGCCGCTGAGGTCCTTGCGCACCAGTTGCAGACCGTAAAAGGTAAAGAAGATCTGAGTTTCATAACCCAGCGCCGCGGCCGTGGAGGCCAGGATGTACGGGGGATACGCCCAGTCCAGGGTACCCTTGGTTGCGATGATCGCGAGTTTTTTCTCTTCCATCACTCCACCTCACTAAACAGGTTGGAAAGGCATCGAACGAATGATGATTATAGGAACGTTCGATGTAAACAGGGCCTCTTAGCGAGGCCCCGTCCGGTGATTACAGCCGACTTACTTCTTCTTGATGAAGAAGGTGTACTCGCCGCCGGCCTCGCTGGAGGTCAGCAATTCGTTGCCGGTCTGCTTGGCGAAAGCAGCGAAATCCTTCACGGAACCCGGGTCGGTAGCCAGAATCTTCAACACTTGGCTGGATGCCAATTCGTTGAGCGTCTTCTTGGCCCGCAGGATAGGCAGGGGACAGTTCAGGCCGCGAGCGTCGAGCTCTTTATCGAAGTTCATTTCTGCTCCTTCTCACAAATTGATTTAAGCGTTTGCCGGAAAAAATAGCCCGGCAACATTAAACTAGTTGATGCTCGATTGCAATGGCCGAACTCGCCCTTGCAGCCTGCCGAAGAGTCCGGCCTCGCTTCAGGACAGTTGACTGATCGGCTTGCCGGCACGGGCCCAAGCGGAAATGCCGCCGGCCAGATTGAGCATATTGTCGTAGCCTTTGGCCGCCATGAATGCGCAGGCCTGGGCCGAACGCGCACCGGAGCGACAGTAGATAACCACCGGTTTATCCTGGGGAATTTCATGGGCTCGCACGGGCAGCAGATGCAGCGGAATATGGATGGCACCGGCAATCGCGCCGGCAGATACTTCGGCCTCCGTCCGCACGTCGATCAGATGGATGTCATCCTTGCGCTCATGCAAAAACTCGACATCGATTTCTTTGATACCGTAAGCACCGAACATGAATTTACCCTCAATGGATTCAATATTAGATGTGGCTAATATACCGAAAATACCGCACCATTTCAATTGGCCATTTCCACCCCTTAAATTGCCCGTGCACCTAAACGGGCTACCCCATCCCATGCTAAGGTCGCGTTCCCACTCCCGGCCACCATTGGCTACAATCGCACGATTAATCAAACTCCGCTCAAAACATGAACAGTAGTGACATTCGCCGCAGCTTCCTGGATTTTTTCGCCTCCAAAGGGCATACGATCGTTTCATCCAGTTCGCTGGTACCGCACGACGACCCCACCCTGCTGTTCACCAACGCCGGCATGAACCAGTTCAAGGACGTGTTCCTCGGCTTCGACAAGCGTCCCTACACGCGCGCCACCACTTCGCAGAAATGCGTGCGCGCCGGCGGCAAGCACAACGACCTGGAAAACGTCGGCTACACCGCCCGCCATCACACCTTCTTCGAGATGCTGGGCAACTTCAGCTTCGGCGACTACTTCAAGCGCGACGCGATCAGGTATGCCTGGGAACTGCTGACCGACGTATTCAAGCTGCCCAAGGACAAGCTCTGGGTCACGGTCTACGCCGAAGACGACGAGGCCTACGATATCTGGACCAAGGAAGTCGGCGTACCGGCCGAGCGGGTGATCCGCATCGGCGACAACAAGGGCGCCCGCTACGCCTCGGATAACTTCTGGATGATGGGCGATACCGGCCCCTGCGGCCCCTGCACCGAGATCTTCTACGACCACGGCGCCGGGATTCCCGGAGGCCCGCCCGGATCGCCCGACGAGGATGGCGACCGCTACATCGAAATCTGGAATAACGTGTTCATGCAGTTCAACCGGGACGAAGCCGGCGTCATGCATCCGCTGCCCAAGCCCAGCGTCGACACCGGCATGGGCCTGGAGCGCATCTCGGCCGTGCTGCAGCACGTCCACAGCAACTACGAGATCGATCTGTTCCAGAAACTGATCAAGGCGGCCGCCCGCGAAACGCACTGCAGCGATCTCGGCAGTCCATCCCTGAAGGTGCTGGCCGACCACATCCGCGCCTGCTCCTTCCTGGTCTCGGACGGCATCATCCCCGGCAACGAAGGCCGTGGCTACGTGCTACGCCGCATCATCCGCCGCGCCATCCGCCACGGCTACAAGCTAGGCGCCCGTGCCGCCTTCTTCCACAAGCTGGTGCCCGATCTGGTCGCCGAAATGGGCGAGGCCTACCCGGAACTGAAGGCGAACCAGGCCCGCGTGGCCGACGTGCTGAAGATGGAAGAGGAACGTTTCTTCGAGACCATCGAGCACGGCATGACCATCCTCGAAGCCGAACTGGCCGCCAGCGGCGGCAAGACCTTCAACGGCGCCACCGCTTTCAAGCTGCACGATACCTACGGCTTCCCGCTCGACCTGACCCAGGACGTCTGCCGTGAACACGGCGTGACGGTCGACGTGGCAGGCTTCGACGCCGCCATGGCGCATCAACAGGAACAATCGCGCGCCGCCGGCAAGTTCAAGATGGCCGCCGCCCTGGAATACGACGGCCAGCCGACCGCATTCCGAGGTTATGAAAAGCTCGCCGTCGAAGATGCCAAGATCACCGCCCTCTACGTCGACGGCAGCCCTGTGCAACAGATGCTGGCCGGCCAGCAGGGCGTCGTCGTACTCGACAGCACGCCGTTCTACGCCGAGTCCGGCGGCCAGGTCGGCGACAGCGGGGAACTGACGGCCGGCGCCGTCTGCACCACCCTGTTCGTGGTCGCCGACACCCAGAAGATCCAGGCCGACGTGTTCGGTCACCACGGCGAACTCAAGGCAGGCGAACTCAAGATCGGCGACACGGTCGTGGCCCGCGTCGATGCCGTCCGCCGCGCCCGCACCCAGCGCAACCATTCGGTCACCCACCTGATGCACAAGGCTCTGCGCGAAGTGCTGGGCAGCCACGTGCAACAGAAGGGCTCGCTGGTTGACCCCGACAAGACCCGCTTCGATTTCGCCCACAACGCCCCGGTCACCGCCGAGGAAATCCGCCGGGTCGAACAGATCGTCAACGCCGAGATCCTGGCCAACGCCGCTACCGAAGCCCGTGTGCTGCCCATCGAGGAAGCCCAGAAACTGGGCGCCATGATGCTGTTCGGCGAAAAATACGGCGACGAGGTGCGCGTGCTCGACATCGGCAGCTCGCGCGAATTGTGCGGCGGCACCCACGTCGCCCGCACCGGCGACATCGGCCTGTTCAAGATCGCGCTGGAAAGCGGCGTTGCGGCCGGTGTGCGCCGGATCGAGGCGGTCACCGGCGACAACGCCCTGAACTATGTGCAGGACCAGGAAACCCTGCTCGGCCAGGCCGCAGCGGCATTCAAGATTCCGGCCGTTGAACTGCCGGGCAAGATCCAGCACATCATGGACAACGTGAAGACGCTGGAAAAGGAACTGGCTCGGCTGAAATCCAAGCTCGCCTCATCCCAGGGCGACGACCTGGCGGATCATGCCGTCGAAGTAAAAGGGGTTAAACTACTCGCAGCCAAGGTCGACAATGCGGACGCCAAGACGCTCAGGGAGTTGGCCGACAAGCTGCGCGACAAGCTGAAATCCTGTGCCCTGGTGCTGGGCAGCGCCATCGACGGCAAGGTGGCCATCATCGCCGCCGTGACGCCGGATCTGACCGCCAGGCTCAAGGCCGGCGAGCTGGTCAACCATGTCGCCACCCTGGTGGGCGGCAAAGGCGGCGGCCGGCCCGACATGGCCCAGGCCGGGGGCAGCCGGCCGGAACAGCTCGACGCGGCACTGGCTTCAGTCGCGGACTGGGTGGATGCAAAACTTGGTTGAAAAGGGATTAAGCGGACATGTTCAGCTTCTTCAAGAAAAAGAACGGGGACCAAGATGTACTGAGCAACCTGAAGACCGTCAGCCGCTGGGTCCAGGAACTGCCGGCCGGCGACATTTATAGCGCGCAGGAAAAGGTCGTCCAGAATCTCATCCAGTTCAACCACGCCGAATCGAATTTCTCCAAGGACCGGCTCCAGGTCCTGATGCACCTGGACGAGGAAACGCGCGACATGCAGTCGTCGCTTTGCGCCCAGTACCTGCGCAACGCCCGCATGTCCAAGTCCATCGAGTCCAAGCTTTGGATCGCGATCCACGCTTTCTATTGGGAAGTGACCCGCAGCTACCACAGCTTTCTGATGGATTTCGTCGCCAACCCGGGCGGCAGCAAGATTCAGAACTACATCCCGCTGATTACGGCGCGCGCCATACGCGGCTTCTCAGACATCATCAAATGGCGCTACTTCCGCTACGAAAAGATCGACGAGAAGCTCTGGCTGCGATTGCATAATCTGTACCGTATCGCCGAGTTCGACAACTTCAGCAATGCCCCGGTGGCGGTCTATCGCGCCGACAGCCAACAACACACGCCCGAGCAGGAATACGGCCAGGCCCTGCTGCTCTCGCTGTTCGGTGGCGGCACGCTGGTCCCCAGGCAGATCGAGATGGTCGATCAATGGCTGGACAACTGGTCCGACATGATCCGGATCGACGGCCTGTACAACCCGAACTCGCACACCTTCTACGTCGACACCAGCAAGGGCCACGGCCTGAGGCGTTGCCGCAACCAGGTCTCCGACCCGACGCTGCGCTTCGTCTCCACCACCGACCTGCTGGCCCACCTCAAGGGCGTCATCGATTCGCTCAAGGCGGGGGCCTCGCCCGCCCCCCTCGGCCTGACCGAGGACTTCCGTCTGCCCGAGGGCTATGGCCTGCTGAGCCAGGTCGAACGGGAGTGGAGCACGCTCGATGAACGGGAACGCCGCACCAGCTCCCGCCAGTCCCAGACCGGGCGTTGGAAGGTCATCCACAGTCTATCCAACATCAGCAACGAACTGGCGAAGAAGGAACAGCGGGGCAAGGCAAGCAACGAAGCCCAGCTCAGTCCAGAAGAGATCCTGGACATCAAACTGTATGGCTTTGTCACCGAACGGACCAAGAACAAGCGGCTCGAGATGGAGCGGGAATCCGACGCCCAGGCCCGCTACGAACTTTGGGATCAGGCCGACAGCAGCGACAACGGCCTCGGCTTCAGCATCAGCCAGCTCAATAGCGAATGGATCAAGGTGGGCAAGCTGATCGCGTTGTGCCCGCTCGATGAAAACGACTGGTCGCTGGGCATCGTCATGCGGCTGGCCCGCAGGGACGAAGGCGATCGCTCGGTCGGCATCAAGTTGTTCCCGGGCAACTTCCAGACCGTCACCTTGAAGCCGGACGGCCAGGACACGGGGATGAGCTACGTCGTCGACGAGCCCGGCCAACACGGCCACACCATCAAGGCCATCCTGCTGACCAACGCGGACGACAAGGAACAACTCCTGATCGACGGCGCCAACTACGCCAGGAACCGCCAGTATCAGCTACGCTCGCCGTTCAGTCCGAGCCGCGTCATCCGCCTCGAATCGGTCGAGGACTCGGGCGAATCCTGGCTCAAGGTCAACTTCAAGGTGGTCGCGCTCTAGGCGTGTTCACACTGAATCGCCCTAGGGCGCCTGGCATTGCCCGGCGTCGACCGGCTGCGCCCAAGTCGGCAGGGAAGCTTTGAGTTGTGCCAATTGAGCGGCACTGTCCGACCTGCACACCAGATACGCGCTGCCTACGCTGGGCCGCGGCCCGTACTCGATCTTGTCCAGGCCCTTGCTTCTGAGCCGGTTGCGGTATGTCAGCGCCTGATCCTCGGCAGCGAACATCCCCACCGAAAAGGACTGCGCCAACGCACCCTGGGTGATCGGAAACACATCCTTCACCCCGGCGGCATGAAGCGATTCCAGCACCTTCTGGCGCCGCACCGCCTCGTACTCCGGCGGCCAGTACACCCACCAGCCCAGTTTTTTGTCGAAGCGGTAGTTGCACTTGCCGCGATCCAGGCCACTGCTTTTCAGCAACGCCTGCATGTCCTCATAGCGAGACTGGCTCAGATCGTCGACCGACAGACAAACTGCGTTCGCCTGTGCGGGCTGGGACAGCGCCGGAGACGGGGCCGCCGTTGCCGGCATGGCGGGCGGCTGGACTGCCGGCAGGTGTGGCGCCACCCCAGGCGGTTCCGTCCCGGCAGCCGGTGCCAGCTCGACCGGCGGTGCTGCCTCGGCCGGCACGGCAGCCGCCGGCTTGTTGGTCGCCGCCGCCGGTTGATAAGCATCCGGCTGCGACCAGAAGCGGATTTTTTCCGCATTGAACTCGTTGAAGTCGGGCGTGCGGTTGGCTTCGACAAATTGCACGCCCAGGCCGATGGCCAGCATCATCACATTGAGCACGACCAGAAAAAGCGTTATACGCCCGGCACGTCCAGATCCCGCGCTACCCAAAGCAACCCCTCCAATACCAAATATTCGCTTGTTATTACCGGCCCGGCCGGTTCGCCGGCCGACAGGAGCGCTGCCAATATTGCCGCATCGCCGCCCGTGACCACCGTCGCCACCTGTCCCCGGCCACCAGCCAGGCGTACCTGCATCGCCTTGACCGAACTCGAAATCGCGGTCCAGATGCCGGTCTCGACCGCATCCCCGGTACGACGCGGGAACGACTGCCAGGTTCCGTCCTGCGCCGCCACCGCCGCCGTCCCGGAACAGAGTGCCAGCCGCATCAGGTTCGCACCGGGCAGGATCATACCGCCCAGGAACTCGCCGTTGCCAGACAAGGCATCGATGGTCACCGCAGTGCCCGCACTGGCGACCACACAAGGCCCATGGCCGGCGCGGACGCAGGCGATCAATGCCGCATAGCGATCCGCACCAAGCGTTTCCGGCCGCTCATAGGCATTGATCAGACCATGACCGGACGCAGCGGGCTGCAGCCAATACGGCTCCAGTCCGGAGGCGGCACATACCGTGGCCAGCCGAGCCCGCACCTCGGTACCGGCCACACAACTGATGCCGACCCAGGCAGGCAGCGTCTCGGCCAAAATCCCTTGCAGCGTTTCAGGCTCCGTCGTCGGCACGGCCCCGTGGCCTTGCCAGGCGCCCGACTGCCAAATCCCCCACTTGATCCGGCTGTTGCCGGCATCCAGCAGCAGAATCACGATGCGACACCCGCCCTCAAGCTGACCTCGCCGGAATGGATCTGCTGAATGCCATCCGCCGTCTGCAGGCACAGAACCCCTGCGCCGTCGACGCCGAGCGCCACACCCTCCAGGATGTTTTGTCCCCCGGCACCGATCACCCGGACCGGTTGCCCCTGCCAGGCGTGCATCCGCTGCCATTCCTCGACGAACGGCTCGAAGCCGTGGCGATCGAACGACCGCAGCACTTCGTCCAGTTCATGCAGCATGCGCAGCAGCACGTCGTTCCTGTCCGGCATCCGGCCCAGCACGTCTTCCAGCGCCACGAACGAGAAATCCCGGTCCTCGGCCGGCTCGGACACGCTGCGTATATTGAGCCCGATGCCGATCACCGCAGCCGCCGAACTCAGCATGTCGCCATGGGTTTCGATCAATATGCCGGCCAGCTTGCGGCCGCCGATCAGGATGTCGTTCGGCCATTTCACCTGGGCGTCCGCCACACCCAGGCCATGCAGCCCGCGCACCAGGGCCAGGCCGACCGCCAGGCTCAGGCCGGACAAAGCGGTCAACGGCCGCTGGAAGCGCCAGAGCAACGAGAAGGTCAGGCCACTGCCCAGCGGTGCCCACCAGGTCCGGCCCCGGCGCCCGCGACCCTGGGACTGCCACTCGGCGGCCAGCACGCTCTTGTGGGTCTGTCCCTGCTGGGCCAGGTTCAGCAGCAGGCTGTTGGTCGAATCGACCTGCTCGTGCAGCAGCAGGTTGTAGCCGGTGTGCGCCATAGGAGCGGCCAGGCGGCTCGCCTCCAGCCAACTGTAGCGTTCCGCCAGACGATAGCCCTTGCCGCGCACCGCCTGGATTTCCACCCCGAACTCGCGCGCCCGTTCCACCAGGTTGTGGACGCTGGCGCGCGAAATGCCCAAGTCATGGGAAATCTCTTCTCCCGAACGGAACTCATCCGGCGACAGGAGCTTCAGAACGGCAAAAGGCATAGATATTTCTCGGCGGGGAATGGCGCATTGTAACGCCAGGGGCGACATCGACGGCAAAGGACGGATGCCCGCTTTGCTAGAATGAGGCCATTCCAGCATCCCATCGAACCAGGTGAACAGACACATCATCGTCATCGGCGCCGGCGTTTCCGGCCTGGCCGCGGCCTGGGCGCTGAGCGGCCGCGGCCACAGGGTCGAAGTCCTCGAACGCGGCCATCCCGGCCAGGAATCGTCTTGGGCCGGTGCGGGCATCCTCAGCATGCTGCTGCCCTGGAGCTATCACTCCGCCGCCGTCGATCTGACTGAACTCAGTCTGGCCCGTTACCCGGACTGGATCGACGATATTCGCCGGACCTCGCCCATCGACCCGGAATACCGCCGCTGCGGCATGCTGGTGCGGCCCCCCTACGACCGTACCGCAGCCGCCACCTGGGCAGCCCGCCATCGGGCGATCGAGCCGCCCGCTGCGCTCGCCGGCTATGGCCCCGGGCTCTGGCTGCCCGACACCGCCCAGGTCCGCAACCCGCGCCTGATCCAGGCCCTGGCCGACGGTCTGGCCCGGCGCGGCGTGCCGATCCACCACCAGATCGGCCCAGTCCACCTGCAGACCCAAGCCGGCCAGGTCGTCGCGGTCGTCTCCAGCGACCAGCGCTGGCAGGCCGACCTGTACGTCGCCGCCGCCGGCGCCTGGAGCGCCGAACTGCTCGGCCAGGAAGCGGCCGGCCTGCCGATCCGCCCGATCCGCGGCCAGATGCTGCTCTACAAGAGCGAGCCCGGCCGCCTGCCCTGCGTCCTGTACGAGGACGGCAAATATCTGGTGCCGCGAGCCGACGGCCACATCCTGGCCGGCAGCACATTGGAGGACGTCGGTTTCGACAAGTGCACGACCGACGAGGCACGGGCCACGCTGCACGACTTCACCCGGCGCATGCTGCCCGACGTCGCCGCCGGCGGCTCGATCCGGCACTGGGCCGGCCTCCGTCCCGGATCGCCGGACAACATCCCGATCATCGCCCGGCACCCGACCCTGGCCAACCTGTTCGCCAACTGCGGCCACTTCCGCTACGGCGTCACCATGGCCCCGGCCAGCGCCGATCTGCTCGCCGATCTGATCGAGGACAAGCCCACCGAACTGGCTCCCCGTTTGTTCGCCTGGCCTGATATAATCCGCGCCGCGCCGGTGTAGCTCAGTTGGTAGAGCAGCGCATTCGTAATGCGAAGGTCGAGGGTTCGACTCCTTTCACCGGCACCAGACACACCAGACAGAAAGCCGCCCAGCGCGGCTTTTTTCACGTTCATCCCTGTTTAATCTCCGACTCGATCAAGCGGCCAGATCCGGACTGTCGGCAAGCTGCATGTGCAGGAAGAGCAAAAAACGGGCGACCGCCGGCGTGGGCTCGTTCGGCGCGATGACGGTCAGGGCACGCATCAGGCGCGGCCGCAGCGGTACGCCGATCAGCGGACCGCTGTCGTGACGCAAGGCGAGGCGCGAGGCGAAACCGATGCCCAGCCCGAGCCGCACCGCTTCCTTGATCGCCGCCACGCCGGACAGGGCCATGCCCACGTGCGGCGTCACGCCGGCGTCGTGGAAGGCCTGCTCGATCCGCTCCCGCGTCCCGGAACCGGATTCCCGCCAGATCAGCGCTTGCGCAGCCAACTGGGCGGGGCTGAGCGCACGCCGCTTGGCCAACGGATCGTCGTTGCGCAGCACCGCGACGATCTCGTCGCGACCGAGCTGCTCGGCCTGGCGGTTGGGCGGCAACGGCAGGGACGACGCCCCCTCGACCAGGCCGATGTCGCAGCTGGACAGCAATTCGAACACGCGCCGGCTGTTGTGGCTCTCCAGTTCCACCTCGATGCCCGGCGCATAGTTCCGGAAGGCGGCGATGACCGCGGGCAGCAGATAGGCGCCCAGGGTCTGGCTGGCGGCGATCCGCACCAGGCCGGTCTCGGCCGCGGACAGCGAGTCGGCGACGTTTTCCGCGGCGGCCAGCACGTTGGCCAGGCGCTGCGCCTCCTCGTACAGCCGGCGGCCGGCGCCGGTCAGTTCGATGCCGCGCCCGGCCCGACGGTAGAGCGCTTCGCCCACCGACTCCTGCAGCTTGCGCAACTGGTTGGACACCGCCGGCTGGGTCAGGTGCAGGCTATGCGCGGCGGCGCCGACACCGCCTTCTCTCACCACCGCGGCGAAGGTGATCAGATTTTCGGGGTTGAGTCGCATCATCCAAATACATTCATACCGTGAATGTATATATTAACCAAATATAATTATTATTGATCTATTCAACGTCGTAATCTCGCTACCCCAAGGAGATACGACAATGAATCTAAGACCGCTTTCGCACAAACAGAACCCGGCCGAGGTGATCCGCCACTTCACGCCCAACTGGTTCACCATGACCATGGGCACCGGCATCCTGATGCTGATGATCCACGCCTTTCCCTACCACTTCCCCGGCCAAGATGCCCTGGCCCGCGGACTGTGGTGGCTGGATGTCGGCTTCTATTCCCTGTTCAGCCTGCTGTTCGTCGCCCGCCTGATGCTGGAATCGGATTCGGTCCGCCATCTGCTCGGCCACCCGGTGCAGTCCATGTTCCTCGGCGCCATCCCGATGGGTCTGGTGCCGGTGATCAACGGCGGCCTGCTGTTCGGCATGCCGGTCGAACTGGCCCACGCCCTCTGGTGGCTGGACGCGCTGCTGGCCGTCGGCTTCGGCTGGCTGGTGCCCTATCTCATGTTCACCCGCCAGCAGCACAGCCTGAAGGACATGACCGCAGTCTGGCTGCTGCCCATCGTCGCCTCCGAGGTGACCGCCTCCTCGGGCGGCTTCCTGGCGCCGCACCTGGCCCCCGCCCTGGCCCAACCGGTGATCGCCGTGAGCTACGTGCTGTGGGCCCTGTCGGTGCCGCTGGCGCTGGGCGTGGTGGTCATCGTCTTCCTGCGCCTGGCCCTGCACAAGCTGCCGCACCGCGCCATGGCCGCCTCCGGCTGGCTGGTGCTGGGCCCGATCGGCACCGGCGCCCTGGCCCTGCTGGTGCTGGGCCAGGCGGCCGGTCCGGCCTTCACCGGCACGCCCCTGGCCGAGGCCGCCGCCTTCGCCAGACCGTTCGGCCTGATCGCCGGGCTGCTGTTGTGGGGCTACGGCCTGTGGTGGTGGGCGATGGCTTGGTTCTTCACTCTGCGCTACCTGCGCGAGGGCCTGCCGTTCAACATGGGCTGGTGGGGCTTCACCTTCCCGCTCGGCGTCTACACCGCCGCCACCCTGATGCTGGCGCAACAGACCGGCTATACGGCTTTCCAGTTGTTCGGGGCGCTGCTGGTGGTGCAATTGGCGGCATTCTGGGGCGTGGTGGCAACCCGCACGCTGCACGGCATGTGGCACGGCTACCTGTTCAACGCCCCCTGCCTGGCCGGCGAAGCCGCAGCCTGAGCGCACCGATGCCGGGCTTGCCCTTACTAATGGCATGGACAAGCCCGCTCCTCGCCGTCATTGAGCGGGGCAGACGTTGTTTGCTACCATAAGCGACCGCCGGACAACGGCAACCCAAACCCAGACCGCCGAATTCCGGTAATTAGATCCTGCTCCGCGTGACCACCAATCCATTGACCGAACTCCTGCGCGACGACATGTCCGAAGTGGACCACGTCATCCGTGCCCGTCTGCATTCCGAGGTCGCGCTGGTGCGCCAGGTGGCGGAGTACATCATCGCCGCCGGCGGCAAGCGACTCCGCCCGGCCATGGTGGTGCTGTGCGCCAACGCGCTGGGCTACGAGGGCCGCCACCACTACGAACTGGCCGCCGTGGTCGAATTCATCCATACCGCGACCCTGCTGCACGACGACGTGGTCGACGATTCCGACCTGCGCCGGGGCCGGGACACCGCCAACGCCGTGTTCGGCAACGCCGCCAGCGTGCTGGTGGGCGATTTCCTCTATTCGCGCGCCTTCCAGATGATGGTCGGCATCCAGAACATGCACGTCATGGAAGTACTGTCCGAGGCCACCAACGTCATCGCCGAGGGCGAGGTCCTGCAGTTGATGAACTGCAACGACCCGGACATCGCCATCGACGCCTACCTCCAGGTCATCCGCTACAAGACCGCCAAGCTGTTCGAGGCCTCCGGACGCCTGGGCGCCATCGTCAGCGGCGCCGGCGACGAGGTCGAGGCGGCCCTCGGCCGCTACGGCATGCACCTGGGCACCGCCTTCCAGTTGGTCGACGACGTGCTCGATTATTCCGGCAACGCCGAAGTCACCGGCAAGAACGTCGGTGACGACCTGTCCGAAGGCAAGCCCACCCTGCCCCTGCTCCACGTCATGAACGTCGGCACGCCGGAGCAGGCGGCCTATGTCCGGCGCGCCATCGAGAACGGCAGCGCCGACGAATTCGAGGCGATCATGCAAGCCATCCGTGCCACCGGGGCGCTGGACTACACGATGGCATGCGCCCGACGCGAGGCCGAACTGGCGATTGCAGAATTAAATTGCCTACCCGATGGCGTTTACAAAAAGGCTTTGCTAGAATTGCCGGCCTTCGCGGTCAACCGAGACCACTGAAGACCAAATCGGGGTGTAGCTTAGCCTGGTAGAGCGCCACGTTCGGGACGTGGAGGCCGGAGGTTCGAATCCTCTCACCCCGACCAATTCGATCCAAAACCACTCAAAATCGTCCCTGCGGGCGACCGGCTCCAAATCTTCCTGCTTCAGCGGCCACGCTCCGACGAGCGCCGGCAAACGCTTGCTTTCACGCATGTCCGCACACTAATATCGGCCCGGCAGCACAAGGGGAATCAGCAAGACATCCGGTCGCATCCATACGTAACCGGCAGCCGCCAACAAATCGCTCGCACAAACGCGTTTAGGCAAAAGGTAAAATAAGCCTCCGATACGGGCGGCACATCTCAAAGACCATTGAGCGTACGCCGTACGCAACCATTGCAGATACACACGAGAGAACCACCATGCTTGAAAACAATCCTGAATTGCAGACTGAAGTCGCAGGCCAGATCGTCACTGCGCTCAATCTGGATATCAGCCCCGAGGAAATCGATCCCGAAGCGCCGCTGTTCGGAGAGGGCCTGGGCCTGGATTCGATCGACATACTCGAGGTCGCCCTGGTGATCTCCAAGCGTTATGGTTTCCAGCTGCGTTCCGACAGCGCCGACAACATCCGCATCTTCCGCTCGCTGAGCAGCCTGACCCGGCACATCGCGGAGCATCGGACCAAGTGAAGACGACCCTGGCCGGCGGATTGCGCGGGGCGGCCATCGCCCTCGGCGTCCTCGGCTATGCCCTGCTCGCCTATTACAGCACCACGCCGCAGGCGGCGCGCGGCCTGCCCATGCTCGGGCTGGCCACCTCGCTGGCCCCCCCCATAGCGCTGCTGGCATTGCTGGCCTGGCAATCATCGCGACGTTCGCTCATGCTCCTCCTGTGCGGCCTGCTGATCGGCTCGATCTGGCATTACCGGGCGACACTGGCGCTGCATTTCGACTGGATCTACCTGATCCAGCATGCCGGCACCAACGCCCTGCTGGCGATCGGCTTCGGCGCCACCCTGGCCCGGGGCCGGCAACCGCTCTGCAGCCGCCTGGCGGAAGGCGTACGGGGCGTACTGACGCCCGAAGTCAGCCGTTACACCCGCCAGGTGACCCTGGCCTGGACCCTGTTCTTCGTGACGGTAAGCGCACTGTCCTGCCTGTTGTTCGTGCTCGCCCCGCTCACGGTCTGGTCGATCTTCGCGAATTTCCTGACCCTGCCCCTGGTGGTCCTGATGTTCGCCGTCGAATACCGGATCCGCCTGGCCAAACTGCCCGACGAACGCCGCTACGGCTTCCTCAAAAGCGTCATGGCCTACTGGCAATCCGACAAAGAGCCCCCGGCCGGGCAAGCCCTGCCCCTGGTCGCCTATCCGTCGCTCGATTCGGTCATGGCCTATCGCGACGGCCTGCCCATCGCGGTCCGCCAATTCCTCGACGAGGTCCGGCAACTGGCCGAACGCCTGCCCGAAGGTCGGCACGTGCTCAACCTGTGCGTCGACCGCTACCGCTTCACGGTCGGCCTCGCCGCCAGCATCGTGACCGGCCGGATCAGCCTGCTACCCTCCACCCATACGCCGGAAATGCTGCGCCAGATGCAGCAGATCGCGCCCGACGTGTTCTGCATCGTCGACCAGGACGACGACGGCATCGCACTGCCCTGCTTCCGCTACCCGGAACGGTTCGACCTCGGCGGCAGCGCGGGCAGCGTGCCCCTGGTCCCGGCCGATCAGCTGATCGCCCAGGTATTCACCTCCGGCTCCACCGGCCTGCCGCAGCCCCATGCCAAGCGCTGGGGCAGCCTGGTCCGCAGCGCCCGTGCCGAGGCCGGCCGACTCGGGCTCACCGCCGGCCACAGCGTGGTCGGCACCGTGCCGGCGCAGCACATGTACGGCCTGGAATCGACGGTCATGCAGGTCCTGCAGAGCGGTGCCGCCCTGCACGCCGCGCGCCCCTTCTACCCGGCCGACATCCAGGCCGCCCTGGCCGAACTGCCCCGGCCGCGCGCCCTGGTGACGACGCCCTACCATCTGCGCACCCTGCTCAACGCCGGCCTGGAACTGCCCGCCGTCGACCTGATCCTGTCGGCCACCGCGCCCCTGGCCGACGACCTGGCCCGGGAGGCCGAAGCGCGGCTCGCCGCCCCGCTGTATGAAATCTACGGCTGCACCGAAACCGGCCAGCTCGCCTCGCGCCGCACCACGGCCGGCCCGGAATGGCAACTGCTGGCCGAAGTCGGTCTGCATCGCGAAGCCGACCGCATCTGGGCGATCGGCGGCCATGTCGAAGCCAAGACCTACCTGAACGACGCCATCGAACTGACCGGCCCCGGCCGTTTCAAGCTGGGCGGCCGCAACGGCGATCTGGTCAACATCGCCGGCAAGCGCACCTCGCTCGGCTACCTGAACCACCAGCTCAACGCGATTCCCGGCGTGCGGGACGGGGTCTTCATGCTGCCCAGGAACGACGGCCCCGACGGCGTCGGCCGCCTGACCGCGCTGGTGGTCGCCCCGACGCTGACGCCGGATGAATTGATGCAGGCGCTGCGCGAACGGATCGACCCGATCTTCCTGCCCCGACCGCTGCTGTTCGTCGACGAATTGCCGCGCAATGCCACCGGCAAGCTGCCCGCCAATCTGGCCCAGGACCTGTTGAGTTCGGTCATGACCCAGGAGTGCGCCTCGGCATGAAACACAGCGTGCCGCTCGCCATCCCGGCCGACCATCCCGCCTACGCCGGTCATTTTCCGGGCCGGCCCATCCTGCCCGGCGTCGTCCTGCTCGATGCGACGCTCGCCCACCTGGCCGCCCTGCAAGGCCGTCCTGAAGCCGTCCGGATCAAGTCGGCCAAGTTTCTCAGCCCGGTCGTGCCGGGCGAGGCGCTGGCCCTGAACTACGAACCGGCCGGCGCCGGCAATTACCGGTTCGAGATCATGGCGGAGCAGCGTTGCGCCGCCAGCGGCGTGGTCGAACTGACGCGGCCGGGCGAAGGCGCATGAGCGCCCTGCCACCCGACGCGGCCGAACCGATGCCGGCCGGCGCCGCCTGGACCCGCCGCCCGGAGCGCAGCAACCTGGCCATGCTGCGCCTGATGACCTGGCTCTCGCTGCGCCTCGGCCGGCGGGCCAGCCGGCCCATCCTGGCGCTGGTCAGCCTCTACTTCCTGCTCTTCGCCGCCGGTGCCCGGCGCGCCTCGCGCGACTACCTGAGCCGCGTGCTCGGCCGGCGCCCTGGCCTGGCCGAACTGTTCCGCCACTTCCACGGCTTCGCCACCACCGTCCACGACCGGGTCTATCTGCTCAACGACCGCTTCGACCTGTTCGACATCGAGCTGGAAGGCGAAACGGCGTTCGACGAGGTGCTGGCCGCCGGCCGCGGCGCATTCCTGATGGGCGCCCACCTGGGCAGCTTCGAGGTGGTCCGCGCCGTCGGCCGCAGCCGGCGCGGCCTGCGCGTGGCGATGGTCATGTACGAAGAGAACGCCCGCAAGATCAACGCCGCGCTGCAGGCCATCAACCCGGCCGCCGGCCAGGACATCATTCCGCTGGGCAAGCTCGATTCCATGCTCCAGGTCCGCGACCGGCTCGACGAAGGCGTCGCGATCGGCGTCCTGGCCGACCGCACCCCGGGCGACGAAGCCGTCCTGACCGTCCCCTTCTTGGGCGCCGACGCGGCCTTCCCGCTCGGCCCCATGCGCCTGGCCGCCATGCTCAAGCGGCCGGTGCTGTTCATGGCCGGACTCCATCTGGGCGGCAACCGCTACGTCATCCGCTTCGAACCCATCGCCGACTTCAGCGAAACCGGACCGCAACAGCGGGACGCCGCCGTCAAGGACGCCGTCGCCGCCTACGCGGCCTGCCTGGAGCGGCATTGCCGCGCCCAGCCCTACAACTGGTTCAACTTCTTCGACTTCTGGCCTACCCGGCTGGACTGACCGCCATGACCCGTGTCCCGCTGCCCAGATTGCTGGTTCTCTGTTTGCTCTTCACCCTCGCCGTCGTCGGCCGGCCGGCCGGCGCCGCTGCCTGGGGGCTGGACCAGTTGATGGCCGCCCTGGCCCACGGCGCCAACGGCAGGGCGACCTTCACCGAACGCAAATACCTGGCCGTGGTCGACATCCCGATCGACTCATCCGGCGAGTTGCGCTTCGTCCCGCCCGATCGCCTGGAAAAACGCACCCTCAAGCCATCGCCCGAGACCATGCTGCTCGACGGCGACACGCTCACCCTCGAACGCGGCAGCCGCAAGCAGGTCCTCCAGTTGCAGGACTACCCGGGCGTCGCCGGCATGATCGGCAGCATCCGAGCCACGCTGGCCGGCGACCGCAAGGCACTGGAAAAGGTCTACCACCTGAAACTGGACGGCACGGCCGAACACTGGTCGCTGCTGCTGACACCGCGCGACGCCAAGGTGGCCCAGGTGGTCAGCGAGATCCGCATCGAAGGCCGGCGCGACGAAGTGCGCTCGGTCGAGATCGAACAGGCCGGCGGCGACCACTCGGTGATGACCATCCGCAAGGCCGGCACGTCATGACCGGCCGGGCGGCGGTCGTCCTCTGGCTGGCCTTTCTCGCCGTCTGCGCCGTGCTGGTCGGCCGGGCCCAGTTCACCGCCGACCTGTCCGCCTTCCTGCCCGGTGCGCCGACTGCCGAACAGAAGCTGCTGATCGACCAACTCAAGTCCGGCGTCGCCTCGCGCCTCATCCTGGTCGGCATCGACGGCGCCGATCCGGCCATCCGGGCCCGGGCCGCCAAGGCCCTGGCCGCACGGCTGCGCGCCGACCGCCAGTTCCTCTATGTCGCCGACGGCGAGAACATCGGCGCCGAGCGCGACCGCCGCCTGCTGTTCGACCACCGCTACCTGCTCAGCTCGACCGTCACGGCCGAGCGCTTCACCACCGACGGTCTGCGCGCCGCGCTGCAGGCCAGCATCGGCCAGCTCGCCTCGGCCACCGGCATGTTCACCAAGGACCTGCTGCCGCGCGACCCGACCGGCGAGTTCCTGCACCTGCTCGACGGCCTGGCCGGCAACCACCAGCCGGCCAGCTTCGACGGCGCCTGGACCTCGCGCGACGGCCGGCGCGCCCTGCTCCTGGTCCGCACCCGCGCCGAGGGTTCCGACATCGACGGCCAGGAACGTGCCATCCAGGCCATCGACGCCGACTTCGGCGCGCTCCGCAACGAGCTCGGCACCCAGGCCGCCGGCCTGAACCTGGTCATGACCGGGCCCGGCGTCTTCTCGGTCGAGGCCCGCGCCACCATCAAGCGCGAGGTCACCCGGCTGTCCGGCCTCAGCCTGCTGATCATCGCCGGCCTGCTGCTCGCCGTGTACCGCTCGCCGACCGCGCTGCTGCTCGGCCTGTTGCCGGTCGCCTCCGGCGCCCTGGCCGGGGTGGCCGCGGTCAGCCTGGGCTTCGGCACGGTGCACGGCGTCACCCTGGGCTTCGGCACCGCGCTGATCGGCGAGGCGGTCGACTACTCCATCTACCTACTGGTGCAGTCGGAACGCAGCGACGAAACCGGCACCGACGGCTGGGTCGCCGCCTTCTGGCCGACCATCCGGATCGGCGTGGCGACCTCGGTGTTCGGTTTCGGCGCCCTGCTGTTCTCCGGCTTCCCGGGCCTGGCCCAACTCGGCCTGTACGCCGTCGCCGGCCTGCTCACCGCCGCCGCCGTGACCCGCTTCGTGCTGCCCCATCTGCTGCCGGCCAAACTGCGCATCCGCGACCTGACGCCGCTCGGCCGGCGCCTGCGGACCTGGACCGCCTCGGCCGGCCGGCTGCGCTGGCCGGTGCTGGCCCTGTTCGTCGCCGCCTGCGCCGTGCTCTACGGCCAGCGTGACCATCTGTGGAACACCGAGCTGTCGGCCCTCAACCCGATCCCCGAACGGGAACAGGCGCTCGACATGGCCATGCGCGCCGATCTCGGCGCCCCCGACGTGCGCTATCTGGTGGTGGTCGACGCGCCGGACGCCGACGCGGCCCTGGCCGGCAGCGAACGGGTCGGCGACCGCCTGCAGCCCCTGGTCGAGGCCGGTGCGATCGGCGGCTTCCAGAGCCCGGCCCGCCTCCTGCCCAGCCTGGCCCGCCAGCGCGCCCGCCAGGCCAACCTGCCGGACGACGCCGAACTGCGCCGCCGCTTCGCCGCCGCCATCGCCGGCCTGCCGGTCAAGGCCGCCACCTTCGAGCCCTTCTTCGCCGACGTGGCCGCGGCCCGCCGGCAGTCGCCGCTGCGCCCGGCCGACCTGGACGGCAGCGCGCTCGGCCAGGGCGTCGACTCCCTGCTGGTCAAGGCCGGCGGCCGCTGGACC
>DASVZA010000030.1:0-119692 GCA_036391875.1 Parasulfuritortus sp.
AATTGGTCCATGTCGCTTATGGCGTGTTGAAGTCCGGTAAGCCATTCGACCCGAAATTGCATGGCGGCGTGGCTTGACGTCGATAACAGTATCTACGAGTTTCCCCCGCTATTGCCCGATGGGCGGCCGATGCAGCTCCTCCCGGAATAATTCGACTCTGACCCCTTTAGTTCCTTTAGTTCAAGCAGGGTGTAGAGGAGACTCATGAGGTGATGGCTTAGTGAGGTGGGGGCCGGCCCCTAGTCTTCATTTCACGATAGTGCTTTCAGGAATTTTCTGAATATCTGTACTTCTTGTTTGTCCCGAATAACCTTTTCGAACGGGGTTAGGTTAATCGGGTTCAGCAAGCGCCTGCCATAATCTACCGCCTCAGTCGCTTGGTCCAGTGTTTGCTCAACTGTTTGAGTCCATTTAACCCATGAGATCAGGGCTGTATAGCCAAGAATATCGACGTTCTGTTTTTCGAAATCCTTGATCCGTGATTCAAGATTTTTTACTAGCAGTTCGCGCACATCGTTTTCTGGATACATTGCCTCAAGCCCTTCGATATCAGCTATATCTTCGCGAATGTAGTGTGGGCGCGGTAGCTTTCGACCTTGAGCAACTTCGATTCTCGCGGCTTCCTCTTCAGAGGCCTGGCGATCTACTTGCAGGGTGTTCTGGCGCATGCGGATCATGTTCCCAATGACACTGACAACTTCAGGAAGCCCTTTGTTGGGCATGACCAGATAGCGAGTGTTGTTATGAATCCAGTCAGCACCGTGCGCGCCTGACCGCAGTTCATGAATCCGTTCTTTCAACTTATCAAGTTGGAAACTGAAACTCCATAATCGATCCCTGTTTTCCTTCTCGGTGATGTCACGGTCGAATTGCCGTGAGAGGTCAACGAAATCGACGCCGAAATGAGTCTTGCCACAATCTTTGCCAATGTTTGTTTCTTGACCGTCCTTAGTTGTCACAATGTAGCCACGGGTATGTGGCTGATGGCAACTTGAGAGGCCGCAAATAACCTTCTCTGGCTCAACATACCTTCCAATGATTGTGGCAAGCTCGTGCTTCTGAGGATCGAGATTCGGGTTAAAACCTGGTCTAGAGCGAACCTCGTCGATACTTTCAATCCGAATGAGTTCTTTGTCGCGTTTTATCTCGATCATAAGAATGCCCAGGGAAGGCCGCGTTTTATGCGACTACCCTCTCAAATAATTGGGGACGGACCACTTATTTCAGGCTGCCAACTTATCTGCTACCACGGCATTCAGGCTTTTCCCTTCGGCGGCTGCTTCCAGCGCCAGCTTGGCATGCAGTTCCGGGGGGATGCGCACGTTGAATTTCCCTGAAAAGATGCGTCGCGGTTCGATGCCTTTCTCCTGGCACATTTCCAGGAAAATCCGCAGCGAGGTTTCGCCCTCCTTGCGCAGGGTGTCCACATCCGCGCCGTAGAAATCGGCGCCGCCGTTCAGTTCGATGAATTCGCCGCGGAACAGGTTGATGTCCGGGTCGTAGGCGATGACTGCCTTGTAGCCGTCGATATCCATGATGTTCATGGCGTCACTCCATGCATTTCCAGCCAGTGTCGTATGCTGGCCACCGCGCCCTTGTCTGTGTCCGGGCTGGGGTGGGGGCGGTGGAATACACGCACCTCGCCGAACAGAAACACGCCGACGCGGGAACCTTCGCGCTCCGTGACCTCGGCACCCAGTTCGACGAACAGGGCCTGAATGTCTCGCCACTGGATGTTGGCCGGCGTCGGGCGCGCATAGATCGCTTCGAGCGTGCGTCGGTGTTTCTGTTTCATGGTACTAATATTTAGTGGCTTATTCAATGCTCGAATCAGCCGCTTACCTGTCCCTTGTTGTTTGTTTTTGCTCAGGCTCAGGGCCTGTAGCCCTCCCCCGTGGAGGGGGAGGTAGTTTGAAGCTTAATCCCAGCTCAGCGCACCACCAGTCTGGTATTCCGTTACCCGCGTCTCAAAGAAGTTCTTCTCCTTCTTCAAGTCGATCATCTCGGCCATCCACGGAAACGGGTTGTTCGCGCCGGGGAACAGTTCGTCCAGGCCGATCTGGGTGGCGCGGCGGTTGGCGATGAAGCGCAGGTATTCCTTGAATTGCGGGGCGTTGAGGCCGAGCACGCCGCGCGGCATGGTGTCTTCGGCGTAGGCGTATTCCAGCTCGACGGCCTTCATGAAGGTGGCCTTCAGTTCGGCCTTGAATTCGCTGGTCCAGAGGCCGGGGTTTTCCAGCTTGATCTGGTTGATCATGTCGATGCCGAAATTGCAGTGCATGGACTCGTCGCGCAGGATGTACTGGTACTGCTCGGCGGCGCCGGTCATCTTGTTCTGGCGGCCCATGGCGAGGATCTGGACGAAGCCGACGTAGAAGAACAGGCCTTCCATGATGCAGGCGAAGGCGATCAGGCTCTTGAGGAAGGTCTGGTCGGCCTGCGGGGTGCCGGTGTGGAAGTCGGGGTCGGACAGGACGTCGATGAAGGGCAGCAGGAATTCATCCTTGGCGCGGATCGACGGGATCTCGTGGTAGGCGTTGAAGATCTCGCCTTCGTCCAGGCCCAGGCTTTCCACGATGTACTGGTAGGCGTGGGTGTGGATGGCTTCCTCGAAGGCCTGGCGCAGCATGTACTGGCGGCATTCGGGGGCGGTGATCTGGCGGTAGGTGCCGAGCACGATGTTGTTGGCGGCCAGGCTGTCGGCGGTGACGAAGAAGCCGAGGTTGCGCTTGACGATGAGGCGCTCGTCCTCGCTCAGGGCGGCCGGGTCCTTCCACTGGGCGATATCGCGGCTCATGTTCACTTCCTGCGGCATCCAGTGGTTGGCGCAGGCGGCGATGTATTTTTCCCAGGCCCACTTGTACTTGAAGGGGACGAGCTGGTTGACGTCGGTGCTGGCGTTGATGATGCGCTTGTCCTCGGCGCGGACGCGGCGGAATTTCTCTTCTGTCGGCTGGCTCGCGGGCGCGGCAGGCTGGGCAGCGGACACGCCGAAGGAGAGGTAGGCGGGGTCGAATTCCTGGGTGCGGGGTTGCGGAGCGGGGGCGGCGTCTTCTTCGAAGTTCAGCATGTTGTTGTCTCCTTGTGTTGGTGGGTTACGCGGCTTTGCCGCCAACCCACCCTAGGGTCTTGGTTTGCTTCCCTCTCCCCCAGCCCCTCCCCCGGGGGGGAGGGGTGCGCGGCAGCGCGGGTGAGGGCAGGTTGTTGCTTACTGGCAGGCTTCGCATTCCTCGAAACCGGGGTCGCCGGGGCGCAGGGTGCAGGCCTTGCCGACGACTTCGGGTTCGGGGAGGGTGGCCGAGGCGCCCATGCCGCTTGAACCACCCGAACTGACGGCGTTCAGTTCGCCGCCGCGGCCGGTCGACTTCTCGGCGTGGGTGGCGCCCAGGGCGCGCAGGTAGTAGGTGGTCTTCAGGCCGCGGACCCAGGCCAGCTTGTAGGTCTCGTCCAGCTTCTTGCCGGAGGCGCCGTGGAAGTAGAGGTTCAGGCTCTGGGCCTGGTCGATCCACTTCTGGCGGCGGGCGCCGGCTTCGATCAGCCAGACCGGGTCGATCTCGAAGGCGGTGGCGTACAGGCTGCGCAGTTCGCCCGGGATGCGGTCGATCTTGGACAGGCTGCCGTCGAAGTACTTGATGTCGCCGACCATGACCTCGTCCCACAGGTTCATGGCCTTGAGGTCGCGCACCAGGTACTGGTTGACCACCGTAAATTCACCCGACAGGTTCGATTTGACGAACAGGTTCTGGTAGGTCGGCTCGATCGAGGCCGAGACGCCGACGATGTTGGCGATGGTCGCGGTCGGGGCGATGGCCAGGCAGTTGGAGTTGCGCATGCCGACGCTCTGGATGCGCTGGCGCAGGGTGTTCCAGTCCAGGCGCTCGGTGAAGTCGGCTTCGAGGTAGCCGCCGCGCTCCTCGCCCAGTTTCCTGAGCGAATCCTGGGGCAGGATGCCCTGGGACCAGAGCGAGCCGTTGAAGCTGGAGTAGCGGCCGCGTTCCTCGGCCAGGTCGGTCGAGGCCCAGTAGGCGTTGTAGGCCACGGCTTCCATGGCGCGGTCGGCGAACTCGACGGCGTCGGCGCTGGCGTAGGGGATGCGCAGCTTGTGCAGGGCGTCCTGGAAACCCATGATGCCCATGCCGACCGGACGGTGCTTCAGGTTGGAGTTGCGGGCCTTGCCGACGTTGTAGAAGTTGATGTCGATCACGTTGTCGAGCATGCGCATCGCGGTCTTGATGGTGCGATGCAGCTTGTCCATGTCCAGGCCGCCGTCCTTGAGGTGGTTGACCATGTTGACGGAGCCCAGGTTGCATACCGCGATTTCGTTGTCGTTGGTGTGCAGGGTGATCTCGGTGCAGAGGTTGGAGCTGTGCACCACGCCGACGTGCTGGTTGGTGTAGCGCACGTTGCAGGCGTCCTTGAAGGTGATCCAGGGATGGCCGGTCTCGAACAGCATGGACAGCATCTTGCGCCACAGGCCGAGGGCGGAGACCTTCTTGAAGACCTTGATCTCGCCGCGCGCGGCCTTGTCCTCGTAGCGGGTATAGGCTTCCTCGAAGGCCTTGCCGAACAGCTCGTGCAGGTCGGGGGTGTCGGAGGGCGAGAACAGGGTCCAGTCCTGGTTGTCCATCACGCGCTTCATGAACAGGTCGGGCACCCAGTTGGAGGTGTTCATGTCATGGGTGCGGCGGCGGTCGTCGCCGGTGTTCTTGCGCAGTTCGAGGAATTCCTCGATGTCCATGTGCCAGGTTTCCAGGAAGGCGCAGACGGCGCCCTTGCGCTTGCCGCCCTGGTTCACGGCGACGGCGGTGTCGTTGGCCACCTTGAGGAAGGGCACGACGCCCTGCGACTTGCCGTTGGTGCCCTTGATGTAGGCGCCCAGCGAGCGGACCCGGGTCCAGTCGTTGCCCAGGCCGCCGGCGTATTTCTGCAGCAGGGCGTTTTCCTTGATCGACTGGTAGATGCCGTCCAGGTCGTCCGGCACCGTGGTCAGGTAGCAGGAGGAGAGCTGGCTGTGGCGGGTGCCGGCGTTGAACAGGGTCGGCGTGCTGGACATGTAGTCGAAGCTGGACAGCACGTTGTAGAACTCGATGGCGCGCTCTTCGCGGTTGATCTCGTTGATGCTGAGGCCCATGGCGACGCGCATGAAGAAGGTCTGGGGCAGTTCGATGCGGCGCTCGTCGATGTGCAGGAAGTAGCGGTCGTACAGGGTCTGCAGGCCGAGGTACTGGAACTGGTTGTCGCGGCCGGCGTCGAGCGCGGCGGCCAGGCGGGCCAGGTCGTACTGGGCCAGGCGCTCGTCGAGCAGTTCGGCCTCGATGCCGCGCTTGATGTATTGCGGGAAGTAGTCGGCGTAGCGGGTCGCCATCTCGGCCTGGGTGACTTCCTCGCCCAGCACTTCGCTGCGGATCGAGTTGAGCAGCAGGCGGGCGGTGACGTAGGTGTAGTCCGGATCCTTCTCGATCTGGGCGCGGGCCGACATGATCAGCGACTTGCGCACCTCGGTCTTGGGCACGCCGTCGTACAGGTCGCGCAGGGTGGCCTGGATGATCGGCTGCGGGTTGGTCTCGGGCAGGCCTTCGCAGGCGGCGGTGACCAGGGCGATCAGGCGGTTCAGGTCGAGCGGGACGCGGTTGCCGCTCTCGTCGGTGCAGGACAGGGTGTGTTCCTCGGCCTGTTCCTGGCGCTGCTTGGCCCGCTCCTCGGCGCGGCGCTCGCGGTAGAGCACGTAGGCGCGGGCGACTTCATGCTCGCCGGAGCGCATCAGGGCCAGTTCGACCTGGTCCTGGATGTCCTCGATGTGGAAGGTACCGCCGTTGGGCTGGCGCCGCATGAAGGCCTGGACCACGCCGTTGGTCAGGGTGTCGACCAGTTCGCGGATGCGGGCCGAAGCGGCGGCCTGGCTGCCGTTCACCGCGATGAATGCCTTGGTCATGGCCACGGCGATCTTGGCGGGTTCGAAGCTGACCACCGCGCCGTTGCGGCGGATGATCTGGTAACCGGTATAGGATTGGGAGTCGGTGGACGTCTCCGACGGAATGCCGATAACGATGGGCTTGGCGGGCTGATTTTCGGTGGAAAGCTGCATCCCTTGGTCTCCTTTTCCTGTTTTTTCAGAGTTGAAGCGGCCTGAGGCGGATATATTAGGAATCACTAAATCTAGTGATTCCGGGGAGGTTGAGCGCTAATTCTAGTGTCGCGCATTGGGCCGTCAACCGGTTTTTTTGGTGCATGCCGGAAGCCTTTGAAAAATAAAGACTCCGGACGACGGGACGGTTCGATGGCGTAGAATGCGGCCCTCGTTTGAGTTCGCCGAGCCTGATTAAAAAATGCGCAATACCGCCTGCCTGCTGGTTTCCTGTCCCGATCGCAAGGGGCTGGTCGCCGCCATCGCCAACTTCCTGTACGAACACAACGCCAACATCCTGCATGCCGACCAGCACCAGGACAAGGTGGCCGGCCTGTTCCTGATGCGGGTGGAATGGGAGCTGGACGGGTTCGAGCTGGGCCTGCATCGTTTCGACGAGGCCTTCGCCCCGATCGCCGAGCAGTTCAAGATGAAATGGCGGGTCAGCCTGTCGAGCGTCAAGCCGCGCATGGCCATCTTCGTCTCCAAGCACGACCACTGCCTGGCCGACCTTTTATACCGCCACCATGCCGGCGAGCTGTATTGCGACATCCCGCTGATCGTCAGCAACCACCCGGACACCCATTGGCTGGCCGAGGCCTACGACATCCCCTTCGAGCACATCCCGGTCGACAAGGACAACAAGCCCGAGGCCGAGGCCCGGCAGCGCACCTTGATGGCCGCGCACCGGGTCGACTTCATCGTCCTGGCCCGCTACATGCAGGTGCTGTCGGCCGATTTCATGAACGAGTGGGAGAACCGCATCATCAACATCCACCACTCGTTCCTGCCCGCCTTCCATGGCGCCAAGCCTTACCAGCGGGCCTTCGAGCGGGGCGTGAAGCTGATCGGGGCGACCTCGCACTACGTCACCGAGGTGCTGGACGACGGCCCGATCATCGAGCAGGACGTGGTCCGCATCTCGCACCGCGACGACCTGGAAGACCTGGTGCAGAAGGGCGCCGACCTGGAAAAGGTGGTGCTGTCGCGCGCCGTGCGCTGGCACATCGACAACCGGATCCTGGTCTACGGCAACAAGACCGTCGTATTCGACTGACGGTCTTTGGCCGGAACGCGACCCGGCCGGCAACCCGGCGTTTGGACTGCCCGCGTGTCAGCGTGGCGGCCCTCAGGTCATCCGGACCGCTTCGGCGGATCGTTCCCGCATCCTGCTTGCCACCGCGTCGCCTACGCAGTAGGTCCGTACGGCGCTGATTTCGAGATATTCCGCTTCGACCCGGGTACTGCCGTCGCTGGCCAGATTGTGCTCCGACCAGAGGGCAGTCAGGTCCTTGCTCAGTGCCGCCTGGTCGACCTCGCCCAGCGCGGCGAAGGCGCGATTCACCGGCCCGTAATAGGTTCGGAAGAAGTCCACGACACCGGCCGGCTCGAACGGGAACTGCATCGAGTACAGCTTGCGCGCCATGCGCAGGTCGCTGGTGCCTTCCTGCAGCCGGCGGCGCACGGTCTCTTCGTCGCCCCACAGGGTGGGCGAAGGCATGAGTGGCGGCGGCGGGGCGTGCCGCCCGACAGTCTTGAGCATCTGTCCGACGAACCCGTTCGCCGTCCAGTTGCCCATCGCGATGCGCCCGCCGGGGCGGCACAGGCGGATGAGTTCGGCCGCGACCCGTTCCGGCCTGGGTGCGAACATCGCGCCGATCAGGCTGAAGACGAGGTCGAACGAGGCGTCGTCGTAGGGCAGGTCTTCGGCATCGCCTTCCTCGAAACGGATCGCCAGGCCCTCCGCGCAGGCACGTGCCTTCGCCTGCTCGATGAGGTTCGGCGCGATGTCGATGGCCGTCACGGCCGCCCCCGACCGCGCCGCCGGCAGGGAGAGCTGGCCGGCGCCGCAGGCCACGTCCAGGACCCGTTCGCCGGGCGCGATCTGCAACGCGGGAAAGAACTCCATCGCGCCGGGTCGGAGGTACTGCGCCAATTGGCCGTAGTCGCCGGCCGACCAGATGGCCTTCAGGCGGGCCTTGAGTGTCTGCATCTCGGGTGTCATGGCTGTCTCCTCTTCATGTAAGTGAATATCTCGCCGTAGGCCGGTTCGGCTTGCCGTCACATACCGACCAGCTGCGCGTGCAGCTGCCGGTCCCGGAAGACGTGCAGGATGTCGGCGGCACGTACCACGGCCGAGTCGTAGACCACCATGAGCAGGTGCGTGCGCTCGGGCCGGTGACCCACCGACACGATGCCCGGGTCCTTGCGGATGGTCTGTTCCAGTTCGGCGAGGGTCGAGTCATCGACGTTCTCGTCGAGGTGTACGATGATTTCGTTCAGTGCTGCGCTCATGATCGTTCCTCCTGGTCTGCTGCATTGCGTGAATTGGGCAACCACCGATGAGTGCGATCGGCAGGCGATTGCCTACTATCAGGCTAGAGACGCAAGAGGACCGATACCATGATCGAAACGCAGGGAATCTTGTCCGAAACGCCGAGCATGGGTTCACCGGACGTGTTGTCGGACCTGCTCGCCGGCATGCATCTGTCCGGCGTCGTCCTGTTCCGCACCGAGTTCCGGGAACCGTGGGGACTGCTGTCGCCGAATGCCGAACAGATGGCGCGCCTGCTGCCATTCCGTACCGAGTACATCATTCCCTTCCATATCGTCGCCGCCGGCGGTTGCTGGGTGGACGTGAAGGAAACGCAACGGGTCTGGCTCGAGGCGGGCGACGCGGTGTTGCTGCCCTACGGCGACCAGCATGGCCTGCGCGGTCAACAAGCGGCGGAGAAGGTGCCCGCCGAACATCTGCTGCCCGCACCGCCGTGGCCGGAACGGCTGCTGGTCGCGCATGGCGGCGACGGCGGGCGCACCGACCTCATCTGCGGCTTCCTGCAGTGCGACGAGTTGTTATTTCATCCGCTGCTGCGTTACCTGCCGGTACTCATGCCGGTCAAGCCCGGCCAGGAGCCCGCCAATGCCTGGCTCGCCGCCACCATCCGGCACACGATCGAGGAAGCGGGGCATGGCGATCCGGGCCGGCGCACCATGCTGTCGCGTCTGACCGAGTTGATGTTCGTGGAGATCCTGCGTGCCCACATGCGCGGCCTGTCGTCCGAGGACATCGGCTGGTTCGCGGCGGTCAACGACCCGGTGGTGGGGCCGGCGCTGAGGTGCTTGCACGCCGCGCCGCTGGACGCCTGGAGCGTTGACTTGCTGGCGCGCCGCGTCGGCGTCTCGCGTACGGTGCTGGCGGAGCGCTTCAAGCATTTCCTGGCGACGCCGCCGATGCAGTACCTGTCAGGCTGGCGACTGCAGCTTGCCGCCCAGCGTCTGAAGACGTCGAATATGCCGATCAAGGCCGTCGCGGAGAGCGCCGGCTACGAGACCGAGGCCGCCTTCAGCCGCGCCTTCAAGCGCCATTTCGGCGCGGCCCCCGGCGATTGGCGCAAGCGGCAGGGCAAGAACTCAGGAGCGTGACGGGATCGGCCGGGCGGGGACGGCCGGCTGAAGGGTGCCCGGTGTGGCCCCGGGACGAGTCAGCGGTATTCGACCAGCTCGGACAGCGGCAGGCGAAGCTTCTCGTGCGCCGGCTCGGCGCAATAGCCGAAGGGCAGGATGAGGGCGATTTCGTAGCGGTCGCCTTCGAGGCCCAGGATCTTCTTCACCGGGTCGGCCAGGAAACCGCCGATGGCGCAGGAATCGAGGCCGACGGCGGTCGCGGCGGTCATCATGTTGGCGGCGGCGATGTGGCACTGGGTGACGCTCCAGGCCTTGACGTCGGTGTTGGCGTGGAAGCCGCGATAGTTCTCCATGGCCATGGCCAGGGCGTCGCCCGGGTATTCGCGCGCCATCAGCTGCTTGATGTAATCGGAATCCGGGTCCATGTCGGCGATCTTGGCCAGGATCACCACCACGGCGCTGGCGTTGCCGACCTGCGGCTGGTTGAAGCAGGCGCCTTGCAGGGCGGCCTTTTCCTCGGGCTTGGTCACCACCACGAACTTCCAGTGCTCGAGGCCGAAGGAGGAGGGCGACAGCCGGCCGGCTTCGAGGATGATGTCCAGGTCCTCGCGGGCGATGGCCCGGTCGGCCTGGAAGGCATGGCAGGCGTAGCGGCGGCGGAATATGTCCAGGATGGCGTTTTTCATGTTGAGCGGGGATTGTGCAATTTCGCCATTCTATCCCGACTCGGTCGGGCGGCTCGACCCTGAGCGCGAAGGGGATGATGCGAGGCGCCGTCCCCGTGCGATATGTAAGGGCCGGGCAGGATCAATCCCAGCGGTCGTCCCTGACTTCAACCCAGCCGGCTTCGACGCGCGTCGGCAAAGGCGCGATCGGTTCGTAGGCGGGCGGTGCGGTGACCATGCCGGTGCGGATGTCGAAGCGGGCGCCGTGGCGGGGGCAGACGATCTCGCAGCCGTCCAGTTCGCCGCCGGCCAGGTCGCCGCCGTCGTGGCTGCAGAGATCCTCGATGGCGTAGAAGGCGCCGCCCAGGTTGAAGACAAGGACCCATTCGCCGTCCAGTTCGACCCGACGGCGGCTGCCGGGCGGGAATTCGGCGAGCGGGGCGACGCGCGACCAGTCCGCCATCAGACCAGCCCCAGTTCCAGGCGGGCCGCCTCGCTGATCCGGCTGGCGTCCCAGGGCGGCTCCCAGACCAGCTCGACCCGGGCGTCGGCGACGCCTTCGACCGCGGCGACCGCGGCCTCCACCTGGCCGGGGAAGGATTGCGCCACCGGACAGCCGGGCGCGGTCAGGGTCAGGCGGATGTCGACCCGGCCGGCTTCGTCGATGTCCAGGCCGTAGACCAGGCCCAGGTCGTAGATGTTGATCGGGATTTCCGGGTCGTGAATCCGGCGCAGGGCGGCGATCACCCGGACGCGCAGGCCGTCCTCGGGCCGTTTTTCGTGAAGCAGGCCGAGCAGGTTCATGGCGCGCCGCTCGTCTCGGGTTGCGGGCACCAGGCCACCTCGTCGTCGGTGGTCACGGTCTCGGTCCGGTTTTCCAGGGCCGCCTTGAGGGTGTGCCAGGCCAGGGTGGCGCATTTCACCCGCATCGGGAATTCCTTCACCCCGGCCAGCACCTTGAGCTTGCCGACGCCGTCGGCCGGGCCGTCCTCGGCCAGCAGGGCGTGGACTTTTTCGAATAGCCGCTCGACCTCTTCGAGCGGGCGGCCCTCGATGGCCTCGGTCATCATCGAGGCGGAGGCCATCGATATGGCGCAGCCGGCGCCCTCGAAGCCGATCTTGGCGATCCGGCCGTCCTCCACCTTGAGATGCACTTTCACCTCGTCGTTGCACAAGGGGTTGAAGCCGTGGGCGTGATGATCGCAGCCGGGCGGGTTTTCCGGGTAGTGGCGCGGGTGGCGGTTGTGCTCCAGGATCACTTCCTCATAGAGGCTGCGCAGGTCGTCGTTCATGAGCGTTCCTCCTTGTCGGTCCGGTGGCTCAAAGCGGCCCGCAGGCCGGGCATGAGCCAGTCGCGCAGGTGGCAGTCGTCGAGCAGGCCGAGCGCCTCGTTGGCGAAGCCCTCCAGCAGCAGCCGGCGGGCGGCCGCTTCGTCGATGCCCCGGCTGCGCAGGTAGAACAGGGCGTCGGTGTCGAGCTGGCCGACGCTGGCGCCGTGGCTGCATTTCACGTCGTCGGCGTAGATCTCCAGGCGCGGCATGGCGTCGATCTCGGCCTGGCGGGACAGCAGCAGGCCCTTGCAGTTCTGGTTGGCGTCGGTCCGGTGGGCGTCGTGGCCGACCACGACGTGGCCGTCGAACACCGCCCGGCCCCGGCCGTCGGCTAGGCCGCGATAGACGATGCGGCTGGTGGTGTCGGGGACGTGGTGGCCGATGCGCAGGCGTAGATCGGCATGGCGCCGGCCGTCGGTCAGGTCGACGCCGTCGATGCGGACCGCGGCACCGGGACCGTCGAGCATGGCGACCAGGTCGTGGCGGGTCAGGAGGCCGTCCAGGCCGATGTGCAGGGCGCGGTATTCGCTGTCCTTGCCGAGGCGGACGGCGGTCAGACCGGTATGGGTGGCGGTCGCGCCTTCCTGCACGACCCGGATATGAGTGAGGCGGGCGCCTTCGCCCAGCACGATTTCGCTGACGGCGTTCTGCCAGTAGGGCTGGTCGGTCTGGCCCAGGTAGTGTTCGACCAATACGGCCTCGGCGCCGCTTTCCAGCACGGCCAGGGTGCGCGGATGGAGCATGGCGTCGGCCTCGCCGGCGCCGTAGACGGCGAAGATCGGCATCGCCAGCCGCTCGTTGGCCGGCAGGTAGACGCGAGCGCCGTCCTGCCAGAGGGCCAGGTTGAGGCTGGCCAGGGCGCCGTTGCCGGCGACCCGGCCCAGATGTTCGTGCACGGCCTGGGTGTCGTGCCAGTGGTGCAGGGTGCCGGCGAACTGGTTGCTGAGGTAGGTGCCGTGGCAGGCCAGTTGGCCGTTCTGGAACAGCAGGACGTGGCCGGGGTAGGCGGTGACGTCCGGGCAGACCGACTCGCTGCCTTCGGTCGCGGGCGGATGCAGCTTGGCCCGCTCCAGGTGGTCAAGCGAGGTGTATTTCCAGGCTTCCTGCCGCTTGTCCGGCAGGCCGGCAGTCAGGAAGCGGTCCAGGGCGTCGTGGCGGTCGCCGGCCAGCCAGTCGGGCTGGTCGATGCGGGTCAGGGCTTCGCTGTAGTCGGTGACGGTCATGGCTTGGCCTCTTCGCTTTCATCGACGTCGTCGACCCAGGCATAGCCGCGCTGCTCGAGTTCCAGGGCCAGTTCCCGGTTGCCGGACATCGCGATGCGGCCGTCGGCCAGGACGTGGACCCGGTCCGGCACGATGTGGTCGAGCAGGCGCTGGTAGTGGGTCACCAGGACGATGGCGCGGTCGGGGCTGCGCAGGGCGTTGACGCCGCGCGCCACCACCTTGAGGGCGTCGATGTCGAGTCCGGAATCGGTTTCGTCGAGGATGGCCAGGCGCGGCTCGAGCACGGCCATCTGCAGGATTTCGTTGCGTTTCTTCTCGCCGCCGGAAAAGCCCTCGTTGAGCGAGCGGTAGAGGAAGGCGTCGTCCATCTCGAGCAGGGCCAGCTTGCCTTTGACGTGTTCCAGGAAGTCGATCGCGTCCAGTTCGGGCTCGCCCCGCTCGCGGCGCACGCCGTTCAGCGCGGTGCGCAGAAACTGGATGTTGGACACGCCGGGGATCTCCAGCGGGTACTGGAAGGCCAGGAACATTCCGGCCCGGGCGCGCTGCTCAGGCGGCAACTGGAACAGGTCGCGATCGAGGTAATGAACGCTGCCCTGGGTGACTTCGTAACCCGCCCGTCCGGCCAGGACCTGGGCCAGGGTGCTCTTGCCCGAGCCGTTCGGACCCATGATGGCGTGCACCTCGCCCGGCATCACGTCGAGATCGATGCCCTTGAGGATGGGCTTGCCACCTACCGATACGTGCAGATTGCTGATGTGCAGCATGGCGTTCTCCTTTTCAGCCCACGGCGCCTTCGAGGCTCACGGCCAGCAGCTTCCTGGCTTCCACCGCGAATTCCATGGGCAGTTCCTTGAATACTTCCTTGCAGAAGCCGTTGACGATCAGGGCGACCGCATCTTCCTCGGTCAGGCCGCGGCTGCGCAGGTAGAACAGCTGGTCTTCCCCGATTCGAGACGTGGTGGCCTCGTGCTCGACCGTCGCGCCCGGTTCCTTGACCTCGATGTAGGGGAAGGTGTGGGCGGCGCAGTCCGGGCTCATCAGCAGGGAGTCGCACTGGCTGTGGTTGCGGGCGCCTTCGGCACCTTTCAGCATCTTGACCAGGCCGCGGTAGGCGTTGCGGCCCCGGCCGGCTGAAATGCCTTTCGAGACGATGGTGCTGCGGGTGTTCTTGCCGATGTGGACCATCTTGGTGCCGGTGTCGGCCTGCTGGTGATGGTTGGTCAGGGCCACCGAGTAGAACTCGCCTACCGAGTTGTCGCCGCGCAGGATGCAGCTCGGGTATTTCCAGGTGATGGCCGAGCCGGTCTCGACCTGGGTCCATGAGATGTGCGAGTTGTCGCCCCGGCATTCGCCGCGCTTGGTGACGAAGTTGTAGATGCCGCCCCGGCCCTCGGCGTCGCCGGGGTACCAGTTCTGCACCGTCGAGTACTTGATCCGGGCATCCTTCAGGGCGACCAGCTCGACCACGGCGGCGTGCAGCTGGTTCTCGTCGCGCTGCGGCGCGGTGCAGCCTTCCAGGTAGCTGACGTAGCTGCCCTCGTCGGCGACGATCAGGGTGCGCTCGAACTGGCCGGTGTCGCGGGCGTTGATGCGGAAGTAGGTGGACAGCTCCATCGGGCAGCGCACGCCCTTCGGGACATAGACGAACGAGCCGTCCGAGAACACCGCGGCATTGAGCGCGGCGAAGAAATTGTCGGTGTAGGGCACCACAGAGCCGAGGTATTCCCGGACCAGGTCGGGGTACGACTGCACGGCCTCGGAGAACGGGCAGAAGATCACGCCCATGCTCATCAGCTTGTCCTTGAAGGTAGTGGCGACCGAGACCGAGTCGAACACCGCGTCGACCGCGACGCCGGCCAGCGCTTCGCGTTCCTTGAGCGGGATGCCCAGCTTGTCGTAGGTGGCGAGCAGTTCGGGATCGACCTCGTCCAGGCTCTTCGGCCGCTTGGCGTTCTTGGGCGCAGCGAAGTAGCGGATGGCCTGGTAGTCGATGGCCGGGTAATGGACGGACGACCAGGTCGGTTCCTTCATGGTCAGCCAGTGGCGGTAGGCCTTGAGCCGCCAGTCGAGCATGAAGTCCGGTTCGTCCTTGCGGGCCGAGATGCGGCGGATGACCTCCTCGTCGAGGCCCATGGGCATCGTCTCCTGTTCGATGTCGGTGACGAAACCCCAGCGGTAGGGCGTGTCGATGCGGCGTTGCAGGTCGTTGTTACCCATTGTCCATCCTCCTCAGTTTGGCCGGCGGGCGGGCCATGTCGGCCAGGTTCATCAATGCCAGCGTCGCCTGGACGCGCTGGTTGACGTACCGCCAGTGGTCGCGGGTCAGGCAATCCTTCTCCAGGTCGCAGTGGCCGTTGGCCAGCGCACAGGCGGTCATCGCCACCGGCCCTTCGATGGCCGCGACCACGTCGGCCAGGGAAATGGCGGTCGGCGGCCGGGTCAGGCTGTAGCCGCCGCCGGCGCCGCGCAGGCTGTCGACCAGGCCGGCCCGGCCGAGCTTCTTCAGCAACGCGGCCACCGTGGGCTGGGGCAAGCCCAGTTCGACGGCCAGTTGCTGGGCGCTCACCCGGCGCTCCGGGCTGAGGCTCAGTTGCACCATCAGCACGGTGGCATAGTCGGTCAGCTTGGCGATACGCAGCATGGCGGCTTCATCAAATAGGATCAATATAATCCTGTATAGGACAATGGAAACGCACTGTCCAGCTGAGAGTGCATTTTTCCCGGCGAAATCGGGTGCATAAAAAAACTGGCAATACTTGATTGATTTACTATGGTAATAGCTCGAATCCCGAGGAGGAAAATCCATGAACAAACTTCCCGACACCCCCTATCTGGATCAGCTGGAATCCGGTCGTTGGCCCTCCTTCGTCACCGGCTTGAAGCGTCTGGCCCAGGACAATCCGATGATGGTCGACCTGCTCGGTCAGCTGGAGACGTCTTATGAAACCCGCAAGGGCTACTGGAAGGGCGGCACGGTTGGCGTGATCGGCTACGGCGGCGGCATCATTCCCCGCTTCACCGAATTGAAGGATGCGGACGGCAAGCCGCTCTTTCCCGATGCCGCCGAGTTCCACACCCTGAGGGTGCAGCCGCCGGCCGGCATGCATTACAGCTCAGACCTGCTGCGCAAGCTGTGCGACGCCTGGCTCGAGGCCGGGGGTTCGGGCCTGATCGCATTCCACGGCCAGTCCGGCGACATCATGTTCCAGGGCATCAGCTCAGCCAACGTGCAGCACGCCTTCGACAACCTCAACGCGATCGGTTTCGACCTGGGCGGCGCCGGCCCGGCGCTGCGCACCTCGATGTCCTGTGTCGGCGCGGCTCGTTGCGAGATGTCCAACTACGACGAGGCGCGGGCATTGCGCACGGTGATCAACGCCAACCTGGACGACATGCACCGGCCCAGCCTGCCGTACAAGTTCAAGTTCAAGTTCTCGGGTTGTCCGAACGACTGCGTCAACGCCATCCAGCGTTCCGACATGGCGACCATCGGCACCTGGCGCGACAACATCCAGACCAACGAGGCGCTGGCCAAGGACTGGATGGCCGATCACAGCATGAACGACCTGGTGAACATGGTGGTCAGCCTGTGTCCGACCAAGGCCATCACCCTGCGCGATTTCGGCACCCCGAAGAAGGACCACGAATCGGTGCTGCGGGTCGGCCTGGAGACCGAGATGGCGATCGACAACCACAACTGCGTGCGCTGCATGCACTGCCTGAACGTCATGCCCGGCGCGCTGCTGCCCGGCAAGGACAAGGGCGTGACCATCCTGGTCGGCGGCAAAGGCGTGCTCAAGATCGGCGCCACCATGGGCACGGTCATCATCCCATTCATGAAACTGGAGACCGACGAGGACTTCGAGAAGCTGAACGACCTGGCGCGCAGCATCCTCGACTTCTTCGCCGAAAACGCGCTCGACCACGAGCGTACCGGCGAGATGATCGAGCGCATCGGCCTGGTCAATTTCCTGGAAGGCATCGGCCTCGAGGTCGATCCCAACATGATCGTCCACCCGCGTACCAATCCCTATGTCCGCACGGACAACTGGAACGAGGAGGCGGAACGCTGGTACGCCCGTAAAGCGGCCGAGAAGGAGGCGGTACAGGCCAGGGCGGCCTGAGCAGGGCGTGGACGCACGGCGGCGGGACCTACCGCCGCCGTGTTTTATGCGGACAAATCGTGTCGGCCGTGCAAGAAACGGGCCGCGAACGGTAAAATGGCGGACTCTTCGAAGAAAAAAACGCCATGCCCGCATTTCAAGACATCATTCTGACCCTCCAGAAGTACTGGGGTGAGCAAGGTTGCGTCATCCTGCAGCCCTACGACCTCGAGGTCGGCGCCGGCACCAGCCACACCGCCACCTTCCTGCGCGCCCTCGGTCCCGAGCCCTGGCAGGCCGCCTACGTGCAGCCCAGCCGCCGGCCCAAGGATGGCCGCTACGGCGAGAACCCCAACCGTGGTCAGCATTACTACCAGTTCCAGGTGGTGCTGAAACCGGCGCCGGAAAACATCCTGGACCTCTATCTCGGTTCCCTGGAGGCCCTGGGCTTCGATCTCAAGCAGAACGACATCCGCTTCGTCGAGGACGACTGGGAAAACCCGACCCTGGGCGCCTGGGGCCTGGGCTGGGAGGTCTGGCTGAACGGCATGGAAGTGACCCAGTTCACCTACTTCCAGCAGGTCGGCGGCATCAACTGCAAGCCGATCACCGGCGAGATCACCTACGGCCTGGAGCGCCTGGCCATGTACCTGCAGGGCGTGGAAAACATGTTCGACCTGGAATACGCACCCGGCGTCAGTTACGGCGACGTCTTCCACCAGAACGAGGTCGAGCAGTCGGCCTACAACTTCGAGCACAGCGACGTGGAGTTCCTGCTGACCGCATTCAATGCCCACGAGAAGCAGGCCAAGCACCTGATGGAAGCGCAATTGGCCCTGCCGGCCTATGAGCAAGTCCTGAAGGCCGGCCACACCTTCAACCTGCTCGACGCCCGGGGCGCCATCTCGGTCACCGAACGCGCCGCCTACATCGGCCGCATCCGCAACCTGGCCCGCAGCGTGGCCCAGAGCTACGTCGATTCGCGCGCCCGCCTGGGCTTTCCGATGGCCCCGAAGGCGTGGGCCGACGAAGTGCTGGCCCAGATCGAGAAACAGAACGAGAAGAAGGCGGCCTGAACATGACCAAGAATCTGCTCGTTGAACTGTTCGTCGAGGAACTGCCGCCCAAGGCGTTGAAGAAGTTGGGCGAGTCATTCTCCGCCACTCTGTTCGAATCCCTCCAGGCCCAGGGCCTAGTCGGCGCTGATGCTGCCGTCACCGCCTATGCCTCGCCGCGCCGTCTGGCGGCGCACATCACGTCCGTGGCGGGCCAGGCGGCCGACAAGCCGGCGTCGCAGAAGCTGATGCCGGTCAGCGTCGGCCTCGATGCCGCCGGCCAGCCGACCCCGGCCCTGGTCAAGAAGCTGGGCGCGCTCGGCCTGGATGCCTCCGTGGTGTCTCAGTTGAAGCGCGAAGGCGAGGGCAAGGCCGAAACCCTGTTTTTTGATTCCATGGTCAAGGGCGCGACCCTGGCCGACGGCCTGCAGAAGGCGATCGAAGACGCCCTGACCAAGCTGCCCATTCCCAAGGTGATGACCTATCAGTTGGCCGACGGCTGGACCTCGGTCAACTTCGTGCGGCCGGCCCACGCCCTGGTCGCCCTGTACGGCGCCGACGTGGTGCCGGTGTCGGTGCTCGGCCTGACTTCCGGGCGCGAGACCCAGGGCCACCGCTTCGAGGCGGCCAATCCGACGCTGTCGATCAAGGATGCCGACAGCTACGAGGCCCAGATGGAAGGCGAAGGCGCGGTCATCCCCGGCTTCGAGAAGCGGCGCGACGAGATCGCCCGCCAGCTGGCCGAGGCCGCGGCCAAGGTCGGTGGCGGTGCCCAGCCGATCGAGGACTCCGCCCTGCTCGACGAGGTGACCGCCCTGGTCGAACGGCCCAACGTGCTGGTCTGCCAGTTCGAGGAGGAATACCTCCAGGTGCCGCAGGAATGCCTGATCCTGACCATGAAGGCGAACCAGAAGTATTTTCCGCTGCTGGATGCCGCCGGCAAGCTGACCAACCAGTTCCTGATCGTCTCCAACATCCACCCGGCCGACCCGTCGCAGGTGATCGGCGGCAACGAGCGGGTGGTGCGGCCGCGCCTGGCCGACGCCAAGTTCTTCTTCGACCAGGACCGCAAGAAGACGCTGGCTTCGCGGGTCGAGTCGCTCGACCGCGTGGTCTACCACAACAAGCTGGGCACGCAGGGCGCCCGCATCCGGCGGCTGATGAAGCTGGCCGGCGAGATCGCCCGACAGCTGGGCGCCGATCCCGCCTTGGCGACACGCGCCGCCGAACTGGCCAAGGCCGACCTGGTCACCGACATGGTCGGCGAGTTTCCCGAACTGCAGGGCATCATGGGCCGCTACTACGCGCTGCACGACGGCGAGCCGGCCGAGGTCGCCGAGGCGGTCGAGACCCATTACAAGCCGCGCTTCGCCGGCGACACCCTGGCCGACGGCAACGTCGCCCTGGCGGTGGCGCTGGCCGAACGGCTGGATACCCTGGTCGGCATCTTCGGCATCGGCCTGGTGCCGACCGGCGACAAGGATCCGTTCGCGCTGCGCCGTGCGGCGCTGGGCGTGCTGCGCATGCTGATGGAACGTTACCTGCCGCTCGACCTGATGCAGCTGCTGGAACTGGCCCAGAGCCAGTTCGACAAGGAGCAGATCGCCGCCAGCACGGCGGTCGACGTGTTCCAGTTCATGCAGGAACGCCTGCGCGTCTACCTCAAGGAGCGCGGCGCCATGCAGGACGAGGTGGAGTCCGTGGTGGTGCAGGCGCCGACCCGCATCGACCGGGTGCCGGCGCGGCTGGCCGCGGTGGCCGAGTTCCGCAAGCTGCCCGAGGCCGAGGCCCTGGCTGCCGCCAACAAGCGCATCCGCAACATCCTGAAGAAGACCGAAGCGGCCGAAGTGGCGGTCGATGCCGCCCTGATCCAGGCCGGGGCCGAGAGCGAACTGTACCAGTCGCTGCTGGCGGTGGAACCGGACGTCGACACGGCCTTGGCCAACCTCGACTACACGGCGGCCCTGACCCGGTTGGCCAGCGTCCGAGCCGCGGTCGACCGCTTCTTCGACGAGGTCATGGTGATGGTTGACGAACCCTTGATCCGGGCCAACCGCCTGGCGCTGCTGGGCCGCCTGTCCGGCACCATGAACAGTGTCGCCGATATCGCCGAGCTGACCAGTTGAGCGACCGGATGGTCGAGGTGGAAGAACTGGCGGAGTCCCTGCGCATAGACCGGCTGACGGCCGAGTTCTACTACAGCGACACGGAACGGGATTTCCGCCGCTACATCCGCGACAGCCGGATCCGCGACACCCGTCTGGCCATCATCCTGGCGGCCCTGTTCTACCTGGCCTTCGCGGTCACCGACTTCCTGGTCATGGGCGGGCAGGGCGACTACCTCCTGGTGATGCTGCTGCGCATGGTGGTCTGCGCGGTCGGCCTGGGCGCCGTGTTCGTCGGCCAGAAATACTGGTGGCATCTGGTCAACGGCACGATCCCGACCTTCGTGGTGGGCTTCGCGCTGGGCGCTTTCCTGCTCAGTACCATGATCGTGCCGCTGCAATACGGCGTCCACGGCATGGGCATGATGGTCATGCTGCTCGGTGTCTATGTGTTCATTCCCAACCGCTACATATTGAGCCTGTCGGTATCGTCCGTCGCCAGCGTGTTCTTCATCGTGATCCTGTTCAGCCGCTACGACCTGGATCTGGGCCAGATGGCCACCCTGACGGCCATCATCCTGGTGACCAACGTCCTGGGGGCGATGACGGCCTATCGGCTGAGTCGGCTGATGCGTGAGGAATATCGGGATCACGCCACCCTCAGGGTGTCCCATCAGAAACTGAATGTCGCCATGGACGAACGCCTGCGTCTCGAAGAGGTTTTGCGCCGGCGGGCGGAGATCGACGAAGTGACCGGCGCGCCCAACCGCAGCGCCCTGTTCGAACATGCCGAGAAAATGCTGGCCTGGGCGAACGAGGCGGAGCGGCCGCTCTCGCTGCTGCTTTGCGACGTGGACTATTTCAAGCAGTTCAACGGCACCTACGGCCACCTGCGCAGCGACGAGGTGCTCAAAGCCATGGTGGCGGTGGCCGATGCCCTGTTGAGCGGCGAGCAGTATCTTGCCCGCCTCGGCGGCGAGGAATTCGTCATCCTGTTGCCCGGCAGCGAGCTGCAGGAGGCGGTGCGGCTGGCCGAGCGCATCCGGGCCGAATGCCAGCGGACCCCGGTCGTCATGGGCGATGTCAGCGTCCATTTCACCATCAGCATCGGCGTGGCCCAGTATCGTCCGGGCGATTCCATCAACGTGGCCCTGAGGCGGGTGGACGAGGCGATGGCCGCGGCAAAATACAAGGGACGCAATCGGATCGAGGTGGCCAACTGAAGCGCGGCTTGAATCCTGGCCCGGTTCGTGCGCAAAATTGGCCATTAGCCAGGGTATTGCCATGAAACTAGTCATCCTCGATCGCGATGGGGTCATCAACCACGACTCCGACCAGTTCATCAAGTCGCCCGACGAATGGAAGCCCATTCCCGGCAGCGTCGAGGCCATCGCACGCCTCAACCAGGCCGGTTACCGGGTGGTGGTGGCCACCAACCAGTCCGGTCTGGGGCGCGGCCTGTTCTGCATGGCCATGCTGAACAGCATCCACGCCAAGATGCACAAGCTGGTCGGCCAGGCTGGCGGCCGCATCGACGCCGTATTCCTGTGCCCCCATCCGGCCGACGCCGAATGCGACTGCCGCAAGCCGCGGGCCGGCCTGTTCCGCGACATCGCCAAGCGCTATCACACCGACCTGACCGGGGTGCCGGCCATCGGCGACGCCCTGCGCGATCTGCAGGCGGCGGCGGCGGTCGGCGCCCGGCCGATGCTGGTCCGCACCGGCAAGGGCAACCGTACTTTGGCCAGCGGCGGCGTGCCGGAAGGCACGCCGGTCTACGCCGACCTGGCCGAGGCGGTGGCCGAACTGCTCGGCAAAACCGAAGCCTGATTTTCCGGTATTTCCCACAACTTTGAACAATCCATAGGCATGACCCTACTGCGTTCCCTGCTGTTCCTGATCCTGCAGTCCGCCTTCACGGTGGTGTTCGCCCTGTCCGCCCTGGTCGCGGTGCCGCTGCCGCCGATTCCCCGCTACCGCTTCATCGGCATCTGGGCCCGGGTGGTCATGTTCCTGGCCCGTTACGTGCTCGGCATCCGCTATCGGGTGGAGGGCCTGGAAAACCTGCCGGCCGGCGGACCGGCCATCGTCATGTCCAAGCACCAGTCGGCCTGGGAGACCATCGCCTATCAGCTGATCTTTCCGCCCCTGTCCTTCGTCTTGAAGAAGGAGCTGCTGCGGATTCCGTTTTTCGGCTGGGGTCTGGCCATGATCAGCCCGATCGCCATCGATCGGGATGCCGGTCGCGAGGCGCTCAAGGATATCGAGGATCAGGGCAACGACCGCTTGGCCAAGGGCTTCTGGGTGCTGATCTTCCCGGAGGGCACCCGGGTCAAGCCGGGCGAAACCGGCAAGTACAACATCGGCGGCGCCTGGCTGGCGGCCAAGACCGGCGTGCCGGTCATCCCGGTGGCGCACAATGCCGGCCGGCTGTGGCCCAAGAATGCCTTTCTCAAGCGCGCCGGCCTGATCAGCGTGGTCATCGGCCCGCCCATCGCCACGGCCGGCAAGAAGGCGTCCGTCATCAACGCCGAGGTCGAGGCCTGGATCGAGGCCGCGATGCAGAAGCTATGATCTTTCGCCGCCGTCCTGCCTCTGTCCGGCGCGAGCAGATGCTCGCGTCGGTGGCATTGGACGGCGAGCCGTTCACCTACCTGCTCAAACGCAGTTCGGCCCGCCGCAGCCTGAGTCTGCGGGTGAATGCCGAAGGCATGGCCCAGGTCAATGCGCCCTGGTCGATGGCCCAAACCCGCATCGACGCCTTCCTGCGCCAGCATGCCGCCTGGCTGCGCCGGCAACTGGCCCGCCACCGGGCCGAGCCGGTCTGGGCCGACGGCTTGCTGTTGCCCTTTCTGGGGGGCGAGCTGCGGCTCGACTGGCGTGTTTCGGCGCACCGCCGCAGTGCGCGCCGGGAGGGCGGGTGCGTCGTTTGCGAAGCCCCCGATGGGCATCTGGAGCCGACCGTCATCGGTTGGTATCACGCCGAGGCGGAAAGCTATCTGGATCGTCGCCTGAGCCAGGTCTGTACCGGCCGCGGCCTGAAGGTGCCGGCCTGGCGGCTGTCCGATGCCCGGACCCGCTGGGGCAGTCTGTCGGCCAAGGGGGTGGTCAGCTTGAACTGGCGGCTCATCAAGGCCAGCCCGGACGAGATCGACTACGTCATCTGCCACGAACTGGCCCACTTCCGCCGGCGCGACCATTCGGCGGCGTTCTGGCGCGAAGTGGCGTCGTTGTTTCCCGATTACCAGGACATGCGCGAGCGGCTGCGCCTAAACGCGGCGCATTACCTGTCCTTCTGAAGCCTGCTTGGGCGCTTACTTGCGCGGCTTGTCGCCTTCCGTCTCGTTGAAGTAATAGGTGATCCGCTGGCGTGGGCTGAGGTAGTCGAACACCTCGCGCGGCAGTTCGGCCGGCCGGTAGGTGCGGACGATCTTCAGGTCCGACTCCTCCCCCAGATTGGCCAGGATGGCCTCTTCCTTGGGCACCTCCGGGTCGTAGATCAGCACGACGGGGCGCAGCGGCTGGTTGACGTTGACCGAGACCACCATGCCCCAGATGTCGTCGGTCAGGCTGACCACCGTGCCGGGCGGGTAGATGCCCATGCTGCGGATGAAGACGCCCAGCGCGGTCGGATCGTACAGGTGCTTCTGTTTGGCGAACATGACCGAGACCGCCTCGTAGGGGGTGAGCGACTTGGCGAGGTTGGTTTGATTGCACAGGTTGTCGAAGGCATTGGCGATCGCCACGATGCGGGCCGGCCGTGACAGGGTCTTGGCGTCGAGCCGATCAGGATAGCCGGAGCCGTCCATCGTCTCGTGGTGGTGGAGGACGATGTCGAGCACCGGTGCCGGCAGCTTGAGGCCCTGGCCGATCTCGACGCCGTAGTGGGGGTGTTCGGCCAGGAAGTTGGCCTCGGCGGCGGTGAGCGGCTCGATCTTGCGCAGTATCTTGTCCGGGATGCGGGTCTTGCCGATGTCGTGGAACAGGGCGCCCAGGCCGACCAGGCTGATCTCAGGTTTGCCAAGCTTCATCTCCTTGGCCAGCATCATGGCCAGGACCGAGACGTTGAGCGAGTGGAAATAGACGTCCTCGCCGGCCACCTTGTCGTTCATGGCGTGGATGGCCAGATCCTTGTCGATCAGGATCGAGTCGACCATCTGGGAAACCAGTTGCACCGCCGATTTCATGCATTCCTGCGGCCGGGCGTAGAGGTTCTGGTTGATGCTCCTGAAAGTGCCGGCCGCCTCGATGAACTTCTTTTCGCACTGGTTGACCGATTGGCGCAGCTTCACCAGGCGTTCGACATGCTCCTTCTTCTTGGCGATGGCGGCCAGTTCCTCGGCCGAGGGCGTCGGCGCTGGCGCCGGTGCCGCCCCGCGCGGCTGGATCGGCAGCGGCGCGCAGTCGCTGCGCGCCGGGTCGAAGCGGATCGTCTTGAGACCGAGGTGGCGCAGGGTCTCCAGCTGTTTCTCGTCTTTGATCTTGAAGCTCTTGGTCAGGAACGGATGTTCCATCCACTTCAGGTCCAGGGTGATGTAGAGCCCGACCTGGAGGCGATCGATGTCTATGCTGATGTATTCGCCGGCTTCGGCCATTGTCTAATAAGTAACGGATATCATTGGGACGTGATTTTAGCGGCATGCGGCGGGAATTATTCAATGCTTGCCGCTGTGTATTGAATCAACCCGACTTTGAGAGGATTCGCCATGCGTATTCTGCATACCATGTTGAGGGTCGGCGATCTGGAACGTTCCATCGCCTTTTATTCGGAAGTGCTGGGTATGCGGCTTTTGCGCCGCAAGGACTACCCGGACGGTAAATTCACCCTGGCCTTCGTCGGCTATGGCGACGAGGACAGTCAGGCCGTGCTCGAACTCACCTACAACTGGGGTGTGGCCGAATACGAACTCGGCACAGGCTTCGGCCACGTCGCCATCGAGGTGGACGATGCCTACAAGGCGTGCGAGGCCGTCGCCGCCAAGGGCGGCAAGGTGGTACGGCCGGCCGGACCGATGCAGCACGGCAGCACGGTGATCGCTTTCATCGAGGATCCGGACGGCTACAAGATCGAGTTCATCCAGAAGGGCACTCGCGGCGGTTGAGAGCCGCAACGGGAGGGGCCGACGAGTCGCGTAAATGCCATACCATTAGTATGGTTGTTGTTTTCCCTCCGGACACGGAGGAAAATAGGACTTTCATATATAAAAACCTTCTTATTGTGCCTGTCCACTCATTGGACGATCAATTGAACGCCCTGCGCGACCGGTGGGGGGACTACCGGAAGGGCGGCTGTTTCGATCAATTCATCGAGTTCACCCTGGCCCTGAACTGCCTTGCGGAAAGGCTGGATGGTCTGCGCCTGCCCGGCCTGGTCCGCCAGTGCGAGGCGCTCGAGAACACAGCTTTGGGTTTGTTCGGTGCCGCGGATACCCACCCGATCGCCGAACAGAGCATGGCGGCTCTGGGGCGCCAAGTCGATGGTCTGCTCGGTGCGATCGCCTCCGCCCGCCGGCCAAATATCAAAAGCCATGCCGAGATGCCCCAGTCCAGGGAAATCGAATGGATCAAGTCGCGTTCGATCTGGATGATCGCGCCGGCCGGCAGCGGCTGGGCCAAGGCCTTGGCGGAGCAGTTGGCGTTTTACGGTTTCAAGGTTCATCAAAGCCGCTGGGGGGCGCGCTTGCCCGATGCCGAGTCGCCCATCGCCGTGCTGTTCCTGCCGGCCACCGACAGCGACGGCGGCGACAGCATGCGGAAGGTAGTACTGAAACAGGTGGCGCGGGTGCGGGCCCGCTGCCCGGCGAGCCAGCTGTTCTACATCGGCGTGCCGCGCACGCTCGGCGCCATGGTGACCCTGATGCGTGCCGGCATCGACATCACCGTGCAGCGGGACGACCAGATGGCGGCCCTGCTGTCACGCATACTCGACCTGGTCCAGATCCAGGAGCGGCAACGCCACCGGGTCCTGATCGTCGAGGATTCTCAGGTCGCCGTGGTCCAGATCAAGCGCGCGCTCAACCAGCACGATATCGACAGCCATGCCGTGTCGGACCTGTCCCGCCTGTTCGAGACGCTGGACCATTACCGGCCGGACCTGGTGTTGATGGACATGTACATGCCCGGCTGCAACGGCGTCGAGGCGACCCGGGCACTGCGCCAGATGCCGGCCTACCAGGCCATTCCCATCCTATATCTGTCCGGCGAAACCGATGTCGGGCTGCAGGTCGAGGCGCTGCGTCTGGGTGGCGACCAGTTCCTGACCAAGCCATTCAATCCCGTCCTGCTGGCGGCTACGGTCAAGACCATCGTCGAGCGCCATCGGGAGATGCAGCGGGCCAGCCGTCACGACGGCCTCACCGGCCTGCTCAACCACACGGCCGCCAAGGCCGCGCTCGATGCCCGCCTGGCCGAGGCCCAGGCCAGCGGCGGCACGATCAGCGTGGCCATGATCGATATCGACCATTTCAAGTCGGTGAACGATGTCTATGGCCATCCGGTCGGTGATCAGGTGATCCGCAGCCTGGCCTGGCTGTTGAAGGGGCGCCTGCGCACCACGGATGTGATCGGCCGCTACGGCGGCGAGGAATTCCTGGTCGCGATCCCGGCGGCCAACATGGAGGAAAGCGTCGCCGTGCTGGACTGGATCCGGGAGAACTTCGCCAACCTGCCAAACGCCCATCCGGAGGGACTGTTCCGGGTCAGCTTCAGCGCCGGAGTGGCCGGCTATCCGGCCTTCGGTACTGCTTCGGAACTGATCCAGGCGGCCGACAACGCTTTGCTGCTGGCCAAACAGCAGGGGCGGAACCGGGTAGTCTGCCTCTGACAGTGACCCCGCAGATCAGGCGCCGTCGCCGGCGTAATTGGACAGCCGGCCGAATTCCTCGACGCTCAGGGTTTCGCCGCGGCGCTGCGGGTCGATGCCGAGCACCTCGAAAGTCGCGGGCTCGATCAGTCCCTTCAGTGTGTTGCGCAGGGTCTTGCGCCGCTGGCCGAAGGCGCGGGCGACGATTTCGGCGAAACGGGCGGCATCCCGATAGGGAATCGCGTCGGCCGACAGCGGAATCAGCCGGACGATGGCGGAGTCGACCTTGGGTGGCGGGTTGAATGCGCCGGGCGGGACGTTGAACAGCTTCATGACCCGGAAGCGGGCCTGGAGCATGACCGACAGCCGGCCGTAGTCCGGCGTGTCCGGCTCTGCCGCCATGCGATCAACCACTTCCTTCTGCAGCATGAAATGCATGTCCTTCACTTGGCCGGCGTATTCGGCCAAGTGGAACAGCAGCGGCGATGAGATGTTGTAGGGCAGGTTGCCGACGACCCTGAGCGGGCGGCCCAGGCTGCCGAAATCGAATTCGAGCGCGTCGGCCTCGTGCACCGTGAGCCGCTCCGGCGGGAAGGCGGCCCGCAGCCGGGGCACCAGGTCGCGGTCGAATTCCACCACGTGCAGGTGCTTCAGCGTTTCCAGCAGTGGCTTGGTCAAGGCGCCCAGGCCGGGGCCGATCTCGACCATCAGGTCGTCCGGCTCGGGCCGGATGGCGGCGACGATGCGGGCCAGATAGCCGGCGTCGTGCAGAAAATGCTGCCCCAGCGCTTTCTTGTGGCGATGAGGTGTATCGATTCGGGACATGGCGATTCCAGAGGAGGGCGGCATTTCAGAGAAGGCTAATGCGCTTTGCGCGTTATGCCGGAACTAAAATGCTGCCCCAGTGCTTTCTTGTGGCGATGAGGGGTGTCGATTCGGGACATGGTGTTCGTCGGCTCAGCCCGGCACGTTGCGGGACTGCCGGTTCTGCGCCATGGCCCAGGCCAGATCGATCGCCGTGCGCAGGCTGCCGTCGCCGGCCTGGCCGGTGCCGGCCAGGTCCAGGGCGGTGCCGTGGTCGACCGAGGTGCGGATGATGGGCAGGCCCAGGGTGACGTTGATGCCGCGCCCGAAGCAGGCGTGCTTGAGTACCGGCAGGCCCTGGTCGTGGTACATGGCCAGGACGGCGTCGGCCTCGTCCAGATATTTAGGCTGGAATAGGGTGTCGGCCGGCAGGGGGCCGACCAGATCGAGGCCTTCCTTGCGCAGCTCGGCCAATACGGGGCCGATGATCTCGATTTCCTCGCGGCCCAGGTGGCCGTCTTCGCCGGCATGGGGATTGAGGCCGGCGACCAGGATGTGCGGCGCCGGCGCGGCGAAATCCTGGCGCAGGGCGGCATGCAGGATGTGCAGCGTTTCCTGCAGGGCGTCCGCCGTGACGGCGTCGGCGACGGCGCGCAGCGGTAGGTGCGTGGTGACCAGGGCGACGCGCAGCGGATGGCCGTTGTCCATGTCCCCGGCCAGCATCATCACCACCCGCCGGGTATGGGTGAGCTCGGCCAGGAATTCGGTGTGGCCGGTGAACGGGATGCCGGCATCGTTGATGACGCCCTTGTGCACCGGCCCCGTCACCAGTCCGGCGAATTCGCCCGACTGGCAGCCGGCGACGGCGCGTCGCAGGCAGTCGAGGACGTAGCCGGCGTTGCCGGGGTCGAGGCGGCCGGCCCCGGTCGGAACGTTCAATGGCTGATGGAGCAGACTGAACGCGGCATCGCCGCCCGCGGCATGCTCGGGTGGGTCGAAGGGCAGACCGAGCTGCCGGGCGCGGTCGGTAAGCAGGCCACGGTCGGCCAGCACGACGAGGGGGCAGGGCGGTGGCGACTGGGCCAGCAGGATGCACAGGTCCGGGCCGATGCCGGCCGGTTCGCCGGCGGTGATGATCAGGGGTGAAGGGGTTGGCATGGCGGGCAGGGCCGGGGCGGCTGCGGGACGAATGAGGCGCCAGATCGGCCACCGGCTATCCCGCTCGGTTCATCTTTCCGCCCCCGGGCGGTCCTCAGTTGTTAGTCGTTCAGGCGGTATTCGACGTAGGCCTGGTCGCGCAGCTGCCGGACCCAGTCCTCGAAGGCTTCGTCGCTCTTCCGTTCGCGGATGGCCTGACGGGCGAGCAGACGCTGCCGCTCCTGGCTGACGTCCTGGTCGCGCCGGCCGAGGACCTGGATCAGGTGCCAGCCGAAGGCGGTCTTGATCGGCTTGGAGATCTCGCCGACCTTGAGCGCGTTCATGGCCTGTTCGAACTCGGGCACAGTATCGCCCGGATTCAGCCAGCCCAGGTCGCCGCCCTGGGCGGCCGACAGGTCGTTGGAGTACTGCTTGGCCAGCTTGGCGAAGTCGGCGTGGCCGTTGATCAGCCGGTCGCGCAGGTCCATCAGCCGGTTGTAGGCATCCTGGTCGGTGACCACTTCGTTGGTCTTGATCAGGATGTGCCGGGCATGGGTCTGCTGGACGATCATCTTGGTGTCGATGCCGCGCTTGTCGATCAGCTTGAGAATGTGGAAGCCATTGGGACTACGCAGGATCCCGCTGATGTCGCCCACCTTGAGGTCCTTGACCGCATCGACGAACAGCTCAGGCAGCTTGGTGTCGCTGCGCCAGCCCATGTCGCCGCCCTGCATGGCGTCCTGGGCATCGGAATAGGTGGCCGCAACCTGGGCGAAGTCGGTGCCGGCCTTGAGTTCATCCAAGGCCTTTTCCGCTTTTGCCTTTAGTTTTTGCAGGGCGTCCGGGCTGGCATTCTCGGGGGCCAGGAACAAAATGTGGGCCAGGTGGTATTCGACCTGCTTGTTCGGGTCCTGCTTCTCGGTCGCCAGGAAGTTGTCGATTTCGGAATCGGTCACGACGATGCGGCTGTCCACCTCCCGTTCGCGCAGGCGGGAAATGGTCATTTCGTCCCGCACCTGCTGGCGGAAGTCGTCGAAGTCGACGCCTTGCTTGGCCAGGGCGGCACGGAAGGCGGGCAGATCCATGTGGTTCTGGGCGGCGATGTTGTTCAAGGCGCGGTCCAGGGTGTCGCCGTCGATACGGATGTTGGTTTCGGCCGCGGCCTGCAGCAGCACCTTCTGGGTGATCATGCGTTCGAGCAGGCGCTTTTCCAGCAGGCTGCGGGGAGGGGCCTGGGTGTTGCGCTCGGCGAGTTGGCGCAGCGCCTGGTCGACTTGTTTGTCGAGTTGGCTTTGGGTGATCACGTCGTTGTTCACTATGGCGACGACGCGGTCGAGCGGCGTGGGGGCCGCGGCTGTCGCAGACAGGGAAATGAAGGTGCATGCCAACGCGACCAACAGGCTGGCCAGACGGCGCCAGGTCAGGGGGAGGTGCTGTTTAAGGGTGTTGGAGGTCATCGCTCTTCGTATATCCGGGAATACTGTTTTTAAGAACATCCAGGGGGTTGGGGCCGAGCCTGGTCAGGCCACGCAACTCCAGTTGCAGGAAGAACATCGTGGTCGAGGTGATCGAACTGGTCGCCAGTTTCTGGACCACGCCGCGCACGGTCCAGCAGCCGGCGTTGTATTCGAACCCCATGAGGCCTTCCACCAGGCGGTGATCATAGAGGGAATAGTTGATTCGACCAAGACTGTACCACTTGGATCGGATCGGCCATTGCCAGGATAGATCGAGTTGCTTGAGCTGGGTTCCGTACTGCGAGCTGGTATAGCGGTAGTCGCCGTTGACCACCTTGCCCGGCCCCATGGTGTAGGAGAAGCCTGCGTTGCCCTGGGCGAACTGGTTGGCATGGGTGTCGTATTGCAGGCCGGAGTCCAGGCGCAGCCGGTCGGTCAGCTGGCCGGAGACCAGCGCCAGCAGATTGGTGATGTTGCTGGTGCGGGTGGCGAAGCCGGGCATGGTGACTTGCTGGTCGGTGAAGTAATAGCGCTGGCCGAGGGTGACCTCCAGCCGTTCCAGGCCGCTGGTCGTTTCCGAGAAGCGGCTGGTGACGCCCATCGTGACCTGGTTGGCGTCGTTGATGCGGTCGATGCCGATGAACTGGTTTTCGGCATAGAGCTGGGGCTGCAGCGGGTCGGGACCGCTGCTGTCGAAGATCGGCAGGGCGGTCTGGTCGCGGTAGGGAATGCGGACGTAGTAGAGCCGGGGCTCCAGCGTCTGCATGTAGTCGTTGTTGTGCCAGCCGATGGTGCGATCGAGATAGATCCCGCTGTCCAGCGAGATGATGGGCAGGCTGCGCGTTTGCGACAAGGTGTCGGGATAAGCCGGGTTGCGGCTGAGGTCGTAGCGGGTGTAGTTCCAGCCGAACTTGGGCCGGATGTAGCCGTAGGGTCGCTCGAGATTCAGTTCCACGCTGGGATAGGCGTAGAACCGGTTGCCCACCGCCAGGCTGCTCAGGTCGTTGTCGAAATGGACCATCTCGCTGGCGAGATTGAAGTGCAGCAGACCGTTGAACAGGTCCTGCCGGTCGGCGTTCAGCAGGATCTGGGGCAGGCGGCGATAGGGAGGCGTGATCGGATTTTTCGGGTCCTGCAGGGTCTGGTAGCTCTGGACGTTGCCGTTCAGGTTCCACCAGCCGCCGTTGTAGGTCAGGCTGCCCTGGCGGAGCAGGTTTTGCTGCGATGTTTCGCTGACCAGGCCGGACAAGTCCGTGAAATAGGTGCTGTCGGAGACGGCTTCGTATTGCAGGGTGCCGCTCAGCCGGGGGCTGAATTGCTGTGCATGGTTGAGGTATTCCCGGTAGCGGCCCGAACCGTATTGGTTGTCGTAGGGCAGGGCCTCGACCACCAGGGTGCCATGGTAGCTGGGTTCCAGGTAGCGGAATTCAGTGCCCAGCTGCATGCCGCGCTGGCTCATGTAGCGGGGCGTGAAAGTGGCGTCCATGTTGGGCGCGATGTTCCAGTACCAGGGGGTGATGACCTCGAAGCCGCGCTTGTTCGAAGCGCCCACCGACGGCGACAGGAAGCCCGACTTGCGGTTGTTGTCGAGGGCGAAGTCGAACGAAGGCGCATACAGGATGGGGATGCCGAGATATTCCAGCTTGATGTGTTTCGCGGTACCGAGGCTGGTGTTGTAGTCCAGGTCCAAGGATCCTGTCTTCAGGTACCAGTCGTCGTCGTTCACCGGGCAGGTGGTGAAGCGGGCCTTGTCCATCTTGTACCGGTTGGGACCGTCGAAGTACAGGATATCTGCGTCGCCCCGGCCGGGTAGGCCTTTCTCGGTGGTCAGGAAAAACTGGGCCGGCTTGGCTTCGCCCACCCGCTTGTTGACCTGGAGGTCGAGTTCGTTGCATTCGATGCGGTTGCCGCCCTTCTGCATCTCGACGTGGCCTTTGGCGTGGAGTGTGTCGGTTGGGGCCTCGTAGCGCATCCAATCGGATTTGAAGCTTTCGTCGCCGGAGCGGGCGAAGACGTTGCCTTCGGCCACGATGTGGTCCTGCTGCAGGCCGGTGAAGGTATCGGCATCGAAGAACACGGGGCCCTGTTGAGTTTTCGATCGGGCGGCAGCCGGTGCCTGGGTCGGCGCGGTTTGGGGTGGAGCGGGGCGGTCTTCTGCCCAACAGACACCGGTGACAGCCAGGGCGACAGTCAGTGGCAGGAGACGGAACGGAGCCATAGAGCGGGTGATAGAATGAAATTTGTTTGTTGTCGGCGGATTATAACTTGGAACGATTGGAAAACCCCGGCCGTCTGGTCCGGTTGCAACAATGGGTGGCGGAGGTGCTGCCCGCCCCTCTGCGGGTCTTCGAAACGGCGTCGGCCGATGCCAGTTTCCGTCGCTATTTCCGGGCCGGGACGGCGGATGCCAGCTACATCGTCATGGATGCGCCGCCCGAGCACGAGGACTGCCGGCCCTATATCCATGTCGCCCAACTGTTCCGGGCGGCCGGCGCCAATACCCCTGAAATCCTGGCCGAAAACCTGGCCGAGGGTTTCCTGCTGCTGACCGACTTCGGCAACACCACCTACCTGTCGGCCCTGAACGAGCAGACCGCCGACGGCCTCTATCGCGATGCCAACGCCTCCCTGATCCGGATCCAGGCCGCCAGCCGGGCCGGCGAACTGCCCGACTACGACCAGGCGCTGCTCCGCCGCGAACTGATGTTGTTCCCGGATTGGTATCTGGCCCGGCACCTCGAGGTCGAGTTGTCCGATGCCCAGCGCCAGGTCATGGAATCGGCCTTCGCCGCCATCCTGGCCAACAACCTGGCCCAGCCGCGGGTCTACGTCCATCGCGACTGGCACTCGCGCAACCTGATGGTGACCGAACGAGACAATCCCGGCGTGCTCGACTTCCAGGACGCGGTCTACGGGCCGATCACCTACGACCTCGCCTCGATCTACAAGGATGCCTACATCGCCTGGGACGAGGAGCGGGTGCTCGACTGGACGGTGCGCTACTGGGAGGCGGCGCGCAAGGCCGGCCTGCCGGTGCGGGACGATTTCGCCGACTTCTATCTCGATTTCGAATGGATGGGCGTGCAGCGCCACATCAAGGTCCTCGGCATCTTCGCCCGGCTCTACCACCGCGACGGCAAGGCCGGCTACCTCAAGGACATGCCGCTGGTGATGAACTACCTGCGCCGGGCCTGCGAGCGTTATGGCCAGTTGCATCCCTTCCTGAACCTGCTCGACGAACTGCAGGGCAAGACGCAGGCAGTGGGGTACACCTTCTGATGAAGGCCATGATCCTGGCCGCCGGGCTCGGCGAGCGCATGCGGCCGCTGACCGACCACACGCCGAAACCGCTGCTGACGGTCGGCGGCAAGCCGCTGATCGTCTGGCAGATCGAGCGGCTCCGGGCGGCCGGCTTCACCGACCTGGTCGTCAACCACGCCCACCTAGGCCGCCAGATCGAGGCCGCGCTGGGCGACGGCGGCGCCTACGGCGTCCATATCGACTGGTCGGACGAAGGCACGCCGCTGGAGACCGCCGGCGGCATCGCCAAGGCCCGGCATCTGCTCGGCGCCGAGCCGTTCCTGGTCACCAACGGCGACGTCTACACCGACTACGACTACGGCCGGCTGCGCCCGGTGCTGGAGGCCATGGCGGCCGATCCGGCGCGGCTGGCGCATCTGGTGCTGGTCGACAACCCGCCCCATCATCCGCAGGGCGACTTCGCATTGGAGGGCGGGCAGGTGAAGCTGCCACCCACCCACGCCACCGGCCGCCATACCTTCTCCGGCATCGGCTGCTACCGGCCCGAACTGTTCGCCGCCATCGAGCCGGGCGCCAAGGCCAAGCTGGCGCCGCTGCTGATCGCCGCGATGGTCCAGGGCCGGGTCAGCGGCGAGCATTTCGCCGGCCGCTGGGAGGACGTCGGCACGCCGGCCCGTTTACAGGCATTGGACGAGGAATTGCATGCACACTGCGCCTGACCGAGAACTCTACCGCCAGCGCCGCCGCCGGGTCATGAAGGCCATGGCCGAAGGCGTCATGGTCATCGCCACCGCCCCGGAAGCGGTGCGCAACCGCGACGCATACTATCCGTACCGGCCGGACAGCTATTTCTGGTGGCTGACCGGCTTTCCCGAACCGGAGGCCGTGGTGGTGCTGGTCGCCGGCAAGCGGCCGAAGCAATATCTGTTCTGCCGGGAGAAGAATCCGGAACGGGAGATCTGGGACGGTTTCCGATGGGGACCGAAGGATGCCCGCGCCGCCTACGGTTTCGATGCCGCCTGGCCGATCGAGCAGCTCGACCGGCGCCTGCCCGGTCTGCTGGAGAACCAGCCCCAGGTGTCCTACCTGATCGGCCAGAACCCGGCCTGGGACAACCGGGTCGCCGGCTGGCTCAACAGCGTGCGCGACAAGGCCCGGACCGGCGTCCGGGCGCCGGCCGCCCTGACCGACGCCCGCGCCCTGCTGGACGAGTTCCGCCTGTTCAAGGACGCGCACGAACTGGCCATGATGCGCCGGGCCGCCGACATCTCGGCCGAGGCCCACCGCCGGGCCATGCAGGCCTGCCGACCGGGGGCGCACGAATACGAAATCGAGGCCGAGCTGCTGCACGCCTTCCGCCAGGGCGGCTCGGAGGCACCGGCCTATACCTCCATCGTCGCCGGCGGGGCCAACGCCTGCATCCTGCACTATGTGTTCAACAACCGGCCGCTCAACGATGGCGACCTGCTGTTGATCGACGCCGGCGCCGAGTACGCCGGCTATGCCGCCGACATCACCCGCACCTTCCCGGTCAACGGCCGCTTCAGCCCGGCCCAGAAGGACGCCTACGAGATCGTCCTGGCCGCCCAGGCGGCGGCCATCGCCGAAGTCAGGCCCGGCAACGGCTGGAACGCCCCGCATGAGGCGGCGGTGCGCGTCCTGGTCCAGGGCATGAAGGACTTGAAGCTGCTCAAGGGCCGGATAGACGGCCTGATCGAATCCGGCGCCTATCGCCGCTTCTACATGCACCGCACCGGCCATTGGCTGGGCCTCGACGTGCACGACGCCGGCGAATACAAGCTGGCCGGCGACTGGCGCACGCTGCAGCCGGGCATGACCCTGACCGTCGAGCCGGGGCTCTACATCCGGCCCGGAACCGGCGTGCCGCGCCGGTTGCACGACATCGGCATCCGGATCGAGGACGACGTGCTGGTGACCGAGACCGGCTGCGAGGTGCTGACCGCCGCCGCGCCCAAGACCGTGGCCGAGATCGAGGCGACCATGCGCGGCGCCGCCCGGCCGCATCGCGCGGCCGCCGGTGCCCGGCGTCGGGGAGCCTGAGCCATGCGCGACCATTTCGAGATCGCGATCATCGGCGGCGGGCCGGTCGGCGCCGCCCTGGCCATTGCCCTGCGGGACAGCGGCCTCGACGTCGCCGTGCTGGAGGCCAAGACCGAATTCGCCGCCCGCGATCCGCGCGCCCTGGCCCTGGCCCAGGGTACCCGCCTGATCCTGGAGCGGCTGGGCGTCTGGGACCGGCTCGCCGGGCGGACCACGGCCATCGAGACCATCCACGTCTCGCAGCGCGGCGGCTTCGGCCGGGCGGTGCTGGAGGCGGCCGAGCTGGGCGTGCCGGCGCTCGGCTACACCACCGAATACGGCGACCTGTACGCCGCCCTGGCGGCGGCCTTGCCGGAGGCCGGCGCGACGCTGATCACCGGTGCCCGGGTGACGGCGGTGCGGCCGGCCGCAGGTTGCGGACTGGTCGAATACGAGCGGGACGGCCAGCCTTGTCGGCTGACCGCCCGGCTGCTGGTCCTGGCCGACGGCGGCAAGAGCCTGCCGGGCGCGGTCGACATCAAGGAATACGGCCAGAGCGCCATCATCTGCACTGTGCGGACCGCGCTGCCGCACGGCAACCGGGCCTACGAACGCTTCACCCCGGACGGCCCGATGGCCTTGCTGCCGCTCGGCGACGACTACGCCCTGGTCTGGACCACCGAGGCGGACCAGGTCGAGACCCGCATGCAGTGGGACGATGCCACCTTCCTCGATGCCGCACAGCGCGCCTTCGGCGACCGCCAGGGGCGTTTCCTGGCGGCCGGGCCCCGTTCGGTCTTCCCGCTCCGGCTGATCACCAGTGCCGCCGGCGACCGGCCCGGGCTGGTGCGGATCGGCAACGCCGCCCAGACCCTGCACCCGGTCGCCGGCCAGGGCTTCAACCTCGGCCTGCGCGACGCCTGGTGGCTGGCCGAGACGATCCTGGACGCCTCCCGCGAACAACTGGGCGACACCGATTTCCTGCAGCGCTACCGCAAGCACCGGCGCTGGGACGTGGCCGGCGGCATCGCCATGACCGACCTGCTGGTCGACCTGTTCGCCAACGACCTGCCGGTCCTGTCCCAGGCCCGCGGCCTGGCGCTCACCGCGATGGATGTGCTGCCGCCGCTCAAGCACCTGTTCGCCCGCAAGATGATGTTCGGAGCCCAGGCATGAGCGATCGCCAGCATTACGATGTCGTGATTGTCGGGGCGGTGCGAGCAGGGAGCAGGGGCCCCGCGAGCGGGGATGCGACCGGCCGCGAGTCGCCGCCGGCCGCCGACCTGGTCCGGCATGTTGGAGCTAGTCGTCATGAGTGATCGCCTGCATTTCGATATCGTGATTGTCGGCGGCGGCCTGACCGGCACGGCCATGGCCCTCGCCCTGAAGCATTCGCCCTACCGCGTCGCCCTGGTCGAACCGCGGCCGCCCCAGGTGCCGGCGGAGGATTGGGATGCCCGCGTCTACGCCTACAGCCCCGGCAACGTGAACTGGCTGAAGGACCTGGGCGGCTGGGCCGAACCGGTCCGCGCCCAGGCCATCCACGCCATGCGCATCTTCGGCGACGAGGGCGGCCGGCTGGAATTCGACGCGCTGGAAACCGGCCTGCCGGAGTTGGCCTGGATCGCCGAGAACGGCCGGCTGCAATATGCCCTGTGGCAGGCGGCAGGCCGGGCCGGCAACATCGATTTCATCGCGGCCCAGCCCGAGGCGGTGGCCTGGGGCGAGGGGCGGCACGCCCTGATCCTGGCCGACGGCCGGCGCCTGGAGTGCGACCTGCTGGTCGGCGCCGACGGCGCCAGTTCCTGGCTGCGCGACCAGGCCGGCATCGGCTTCAGCGTCAAGGACCAGCACCAGGCCGGCGTGGTGGCCAACTTCGAGACCGAGCGGCCGCATCGCGGCATCGCCTGGCAGTGGTTCCGCGAGGACAGCGTGCTGGCCTACCTGCCCCTGCCGGGCAGGCGCATCTCCATCGTCTGGTCGACCCACGAGGACGCCGTGCCGGATCGCTTGGCGCGCAGCGCGGAGGAATTCGCAGCCGACGTCGCCGAGGCCGGCTACCACATGCTCGGCGATCTCCGGCTGATCACCCCGCAGGCCGCCTTCCCGCTCAAGATCCGGCGGGCGGACGAATGGGTCCGGCCGGGCCTGGTCCTGATCGGCGACGCCGCCCATACCGTCCACCCCTTGGCCGGCCAGGGCGTCAACCTGGGCTTCCGGGATTGCCGGCTGCTGGCCGAAATGCTAGCTTCCGGCGGGAACCCCGGTGCGATCGGCCGTCTCCAAGCCTACGCGGTGCGCAGGATGGAAGACGTGGCGTCCATGCAGTTCACCACGGGCGGTTTGAAGAAACTGTTCAACAATGCCGATCCGGCCGTGCGCGGCCTGCGCAACGCCGGGCTCGGTTTGACCAACGGCCAGGATTGGCTGAAACAGGCGCTCATGCGCCATGCCGTGCAATGATTTTTGGAGCCTCCATGCGTATCTTCATCTCCCTGCTGCTGACCCTCTTGTTCACCACCGCCTGCAATGCGGCGCAGGATGGCAACATCAAGAAAAACCTGGAAGCCCGCTTCCCGGGCCTCCACGTCAACAGCGTCAGCAAGAGCCCGGTCGACGGGTTGTATGAAGTGGTGGTCGAAGGCGATCACATCATCTACGTCGACAAGGACGCCAAATATCTGCTGGACGGCATCCTGGTCGAGACCGCGACCAAGCGCAACCTGACCCAGGAAAAGGTCGACAAGCTGACCGCGGTCAACTTCGACAGCCTGCCGCTGCAGCAGGCGATCAAGATCGTGCACGGCGACGGCTCGCGCCGGCTGGCCGTGTTCTCGGATCCGGACTGCCCGTTCTGCCGCAAGCTGGAACCGGAGCTGGCCCAGCTGAAGAACGTCACCATCTACATCTTCGAATATCCCCTGCCCATGCATACCGATGCCGCCCGCAAGGCGCGCGTGATCTGGTGCAGTCCGGACCGGGCCAAGGCCTGGGATGACTTCATGCTGCGTGGCAAGCTGGCCGACAACAAGGGCGATTGCCCGAATCCGATCGACGCCAACCTGGCGCTCGGCCAGAAGCTGAACGTCCAGGGCACGCCCAACATCGTCCTGCCCAACGGCCAGCGGATCCCGGGCCTGGTCCCGGCCGACCGCCTGGCCAAGATGCTGGACGCCGCCAGCGGCAAGTAAATCCGACGCCGGCCGTCCCGGCGACGGCCAACGAAGATGGAGCTGGCGTTCCTCGATCAGGCGTTCTGGAGGCAGGTCTGGGGCCTGCCGCTGACCCGCATGCTGCTGCTTTCGCTCAGCCTGCATGTCGCGGTGGCCATGCTGGTCCAGCCGCGCAGCTACACGGTCGCCCGGGAAGAGACGAGCGTGATCAATGCCCGGCTTTTGTCGGACAGGCCCGCAGAGGCTTTGCCGGCGCAATCCCGTCCCCTTCCGGAGCCGGTCGAAGCAAGACCGCAATCCGCTGCCGTTCAGCCGGTAGTGCCGGCTTCGCCGCGAGCCGATTCGGCCGAGGCCATACGGCCGTCGCCCGAACCGGTAACTGCTGCCGCTGCCAAGATGGCGGACGGACCACCAAATCCGGCCAAGGAAACCGTACCCCACCAGGAAAAGGGTTCGGCACCGGGTTTGCCCAGCATCCCGGTCATGGTCGACGACACTTGGTATGAGGCGAAGCAATTGGATGTCCAGCCCAAGCTTGCCGTGCCGTTTGAAAATGTCGTCGTTTATCCGCTCGAGGCCGTGCGGCGAGGCCAGGAGGGCTCGGTCAAGTTGAAGTTGAAGGTCGACGAATTCGGTGTGGTGCAGGATGTGTCCATCATCGAAAGCAACCCGCCGGGAGTGTTCGACGATGCGGTGCTGGCGGCGGTCAAGAAGGAGCATTTCATCCCGGCGGTGAAGGATGGCAGACCGGTTCGGTCGCTCATCTATAGCCGGGTCGACTTCAAGCTGCGCGATTAGCGCTTCGGTTGCCTCCGTCATTGGTTCCAGTGACGATCCGGTCCATTCGTTCGGTCAGCGCGATTTTTCCACGATGCAGGCCAGGTAGGCGGTGCCGTCGGGCGGCGTGCCGTAGCGCTGGCTGGTCCAGATCATCTCGGCCAGGCAGTCCATGACTTCGTGCTGGGCGCGGTGTTCGTCGCCCAGCTTGCGGGCCAGGGCGAGGTAGCGGGTGCGGATGCCGGCCGGCTGGTCGATCGAGATCTGCTCGGTGATCGACAGGTGCATCATCAGGTGCAGGAAAGGATTGGTCTCGCCGCTCTCGGGCAGCCAGTCGCGCTCCAGGTTGGCGTCGGGGTCGGCCAGCAGGGCGTGGTACTCGGGATGGCGCTCGATGTGGTCGCAGGCCATGGCCTCCAAGTCGGTCAGGACGGAGCGTTCCCGCTGCTTGCGCCAGGCCTCGAACAGGAACCGGCGGGCTTCCTCGCGGCTGGGGTCAAACATCGTAATGCAGGGCCAGCACGGTGCTGTATTGCAGCAGGTGGTTGGTGTCGTCGAGCGGGGCGAACTCGCCGTTGCCGTAGAAGCCGATCAGGGGCATGCCGGGGAAGCGCCGGTTGATGGCCTCCAGGTCGCGGTCGGCGCCGCCGTAGAAATAGGAGCCGCGGCTCATGCAGGGAAAACAGAGGCCGAAGGCCGGGGCATCGAGGTCGTCCCCGGTCAGCCGATCCAGCATCAGCCCCATGTCCCGTTCGGCCGCCAGCGGCTGGCGGATGGCCCAGAACAGGTAGTCGTGCTGGCGGACCCGGGCCGAGATGGTGACCGAGCGGCCGCGGGTGTTGGTGGCGAGGATGGGGGCCAGGCTGTAGCGGCCTTCGACCAGGGCGTTTTCCGGGTCGCCGTGGACGATGCCGGCCATCACCAGGTGGAGCGGGAACTGGCGCGAATCGCTGGCATCGAGGGGCAGGCCGCGGGCCAGGTCGTCCAGGGCTGGCTGGCCATCGAGCAGGTGGACGTCGTGGCCGGCGACCCGGTCCACCGTGTGCGGTTCGGACAGGGGTTGGATGCCGCGCGAGACACCGACCCGGCAGCGGGTGCCGTCCAATGCCAGTTCGCTGCGCCGGCCGGCGGTGAGGCGGCTGCCCTGCCAGACGGTGTAGGGGCCCTGGCCGCTGGCGTCGCCGGAGACCGCGCCGTAGCGCCGGCCGGGCAGGTCGAGCCAGGAGGTGTCGACCGCATTGGGTGCGGCCATGGTCAGGCGCCAGTCGTCGTCGCCAGCGGCGGGGCGCAGTTCGGGGCCGTCGCCGAACACCATGGCGGCGGCGGCCGGTGCATCGAGCAACCAGTCCTCCTCGGTGAACAGGCCGACCGAGGTGCAGCCGGATACCTGCAGGCAGTTGGCGGCGCGCGAGGCGGCGGTGATGGCGGGCTGCGGTCGGGTGGCGAAATCGGAACTGAGAAAGAGCAGCACACCGCGTGCGATGTCGAGCCCGGCCCGGTCCATGGCCGTACGCACCGCCTCGGTGGCCAGATCGGGCGTGGCGACGATGCCGCGGGCGAGGCCGGTGGCGACTTTCATGACGCGCTCTTCTCCTTCCATTCGCACAGGTCGAAGATCGGACAGCGGCCGCAGTCCGGCTTGCGTGCCTTGCAGATGTAGCGGCCGTGCAGGATCAGCCAGTGGTGGGCATCGTGCTTGAACTCGTCGGGCGTGTGGCGGAGCAGCTTGTGCTCGACCTCGAGCACGGTCCTGCCGGGGGCGAGGCCGGTCCGGTTGGCGACCCGGAAGATGTGGGTGTCGACCGCGATGGTGGGTTGGCCGAATGCCGTGTTGAGGACCACGTTGGCGGTCTTGCGGCCGACGCCGGGCAGGGCCTCCAGGGCCTCCCGCTCGGCCGGGACTGCGCCGCCGTGGCGTTCGAGCAGCAGGCGAGAGGTGGCGATGATGTTCCTGGCCTTGGTCTGATACAGGCCGATGCGGCGGATGTGTTCCTTCAGGCCGGCTTCGCCCAGCGCCAGCATCTTCTGCGGGGTGTCCGCCACCGGGAACAGGGTCGCCGTCGCCAGGTTGACGCTCTTGTCGGTAGCCTGGGCCGAGAGCACGACCGCGATCAGCAGTTCGAACGGGGTGCGGTAGGCGAGTTCCGTGGTCGGATGGGGGTTGGCCTCGCGCAGCCGGGCATAGATCTGACTGCGCTTGGCTGCATTCATCGGCGTTCAGGCCGCCTGTTCCAGGGCTGCCGGCGGGCGTGCAGGCTGCTGGGCCCGGATCTGCTCGATCCGGTTGCGCAGGGCGATCATCAGACCCAGACCGAAGAACGCGCCGGGTGGCAGGATGGACAGCAGCAGGCCTTGGTAGTTGGGCAGGACGTGGATGACAAAAGCCTTGGCTGCGGGGCCGAAGGCCAGATCGAGGCCGGACAGCAGGGTGCCCTTGCCGAACACCTCGCGCAGCCCGCCCAGGAAGGCCAACACCAAGGCCAGGCCCAGGCCCATCATCAGACCGTCAAGGAAGGAATGGAAGACGCCGTTCTTGGAGGCGTAGGCCTCGACCCGGGCCAGCACGATGCAGTTCACCACGATCAGCGGGATGTAGATGCCCAGCACGAGATAGAGCGGAAGCAGGTAGGCGTGCATCAGCAGGTCGACCAGGGTGACCAGCGTGGCGATGATCAGGATGTAGATCGGGATCCGTACCGCCTGGGGTACCAGACGGCTGACCACCGCGGCCGCGGTGTTGGACAAGGCCATGACCAGGGCGGTCGCCAGGCCGAGCGAGAGGCCGTTGACCAGGGTGGTGCTGACTGCGAGGGTCGGGCACATGCCCAGGATCTGGACGATGCCGGGATTCTGCTTCCAGAGCCCGTTGACGACGATGTTGCGGATTTCACTGGCCATGCTGCACCTCCTGGGGAAGAAGTTCGGCCTTGTGCTGGGCGAAATACTCCAGCGCCTTTTTCACTGCCTTGACCACGGCGCGGGGCGAAATGGTTGCGCCGGCCATGTAGTCGAATTTACCCCCATCCTTCTTGACCTTCCAGCCGTCCGGCGTGGGGTTGTCGAGCGATTTGCCGTCGAAGTTGTGGATCCAGTTGCTCTTGGCGGCGTCGATGTAGTCGCCCAGGCCTGGCGTTTCGCTTTGCGCGGTGACCCGGACGCCGGTCAGGACGCCGTCCGGGCGGATGCCGACCAGCAGCTTGATCTCGCCGGCGTAACCGTCCGGCGCGATCGCCTCCAGGACCACGGCGGTGGTCTTGCCGGCCAGGGTGGCAAGATAAAGCTCGCCCGGCTGCTTCAGACCGAGCAGTGGGTCGGCCGGCAACGGCCGGGCCGACTTGACCAGATCGTTGTCGTAGCTGCCGGCCGGCAGGACCTGGGCGATGAGGCGAATCTTGGCGTCGCGCTCGCTTTTTTCGATCGAAGGCCGGGTCATGTCATTGGTTCCGGCCAGCAGGACGGCGCCGACGATGGCGAAGCCGAGCAGAGACAGCGCGGTGGTCAGGATGTGGCGGCCGGTCGCGTTCATTTGGCCGCCTTGCCGCCCTGGGCGTGGCCGAATACCCGGGGCTGGGTGTAGGCGTCGATGAAGGGGGCGGCGCAGTTCATGATCAGGATGGAGAAGGCGACCCCGTCGGGATAGCCGCCGAAGGTGCGGATGATCACGGTGAGGAAGCCGGCCGCTCCGGCGAAGATCAGCTTGCCGCGCGGCGTGGTGCAGGCGGTCACCGGGTCGGTGGCGATGAAGAAGGCGCCCAGCATGCTGCCGCCGGCCAGCAGATGGAACAGCGGGCCGGCGTTGTGGGTCGGGTCGAGCATCTGCAGGGCGCCGGCGGTCAGGGCGATCCCGGCCAGGAAGGCGACCGGGATGTGCCAGGTGACAAGGCGGTTGACGATCAGGAAGATGCCGCCGAACAGGTACATGACGGCGACCAGTTCCATGCCCTTGCCGGCGATCAGGCCGTGGATCGGCTGGACGAGGGCGTCCGTCACCGTGTGGCCGCCGCGCACGACGGTCTTCACGGTGTCGAGCACGGTCGCCGAGGTGTAGGCGTCGGGCGTGATGTTGCCGCCGATGAAGACCAGGTTGAATGCATCGGCCAGGTTCGGCACGTAAGTGGCCAGGGTGACCGGGGCGGCCCACTGGGTCATGTAGACCGGGAAGCTGACGATCAGCACGCAGTAGCCGACCATGGCCGGATTGAACAGGTTCTGGCCCAGGCCGCCATACAGGTGCTTGGCCACCACCACGGCGAAGAACATGCCGGTCAGGTACAGCCACCAAGGGGCGAGGGTGGGCACCGACAGGGCCAGCAGCCAGGCGGTGAGCAGGACCGAGCCGTCGCTCAGGGCAGGCTTCATGGGCCGGCCGCGTATGAGCAGGGCCAGGGCCTCGAAGCCGATGCCGAGCAGGCCGCACCAGATCAGGCTGATCCAGATGCCGGGGCCGAAGAACCAGGCATAGGCGAGGGTGCCGGGGATCAGGGCCGCCATCACCTTGATCATGGTGAAGAGCACGGTGTTGTGCTCCTTGAGGATGAAGGGCGAGCCGATCATGCCTGCCGCTCCGCGTCCTGCCGGTCTTCGGCCGCCTGGCGTCGGGCCTCGATCTCGTCGATCTGGCGCAGCTGTTCGGCGGCCAGGTTTTCAGTGTTTTTCGGTTGCACGTTTTCTTTCGCCTGTTTGGCTCGTTCGATGGCGGCCTCGAGGATGGCCTTCTTGCGGGCGGCTTCGGGGTCGTCGGCCGCGACCGCGCCGGTCTCCAGCCGTTCGCTGGCCTTCTTGCCCAGCCGTTCGGCCTTTTCCTGCTTCTCCCGTTCCTGGCGGAACATTTGGAATTCGTGCCGCTCCCGGGCGATTTCGGCTGCCTGTTTGGCGCGGTCGGCGGCGGCGATTTCGCTCTTGGCGAAGCGGTAGTAGTCGACCAGCGGGATGTGGCTCGGGCAGACGTGGCTGCAGCAGCCGCACTCGATGCAGTCGAACAGCTTGTAGGCGCGCGCCCGGTCGAAGTTCTTCGACTTGGCGTGCCAGTACAGCTCGAACGGCTGCAGTTGGGCCGGGCAGGCCAGGGCGCACTGGCCGCAGCGGATGCAGGGCATCGGCAGCGGGTGGGGCGGGAACAGGGCGTCGCTCTTGGTGATGATGCAGTTGACCGACTTGATCAGCGGGGAGGCAGTGTCCTGCAGATCGAAGCCCATCATCGGGCCGCCGACGATCTGGCCGGTGGCGTGGTCCAGCTCGCCGCCGGCCAGGCGGATCAGTTCCTCGATCGGGGTGCCCAGGCGGGCCTCGATGTTGCGCGGTTCCCGCACGTGGCCGGTGATGGTCACCACCCGGGAGAGCATCGGTTCGCCCAGTTCCACCGCGCGCTGCAGGGCATAGGCGGTGGCGACGTTGAAGACCTGGATGCCGATGTCGGGCGAGAGCTTGCCGCTCGGCGTCTCCAGGCCGGTCAGGAGCTGGGTGAGCTGCTTGGCGCCGCCGCTCGGGTAGCGGGTCGGCACGACGACGACCTCGGCCTGGTACGGCGTGCAGGCGGCGGCCATGGCCTGGGCCGCTTCCGGCTTGTTGTCCTCGATGCCGACCAGGATGCGCTTGGCGCCCAGCGTATGGCGCATGATCTCGGCGCCGAGCATGACCGCCTCCGCCCGCTCGCGCATCAGGCGGTCGTCGCAGGTGATCCACGGCTCGCATTCGGCGCCGTTCAGGATCAGGGTCTCGATCGGCGTGGCGCCCGGAGCCAGCTTCACGTGGCTGGGGAAGACCGCGCCGCCCTGGCCGGCCAGGCCCATGCGGGACAGCCGCTTGTGCAGTTCGCCCGGCGGCATGTCGCGCCAGGCGATGGGCCGCATCTCTACGGCGGCATCCTGTCCGTCCGATTCGATCACCACGCATAGGTCGGGCAGGCCGGACGGATGGGGCACCGGGCGGGGCTCGACCGCCACTACCCGGCCCGAGGTCGGCGCGTGCACGGCGGCCGAGATGCGGCCGTCGGGAGTGCCGATCATCTGGCCCTTGAGGACGGTGTCGCCGGCATGGACCAGGACTCGGGCCGGTTGGCCGATGTGCTGGCGTAGGGGCACCACATAGCGTTCCGACAGCGGCGCCGTGAGGATGGGTGCGGCGCTCGACTCGATCTTGTGTTCGGCCGGGTGCAGTCCGCCCGGGATCGGATAGACCCTGCCGCTCATGCAGTCTGCCTTTCCTGCTGGATGGGGATGACCGGGTAGCGCCATTTCCAGTTGTTGACCGTTTCATGCACCACTTCCATGTGGATGCAGTCGACCGGGCAGGGCGCGATGCACAGTTCGCAGCCGGTGCAGAGGTCGGCGACGATGACATGCAATTGTTTGGAGGCGCCGACAATGGCATCGACCGGGCAGGCCTGGATGCAGAGCGTGCAGCCGATGCAGGTGTTCTCGTCGATGACGGCGACCGATTTCGGCTTGGGCGCCACGCCCTCGCCGAACGGCTTGGGCTCGACGCCGAGCAGGTCGGCCAGCTTCTGGATGCCGGCCTCGCCGCCCGGCGGGCAGCGGTTGATGTCGGCCTCGCCCTTGGCCATCGCTTCGGCATAGGGCCGGCAGCCGGCGAAGCCGCATTGGCCGCACTGGGTCTGGGGCAGGACGTCGTTGATCTTGTCTGCCAGGGGGTCGCCGGCGACCTTGAAGTAAAGCTCGGCCCAGCCCAGAACGGCGCCCAGCACCAGGCCGATGGCGGCCATGACGACGACGGCAGAGATCATTTGATCAGACCCGAGAAGCCCATGAAGGCGAGGCTCATCAGCCCCGCGGTGATCATGGCGATGCTGACGCCCTGGAAAGGTTTCGGAATGTCGGCGCCGTCCAATCGTTCCCGCATGGCGGCGAACAGGCCCAGCACCAGCGAGAAGCCGATCGCGCCGCCCAGTCCGAACAGCAGCGAATCGACGAAGTTGTGCTGCTGCTGGACATTGAGCAGGGGGATACCGAGCACGGCGCAGTTGGTGGTGATCAGCGGCAGGTAGATGCCCAGCACCCGGAACAGGGCCGGGCTGGTCTTCTTGATGAACAGTTCGGTGAAGCCGACGATGGCGGCGATCACCACGATGAAGGACAGAGTGCGCAGATAGCTGAGGTCGGTGCCCAGCAGGTAATGGTCGATCAGGTAGCTGGTGCCGGAGCCGAGGGTCAGCACGAAGGTGGTGGCGGCGGCCATGCCGATGGCGGTTTCCAGTTTCTTGGAAACGCCGAAGAACGGGCACATGCCGAGGATCTTGGCCATGATGATGTTGTTGACGAACACCGTGCCGATGAGGATGAGTAGGTAATGTTCCATTGTGCTGATCCGAAGAGGATTAAATTATCCGCCACCCCCCGTGGCTAAACAACCCTGAACTGTTTGTCTCTAATCTGCGCGCCGCCTGCGATGACAGCCGCAGTCTGCCCGTCTTCCGTTATGAGTAAGAGTCTAATGCAATAGGCTCTAAATGACAGTCTGCCAGGCCGCGGCGTCCAGTCCCAGATCCTGCGCCAGGCCGCCGTGGCAGATGCGGCCGGCCGCCAGGTTGAGCCCGCTGGCGAAACCGGGGTCCGCTTCGAAGGCGGCGCGCGGCCCCGAGCCGGCCAGGTTCAGCAGATAGGGCAGGGTGGCGGCCTCGAGCGCCAGGGTGCTGGTGCGGGCGACGCAGCCCGGCATGTTGGCGACGCCGTAGTGGACGATGCCCTCGTGGACGACGAACGGCGTGGTATGGCTGGTCACGGTCGAGGTCTCGGCGATGCCGCCCTGGTCGATGGCGACGTCGATGATGGCCGCTCCGGGCTGCATGCGGCGGACCAGGTCGGCGGAGATGATCTTGGGCGCCCGGCGGCCGTGGACGTAGACCGCGCCGATCACCAGGTCGGCCCGGGTCACCCAGGTCTCGACCGCGGCCGGTTCGGAGAGCACGGTGCGGATGCGGCCCGGGTAGCGCTGCTCGAAGCTGCGCAGCCGGTCCGGATTGAGGTCGAGCAGGGTCACGTCGGCGTCGATGCCGACCGCGATATGGGCGGCGTTGGCCCCGACCTCGCCGCCGCCGATGATCACCACCCGGCCGGGCTCGACACCTTCCACGCCGGCCAGCAGCACGCCGCGGCCGCCGTTCTTCATCTCCAGCGCCTGCATGCCGGCCTGGACCGAGAGCCGGCCGGCGACCCGCGACATCGGTGCCAGCAGCGGCGTGCTGCCGCCCGGGCCTTCCACGGTTTCGAAGGCGATGGCGGTCACGCCGCGCGACAGCAGGGTCTGGGTCAGTTCGGGCGCGGCGGCCAGATGCAGGTAACAGAACAGGATCTGGCCGGCGCGCAGGTAGGGCGTCTCGCTCGGTAGGGGTTCCTTGACCTTGAATACCAGGTCGGCGTCGTAGGCCGCGGCGGCATCCGGGACCAGTTCGGCGCCGGCCGCGCGGTAGTCCAGGTCGGCATAGCCGATGGCGTTGCCGGCGCCGGTTTCGACCAGGACCCGGTGCCCGGCCGCGGCCAGCTTGGCGACGCCGGCCGGCGTGGCGGCCACCCGATGCTCTTCGAGTTTGATTTCCTTGGGAATGCCGATGCGCATGGGTACCGTCCTTGTCCGTTTTTTCGTCTATATAACCCGGCAACTCGTCTGTCCGCCAGCCGGCTTGATCGGGCCGGGATCCCGGCCTCGCAGGGGCGAACGGAATGCACGCAATGGGATAGCCGGCCGGCTATTTTGCCTGATTCGGCCGCCAACGTTTCAACTGCAGCGAATTGCTGACCACGGACACCGAGGACAGGGCCATGGCGGCGCCGGCGATGACCGGGTTGAGATAGCCCAGGGCGGCCAGCGGCAGGGCCAGCACGTTGTAGACGAAGGCGAGGAACAGGTTCTGGCGGATCTTCTTCATCACGGCGCGGGACAGTTCCACCGCGTCGGCCACGGCGTTGAGGTCGTTGTGCATGAGGGTGATGTCGGCCGCCTCCATGGCAATGTCGGCGCCCGAACTCATGGCGAAGCCGATATCGGCGCTGGCCAGGGCGGGGGCGTCGTTGATGCCGTCGCCGGCCATGGCCACGATCCGGCCTTCCGATTTCAGGGCGGCCACCGCGGCGGCCTTGTCCTGCGGCTTGACCCCGGCCTGCCAGTCGTCGAGGCCGGCCTCGCGGGCGATGGCGGCGGCCGTGGCCTCGTGGTCGCCGGTGAGCATGACCGGCCGGATGCCGGCCGCCTTGAGCCTGGCAACGGCGGCGGGCGAGGAGGTGCGCAGCCGGTCGGCGAAGGCGAGATGGGCGAGCACCGTATCGCCCTCGCTCAGGGTGACCCAGGTGGCGGCCGGGTGCTCGGCGCGCGCGGCGCCGGTGGCGAGGCGCAGGTCGCGGCCGGCCACCATGCCCCGGACGCCGATGCCGGGCAGGTTTTCGAAGTCCTCGACCGCCGGCACGGCGACGCCGCGCTGCGCCGCTGCAGCCAGCACCGCCTTGGCCAACGGATGGCTGCTGCCCTGTTCCAGGGCGGCGGCCAGGCCGAGCAGGGCGCCGTCGTCCGGTTCCATGGCGACCAGGGCCGGCCGGCCTTCGGTCAGGGTGCCGGTCTTGTCCAGGGCCAGCACGTCGACCCGCTCGGCCTTCTCCAGCACCTCGGCGGCCCGGACCAGGATGCCCAGTTGCGCGCCGCGGCCGAGGCCGACCATGACCGCGGTCGGCGTGGCCAGGCCCAGGGCGCAGGGGCAGGCGATGACCAGCACGGCGACGGCCGGGATCAGGCTCTGGCTGAAGCTGCCGCTGTACAGCCACCAGCCGGCCAGGGTGAGCAGGGCGAGGCTGATGACGGCGGGCACGAAGATGCCGGAGATGCGGTCGGCCAGCTTCTGGATCGGCGCCTTGGAGCCTTGCGCCGCCTCGGTCAGGCGGACGATCTCCATCAGCTGGGTGTGGGCGCCGACCCCCTCGGCCTGGATCACCAGCATGCCGTCCAGGTTCTGGGTGCCGGAGTAGACGCGCGCTCCTGCCGCTTTGGCGGCCGGCATGCTCTCCCCGGTGAGCAGGCTTTCGTCGACGCCGGAGCGGCCGTCCTCGACCGTGCCGTCGACCGGGATGCGCTCGCCGGCCCGGACCTGGACCCGGTCGCCCGGGTGCAGGCTGGCGATCTCGGCCTCGACGAATTCGCCGTCGCGCTCGACCCGGGCGGTGCGCGGCTGCAGGCCGAGCAGCTGCTCGATGGCGGTCGAGGTCCGGCTCTTGGCTCGGGCTTCCAACAGCTTGCCGAGCCGGACCAGGGTGACCACCGCGGCGCTGGCCTCGAAGTAGAGATGGCCGCCGGGCACCAGGAAGAGGGTGGCGAGGCTGAAGAAATAGGCCGCGCTGGTGCCCAGGGCGACCAGCACGTCCATGTTGGCGCCGCCGCCGCGCAGCGATTTCCAGGCGCCGTCGTAGAAGCGCCAGCCGGCCCAGAACTGGACCGGGGTGGCCAGCAGCCATTGGGCCCAGCCGGGCAGCATGGGGGCGTGCTGTTCGCCGCCGAGCATGGCGACCATTTCCACCAGCAAGGGCAGGGTGAGCAGGGCGGAGAATACGAATACCTGTACCTCGCGCCGGTATGCGGCCGCCTTGCGGGCCTTTTCCTGGGCGCGCTGCTCCTCGCTGTCCGGGGTGGCGGTGAAGCCGGCCCGGGCCACGGCGGCGACCAGGCTGTTCTCGTCGGCCAGGCCGGGCTGGTAGCGGACCCGGGCCTTTTCGGTGGCCAGGTTGACCTTGGCCTCGACCCCGGGCAGGCCGTTCAGGACCCGCTCCAGGCGGACCGAGCAGGAGGCGCAGGTCATGCCGGCGATGTTCAGGTCGAGGGTGCGGGCCGGCACCGTGTAACCGGTCTTGCCGACCTGGGCCAGGATCGCGGCGGCGTCGGTCTGGCTCGGGTCGAATTCCACCTGGGCGCTCTCGGTGGCCAGGTTGACCCGGGCCTCGACGCCGGGCAGCCGGTTCAGGTTGTTCTCCAGCCGGGTCGAGCAGGACGCGCAGGTCATGCCCGAGATGGGCAGTTGGATGATCTGGCGGATGGGATGGCTACTGATATCGGACATGGCTGTTGCGGACCTTCTGGAAGCTTAAGGTCGAGAATAATCCGATTCGTCCGAACTGTCAGGCGTTCCTGCCGTAGCGTCAGGATGCTTCCTTGCGTTGCTCCAGGGCGAGCGCCCGATTGCCGAGCCACTGCCTCAACTCATCAAGCGGGACGGGTTCCGAGACCAGGTAGCCCTGGCTGATGTCGCAGCCCTCGTTGCGCAGGAATTCGGCCTGCTCCGCGGTTTCCACGCCTTCGGCGACGACCCGCAGGCCGAGCGTGTGGGTCATGGTGACGATGGCCCGGACGATGGTGCAGTCTTCCTTGTCCCTGGGGGTGTCGCGCACGAAGCTGCGGTCGATCTTGATGAAGTCGACCGGCAGCTGCTTGAGGTATGAGAGCGAGGAATAGCCGGTGCCGAAATCGTCGATGGTCAGGCTGATGCCGGTGGCGGCGAGCGAATCGAGCACGCGGGCGACCCGGTCGACATCGACCAGCATGGTGCTCTCGGTGATCTCCAGTTCCAGTGCGGCGGCGGGCAGGCCGGATTCGGCCAGGGCCAGCAGGACCTGCTCGATGAAGTCGGTCTGCTTGAGCTCGACGGCGGAAATGTTCACGGCCAGCTTCAGGTCGTCATAGCCTTCGTCGCGCAGCACCTTGATGTCGCGGCAGGCGGTTGCGAGCAGCCAGCGGCCGATGGGTACGATGAGGCCGGTCTCCTCGGCCAGGGGGATGAATTCCAGCGGCGGGATCATCTTGTCGTCCTGGTGCCAGCGGATCAGCGCTTCGACGCCGACCACCTTGCCGCTGGCCATGTCGAGTTGGGGCTGGTAATGCAGTGAGAACGCATGCTTTTCCACGGCCAGGTGCAATGCCGTCTCGCGGGCGACCTGCTTCTCGGCGTGCTCGGCCATGCCCTCGTCGAAGAAGCGGAAGCAATTGCGGCCGTCGGCCTTGGCCCGGTACATGGCGGTGTCGGCGTTCTTGAGCAGCGAGGCCATGTCGACCCCGTCGCGCGGCGTGAGGCTGATGCCGATGCTTGCGCCGACGTACCAGTCGCGCCCGTCCAGCTGGACCGGTGAGGCCAGGGTGGCCAGGATTTTCTCGGCCACCCGTTCGGCATCCATCAGGGTGATGTCCTCCAGCAGGACGGCGAATTCGTCCCCGCCCAGCCGGGCTACGGTGTCGCTGGCCCGCACGCATTTCAGCAGCCGGTCGGCGATGATGGCCAGCAGGCGGTCGCCGGCGGTGTGGCCGACGGTATCGTTGATGCGCTTGAAATGGTCGAGGTCGATGAACAGCAGGGCGTGCTGGTTTTCCCTGCGGCTGGCCCGCTGCACGGCATGGCCGACCCGGTCCGAGAGCAGGCGCCGGTTGGGCAGGTGGGTGAGAGGGTCGTAGTGGGCGAGCTGTTCCAGGCGGGAGGAGAACAGCTTGCGGTCGGTGATGTCCTGGAACATGAAGATGTAGCTGAGGTGCCCGCCGGCTTCGTCGTCTACCGCCGAGATGCTTTCCCAGGTGGCGAAGGTCTCGCCGCTCTTGCGCCGCTTCCACATCTCGCCGACCCAGCTGCCGTCGCTTCTCAGCGTGTGCCACAGGTCGGCCTGAAAATCGGGGCCATGGGTGTCGGATTCGATGAGGGTGATGTTCCGGCCGATGACCTCGTCCGGCTCGAAGCCGGTCATTTCGGAGAACATCGGGTTGACTCGCAGGATGTCGCCCTGGGGATCGGTGATCACGATCGCCTGCAGGCCGTCTTCGAATACCTTGGCGGACAGCTCCTGTTCGCCAAGGTCGTGCAGCCGCTGGGTCAGGTGGCGGTGCACCCAGTATGCCGCGAAGGCGATGCCGAGCAGTCCCAGGAACCAGATGATGGCGAACGACGCGGTGGAGCTGCGGATGATTGTGGCGGGAACCTGCATCCGGTTGCCGTGCATCAGGTCCAGGTTGAAAGACAGGGAAAGGCCGATGGCCAGGCTCCAGCCGAGCACTGTCGCCAGGATCAGGCGGCGCAACAACAGGTGGTCCTTGGATTGCCGAGGCTGAAACACGTTTCCGCCGCCCACCTTGTCCTGGGCGGTCGGGAGCAGGGCCGTTTCAGAGCGTCTGGTCATATCCGATTCGGTTGCCCTACATCGTTGAGAATTACTATTAACGGAGCTCCCCCGGTTTTCTTTAGGAATGGCGGCGGCCGGCGGGGACGGCCTATTTGGCCGGCAGCAGGCTGTCGTAGCTCCTGAATTCCTGTTCGATCTCGGGCAGGGCGGCGCCGAGCCGCTCCCAGTCGAGGCCGAGCCGTGCCCAGGCGTCGGGGTCGATGCGGCCGACCAGGGTATGGGGGTCGCGGGCCATGTCCATGGCGTGGGCCAGGATGTCGGCGACATGGGTGAGGTCCGCCATGGTCGCCGTCGCGCTGGCCGGCGGGGCATGATGGAAGGCGACAGCATCGCGGATGGCGAGAGCGAAATTCCAGTGCTTGGCCAGTGCCGCTCCGGCGTCGGCATGGGTGACGCCCATGATTTCCCGTTCGGCGTCGACCAGGAAGCAGTCGTGTTCGTTGCGCCATTGGGTGGCGGCCTGGTATTGCCGTGGGCAGCAGACCACCAGCATGAGGCGGCCGATGTCGTGCAGCAGGCCGGCGGTGAAGCCGATTTCGGGGTCCTGGCCGGTGCGCCTGGCCAGTTGCCGGGCGCAGACCGCGGTACCGAGGCTGTGGTGCCAGAAGACCGACTGGTCGAACCAGGCCAATTCAGGCAGCTTGAAGAAATTGGTCAGGGCCGCCGTGGTCACCAGGCTGCTCACGGCCCGGAAGCCGAGCACGACGATGGCGTCGTGGATCGTGGCGATCGGCTGGCGCACTCCGTAGAAGGGCGAGTTGGCGACGCGCAGGGCACGGGCCGACAGGGCCTGGTCCCTTTCGATGCCGTGGGCCAGCTCGTCGACGCTGACGTTCTTGTCGCCCAGGGCGATGATCAGTTCATTGACGATGGCGGGCAGCGAAGGCAGGCGGTTGATGTTGTCGACGACCGAGTCGAGGCTGATCTGGTTCAAGAAAGGTGCTCCATGCGGTAATGGAGCACCACGTCCTTCAACTGCCGGTTGAGCGGATCGTCCAGCGAGCGGTGGAACAGACGGTCGAGACGGGATCGGATGGACTTGATGTGGGCTTCGCGTTCCGCTTGGCTCACGGGCAGGTTGTCGAGTCGGATCATGGCCGAGGCCACGCCGCGCTGGTTGAGGCTGTCCAGATGTTGCTCGGTCAGGGCCAATCCTTCCGGCAGCATGACGTTGCCCAGCCGGTCCCGGATGGCCTCGGCCAGTTGCATGCCCGGCCGGATCTGGTCGAGCGGCAATAGCTGGTGCGGCGCGTTCATTCGGCGGTCCCTTCGCCCGGCGCGTGTTTCTTGCCGTTCGTGTCGTGCAGAACGGCCATTCTTTCCTCTCGCATGGAAATCGCTCTCCACAATGCTCTATTTAAGTATTAGTTTAAATTGCCTTGGGCGCGGTGCCGCTGGCTAAATTTTTGCCGCCTGCGGCAACGATGCGGGCGGGGCCCTCGGGCTGGCAATGGTGGCCTTTGCCGTCCGAGGCTGCAACCATGAACGGCTCAGGGTCGATTGGTTTGTGCCTCTGTGCTATTGGTCGGACGGAGCCGGCAAGGTAATCTTCGCGCCTGGAAAGGACGGGGTAGATGATGGAGTTTCATTTGAACGGCGACTATGTCGAGCTTTGCAACCTGCTCAAGCTGGCCGGCATCGCCAGCAGCGGCGGGGAAGGCAAGGCCTTGGTGGCGCAGGGCGAGGTGACCGTGGACGGTCGGCCCGAAAGCCGCAAGACGGCCAAGATCCGCGCCGGCCAGGTGGTGGAATGCCACGGCCAGCGGATCAGCGTGGTGAACTGAGCCATGGCGATCCAATGGTTCCCGGGGCACATGACCTCGGCCCGCAAGAAGGCGGCCGAGACCATGGCCCGCACCGACGTGGTGATCGAGGTGCTCGATGCCCGCCTGCCCGAGGCCAGCCGCAACCCCATGATCGAGGAGTTGCGCCTGTTCCGCCAACGGCCCTGCCTGAAGATACTGAACAAGTCCGACCTGGCCGACCCCAACGTGACCCGCGCCTGGCTGGCCTTCTACGGCCGCCTGCCGAACGTCAAGGCGGTGGCCCTGTCGGCCAAGAAGCCGGCCGACGTGGCCCGCATCCCCGAACTGTGCCGGACTCTGGCACCGCACCGCAGCGACAACACCAAGCCGCTCCGGATGATGATCATGGGCATCCCCAACGTCGGCAAGTCCACCCTGATGAACGCCCTGCTCAAGCGCAAGGTGGCGGCGGTGGGCGACGAGCCGGCGGTGACCAAGTCGCAGCAGAGCCTGGACCTGGGGCCCGGCATGACCTTGACCGATACTCCCGGCCTGATGTGGCCCAAGATCGAGCACGACAGCGACGGCTACATGCTGGCCGCGGCCCACGCCATCGGCCGCAACGCGGTGATCGAGGAGGAGGTCGCGGAGTTCCTCGGCAACCTGCTCCTGGCGCGCTATCCGGACCGGCTGGCGACCCGCTACGGTTTCGATCCGGCCGGCCTGGACGGCCACGGCGTGATCGAGGCGGTGGCCAAGCGGCGCGGCTGCATCCCGAAGGGCAAGGGCGTCGGCTACGACCTGGAAAAGGCGGCCATGCTGTTGCTGACCGATTTTCGCGACGGCGCCCTGGGCCGCATCAGCCTGGAGACGCCCGAGACCCGGGCCGACATGCTGGCCGAGGGCAAGGTGGAAGAGGTGGCCGATGAGTCTTGAAACCCTGCTGGCCGAGATCGAGATCAAGCTGAGCTATGCCGAGGACCTGATCGACAGCCTGAACAAGACGGTCTTCCGCCAGCAGGAGCAGATCGATCTGCTGCAGCAGCAGCTGACCGCCTTGCACCGGCAGATGCAGGACCAGGCGGCGCTCGAACGGCGCGAACCGAGCGAGGAAATCCCACCCCACTATTGAGCGGCGGCGGCCGGGATCAATGCGATCCGCGTGGGCCTGGCTGTCGCAGCGGCCAGGCGCTGGCCGCGAACCTGAAGGCCGTCGCCTTTGGGCCATGCACCTGGGCCCACTGGACGGGTCAAGTGCGCTTGAGGTGGCTGCCGCAACCGTGCCGGCAGTCCGAGGCGCCGAAGCCCGGCACGACGATGTCGCCGGCAGTGGCCCGGTTCAATTCGCACTCGTCGCGCACGGAGCGCCGCACCTCGACGACCTCGACTCCCGTCGCCGCCAGCAGATAGTCGATGTGCCAGCGCAGGGTTTTTTCCTTGCGCTGGTGGCGGGCGATGCGGGCTTCGAAATTGCGTCTGGCCGAGCCGGTGTAGACGTAGTCTCCGGCCGGAAAGGCGAATTCGCCGAAGCGGCCGACCGCGATCCGCAGCGGCCGGGCGACCCGGATGACGAGTTGGTAGGTGCGCGGCCCGGTGATCTCGGCCGGTTCAGGCGGCCGGGCCGGTCTGGTCATGACTCGCCGCGACCTGGTTGCGACCCCGTTCCTTGGCCAGGTACATGGCCCGGTCGGCGCGGCCGAACAGGCTGGTTTCGCTCTCGCCCGGCTCGAGTTGGACCGCGCCCAGGCTGATGGTGATCGGGCCGTGCTCAGCCGAGAGCGGGAAATCGTGGCCGGCAACCGCCAGGCGCAGTTTTTCGGCGATGGCCTGGGCCTGGTCGAGCCGGCAGTCGTTCAGGATAAGCATGAACTCCTCGCCCCCCCAACGGACCACGACGTCGCTGGCCCGGCAGGCGCCGCGGGCCAGTTCGGCTACCTCGCGGATGACCTTGTCGCCTTCGAGGTGGCCATAACGGTCGTTGACCTGCTTGAACAGATCGATGTCGAACAGGACGGCGGACAGCGGCCGCCCGGCACGCTTGGCCTCTGCGATCAGTTGCTGGAAGACGAACTCGAATGCCTGGCGATTGAGCAGTCCGGTCAGCGGGTCGCGGGTGGCGATGTGCTCCAGCCGTCTCTGGTAGCGGTTGACGGCGAACAGGGTGACGGCGAGCACCAGCAGGCTGGCCGCCAGGCTGACCGCCAGGTTGGCCAGGAAGGTCCGCTTGATCGGCGCGATCTCGCTGTTGCCATCCTGTTCGACCACCAGATACCAACCCAATTCCGGGATGAAGCGGGAATTGACCAGCACTTCGGCGCCGTCCTGCCGGTATTCGAGGCTGGTCGGTGCCTGTTTGCCGTTCAGGATGCGGTCGGCGACGCCGCGGATGCCGGGCAGGTCGCGGATCGAACCATGAACCTGCATCATCGACTTGCCGGTCAGGACCACTCGGCCGGTCGGCGCGACGAAGAAGATGCGGCGCCGGAAGCGTTCCTCGTAGCGGTCGATCAACTGGCTCACCGTACCCAGGGTCAGGCCGACGCCGGCGGCGCCGATGAAATGGCCTTGATAGTCGAACACCCGATGGTTGATGAAGATGGTCAGGCTGTTGTGGTTGGCGAGGTCGTAATCGACGTTGATCTCGTAGGGCGCCGTCATCCGGCGGACGCGGAAATACCACGCGTCGGCCGCTACCGACGGGCTGACCGTCTTCAGGATGCCCTTGGCGTAATAGTATCTGCGGGTCTTTTCCGAGACCAGGAAGCTGCTGATGGTGCCGTATTTCTCCCGTACCTCGGCCAGATAGCGGGTGACCTGGCTGACGTCCTTTTCGCCGTTCAGCACCCAGTCGCGCAGGAAGGTGTCGTTGGCCATCAAGGAGGAGATGAACACCGGCCGGAGCAGGTCCTTCTGGATCTCCGAATAGATGTTGTCGCTGGTCAGCGGCAGGGCGTCGTTGGCGATGCTTTTGCGGATCGAGTCGCTGGAGACGACGTAGGCGGCGATGCTGGTGGACAGGAAGCCGACGATGAGGATGAGGCTGAGCCAGCCCAGCAGGCGATATTTTTCCGACGCGATGCGCATGAACGTTTCCTAAAAACGGCTGCCGGGCTGGCGGGCCCGGGCAAACCCAAGCAATTATGAGGCATCGGTGCGGGATGGGGTAGGGTGATCGGGAGCCGGCCGGCGCGACCAGGCCGGGATCGACAACGACGTGCGCTGCGTACGCCGATCAGGTGCAGACTCGGTTGCGGCCGCCGTGCTTGGCCTCGTACAGCCGGGCGTCGGCCGCGGCCAGCATCTTTTCGACGTTGCCCAGGCCGGTGTCGTCGCTCAGGCCCATGCTCATGGTTACGCGTAGCCCGGGCGCCAGTTCGTGCCAGGGGTGCTCCTCGATGCTGCGGCGCAATTCCTCGCAGCGCAAGGCGGCCTGTGCGGCCGTGCTTTCGACGAAGGCGACGACGAACTCCTCGCCGCCGTAGCGGGCCACCACGTCGCTGCTGCGGCATTTGTGCTGCAGCAGACCGGCGACCCGGCGCAACACTTCGTCGCCGACCGCGTGGGAGAAGTTGTCGTTGATCTGCTTGAACAGGTCCAGGTCGCCCACCATCAGGCTCAGCGGCCGGCGATGCCGGACCGCCTGCAGGTAGAGCTGTGCGGCCCGTTCATCGAAATGGCGCCGGTTGAGCAGGTTGGTAAGGGGGTCGCGGATGCTCAGCTCGCGCAGTTGCTCGGCTTGCAGGCGGATCTGCTCGTTGCGCCGTTTCAGTTCGGTATGGGCCTCCGCCAGTTCGCTGCTCATATGGTTGAAGGTGGTCGCCAGCAGTCCCATCTCGTCGCGGCTGCGTACCGGTACCTGCTGCAGCAATTCGCCGTCGGCACTCATCGACCGGATGGCGTTGGTCAGTTCCCGTACCCGGCTGCCGAAATACGAGCCTAGCAGCATGCCCAGCGCGACCGCTTGCACGATGGCCGCCAGCACGCCCTCCCACAGGGCCTTACGCACGATCTCGATATAGGCGCGGTCCCGCGGGGTCAGTTGCGGATTGCCGAGCGGTACGGCCATCACCTCGACCTTGCCGTTCACTCGGATAGGGTGCGCCAGGGCGCGGATGTCCAGGCCGACAACCTGCCCCTCGCGAAAGTTGCCGTTGGAAAGCAGTACGCGCCCTTGCGGGTCGATCAGCAAAAAGCGGAAGGGCGGCCCCTGCCGCCGGATCGCAGGCGGACCGTCGGGCGGTCCGGCATCGGGTCTTCCGGCCGGGCCGGACGGCTCCAAGGCTTTGTCCGGAGCCGGCGGCAGTCCCAGTTCCCGTTTCCGGCGCAGTACGAATTCCTGGAAGGATTCGCTGCGGCGGGCGTTGTCCCAGGAGCCGTATTGGCCGAGGTAGGCCTCCATGTCCACCTCGAAATTGGCGAACGCGTGCTCGCGCATCCTTGCGTCGAAATCCCGCATCAGCAGCCGATAGGCCGTGCCTCCCACCGCCAGCGCCGCCGCCAGGCTGGCGAACAGCATGACTGCGACCAGCTTGGCGCGCAGGCTGAACAGGATGTTGATCGGCGGGAGGTCGGTTTGAGTCTTATCCACTGCGTTTCGCTGCCCTACGGAAAAATGGTCGCTGCCCAGGTAGTGGAACGCCGGGTCCCTGTCATGGGCGATCTGGTCATGGCTTTGTCAAACTGCCGCCGCGGCTTTCTTGTCCCGGACATAGATTCCCTTGTCGATCTTCCTGATCTCGAACAGGCCGATGGCCTGGAACAGGTCCTTCAGCTTGGTGTAGCCGTAGTTGCGCGAATCGAACGAGGCCTGCTTGGAGATGTGCTGGCCCACAGCGCCCAGGCCGGCCCAGCCCTCGTCGTCGGCCGAGGCTTCCACCGCCTTGCGCAGCATGTTCACCAGCCGGGTATTGCTCCGGAGTTCCTTGGCGCCCATTTTTTCGGTCGCATGCTTCGCCGCGGCCGGGCTGGCGGCGGTCGCCGGTTCTGCGGTTTCAAGCGCGCCGACGAGTTTTGCGTCCGCCGCAACGGCGGGGGGTGCCGGTTCCAGGCCGCCCAGGTTTTCCAGGTAGAGGAATTTCGAGCAGGCGTTGACGAAGGGTTCCGGCGTCTTCTTCTCGCCGAAGCCGAACACCTTCAGGCCGTTGGCGCGGATGCGCATGACCAGGGGGGTGAAGTCGGAATCGCTGGAGACCAGGCAGAAGCCGTTCAGGCTCTTGGTGTAGAGCAGGTCCATGGCGTCGATGATCATGGCCGCGTCGGTCGCGCCCTTGCCTTTGGTGTAGGCGAACTGCTGCATCGGCTGGATCGCGTAGTCGTGCAGCACGGCTTCCCAGCCCTTGAGGTGCGGGCTCTTCCAGTTGCCGTAGGCGCGCCGGATGTTGATGACGCCATAGTTGGCCAACTCGTCGAGAATTTCCGCGATCTTGCTGGCCGGGCTGTTGTCGGCATCGATCAACAGGGCAATGTTCGGCTCGTCGGACATGCATCCCTCCCTGGATTCGTTCAACGGGGCAAAGCAAGGTCCATCATACGGGCTGGGCCAGCGCCTGCAAGACTGCCTTGAGCAATTCCCAGCAATGGCCGACCGAGGCGATCTCGACCCGTTCGCCCGGCGCATGCGCGCCGCGGATGTCGGGACCGAACGAGATCATGTCGAGATGCGGATGACTGGCCGCCAGCAGGCCGCATTCCAGGCCGGCATGGATTACCTGCAGCGACGCCGGCCGGCCGAACCGTGCCGTGTAGACCTGTTGGCAGCGGGCCAGTAGGGGCGAGTCCGGGTTCGGCGTCCAGCCTGGATAAGCGCCGTCCTTCACGGCGGTCATGCCGTGCGCGGCGGCCTGGCCGACCAGCGCGTCGGCCAGGCCGTTGAGACCGGCCTCGCGCAGCGAGCGGACCAGGAAATCGGCATCGAATCCGCCGTCGATCAGGTTCGCCACGCCCAGGTTGTTGGAGGTTTCCACCACACCGGGGAAGTCCGCGCTGGTCTGCGCCACGCCGTAGGCCGCGCCGTCGAGGAAGGCGAGCAGGTTGTCGCGTTCGGTCTGGACGACGGCCTGGGTGGCCGTCGTCTCGGTCGACAGACAGGTCAGCGCCACAGCCGGGTCGGCCTCGGCATAGCGCCAGCGCCAGTCCGCCTGCCGCCGCCGTGCCCAGTCGTCCAGTGCCGCCGCTGCGGCCGGCAGCGCGAACAGGGCCGACGCCTCGCGCGGAATGGCGTTACGCGCCGAGCCGCCCTGCAAGCCGATGAGCCGCAGGTCGTATTGTCCGGCCAAGTCGAGCAATGCCTCGACCAGCAGCTTGATGGCGTTGCCGCGGCCGAGATGGATGTCGATGCCGGAGTGGCCGCCGCGCAGGCCGGAGACGCTGAGCCGGTATTGCACATGGCCGGCGGGGAGCGGTTCCCGGGCCAGCGTCCGCTTCACCTCGACGTCCACGCCGCCGGCGCAGCCCAGGTAGAAATGGCCCCATTCCTCGGTGTCGAGGTTGAGCAGCGTCCTGCCTTGCAGGCTGCCCGGCGCCAGGCCGCGGGCGCCGTCCATGCCGTCCTCCTCGTTGATCGTGAGCAGCACTTCCAGCGCCGGGTGGACGAGGCCCGGTTCCTCCAGCGCGGCCAGGGCGAGCGCCACGCCGATGCCGTTGTCGGCGCCCAGGGTGGTCTCCTCGGCCACCACCCAGCCGTCGCGCACCACGGCGCGGATCGGGTCGCGCTCGAAGTCGTGGACGGTGCCGGCGTTGGCCTGACAGACCATGTCGAGGTGGCCCTGCAGGATCACGCCCGGCCGGTCTTCGCAGCCGGGACTGGCGGGCCGCTTCAGGATCAGGTTGCCGACCGCATCGACCACGGCCTCGATGCCGCGGTCCCGGGCCCAGGCGATCAGGTGGTCGCGCAGCGCGGCTTCGTGCCGGGAAGGGCGGGGGATGGCGCACAGGGTGGCGAAGTGCGTCCAGACCGAATGGGGTTGCTGGTTTCTCACAGTGACCTCGGGTCGTTCGTCGCCGTATCCGGCATGGTGCGCGAATCCGATGCGCTGGGCGCAGCTTCGCTCGCCTTGCCGACGATGTTGCGCCGCATCCATTTCAGCATGTCGGACCACATCGCCTCCTGGTCGCGCGGACTCGGCATGGCATTGGCGTTGGGCAGTTCGATGGTGATGATCGGAATCTGCTTGTACAGGCCGCAATAGTTGCCCATCGAGCCCGGATAGACGCCCAGCCGGTTGAGCATCAGGCGGCCGAAATGGGTCGGCTCGGGCACTTGGCCGTCGTAGTCGAGCAGGTTGTAGGGGGCGTGGATGCTGACGATCAGGTCGGGCCGGAAATCGGCGATCTGCGCCTCCAGCCAGCGGGTCTCGATCTCCGAGCCGGCGGCCTTGCCCGGGTAGCGGCGCGGGTCGTGCCGGGTGCGGCGGGCCCAGTAGTCGCCGGCGTCGCGGTCCCAGTCCGGGGTCTGGAAATTGCGGTTGAGGTCGACGCCGTTGGCGTTGATCCGGGTCGATGGCCGGGCCATCAGGCCGTCCGGGTTGGCCAGCGGGATCACGCGCCAGGCATAGCCGGCCGCCTCGGGCAGGCGCATCCAGTCGAGCCAGCGGAACACGGTGGACACCGACGTCAGCTCGTCGCCGTGGATGCCGCCGATGACCAGGATCCGCTTAGCGTTGTCCGGCGCGGCGGCCGGAATGTCGCGCCAGACCAGTACGTTGCCCTTGGCCGTGCGTTCCGGAGCGGCGACGAAGGGCTGGGCGCGGCAGAACTCGGCGGAGACGCTGTGCAGCCGCTTGCCGAGGTAATCGCACCAGGACTCGACGCTATCGGCCGCGGCCAGCGCCGCCGGTGCGTGCCAGGTCAGCGCGGCAAGCAGGAAGGCGAAGGCGGGACGGATCATCGGGTGCATGGCTAGGCTGGGGGGGGGATGAGCCTGATTTTGGGCGAAAGGCGTCGGCCTGTCACGGCGAGCCGGATGGAGATTTTTAGTTCCCCGCAAGCGGAACAAGATCAGGGCGCTTCTCGACCCCGCTCCATTCAATCGTCGCGCGCCACGCCCAATTCCGAATACAGCCGCTCGACCAGGCCGCGCAATTCGCCGACTTCGGCCTCCAGGCCGGCGACATTGGCCTTGAGCGCGGCGATCTCGCCCAGGGTCACGTCGCCGGACGGGCCGGCCTGTGCCGCCGTCTGTTCCTCGACGGCCGGCGCGCCGGAAAGCAGGTGCACCCAGCGGTTCTCGCGTGCACCGGGCTGGCGCGGCAGTTCCGCCACCAGCGCCCCCGCCTCGCGCTCGGCCAGTTCCTCGAGAAAGCCTTCCACCGAGGAGATGTCGGCGAACTTATGCAGACGCTCGCTGTTGATACGCAGCTCGCCCACCGTCTGCGGCCCGCGCAGCATCAGCGTCGCCAGCAGGGCGGTGGACTGGGGCGGAATCTGCAGCACCCGCTCGATGTTGTGCGCGAAGCGCGCGACCCGTCCGCCGCTCGATTCGACCACCAGCGACAGGTGCCTGAGGCTGTCCACGGCGGCCTGTACCTCGGCTTCGGTCGCATCGAGGACAGGCGACCGGCTGGATTTCTGGTTGCAGCCTGAGGTCAGTGCGTTGAGCGTCAGCGGATAGGTGTCCGGCACCGTGCGCTGCTTCTCGGCCAGCACGCCGAGGACGCGGGTTTCGAGCAGGGAGAGGAAGGGGAGCGGGGTGGTCATGCCTGATTCGAATCCGGTAGGGTGGCCGAGGCGGCCGGGGTCGGTTGGCCAACGGCAGGCGCCGGAACGGCGCTGGCGCCTGCCGGGTGGGCTAGGGCGGGATCGAAGCATGCCACCCGGTTCCGGCCCGCCTGTTTGGCGGCATAGAGCGCGGTGTCGGCTGCCGAGATGAGTTCGTTCAGGCTGGGTTCCGAGCCGGAGTGGCACAGGACGTAGCCGATGCTGACCGTGACGCTGAGCGTATGCCGGTCCGTGGTCAATGTGGTGCCGGCGACGATTTCCCGCAAGTCCTCGGCCAGTTTGCGTGCGCCGTGCTCGTCGGTATTCGGCGCGAGCACGCAGAATTCCTCGCCGCCGTAGCGGCCCAGGATGTCCTGCCGGCGCAGCCGCCTGGCGAGCAGTTCGGCGACCGTGCGCAGGATGTCGTCGCCGGCCAGGTGGCCGTAGGTGTCGTTGACGCGCTTGAAGTGGTCGACGTCGATCATGAGCAGGCTCATGGGCAGGGAGGTGCGCTGGGCCAGCGAGCGTTCCACCTCCATGAGCAGCGCGCGCCGGTTGGGGATCAGGGTGAGGCTGTCGGTCATGGCGAGGTGCAGCACCTCGCGGTCGGCACGCTCCTTGACCATGAGCACGAAACCGATGGTGCCGAGCAGTGCGGTGGCCATGATCGCGACGAAGGCGAGTATCTGTACCGGGTGGGGGGCGATGTTCCCGTGGGGCTGGGCAAGCTCGCGGCCGTCGGTCAGGGCGACAAAGGCCCGCAAGCCCATTACCAGCACGATCAGGGCGACGCCGGCGAACAGCAGGCGCCACGCCCGGCCGAGGCGGGTGTCCGGGTCGCTGACCAGGGCTCGGGCGATCATTGCCAGCTGGAAGGCGTAGATCAGGCTGCTCCACACAAAGCGATCGGCCAGGTCGTGGCTCAGGACCGCTGCCGCGAGCGTGCTCAGCGCGACCGGCACGACATACTGCCAGCGCGGTACGGTGCGGCGCTGAAATTCGCAGATGGCCGCCAGCATGAGGGCGTAGGTACCGGCCGTGAACGTGTTGGCGAGAACGATGGACACGATGTCCGGGATGTGGCCGCGGGCCGCGGCCAGCACCAGGGTCAGGGTCTCGGACAGCATCGCCGCCGCCCATTTGCCCATGCCGTCGCGCTGGCTGTCGTGGCGGTTGCCGACGGCGACGACCAGGCTGACCACGGCCAAGGCGTTGGTGACGATCAACGCGAACAGAAGGGTGAAGGGATCCAGGTGCATGCGGTCAAGCGGAGCGGCGATCGCCAGATTATGCATCCCTCTTCAGCGGCTGATCGGCTTGTAGCGGATTCGCTTCGGCTTGGCGCCTTCTTCGCCCAGCCGCCGCTTCTTGTCCGCTTCGTATTCCTGGTAGTTGCCGGGGAAGAACTCCCAGTGGGAGTCGCCCTCGCAGGCCAGGATGTGGGTGGCGATCCGGTCCAGGAACCAGCGGTCGTGGCTGATGACCAGGACGCAGCCGGCGAATTCGAGCAGGGCGTCTTCCAGGGCGCGCAGGGTTTCCACGTCGAGGTCGTTGGACGGTTCGTCGAGCAGCAGCACGTTGCCGCCCTGGATCAGGGTCTTGGCCAGGTGCAGCCGGCCGCGTTCGCCGCCGGACAGGTTGCCGACGATCTTGCCCTGGTCGGCGCCCTTGAAGTTGAAGCGGCCGAGGTAGGCGCGGCTGGGCATTTCGAAGCGGCCGACGGTGAGGATGTCGGCGCCGTCGGCGATGGCGTCGAACACGGTCTTGTCGGCGGGCAGGCCTTCGCGGGACTGGTCGACCGAGGCGATTTTCACGGTCTGGCCGATGACGATCTCGCCGCCGTCCGGCTGCTCCTTGCCCTGGATCATGCGGAACAAGGTCGATTTGCCGGCGCCGTTCGGGCCGATGACGCCGACGATGGCGCCGGGCGGGATCTGGAAGCTGAGGTCGTCGATCAGGAGGCGGTCGCCGAACGACTTGGTCACGCCGTTGAACTCGATCACCTGGTCGCCCAGCCGTTCGCCCGGCGGGATGAAGATTTCCTGGGTCTCGTTGCGCTTCTGGTATTCGACCGAGTTGAGCTCCTCGAAGCGGGCCAGGCGGGCCTTGGACTTGGCCTGGCGCGCCTTGGGGTTCTGGCGCACCCAGTCCAATTCCTGCTTCATGGCCTTCATGTGGGCGTCGATCTGCTTGTTTTCGGTCTCCAGGCGGGCTTCCTTCTGTTCCAGCCAGGAGGAATAGTTGCCCTTCCAGGGGATGCCGTGGCCGCGGTCGAGTTCGAGGATCCACTCGGCGGCGTTGTCGAGGAAATAGCGGTCGTGGGTGACGGCGACCACGGTGCCTGGGAAGCGGACCAGGAACTGTTCCAGCCATTCGACCGATTCGGCGTCGAGGTGGTTGGTCGGTTCGTCGAGCAGCAGCATGTCGGGCTTCTGCAGCAAGAGCTTGCACAGCGCGACGCGGCGCTTCTCGCCGCCGGACAGGTTTTTGATGACTGCCTCCCAGGGCGGCAGGCGGAGGGCGTCGGCGGCGATTTCCATCTGGGTGGCGGAGTCGTTGCCGGAGGCGGCGATGATGGCTTCCAGGCGGGCCTGCTCCTCGGCCAGCTTGTCGAAGTCGGCGTCCGGCTCGGCATAGGCGGCGTAGACCTCTTCCAGCTTCTGCTGGGCCTGCATGACCTCGCCCAGGCCCGCCTCGACCTCATCGCGCACGGTCTTGTCCGGATCGAGCTCGGGTTCCTGCGGCAGGTAGCCGATGGAGATGCCGGCCAGGCGCTGGACCTCGCCGTCGAATTCCTGGTCGGCGCCGGCCATGATCTTGAGCACGGTCGACTTGCCGGAGCCGTTCAGGCCGAGCAGGCCGATCTTGGCGCCGGGGAAGAAGGACAGCGAGATGTCCTTGATGATCTGGCGTTTGGGGGGGACGATCTTGCTGACGCGCAGCATGGACATTACGTATTGGGCCATGATTCCTGACTTGGTGGATTGACGCGGTTAGCCCCGCAGGGCGATGGCGGCAATTATAAGCGCAGGGCGGCCAATCGTTTCGCCGCCTGTTCGCGCCAGCCGGCGGCGAGCAGGTCGGCCCGGGCGAGGAAGGCCAGGTCGTCGGGGGCGGGCGCGGCCTGCTGCTGCAGCACCGCGAACAGGCGGGCGACGGTCCAGTCCGGATAGGGGCGTTCGAGCAGGGTCAGATTGTCGCCTGGACCCGCTTCGCCTGCCTCGATCACCCGGAAATACCAGCCGGTGCGGCCGGTTTCGTGCACGCGCCGCGCCATGTCCTCGACGCCGAAGCGAGTGTTGAGCTTCCAGCAGGGCTTGCGGCCCTGGGAAATCTGGATGACGGCGCTGCCCAGCCGGTAGAGGTCGCCCAGGCAGGCTTCGGCTTCGGTCAGGCCGTGCGTCGATAGATTTTCGCCGAAGCCGCCGGCCGCCAGGCGGGCGGCCCGTTCCGGCAGGTCGGCCCGCCAGCGGGCATAGTGTTCGTGCGGATAGAGGTGGATGGCCTTGTCCGGGCCGCCGTGGTGCTTCGTGTCCGCCTGGCCGTCGCCGGCGAGACCGAGCCGGGTGACTAGGACGCGGCCGGAGACCGCCTGCTTGGCGATGGCGCTCGGCTCGCCCTGCGGGCCGAACGGTTCCGGCTGGCCGATGCGGAGGTCGATCAGTGCGATCGCCATGGAATCAGTCTGCATGCCAGACGGTGATCAGATCGGGATTGCCGGCCTCGTCGATCAATATGCGCCGGACCCGTTCCTGCCAGAGGCCGCCGAACGCCTCGAGTTCCGTCGGGCTGGCGGTCCCGCCGATCACGCGCGGCATGAGGCCAGCCAGTTCGGGGCCCGGCGGCACTGCGTCGGGATCGTAGTCCAGCGCCACGGCGGCGCCGGTGTCGAGCCGGGTCAGCCGGACCTGGGCGGCCTGCTCGACGCCGAAGTGCAGCAGTTGGCGCCGGACGTGCCGGCCGGCCAGGCCCTTGAAGCCGCCCGTGCCGGCGGCGCCGGTGATCAGGCCCAGCACGTTGGCCACCACGCCGGCAGTGCCGGCCTCCTCGGCTTCGCGCAGGTCGACGCGGATGTTGCCGCGCTCCGGCAGGGTCGGTTCCGGATACAGGACGGCGAGGCCGCGGGCGGCCATCAGCCAGGCCCCGGCCACGGTCGGGCAGGAGTGGCCGGCCAGCTTCACGGCGTCCTCGTAGCGATAGGTCATCAGCCCGCCCTCGGCGGCGCCGAGCAGTTCGGCGAGCGGGTCGCGCAGGGTGAGCGGGGGGATCAGGCTGAAATAGTTCGGGAAGGACATGGCAGGTTTCTCTCGGGCATGGGAATGGCCGGCATTGTCGACCAGGACGGGCCGGCCGGCCTTGATTTAAGGCAGGCCGCTACAGGCGCTCGGCCAGCGCCTTCTCCAGCTTGACCTGGTCGGCCGTGAAGTTGCGGATGCCTTCAGCCAGCTTCTCGGTGGCCATGGCGTCCTCGTTCAGGTCCCAGCGGTATTGCTTTTCGGTCATGGGCGCGGGGCGGGGCAGGACGTCGCCGTCGTGCTGCAGCCTGCGCGGCACCGGCTCCTCGCTGGCGGCCAGTTCGTCCATCAGGCTGGGGCTGATGGTCAACCGGTCGCAGCCGGCCAGGGCCAGGATCTCGCCCGTGTTGCGGAAGGAGGCGCCCATCACCGTGGTGTGGTAGCCGTGCTGCTTGTAGTAGTGGTAGATGGCATGCACCGAGCGCACGCCGGGATCGTCCTCCGGCGCCACATTGGCGTCGCCGCCGTGCGACTTGCTCCAGTCGAAGATGCGGCCGACGAAGGGCGAGATGAGGGTCACGCCGGCCTCGGCTGCGGCGCGTGCCTGGCCGAAGCCGAACATCAGGGTCAGGTTGCAGTGGATGCCCTCGCGTTCCAGGATCTCGCCGGCCCGGATGCCTTCCCAGGTCGAGGCGATCTTGATCAGCACCCGCTCGGTGCCGATGCCGGCCTCGGCATACAGCTCGATCAGGCGGCGCGCCTTGGCCACGGTGGCGGCGGTGTCGAAGGAGAGCCGGGCGTCGGCCTCGGTCGAGACCCGGTTCGGCACCAGCTTGAGGATCTCGGTTCCGGCATTGACCGCCAGCTTGTCCAGGGCGTCGGCCAGTTGCCGGCTGCGGTCGTTGCTCCGGCTGCGGGCCCAGGCCACGGCCTCGTCCAGCAGCGGCGCGTAGCGGGGCGAGGCGGCGGCCTTGAGCAGCAGCGAGGGATTGGTGGTCGCGTCTTCCGGCCGGTACTGGGCGATGGCGTCGATGTCGCCGGTGTCGGCGACGATGGCGGTCATGGCCCGGAGCTGTTCGAGTTGGTTGCTCATGCGGTGTTCCTGGTTTCTTTGGCAGGGAAACCCCGTTATAGCACCGCTGGGTTACGGCCCGGCGGCGGCCGGTTTGTCATGGTCCGTCATGGCTCCTACAATGGAACCATGAATTCGAGCACAGCCCCCTCCCGCGGAGGCCTCGAAATTCTTCTCCACTCCAGAACGGGTGGGGCATTGCAGTGATGTCGTCTTTCCCTGCCTCCGCAGCGAACCCGCCGGACGATCGATCAGGTCTTTACATCCTGTTGATCAGCATCCACGGTCTGATTCGCGGCCACAGCCTCGAGCTGGGCCGTGACGCAGACACCGGCGGGCAGACCCTCTACGTCGCCGACCTGGCTCGTGCCCTGGCCGCCTCGCCCGGCGTGGCGCAGGTCGACCTGATGACCCGGCGCGTGGCCGATCCGCAAGTCGCTGCCGATTATGCCCAGGTCATCGAGCCCCTGGCGGCCAACGCCCGCATCGTCCGCATCGAAGCCGGCCCGGAAGGCTACATCCGCAAGGAGGAACTCTGGGACCACCTCGACTCCTTCGCCGACAACGCCCTGGCCTTTCTGCGCGCCGAGGGCCGCACGCCGGATGTGGTGCACAGCCATTACGCCGATGCCGGCTATGTCGGCAGCCGGCTGGCCAACCTGCTCGGCGTACCGCTGATACATACCGGCCATTCCCTGGGCCGGGTCAAGCGCCGGCGGCTGCTGGCTTCGGGCGTCAAGCGCGACGTCATCGAGGCGCGCTACCACATGGCCCGCCGGGTGGAGGCGGAGGAAACCACCCTGGCCGCGGCCGAGCTGGTGATCGCCTCGACCGCCAACGAGGTGAGCGAGCAGTACGGTCTGTACGACCATTACCGGCCGGCCCGCATGCGGGTGATCCCGCCCGGCACAGACCTGACCCGCTTCCAGCCGCCGGACGGCCGCGAGCAGGACGCGCCGATCGCGGCCGAGGTGGCGCGCTTCCTGGCCGAGCCGGACAAACCCATGATCCTGACCATCTCGCGGCCCGACGAGCGCAAGAATATCGCCACCCTGATCCGCGCCTACGGCGAGTCGCCCGAGCTGCAAGCCATGGCCAATCTGGTCGTGGTTGCCGGCAACCGGGACGACATCCGGGACCTGGACAGCGGCGCCCAGTCGGTGCTGGGAAGCCTGCTGCTCGACATCGACCGCTACGACCTCTATGGCAAGGTGGCCTATCCCAAGCACCACCGGCGCGAGGAGGTGCCGGTGCTGTACCGGCTGGCCGCCAGTTCCGGCGGTGTGTTCGTCAACCCGGCCCTGACCGAGCCGTTCGGCCTGACCCTGATCGAGGCGGCGGCCAGCGGCCTGCCCATCGTCGCCACCTCGGACGGCGGTCCGCAGGACATCGTCGGCAACTGCCACAACGGCTATCTGGTCGATCCGCTCAGCACGGAGGACATCGCCGCGGCCCTGGTCAATGTGCTCAAGGACCGCGACAACTGGAACCAGCTGGCCGCCGAGGGCCTGCTCGGCATTCAGCGCCACTATTCCTGGCAGGCCCACGCCGAGCGCTATCTGGCGGCGCTGAGTCCGTTGCTCGATCGCCGCGAGCCGGCCGCGGTCGAGCCGGAAACCCGGCGCCGGCCCATGCTCTACCATGATCGCGCCATCGTCACCGATCTCGACCAGAATCTGCTCGGCGACCCGGAGTCGCTGGCCGAGTTCGTGCGCGTGGTGCGCGACAACCGCAAGTGCGCCAGCTTCGGCATCGCCACCGGCCGCTCGCTGGAATCGGCGCTCAAGGTGATGCGCCGCTCCGGCATCCCCATGCCCGACGTGCTCATCACCAGCCTCGGCACAGAGATTCACTACGCGCCCGAATACGAGGCCGACCGGGCCTGGGCCCGGCACATCGACCACCTCTGGAACCCGCAGCGGGTGCGCGCCATCCTGGATGACCTGCCGGGCCTGAAGCGCCAGCCCAAGGAGGACCAAGGCCGGTTCAAGGTCAGCTATTTCATCGATCCGCAGACGGCGCCGCCGGTGGAGGAGATCACCCGCCTGCTGCACCAGGACGACCAGACCGTGAACGTGATCCAGTCCTTCGGCCAGTATCTCGACGTGCTGCCGATCCGGGCCTCCAAGGGCTTCGCCCTGCGCTGGTTCGCCGACCAGTGGGGCATCCCGCTCGAACACGTGCTGGCGGCCGGCGGCTCCGGTGCCGACGAGGACATGATGCGCGGCAATACCCTGGCGGTGGTGGTGGCCAACCGCTATCACGAGGAGCTGTCCAAGCTGGCCGAGGTGGCGCGCATCTACTTCGCCCGGGCGGGCTATGCCCGCGGCATCCTGGAAGCGATCGAGCATTACGATTTCTACGGCGCCTGCACGGTGCCCGACGCAGCGGCGGCCTGACATGGAAGTGGCCATCCTGCTCGCCACCGACCTCGACCGAACCCTGCTGCCCAACGGCGAGGCACCGGAATCGGCCGAGGCCCGGCCGCGCTTCCGGCGTTTCGCGGCTCTGCCCGAGGTGATCCTGGCCTATGTCACCGGCCGCCATCGGCAACTGGTCGAGCAGGCCATCGCCGAATATGGCCTGCCGACGCCCGATTTCGTGATCGGCGACGTCGGCTCCAGCCTGTACGCGATCCGCGCCGGAGAGTGGCGAGCGGACCGGGAATGGCAGTCGGCGCTTCGGCCGGACTGGGCCGGATGCGGCCCGGCCGGACTGGCCGACGCGCTGGCGGACATCCCCGGCCTGCGCGAGCAGGAGGCCGCCAAGCAGAACGACTACAAGCTGAGCTACTACGCCCCGCCGCTGGCCGACCCGGCGCCGCTGCTGGCCCGAGTGCGTGCCGCCCTGGCCGGCACGGGGGCCCGCTGCAACCTGGTGTGGAGCGTCGACGAGACCGTGGGCACCGGCCTCCTGGACGTCCTGCCCGTGTCAGCCAGCAAGCTCCATGCCCTCGAATTCCTGTGTCGCCGGCTGGAGGTCGCGCCGGAGCGGACCGTGTTCGCCGGCGACAGCGGCAACGACATGGAGGTATTGGCCAGCGCGGTGCCGGCCGTGCTGGTGGCCAACGCCCAGGAGGCGGTGCGCGATGCGGCCGTGGCCTCCGCCGTGCGCGCCGGACACGGCCACGCGCTCTACCTGGCACGCGGCGGGCTGGCCGGCATGAACGGCAATTACGGCGCCGGCATCCTGGAAGGGGTGGCCCATTTCATTCCCGCCACGCGGGCCTGGCTGGAGGTGTGACCATGATTTCCGGACGACGTCCCGTGGTGTTCGGCGAGGTGCTGTTCGATTGTTTCCCCGACGGCAGCCGGGTGCTGGGCGGCGCGCCGTTCAACGTGGCCTGGCACCTGCGCGGCTTCGGCGAGGCGCCGCTGTTCGTCAGCCGGGTCGGCGACGACCCGGCCGGCCGTGCGGTGAGGGCAGCGATGGCCGACTGGGGCATGGACATGGCCGGCCTGCAGGTCGACGACCGGCATCCCACCGGCGCGGTGCGGATCAGCCTGCACGAGGGCGAACCCCGCTACGACATCGTGCCCGACCAGGCCTACGACTTCGTGGCCGCCGACCGCCTGCCGGCCATCGATCGGCCGGCCTTCCTCTACCACGGCAGCCTGGCCCTGCGCAGTCCGGCCAGCCGCTCGGCGCTGATCGAACTGCGCGGCCGCCAGGGCCTGCCGGTCTTCCTCGACGTCAACCTGCGCGCGCCCTGGTGGACGCATGATGAATTGGCGTCGATGCTCGATCGGGCCACTTGGTTGAAACTCAATGCCGATGAATTGATCGAACTGGAACCAGGCGCCGGAAACCTGGCCGCCCGAGCCCGCAGCCTGCGCGACCGCCATGGCCTGGAACAGGTGGTGGTGACCCGGGGCGGCGAGGGCGCCTGGGCGGTGAACGCCCGCCTGGAAGAGGTGGCGGTGCGGCCGGAAGCGGCGCTCGACGTGGTCGATACGGTGGGCGCGGGCGATGCCTTCGCCTCCGTGCTGATATTGGGCCTGCTGCACGGCTGGCCGTTGCGCAATGCCATGCGCCGGGCCCAGGCCTTCGCCTCGAGCGTGGTCGGGCGGCGCGGCGCCACCGTGGCCGATCCCGGGTTCTACCGCCACCACCTGGAAACTTGGAGGCTAGACCGATGATGAGAAAATCCCTGGCCGAGCGCCTGCAGGAATATGCCCAGAGCAACCGGAGCGAGACGCACCGGGTATTCCATCAACTGATGTCGCTGGAGCAGAGTTTCCTGTTGCGCAGCCAGATCGTCGATGCCTTCGCCACGCTGTGCGCCGAGGACGGCGATTTGGCGGTTTCGCCGTTGGCCGATGCCATCGGCATGTGCCAGGAGGGCGCGGTCAACCACGCCTGGGTCTACCTCGCCCTGCGGGTCAACATGGCGCGCTGGCTCTATCTGCGGGTGCACCTGGAAACCATGGGCATCGAGGAAGTGGCGGCGGCCGTCTACCTGCATTTCAAGGAGCGCCTGGCCGCCGGCGGCGAGGAGGGCGGCTGGACCCTGGAATTCGACATCGCGCCGTTTTCCCGCGAGATGGCCAAGCTGTACGAGGCCGATTCCATCGGCCAGGGCGGCAAGTTCCTCAACCGCCGCCTGTCCAGCCGGCTGTTCGAAACCCTGGAGCTGGGCGCCCTGCGCCTGTTGGATTTCCTGCGCCTGCACCGTTGCCAGGACCAGCAGCTGATGCTGAGCGCCGACGTCGCCGAACTGCCCAGCCTGCGCACGGCCCTGCGCCAGGCCGAGAGCCTGCTGCGCGCCAAGCCGGCGGCCACGCCCTGGAGCGAACTGGCGCCGGCTTTGCGCGGCTACGGCTTCGAGCCCGGCTGGGGCGCCGACGCCGGCCACGTCCGCAGCACCATGCAGCTGCTGCGCGACCTGCTGGAGGCGCCGTCGCCGCTCATCATGGAGGATTTCCTGGCCCGGGTGCCGATGATCTTCTCGGTCGCAATCCTGTCGCCGCACGGCTGGTTCGGCCAGTCGAACGTGCTCGGCCGGCCCGATACCGGCGGCCAGGTGGTCTACATCCTGGACCAGGTCCGGGCGCTGGAGGCGGACATGCGCCGCCGGCTGCAGGACCAGGGCCTGAAGGACATCGAGCCCCAGGTGGTGGTCATCACACGCCTGATCCCCGAGGCGGAAGGCACCACCTGCGACCAGCACGTGGAAGCCATCGCCGGCACCGCCAACGCCCGCATCCTGCGGGTGCCGTTCCGCAACGCGGCGGGCGAGACGGTGCCGCACTGGATCTCGCGCTTCGAGGTGTGGCCCTATCTGGAACGGTTCGCCGTCGATGCCGAGCGCGAACTGTTGGCCGAGCTGCACGGCCGGCCGGACCTGATCGTCGGCAACTATTCCGACGGCAACCTGGTGGCCAGCCTGATGGCCGCCAGCCTGGGCGTCACCCAATGCAACATCGCCCACGCCCTGGAAAAGACCAAATACCTCTATTCCGACCTGTACTGGCGCGACCTCGATCCCCAATACCATTTCGGCTGCCAGTTCACCGCCGACCTGATCGCCATGAACGCGGCCGATTTCATCATCACCTCGACCTACCAGGAGATCGCCGGCACCCAGGAAAGCCTGGGCCAGTACGAGTCCTACACGTCCTTCACCCTGCCTGGCCTGTACCGGGTGGTGAACGGCATCGATGTCTACGATCCCAAGTTCAACATCGTCTCGCCCGGCGCCGATCCCGAGGTCTATTTCCCGTTCGGCGACAGCGGCCGCCGCCTGGCTCACCTGCATCCCCGGATCGAGGAACTGGTGTTCGGCCGCGAGACCGGGTCCGACATCCGCGGCGTGCTGGCCGACCCGGACAAGCCGGTGCTATTCACCATGGCTCGCATGGACCGGATCAAGAACATCACCGGCCTGGTCGACTGGTTCGCCCACAGCCCGGAACTGCGCGAGCGGGTCAACCTGCTGCTGGTCTCCGGCCACGTCGATCCCAACCTTTCGGGCGACGCCGAGGAACGCAACCAGATCGAGCACATGCATTGGCTGATGGACGAGCACGGCCTGGACGGCCAGGTGCGCTGGCTCGGCATGCACCTAGACAAGGCCCTGTCCGGCGAACTCTACCGCTGGGTTGCCGACAGCCGCGGCGCATTCGTCCAGCCGGCCCTGTTTGAGGCCTTCGGCCTGACCGTGATCGAGGCCATGGCCTCCGGCCTGCCCACCTTCGCCACCTGTTTCGGCGGCCCGCTGGAGATCATCGAGGACGGCGTGTCAGGCTTCCACATCGATCCCAACCACGGCGAGGAGGCCGCGGCCCGGATCGCCGGCTTCTTCGACCGCTGTGTCGAGAACGAGGACTATTGGCACAGCCTGTCCCGCGCCTCGCTGGAGCGGGTGGACAGCCGCTACACCTGGCGCCTGTACGCCGAGCGCATGCTGACCCTGGCCCGGGTGTACGGCTTCTGGAAATACGTCAGCAACCTGGAGCGGGCCGAGACTCGGCGCTACCTGGAGATGTTCTACGGCCTGCAGTTCCGGCCGCTGGCGGCCGGGCTCGAAATGCGCTGACCGGCGCGGCCGATTCGGCTTGGATTCGGCCGAGGGCATCCATATACTGGATCCATGAAATTCAATTCGCAGACCGGCGCCTGGGCCGTCATCTACTGCCCTGCGACCGGCGGCTTCCTGTTCGGCAAGCGTTCCGCCCGGGTCAACAAGCCCGGGTTGTGGAATTTTTTCGGCGGCCATGTCGACGCCGGTGAAAGCCCGCGCGAGGCGCTGCAGCGGGAGTTGATCGAGGAAACCGGTTTTCGGGTCGCCGACAGCGACCTGCTCAGCTTCGGCGGTGTCAGCGGGACCGGCGTGCACGAGATCGGCTACGTCGAGGCGCTGCGCGAACTGCATTATTTCCTGCTGTTGACCGAGCGCGAGATCGAGCCGCAACTGAACGGGGAACACTCCGAGTTCCGCTGGTTCAAGCCGGACAGGCTGCCGCGCGGTGTCAACCGGCCGACGGCCATCGCGCTCAACATCGGCTTGATCCAGAAGGCGCTGCTGGTGACCGGCTGAGCTGAGGTTCAGGCGCCGGCCACGGCCTCCAGTGCCTCCTGTTGTTCCATCCATTCGCCTTCCAGTTGTTCCAGTTCCTTGTTCAGCGTGGCCTGCTCGAACAGGAGCTGCTTCAGTTCTTCCTTGCGCGCGTCGGCATAGATGTCCGGTTCGGCCAACCGGCCTTCGAGTTCGGCCTTGCGCGCGTTGTGCCGGTCCATCAGTTCCTCCAGGCGGCGGATGCGGGTCTCGATCGGCTTGCGCTGGGCCGACAGCCGCTGCCGAATCTCGGCCTCCTGCCGTTTCTGTTCCTTGCGGTCGACGGCCGGCACCGCCGGCGCGGCCTGGGCCGAGGGTAGTGCCGGCTTGGCCTGGCCCAGCTTGGTCTTGAACAGCCAGTCGCGGTAGTCGTCCAGATCGCCGTCGAAGGGCTGCACCCGGCCGTCGGCAACGATCATGAATTCGTCGGTGGTGGCGCGCAGCAGATGGCGGTCGTGCGAGACCAGGATCAGGGTGCCCTCGAACTGGGCCAGGGCGACGGTCAGCGCCTCGCGGGTCTCCAGGTCGAGGTGGTTGGTCGGTTCGTCGAGCAGCAGCAGGTTGGGCCGCTGCCAGACGATCAGGGCCAGCGCCAGCCGCGCCTTTTCGCCGCCGGAGAAGGGGGCGATGGCGGTCGTCGCCATCTCGCCGGCGAAGTTGAAGCCGCCCAGGAAGTTGCGCAGCTCCTGCTCGCGCGTGGTGGGCGAGAGGCGGGCCAGGTGCCAGAGCGGCGACTGGTCGTGGCGCAGCATCTCCAGCTGGTGCTGGGCAAAGTAGCCGATGACCAGGCCCTTGCCGGTGGTCAGGGTGCCGGTCAGGGGCGGGATGTCGCCGACCAGGGTCTTGATCAAGGTCGACTTGCCGGCGCCGTTGACGCCGAGCAGGCCGATGCGCTGGCCGGCCTGGAGGGTGAGGTCGATGCCGCGCAGGATGGCCGTCCCGCCGTAGCCGGCATCGACGCCTTCCAGCACCAGCAAGGGGTTCGGCGCCCGCTCGGGTTCGCCGAACTCGAACGAGAAGGTCGCCGCGGCGTGGATCGGGGCCAGTTCCTCCATCTTGGCCAGCATCTTCATCCGGCTCTGGGCCTGCTTGGCCTTGGTCGCCTTGGCCTTGAAGCGGTCGATGAACGACTGCAGGTGGGCGCGTTCGCGCTGCTGCTTGGCGTAGGCGGCCTGGCCGAGGGCCAGGTTGGCGGCGCGCTGGACCTCGAACTGGGAATAGTTGCCGCCGTAGCGCTTCAGCTTGCGTTCGTCGATGTGGACCACTACGTTGACCACGCCGTCGAGGAAGTCGCGGTCGTGGGAAATGACGATCAGGGTGCCGGGATAGCGCTTCAGCCAGTCCTCCAGCCAGAGGATGGCGTCGAGGTCGAGGTGGTTGGTCGGTTCGTCGAGCAGCAGCAGGTCGGACGGGCACATCAGGGCCTGGGCCAGGTTGAGGCGCATGCGCCAGCCGCCGGAGAAGCTGGATACGCTGCGCGCCATCTGTTCATGGGAAAAGCCCAGACCGGTCAGCAGCTGTTCGGCGCGGGAGCGCACCGTGTAGGCGTCGGCGTCCTGCAGCGCGGCGTGCAGCTCACCGATGCGGTGGCCGTCGTGGGCCGCCTCGGCCTCGGCCAGTTCGGCCTCCAGGCGGCGCAGGGTGGTGTCGCCGTCGATGGCATAGTCGAGGGCCGAGCGCTCCAAGGCCGGGGTCTCCTGGGCGACGTGGGCGATGCGCCAGGCGGCCGGGAAGTCGACGTCGCCGGCGTCGGCGTGCAGTTCGTTGCGCAGCAGGGCGAACAGGCTGGATTTGCCGGAGCCGTTGGCGCCGATCAGTCCGATCTTCTCGCCCGGGTTGAGGGTCAGGTCGGCGGCTTCGATGAGCGGCTTGGTGCCGCGGATGAGGGTGAGTTGCAGGATGCGGATCATGGCCGCGATTGTGCCCGATACCGGGGGGTGGCATGAAGCCCATTCACGCCGGATCCCGTTCCTTCTTGTGGGCCGGGGCTTAATCCGGATATTGGGACCGGGCCGCATCGGGAACGCCTGCCGGCATTGGCCGTCGAATAGCAGGCTGTCACGAATACCGGCGCAGAATGGATGCGCGACGATCAATCCACGGACTGGGGGTGGGCGGTGAGTGTTCTATACGATTTCTCGACCAATCTGATCCGGCGCATCTACGACCGCCGGATATCGGACCCGCCGGTGCTGGATGCTGCCAGCCGCTTTCCCGAGGCCGAGCGTTTCGCCGAGGTCTGGCCCATTCTGTGCGACGAGGCGCAGCGGCTGGCCGAGGACATTGGCCGGATTCCCCGCTTCCACGAACTGATGGCCGAGCAGGCCAGCATCTCGGCCAACGACGGCAAGGATTGGCGGATGTTCGTGCTCAAGGCCTACGGCGTCCCGGTGCCCGGCAACCTGGCCAAGTGCCCTGAGCTGGCCCGGCTGCTGGCCTCGACTCCCGATGTGCTGACCGCCACGCTGTCCTTCCTGGCGCCGCACAAGCACATTCCGCCGCACCGCGGGCCGTTCCGCGGCGTGTTGCGTTTCTACCTGGGCCTGTCGGTGCCGACCGACGAGGACGGCCGGCCTGCCGCGGTCCTGACCCTGGACGGCGTCGAGCACCGCATCGGCGACGGCCAATACCTGCTTTGGGACGACACCTTCGTGCACGAAGTGCGGAACAGCAGCGACCAGCCGCGCATCGCGCTGTTGCTCGACGTCCGCCGTCGCGGCATGCCACCGGACTTGGCGCTGCTTTCCCGCCTGCTGGTCGGGATCGCCGGCACCGTCGCGCGCTACAAGCAACTGGCCTGAGGTCTTTGCCGGGCTGTTGTCGGCGCGCACAATTGCTGCACATTTATGTCCGATAATGCGGGCGTCGAAACCGCGAGTCGAACCGTGCGCCTGTCCATCCGCCACAAACTGTTCCTGACCCTGCTGACCGCCACGACCATGGTGGTGGCGGTCATGTACGGCTTCATGCATTGGTCGTTCCAGCACGGTTTCGTCAGTTTCCTGGAAAGCCGCCAGCAGGCTCGGGTCGAGCGCGTGACCGGGCAGCTGGCCGAGATCTATGCCGACGAGGGTAGCTGGGACGGCCTGCGTCGCGACCGGATGCGCTGGCGGCTCTTGATGGCCGAAAGCCGGGGCGGCGGGCCGGGCATGAGGATGGGCATGGGACCAGGCTTCGGTCCGGGGCCCGGGCCGCACAACGGCGAAGGCGGCCTGGCCCTGCTCGATGCCGACAAGCGCGTCCTGATCGGCCGCTTCGCCGATGCCGATGGGCTCGATCTGGCGCCGATCCGGGTCGGCGGCCGGACCGTCGGGTACGTTGGCCACCGCCCAGGGCGGGCGCTGAGTGACGTGGTCGACATCCGCTTCGTCGAGTCGCAGCGTCATGCCTTTCTGCTGATCGCGCTGCTGGTCGGCGGCCTGACGGTGGCTCTGGCCTGGCCGTTGGCGAATACTCTGATCCGGCCCCTGCGCCGGGTCACCGAAGCGACCCGCTCCCTGGCCGCGGGCCACTTCCAGGCTCGGGTGCCGGTCCGGAGCAACGACGAACTGGGCGATCTGGCGCGCGACTTCAACGACATGGCCCAGACCCTGGAACGCACCGATGCCGCGCGCCGGCAATGGATGGCGGATATCTCGCACGAGCTGCGCACGCCGCTCTCCGTGCTGAAGGCCGAACTGGAGGCGATGCAGGACGGCGTGCGGCCGCTGGACCTGGCCGGCGTCGGCTCGCTGCAGTCCGACGTCGACCGCCTCAGCCGGCTGGTCGAGGACCTCTATCAACTGTCCATGACCGACCTGGGCGCGCTGAGCTATCACAAGCGGTCGGTCGATCCGGTCGCGCTGCTGCGCGACGACGTCGAGTCGCTGGCCGGCGAATTCGAACGCCGGGGCCTGGGGCTGGAGTTGAACGACAAGGCGGGGGAGACGACGCTGCACGCCGATCCGGACCGCCTGTCGCAACTGTTCCGCAACCTGATGCAGAACAGCCTGCGCTACACCGATGCCGGCGGCCGGCTGGAGATCGTCGCCGGCCGCGGCGGCGGCTTGCTGACCCTGGACTTCTGCGACACTGCGCCGGCCGTGCCGGCGGAGGCGCTGCCACAGCTGTTCGAACGCTTCTACCGGGTCGAAGCCTCGCGCAACCGGGCCCTGGGCGGAGCCGGTCTGGGGCTGGCCATCTGCCGCAACATCGTCGAGGCGCACGGCGGCCGCATCGAGGCCCGGCCGTCGCCGCTGGGCGGGCTGTGCATCCATGTCGATCTGCCGGCGAACGAGAAGACGGTGCCGGCATGAACATGGATTCGGGCAATCGCATCCTGGTAGTCGAGGACGAGGCCAAGCTGGCCCGGCTGCTGGTCGACTACCTGGTCGCCGCCGGCTTCAGCGCCGACAGCCTGGGCGACGGCCGCGCGGTGGTGCCCTGGGTCAGGTCCAATGCACCCGACCTCATCATCCTCGACGTCATGCTGCCGGGCCGCGACGGCCTCGACATCTGCCGCGAAATCCGCAGCTTCAGCCGGGTGCCGATCATCATGGCCACCGCTCGGGTCGAGGAGATCGACCGCCTGCTCGGCCTGGAACTGGGCGCCGACGACTATATCTGCAAACCGTACAGCCCGCGCGAAGTGGTCGCCCGGGTCAAGGCCGTGCTGCGCCGCACCCGGCCCGATCCCGCCGAGGGGCCGGCCGGCAACGGCCTGACCCTGGACGAGGCTGGCTTCCGGGTGCGCTCCGCGTCCGGCGAGGTCGAGCTGACCGCGGTCGAGTTCCACCTGTTCGCCGCCCTCTACCGGGAGCCCGGCCGCATTCTGTCGCGCAGCCAGTTGATGGACCGCATCTACGACGATCAGCGCATCGTCTCCGACCGCACCATCGACAGCCACATCAAGAAACTGCGCAAGAAACTGGCCGAACTTCGACCAGACGAGGAAATGATCCACTCGGTCTACGGCGCCGGTTACCGCTACGAACCGGCCGGGAAGATGGCGGACTGAAATTGTTGCGGTTTTGCCTGTAAATATTTGGCAATGAAAGCATGGGGTAAGCTAAGAACTTAAACGAGACTGTCAGGGAATTGATAGACCGGCCCTTTGAATGGCCGGCCCTCATCTGAAACCGGCCAGATGGCCTAAATGTTCTACTCGGCCTATGCGGACGACGAGAAGTAAAGCTCCTATTTCCTGCCTTATACAGTATCCCGGATACTATCCTTTGGGATAACTGTTCATAGTGATCTGTAAGCTCATTAAATCCTGGCTCAAGGGTCAAGAGCCCAGAATAATTAATCGATTTGATTGTCTATCGCGGTTATTTGACCATGATCATTGAAGTAAACGGTGACCACTTGACTATCGAAGCTTGATTTTAGTTGGCTTACTTCGAGATTGAAATATCTGGCGTAGTCGTCAATCGCATAGATGATATGTTCGCTCGGTCCCTTGTGGCGTTTAAGCCATGACAATATGAATAACACCATTGGGGTGAAGATGAGCATCTCACCGCCACGTACGAAAGTGACGCTATGGATATTGTCGTATATCCAATCGGAAATTTGTTCTGGCGGTACGTCGGCAGTAATAATACGATAGAAAATGTGAAATACTGGGTGCCACAAATAGATAAATCCAACCCAAAGCAAGACAGTAATTCCATCCCAAAACCAAATTTTGCTGCGCGGCAACTCCTTGCGTTTATTGATGATCAGTGTGTGTTTGTCCATGATCGCCTGTTCTTTGCTTATTAAGTTCCTGATGAACACCCCGATCAGGACTCACCCACCGCGCACGCTTCTGTTTGCCAAATAACACCTTGGGGAGTGCCGTAACCGCCGTTATCAGATTGATAAACCAATAAAAAAAGGGATACCAGATCATCCAAAAATAGTTTTTCCCCAATCCGTGATCGTAATGACCGTCTAGCCATCGACTCACAGTAAACTGCAGCAGGCTTGCACCAATCAAAAACACACTAGTCTCATTGGGTAAAATTGGCGAGCTATCGGGCGTGAGGACGTCAACCGGGAAAAACAGACTTGCTATCCACACGCCGAAAACCAACATCATGCTGTACGCCCAAAGGGTGCTAAGGATCATCTCGATCATCAACCCCCACAAGTGGGTTTGCTTGGGCGCAAAGAGTATCTTGACGTTTTTGAGCATCACTTGAAAACCGCCCATCGCCCAGCGTAAGCGTTGCTTCCAAAGTCCTTTAACCGTCTCGGGCATCAAAATCCACACTAGGGCTTTGGGTTCGAACCGCACATCCCAACCGTTGCGTTGAAGTTTCCAGGTAATATCGATGTCTTCGGTCAGCATATCTGGGCTCCAGTATCCCACCTCATGAAGCGCAGATTTTCTAAACCCTGTAATTACTCCTGAAACGGTAAATAGCCGTCCAAACGCGCGCTGCGCGCGCTTGATCATTCCGACAATCGACGAAAACTCGCCGACCTGAATTTTTCCAAGAAGAGTCGTTCGGTTTCGGATGCGCGGGTTGCCCGTCACGGCGGCGACCTGAGGGTATCGGATGAAATGTTTGACCATCCAGTGGACACAATACCGATCAAGCAAGGCATCACCATCGATGCAAACCAGATAGTCGTTCCTTGCCAGTAATGCACCCGCTTGCAGGGCCAGGGCTTTGCCCTGGTTTTCGGCAAGGTTGACTACTTTGAGCTTCGGATTGGTGCGCGCTAATTCGAGCAAAACCTCAAGGGTATTGTCTTTGCTTCCATCATTGATCGCGATCACTTCGAAATTTGGGTACGCGACATTGAGCGCGTAGGTTATCGTTTCAACTGCATTTTCACCTTCATTGAAACAAGGAATCAGAATGCTGACACCTTCCCATGTCTCCCCATCTCTTAGCTGTGGAATCAAAAGAGATTGAACTTTTTTTTCATTCTTTAAATAAAAATAAATTGCCCCGATAATCCACAGACTCGACATAAAAAGTGGATAGTAGAAGATGAAGCCGATAAAAAATTGCCAAAGGGAATGCCAAAATATATTTGGAATCATTTTATCTAAATCTTCCCATCGAGGCTTTATTTCTGGGGAACAGTACTATTGGGTTTAAAGGTGTACATTCGTGTGGCTTTCCTGGCGAAAACCTGTTTCATCAAATCGGCATCGGGGTTGTTGTGAAACAAATCATCTGGGTAATACGCAATGTGATTTACCCCCAAATTATAAAGGTACTGAATGGTCAGACTTAGCTCCTGAGGAGAAATAGGCTCATTATTTTTTCGCCAATTGACCGTTTGCAGCTCAAAAACCGTTCGCTCCAAACCACACTCTTGCTGTTTGACATTAGTTAAAATTTGATTGTAAAACGCCCCGGCATCGTCGGCTTGCTCCATGTAAGGCATCGCCATGATGGCGGTGTAGTCATATTTTTTAATCGAATCCGCCAAACTCTGGGCGTACCACTCTTCGGCATTTCCGTTTAGAGCGACTTGCGCGTAGAGATTTCGCGCAGTATGAAGGCTCGGGCGATAATTACGAGCGGTCTGTGCCAATTTCAAAGCAAAATCATCAAGATACTCGGTTTTAAGTTTCGTCCATCGCAAAAACTCCGAATGATCGGAACGTATTTCCTCAACACTCGCTTTCAAGCCCCATTTTTTGTATTGGGCACGAGCCATCTCGCTATCGTCTTCGTAATCTGAAAGGGTTACATCGTCATGAAAAAGTATGCCGTCTATGTCGGACGACTTAGCTAAATCTTCGTAAATCTCCCGGATGACCTTTCGCGCCCTCGGTGAAAAAGGCGAAAGTCTTGGATAACCCATATTCAGATGCTTCTGATCGACCTGCAGGGTCACCACTTTATCGTTCGCAGCAGGATTGCCTGGAGGCAATTCCCAGGCAATCACCGGCATCCAGGCATAAACTCGTTTAACTTGCGTGCGTGTTTTGATCTGCCACACCACTCGATTGAACAAATCGCTGCGCATCGGGATATGGCGGTTTGGAAAATAAACAAAATCGGCAGCGCCATTTGCGTCTGGGTCGGCAAACGCCTGGAGGTAGACGGTGTTGACGTTGAGTTTTTTGATCCGTTCAAGTAGGTCGCCGAGGTTTCTATTTGTTTGCTCGGGATTGGGATCGTAAATGTAATCCAAGTCGATGTGCATCGCCTTGGTGGTAAGCCCGCCATCAGTGTAATTCTTGTTTCGCTCCCACATGTTGAGTTCCATGTTGGTACGCGACATTCCACGCTCAACCAGAATTCGTCGTAACCCCCATAATGGCGTATTGATGGTATTGCTGCCATCGTCCAAAGTGAGTCCGATGGGCATATCGAGACTCGCGGCGATATTTTTCGCCTCCATGTTGTATTCACCGTATGGCCAAACCATGACTCGCGGTTTCTGGCCGGTGTATTCCTTGAGAAAATCGTTATTGGTTTTCAGGTCCTCATAAATTCGTTCATGGTAGCTTTTGTCGTCTTCATAAACCGCTTTATCGGGAAACCATTGGCGAGTAGTCGTGGCAGGTTCCATATTTCCCTGCGGATTTCCTAGAATCCCCCGATGCAGGTGGTAACTGTGGCTGCCAACCTCGACTAGCCCACTAGCAACCATTTCCTTGATTTCATTTTGACTCAGAAACTTGCTTCTATCAATCTGGTGGCCATCAAAATCAACTTTACCGGTGGCTTGAAGCCAGCTTCCGACTAGAGCGATCAAAGTTGGAATGTGATATTTCTTAAGGATGGGAAACGCATTGTCATAAACTGACTGATATCCATCATCAAAAGTAATTAAAACGGCTTTGCTGGGCAACTGTTTATTGTGTTTTCTGGAGTTGATGATATCGTCGATCGTTATGAAGTGATATCCGTCATCAATCAGCCATTTCATCTGTGCTTCAAAATTTGCGGCCGAGACTGCATAAGTCGAGTCGAGTGTTTCACTTTTGTCGGCTATTTCGTGATAACTGAAAATGGTGAACTCATTGGTATTGCGATCAGTACTGCAGGGATTTGGCGTATCGTTTGCCATCAAATTCCCACAAAACAAACATGCCATCATCAGCATTGTTATTGCTATTGAAGAACGCACTATTCACTTTCCAAAAAATTTGATTAATGGGGGCCGACGTCCCCCAGCTTTTCAGTCGCACGGGGGGCTTAGATCCCGGGGTTACTGTAACTGATTTTCCGGCCGGCCATCAGCATACGATTCGCGGTCCACGTGTGTAGCATTTCCGCCGCCGCTTCTCAACTTCCTCATTTGTTGCACGATTCATCCCGAATTCCTCCACGCTCGCTCACTAAGCTGGGAATCAAGGAAGGCTGATAGCCCTCCGGTCATCCACCAGCCAACAGGAGTTCATCATGAAAAAGACATTGATCGCACTGGCAACGATGCTTGCCGTCACTGCTTCCATTCCCGCCGCCATGGCGCAACCCGGCTTCGGCCCCGGCCCCGGTCCCGGCATGCGGGGTGGTCCGAACGTCGAATACATGGCCACCGTGCTCGATCTGACGCCTGATCAGCAGGCCAAGATGAAGGCGCTGTATACCGAGCAGGCCGAGCGCCGTGCCCAGATGCGCGCTGCCATGCAGGCCGAGATGCAGACCAAGCTGCAAAGCATCCTGACCAAGGACCAGTACGCCAAGATGATCGAACTGCGCAAACTGCGCATGGAATCGCGTGGTGCCGGCATGGGGCCCGGCGCGGGCGGTCGCGGCCAAGGCAGGGGCATCGGTTGCCCGGGCTTCAGTCCGCAGGTTCCGGCCAATACGAAGTGATGTGCTAGCCGAATGACGGGGGCCGCTCAGGCGGCCCTCGTCGTTGAAACGAATGAAACACGAATAGGGGAACCAGAATGGCCATCAAACGCGAATGGGTCACCCCGCTTACGATCGGCGCTTTCCTGCTGTCCGCCGTGACCGGGGTTCTGATGTTTTTCCACGTCGACACCGGCTTGAACAAGGAGGCCCATGAATGGCTGGGCTGGGCACTGGTGGCCGGCGTGCTGCTCCACGCCTTCGTCAACTTCGGCGGCTTCAAGCGCCACTTCGGCACCAAGCAGGGCAAGGCGCTGATCGGACTGTTCGCGCTGCTGCTGGTGTTGAGCTTCGCGCCGGTCGGCGGCGAGAAGGGCGGACCGCCCAGGCTGGCTCCGGCCCGCGCCCTGGCCAATGCGTCGATCGCCACCCTGGCCGAGGTCGCACGGGTGACGCCGGAGCAGATGCTGGAACGGGTCAAGGCCGAGGGGCTGCAGCCGGTCTCGGCGCAGCAGAGCCTGGGCGAACTGGTCGGCAACGACATGCATCGCCAGGTCGAGGTGCTGGCCAGGCTGTTGCAAGACGCTGGCTGAGTCGCCTCGGAAAATGGAAAAGGGCCGCGTTCGCGGCCCTTTTCGCATCCGTCGCCGATCAGTGCTTCTTCTTCGGCGGCAGCAGGTCGGTGATGGTGCCCTCGGCCATCTCGGCCGCGAAGCAGATCGTCTCCGACAGGGTCGGGTGGGCGTGGATGGTGAGGCCGATGTCCTCCGCCGTGGCACCCATCTCGATGGCCAGCACGGCCTCGGCCAGCAGTTCGCCGGCATGGCTGCCGACGATGCCGGCACCGATCACCCGGCCCGTTTCCTTGTCCATGATCAGCTTGGTCATGCCTTCGGTGCGGGCCAGCGACAGGGCGCGGCCGCTGGCGACCCATGGGAAGGCGCCTTTCTCGATCTCCATGCCCTTGGCCTTGGCTTCGGTCTCGGTGACGCCGGCCCAGGCGACCTCGGGGTCGGTGTAGGCGACCGAGGGGATGACCAGGGCCTGGAACTCGACCTTGTGGCCGGCGATCACTTCGGCCGCGATCTTGCCCTCGTGCACCGCCTTGTGGGCCAGCATGGGCTGGCCGACGATGTCGCCGATGGCGAAGATATGCGGTACGTTGGTGCGCATCTGCTTGTCGACCGGGATGAAGCCACGCTCGTCGACGGTCACGCCGGCGGCTTCAGCGCCGATGGCCTTGCCGTTCGGCCGGCGGCCGATGGCGACCAGGACGCGGTCGAATTTCTCAGTGCTTTCCTTGTCGCCAGCTTTGAGGGTGACGTGGATGCCGTCCTTCTTCGCTTCCATGCCGGTGACGCCGGTGTTGAGCAGGATCTTCTCGAAACGGCCCTCCATGCGCTTGGCGAGCGGCTTGACCAGGTCGGCGTCGCAGCCGGGGATCAGCTGGCCGCCCAGTTCGACCACGGTGACCTTGCTGCCCAGGGCGTCGTAGACCGTGCCCATCTCCAGGCCGATGATGCCGCCGCCGATGACCAGCATCCGCTTCGGTACGTCGGCCAGGGCCAGGGCCCCGGTGGAGTCCATGACCCGCTCGTCGTCGGGCTGGAAGGGCAGCTTGATGGCCTGCGAGCCGGCCGCGATGATGGCATGGTCGAAGGTGACGGTCTTGCTGCCTTCGGCGGTGGCAACTGCCAGGCTGTTGGGGCCGGTGAACTTGGCCACGCCCTGGACCACGGTGACCTTGCGCTGCTTGGCCAGCGCGCCGAGGCCTCCGGTCAGCTTGGCGACCACGTCGTCGGCCTTCCAGTTGCGCAGTTTTTCCAGGTCGACCTTGGGCTTGCCGAAGCTGACGCCGTGGGCAGCCATCTCCTCGGTCTCGGTGATCAGCTTGGCGGCGTGCAGCAGGGCCTTGGACGGGATGCAGCCGACGTTGAGGCAGACGCCGCCTAGCGAAGGGTAGCGCTCGACCAGGACTACCTGCTTGCCCAGGTCGGCAGCGCGGAAGGCGGCGGTATAGCCGCCGGGGCCGGCGCCCAGGACCAGCACTTCGGCGTGGATGTCGCCGCCAGCAGGCTTGGCCGCAGGAGCGGCCGGAGCGGGGACAGGGGCCGCAGCCGGTGCGGCTTGAGCGGCCGGCGCAGCGGCGGCCTCGGCAGCCGCCAGCATCAGGATGGCCGAGCCTTCGGAGACCTTGTCGCCGACCTTGACCAGCAGCTTGTCGACCACGCCGGCCTGCGGGCAGGGGATGTCCATGGCGGCCTTGTCCGACTCGATGGTCAGCAGCGGCGTGTCCTTGATGACGTGTTCGCCCGGGGCGACCAGGATCTCGATGATCGAGACGTCCTTGAAGTTGCCGATGTCCGGGACCTTGATTTCGATTGTTTGGCTCATGATTCGATACGCAAAATGTAGGTCGGGTTGGCGAAGCGTAACCCGACAAGCGGCCGAAATGTCGGGTTGCGGCGCGTTAAAGCCGCGCCTCGCCCGACCTACAGCCATAAATTACAGCAATAGCCTACGCACGTCCGACAGCATCAGCCGCAGGTGGCTGGTGAAGCGGGCGCCGTCGGCGCCGTCGATGACGCGGTGGTCGTAGGACAGCGACAGCGGCAGCATCAGGCGCGGCTCGAAGGACTTGCTCGCCTTGTTCCAGACCGGCTTCACCTCGGCCCGCGACAGGCCCAGGATGGCGACCTCGGGGCAATTGATGATCGGCGTGAACTTGGTGCCGCCGATGCCGCCCAGGCTGGAGATGGTGAAGCAGCCGCCCTGCATGGCGTCGACCTTGAGCTTGCGCTCGCGGGCCAGCTCCGACAGTTCGCCAAGCTCGCGGGCGATGTCGAGCACGTCCTTCTTGTTGACGTCGCGGATCACCGGCACGACCAGGCCGTCCGGGGTGTCGCAGGCGAAGCCGACGTGGAAGTACTTCTTCATGATCAGGCTCTCGCCGTCCGCCGCCAGCGAGGCGTTGAACTGCGGGAAGGTGCGCAGGGCGTTGACCACCGCCTTCATCATGAAGGCGAGCAGGGTCAGCTTGACGCCGCGCTTGCCGGCCTCGTCGATCATGGACTTGCGGAAGTCCTCCAGGTCGGTGATGTCGGCCTCGTCGAACTGTGTGACGTGCGGCGCGGTGACCCAGTTGCGGTGCAGGTTGGCGCCGGACAGCTTCTTGATCCGGGACAGCGGCTGGGTGTCGATCTCGCCGTACTGGGTGAAGTCGATCACCGGGGCCGGGGCGAGGCCGAAGCCGCCCACGCTGAGGCCGCCCTCGGCGCCTTCGCAACGCGGCTTGGACAGCTCGCCCTTGACCCAGGCCTGGACGTCCTCCTTGGTGATCCGGCCGCGCGGCCCGTTGCCCTTGACCAGGGTCAGGTCGGCGCCCAGTTCGCGGGCGAAGCGGCGCACCGACGGGCTGGCGTGCGGGTTCTTGCCCGGGGCGAATTCGGCGCGGGCGGCGACCGGGTTGGGCTGGTGCTTGGGCGCGACCTGGGCCGGCACCTCTGGCGCGGGATGGGTGGGCGTCGGGACGGTGACGCCTGCCGGCTCGGAGCCGTTGGCCGGTGCGGGCGGGACGAAGGAGGTCACCACCGGCGGAGCGGCGGCCGGAGCAGGGGCCGTCGCGGCAGCGGCTTCCATGGTCAGGATCAGGCTGCCTTCCGAGACCTTGTCGCCGACCTTGATCCTCAGTTCCTTGACAGTGCCGGCAAAGGGCGCAGGGATGTCCATGGCGGCCTTGTCGGATTCGACGGTCATCAGCGAGTCGTCGGCGGCGACGGTATCGCCGACCTTGACCATGATCTCGATGACTTCGACGTCCTTGAAGTTGCCGATATCGGGAACGAGTACTTCCTTGATGCTCATCTGTCGGGTCCCCTTACACGTTCACCGGATTGGAGCGCTCGGCGTCCAGACCGTATTTCTTGATCGCCTCGGCGGCCTTCGACGCGGGCAGCACGCCGTCGTCGGCCAGTGCCTTGAGGGCGGCCAGGACGACGTAGTGGCGATCGACCTCGAAGAAGCGGCGCAGAGCTTCGCGCGAATCCGAGCGGCCGAAGCCGTCGGTGCCGAGCGTGACGTAGCGGCGATGGACGTAGGGCCGGATCTGGTCGGCGAAGGCGCGCATGTAGTCGGTCGAGGCGATGACCGGGCCTTCGGTGCCGTCCAGGCACTGCTCGACGTAGCTCTGCTTCTGCTTCTTGTCCGGGTGCAGCATGTTCCAGCGGTGCACCTCCTGGGCCTCGCGGCGCAGCTCGTTGAAGCTGGTTGCGCTCCAGACGTCGGCGGCGACGCCCCAGTCCTGCTCCAGCAACTCGGCTGCAGCCATGACTTCGCGCAGGATGGTGCCCGAGCCCATGAGCTGGACGCGCGGCTTCTTCGCCTTGCCCTTGGCCTTGCTGCCTTCGGACAGCCGGTACAGGCCCTTGAGGATGCCGGCCTCGGCGCCCTTGGGCAGGGCCGGGTGGCTGTAGTTCTCGTTCATCACCGTCAGGTAATAGAACACATCCTCCTGCTCGACGTACATCCGGCGCAGGCCGTCCTGGACGATGACCGCCAGTTCATAGTGGAAGGTCGGGTCGTAGGACACGCAGTTCGGGATCATGGCCGCCTGCAGGTGGCTGTGGCCGTCCTCGTGCTGCAGGCCCTCGCCGTTCAGCGTGGTCCGGCCGGCGGTGCCGCCGAGCAGAAAGCCGCGGGCGCGCGAGTCGCCGGCGGCCCAGGCCAGGTCGCCGATGCGCTGGAAGCCGAACATCGAGTAGTAGATGTAGAAGGGGATCATCGACACGCCGTTGGTGCTGTACGACGTGGCGGCGGCGAGCCAGGACGAGAAGGCGCCGGCCTCGTTGATGCCTTCTTCGAGGATCTGGCCGCCCTTGTCTTCGCGGTAGTACATCACCTGGTCGGAGTCGACCGGTTCGTACAGCTGGCCGGCGGACGAGTAGATGCCGACGCTGCGGAACAGGCCTTCCATGCCGAAGGTGCGGGCCTCGTCCGGCACGATCGGGACGATGCGCTTGCCCAGGCCCTTGTCGCGCAGCAGGGTGGTCAGGATGCGGACGAAGGCCATGGTGGTCGAGATCTCGCGGTCGCCGGTTGCCTCCAGCATGGCCTGGAAGGCGGACAGGTCGGGCACCGGCAGCGAGTCGGCCTTGGTGCGGCGCGACGGGACGTAGCCGCCCAGCTTCTCGCGCGTTTCACGCAGATACTTCATTTCGGGGCTGTCCTCGGCCGGCCGATAGAACGGCAGGTTGGGCAGGTCGGCGTCGGCGATGGGAATGTCGAACCGGTCGCGGAAGGCGCGCAGCGAGTCGAGGTCCATCTTCTTCTGCTGGTGGGTCGGGTTCTGTGCCTCGCCGGCCGGCCCCATGCCGTAGCCCTTGACGGTCTTGGCCAGGATCACGGTCGGCTGGCCGGTGTGCTTCACGGCCGAAGCGTAGGCGGCGTAGACCTTGTGCGGGTCATGGCCGCCGCGGTTCAGGCGCCAGATGTCGTTGTCGGACATGGCCGCGACCATGTCCTTCAGCTCGGGATACTTGCCGAAGAAATGTTCGCGGGTGTAGGCGCCGCCCTTGGCCTTGAAGTTCTGGTATTCGCCGTCGACGCATTCCTCCATGCGCTGGCGCAGCAGGCCCTTGGTGTCCATGGCCAGGAGCGGGTCCCAGTAGGAGCCCCAGATGACCTTGAGCACGTTCCAGCCGGCGCCGCGGAAGGCGGCTTCCAGTTCCTGGATGATCTTGCCGTTGCCGCGCACCGGGCCGTCCAGGCGCTGCAGGTTGCAGTTGACGACGAAGATGAGGTTGTCGAGCTTCTCGCGCGAGGCGAGGGTGAGGGCGCCCAGCGATTCCGGCTCGTCGGTCTCGCCGTCGCCGAGGAAGGCCCAGACGTGGCGGCCGGAGGTATCGGCGATGCCGCGGTCGTGCAGGTATTTCAGGAAGCGGGCCTGGTAGATGGCCTGGATCGGGCCGAGACCCATGGACACCGTCGGGAACTGCCAGAAGTCCGACATCAGCCAGGGATGGGGATAGGAGGGTAGGCCCTTGCCACCGGATTCCTGGCGGAAGTTGGATAGGTGTTCCTCGTCGATGCGCCCCTCGATGTAGGCGCGGGCGTAGATGCCGGGCGCCGAGTGGCCCTGGAAGAAGACCAGGTCGCCGCCGTCCGGCGCCGACGGGCTCTTGAAGAAATGGTTGAAACCGACCTCGTACAGGGTCGCGGCCGACTGGTAGCTGGCGATGTGGCCGCCGACGCCGGGGGCCTTTTCGTTGGCGCGCATCACGGTGGCGACGGCGTTCCAGCGGATCAGGTTCTTGATCCGGCGTTCCATGGCCGTGTCGCCCGGGTGCTTCGCCTGGAGGTGGGCCGGGATGGTGTTCACGTAGGCGGTGGTAGCGTTGTAGGGCAGGTAGGCGCCGGACCTTCGGGCCTGCTCCACCAGGCGCTCGATCAGGTAGTGGGCCCGTTCCGGGCCTTCTTCTTCGATGACCGCGGCCAGGGCGTCAAGCCATTCGCGGGTTTCCTGAGGGTCGAAATCAGGGGTGGGTGTCGACATGAAAGCTTTCTCCGGATTGTGTCCGAGCGATCTGGCGCGGCGGGTAGCCATTGCGCCATCCCGGTTAGAGGACGATCAGTTTCGTGAAACAATAGGTGATAAACGGGGGCGAATTATCGAGGCGGGGAAGCCTTAAGTCAATTCAATGCATAGTATTGGCGTTTTTAATATTTGTGACGGTGGGTGGATAATAAATCGCGTTCCGAGCAGGGTATTTCGGGGTGCTTGAACAGGCCGAGATCGTGCTGCGGAACGGTCCCAACCGGCTTCGGCGCGGCCTCGGCGCCGGCGTTGTGGGAAGGGATGCGCGGGCCGGATGGCTCTGTGCGATAATTCCAGCCAGGTTTCAATACAGCGCGTCCACACATGTCCGGCAATACCCTCGGCAAGCTATTCTGCGTCACCTCCTTCGGCGAATCCCACGGGCCCGGCATCGGCTGCGTGGTCGACGGCTGCCCTCCCGGCATGAGCCTCTCGGCCGAGGACATCCAGACCGACCTGGACCGGCGCAAGCCGGGCACCTCGCGCCACGTCACCCAGCGGCGCGAATCCGACACGGTCGAGATCCTGTCCGGGGTGTTCGAGGGCAAGACCACCGGCACGCCGATCGCCTTGCTGATCCGCAACGAGGACCAGCGCAGCAAGGACTACGGCGAGATCGCTACCACCTTCCGGCCCGGCCACGCCGACTACACCTATTGGCAGAAATACGGCATCCGCGACTATCGCGGCGGCGGCCGTTCCTCGGCGCGTGAGACCGCGGTGCGGGTGGCGGCTGGCGCCATCGCCAAGAAATGGCTGAACGAGCGCTACGGCGTGGTGATCCGCGGCTACCTGGCCCAGATCGGCCCGATCGAGGTGCCGTTCAAGAACTGGGATGACCTCGCCGTCGAGGGCAACAGCTTCTTCGTCGCCGACGCCAGCTACATCCCGCGCCTGGAAACCTACATGGACGAACTGCGCAAGTCCGGCGACTCGGTCGGCGCGCGGATCAACGTGGTCGCCGAGAAGGTCCCGGTCGGCCTGGGCGAACCGGTCTACGACCGGCTCGACGCCGACATCGCCTACGCCATGATGAGCATCAACGCGGTCAAGGGAGTGGAGATCGGCGACGGCTTCCGCAGCGTGGCCCAGAAGGGCACCGAACACCGCGACGAACTGACGCCGCAGGGCTTTCTGTCCAACCACGCCGGCGGCGTGCTGGGTGGCATCTCCAGCGGCCAGGACATCCTGGTCTCCATGGCCATCAAGCCGACATCGTCGATCCGCATTCCCGGCCGCTCGATCAATCTCGAAGGCCACCCGGTGGAGGTGGTGACCCACGGCCGCCACGATCCCTGCGTCGGCATCCGCGCCACGCCCATCGCCGAGGCGATGCTGGCGATAGTGCTGCTGGATCATGCCTTGCGGCACCGGGCCCAGAATGCCGACGTGCGCTGCCCGACCCCCGTCATCCCGCCCTCAACCAACTGAATTCCAAGCAAGCGCGACCTAGGAGCCCCCATGATCGAGAATCACGACCTGTATCACGAATTCCCGGAGCATGCCGAGACCATCCGCAAGCTGGTCCTGGCCAACGACGATTTCGTCAAGATGATGCGTGACTACGACGACGTCGATCACAAGCTCCAGCGCATCGAACAGAAGGTCGAAGCCGTCTCCCAGCTGTACGAGGAAGAACTGAAGCGCCTGCGCGTCAGCCTGAAGGACCGCCTGTACAAGCTGATCGTCGCGGCCTGATTGCGCGCCGTCGTCCAAGCGCGGCCCGGGCTTTTGCTCCGGGCCGCTTTGTTTTGACCGCTCGTTAGCCCATTTTGTCTTGATCGCCTCGCCGTGAACCCGATTCCTTACTGGCGCCTGTCCGGCTTCTATTTCTTCTATTTCGCCTTCGTCGGCGCCATGGCGCCGTATTGGGGGCTCTACCTGCGTTCGCTGCAGTTCGACGCCTTCCAGATCGGCGTGCTGATGTCGCTGCTCCAGGTGATGCGCATCTTCGCGCCCAACGTCTGGGGCCACATCGCCGACCGCACCGGCAAGCGGATCGCCATCGTCCAGATGGCGGCCACGGTCTGCCTGGTCTCCTTCATCGGCGTGTTTCTCGGCACCGGCTTCTGGTGGATGTTCGCGGTGATGAGCTTCATCAGCTTCTTCTGGAGCGCCTCGCTGCCGCTGGTCGAGGCCAATACGCTGTCCCATCTCAAGGACCGGACCGACCGCTACGGCCTGATCCGGCTCTGGGGCTCGGTCGGCTTCATCCTGGTGGTAGTGGGGCTGGGTGCGCTGCTCGACCATTGGCCGATCCATATCCTGCTATGGGTGGTCATGGGAATGCTGGTCGGCATCGTCCTGTTCGCCCGCTTCATTCCCCAGGCCGAAGTGGCCCAGCTGGAGGTCGAACACGTCTCCCTGAAGGGCGTGCTGAAACGGCCCGAGGTGCTGGCGCTGCTCGGCGCGGCGATGCTGCTGGCAGCGGCGCACGGTGCCTATTACACCTTCTTCACCATCTATCTGGTCGATTCCGGCTACAGCAAGACCGCGGCCGGCTGGCTCTGGGCGCTGGGCGTGATCTGCGAGGTAGGGGTGTTCATGGTCATGCCGCGCGTGCTCAAGCGGTTGCGACCGGAAACGGTGCTGCTGGCTACGCTGCTCGCGGCGACGGTCCGTTTCCTGCTGATCGGCTGGTGGGTGGACGATTTGCCCTTGCTGCTGTTCGCCCAGTTGCTGCACGCACTGACCTTCGCCGCCTACCACGCCGCCGCCATCAGCCTGATCCACCGCTATTTCCGCGGCCGCAACCAGGCCCGCGGCCAGGCGCTCTACAATAGTCTGGCTTTCGGCATTGGCGGCACCATCGGCAGCCTCTATTCGGGTGCGGCCTGGCAGCGTTTGGGTGGCGAGGGGACCTTCACCATTGCCGCGGTCTGCGCCATGATCGCGGCGATCGTGTTCCATCTCTGGGGCCGGACGGCGCGTCCCGATGATGCGTAACGGCTGGCCGGGACCACCCCGGATATGGAATAATTTCCACTCTTTATCAGGCACTTTCGATCCATCATGCCCCGTACCCTTTACGACAAGCTTTGGGATGCCCACGTAGTCCATGCGGAACCCGACGGCATGACCCTGCTCTACATCGACCGGCAGCTGGTCCACGAGGTGACCAGTCCGCAGGCCTTCGAGGGCCTCAAGCTCGCCGGCCGGCCCATGTGGCGGACCGGCTCCGTGCTGGCGACGCCGGACCACAACGTGCCCACCACCGACCGCCAGGCCGGCATCACCGACCCGGTGTCGCGCACCCAGGTCGAGACGCTCGACGCCAACTGCCACGATTTCGGCCTGACCGAGTTCGCCATGAACGACCGGCGCCAGGGCATCGTCCACGTCATCGGCCCCGAGCAGGGCTTCACCCAGCCCGGCGTGACCCTGGTCTGCGGCGATTCCCACACCAGCACCCACGGCGCGTTCGCGGCCCTGGCCTTCGGCATCGGCACCTCCGAGGTCGAGCACGTCATGGCCACCCAGTGCCTGTGGCAGAAGAAATCCAAGGCCATGCTGGTCAAGGTCGAGGGGGCCCTGGCCAAGGGCGTCACCGCCAAGGACATCGCCCTCGCCGTGATCGGCGAGATCGGCACCGCCGGCGGCACCGGCTACGCCATCGAGTTCGGCGGCTCAGCCATTCGCAGTCTGTCCATGGAAGGCCGCATGACCCTGTGCAACATGGCCATCGAGGCTGGTGCCCGCGCCGGCATGGTCGCGGTCGACGACAAGACCATCGAATACATGAAGAACCGTCCCTACGGCCCGAAGGGTGAGCAGTGGGCGGCCGCGGAAGCCTACTGGCGCAGCCTGGTCTCCGATGCGGGTGCCGCCTTCGATGCCGTGGTCGAACTGGACGCGGCGGCGATTCGGCCGCAGGTCACCTGGGGCACGTCGCCCGAGATGGTGGTGGCGGTCGATGAACGGGTGCCCGATCCGGCCGAAGCGCCCAACGCGGTGAAAAAATCCGATTGGGAACGCGCCCTGCAGTACATGGGGCTCGATGCCCATACCCCGATTTCGGAGATCGCGGTGGACAAGGTGTTCATCGGTTCCTGCACCAACTCGCGGATCGAGGATCTGTGGGAGGCGGCCGAGGTGGTCCGGGTGCTGGCCGGTAGCGGCCGCAGGGTGGCGGGCAACGTCAAGCAGGCCCTGGTGGTGCCGGGTTCCGGTCTGGTCAAGGCCCAGGCCGAGGCCGAAGGCCTGGACAAGGTGTTCAGGGACGCCGGCTTCGAATGGCGCGAGCCGGGCTGCTCCATGTGTCTGGCCATGAACGCCGACCGGCTGGAATCGGGCGAACGCTGCGCCTCCACCTCGAACCGCAATTTCGAGGGTCGGCAGGGGCAGGGCGGCCGCACCCATCTGGTCAGCCCGGCCATGGCCGCCGCCGCCGCCATGTACGGCCATTTCGTCGATGTCCGCGAGGTGATGCTATGACCCCGAAGAAACTGATCATCCTGGGCGTGGTGAAGCTGGTGCTGATCGCGGTCGCAGCCGGCGTCGTCTACAGCATGTACGGCTGTAACACCATGCACGGCGTCGGCCAGGATGTGTCCCAGGCCGGCCAGTCGATGCAGAAGTCTGACAGCAGCACCGTGCGCGCCGTCGGCCAGGACGTGCAGAAGGCCGGCGAATCGATCCAGCAGAAGGCAAGCGAGCAATGAAACCGTTTACCCAGTTGCAGGGCCTGGTGGCGCCGCTCGACCGCGCCAACGTCGACACCGACGCCATCATCCCGAAGCAGTTCCTGAAATCCATCAAGCGTAGCGGCTTCGGCCCCAACGCCTTCGACGAGTGGCGCTACCTCGACCACGGTGAGCCGGGCATGGACAACAGCAAGCGTCCGCTCAACCCGGACTTCGTGCTGAACCAGCCGCGCTACCGGGGCGCCAGTGTCCTGCTGGCCCGCGAGAATTTCGGCTGCGGCTCGTCGCGCGAGCATGCCCCCTGGGCGCTGGAGGACTACGGCTTCCGCGCCATCATCGCGCCGTCCTACGCCGACATCTTTTACAACAACTGCTTCAAGAACGGCATCCTGCCCATCGTGCTGTCGGCCGAGGCCGTGGATCGGCTGTTTCGCGAAACAGCGGCCGCGGAAGGCTACCGCCTGACGGTGGATCTCGCCGCGCAGACCGTAGTCACGCCGGGTGGCGAAACCTTCGCCTTCGAGGTCGACGCCGAGCGCAAGCATCGCCTGCTCAACGGCTTGGACGACATCGGCATCACCCTGCAGTACGTCGATGAGATCAAGGCCTACGAAGCGCAGCGCAAGCAGGTCACGCCCTGGTTATTCAACTGAAACGCGAGAAAGAAACGAAATGAAGATCGCAGTCCTGCCGGGTGACGGCATCGGCCCAGAGATCGTCGCCCAGGCGGTCAAGGTTTTGGACGTCCTGAAATCGGACGGCATGAAGATCGAGATGGAAGAGGCAGCCATCGGCGGCGCCGGCTACGAGGCGGCCAAGGACCCGCTGCCCGAGGCGACCTTCAATCTGTCGCAGGAAGCCGATGCCGTGCTGCTCGGCGCCGTCGGCGACTGGAAGTACGACACCCTGCCGCGCGACATGCGTCCCGAGCGCGGCCTGCTGCGCATCCGCAAAGGGCTGAACCTGTTCGCCAACCTGCGCCCGGCGCTGCTCTATCCCGAACTGGCTTCGGCTTCTACGCTCAAGCCCGAGGTGGTGTCCGGCCTCGACCTGATGATCGTCCGCGAACTGACCGGCGACATCTATTTCGGCCAGCCGCGCGGCATCTCCACCCTGGACAACGGCGAGCGCGAGGGCATCAACACCATGCGCTACAACGAGTCGGAGATCCGCCGCATCGGCCGCATCGCCTTCGATATCGCCATGAAGCGCAACAAGAAGGTCTGCTCGGTCGACAAGGCCAACGTGCTGGAGACCACCGAGTTGTGGCGCCAGGTCATGATCGAGATCGCCAAGGACTACCCCGAGGTCGAGCTCAGCCACATGTATGTCGACAACGCCGCCATGCAACTGGTGCGGGCGCCGAAGCAGTTCGACGTGATGGTCACCGGCAACATCTTCGGCGATATCCTGTCCGACGAGGCCTCGATGCTGACCGGCTCGATCGGCATGCTGCCCTCGGCCTCGCTGGATGAGCACAACAAGGGCATGTACGAGCCCAGCCACGGCTCCGCCCCGGACATCGCCGGCAAGGACATCGCCAATCCGCTGGCGACCATCCTGTCGGTGGCCATGATGTTCAAGTACACCTTCAACGACGAGGCGACCTTCGCCCGCATCGACAATGCGGTGAAGAAGGTGATCGCATCGGGCAAGCGCACCGCCGACATCTGGACCGAGGGCTGCGAGAAGGTATCCTGTTCCGGCATGGGCGACGCCGTCGTCGCGGCCATGTAACGAAATTGCATGCATTGAGGTTGATGAAATGAAAAAGGTAGGTCTGATCGGTTGGCGCGGCATGGTGGGTTCGGTCCTGATGGGCCGGATGCGGGATGAACGGGACTTCGACCATGTCGAGCCGGTGTTCTTCACCACCTCGAACGTGGGCGGCAAGGGGCCGGACATCGGCAAGGACGTGCCGGCGCTGAAGGATGCCAATTCGGTTGACGAACTGAAGGCGATGGACATCATCATCACCTGCCAGGGCGGCGACTACACCAAGGAAATCTATCCGAAGCTGATGGCCAGCGGCTGGCAGGGCTACTGGATCGACGCCGCCTCCACGCTGCGCATGGAGAAGGACGCCATCATCATCCTCGACCCGGTGAACAAGAACGTCATCCGTGATGGCATCGCCCAGGGCATCAAGACCTACGTCGGCGGCAACTGCACGGTGTCGCTGATGCTCATGGCCATCGGCGGCCTGTTCGAAAAAGGCCTGGTCGAGTGGATTTCCCCGATGACCTATCAGGCGGCCTCCGGCGCCGGTGCCCGCAACATGCGCGAGCTGATCCACCAGATGGGCGCCGTCCACGGCGAAGTCCGGCACCTTCTTGACGACCCCGCTTCGGCCATCCTGGAGATCGATCGCAAGGTGACCGACTTCATCCGCTCCGACGTCTATCCGCTCGACGCCTGGCCGGTGCCCCTGGCCGCCTCGCTGATTCCGTGGATCGACGTGCAGCTGCCCTCCGGCCAGTCCAAGGAAGAGTGGAAGGCCCAGGTCGAGTGCAACAAGATACTCGGCCGTTCAGACAATCAGATCCCCATCGACGGCCTGTGCGTCCGGGTCGGCGCCATGCGCTGCCATTCCCAGGCGCTGACCATCAAGCTGACCCGGGACGTGCCGCTCGACGAGATCCACGGCCTGATCGCCGCCCACAACGACTGGGTCAAGGTGGTGCCGAACGATCGCCAGATCACCATGGAGCAACTGACGCCCGCCGCCGTCACCGGCACCCTGACCGTGCCGGTCGGCCGCATGCGCAAGCTGAACATGGGCCCGCAGTATCTGAGCGCCTTCACGGTCGGCGACCAGTTGCTGTGGGGCGCGGCCGAGCCGCTGCGCCGTATGCTGCGCATCCTGTTGGAAGCCTGAGCCGCGTAGGATGACCAAATTACCGAGCATTGCGCTGCTGGGGGCCGACGAGCCGCTGGGCGAAGCGATATTGCGTCTGCTGGAAGAGCGCGGCCTGGAGCTCAGCACACTGTTCCCGTTGTCGCTTGTGGGATCGGATGGCTGCGCGACAGTGGACGGAATCGAGGTGCCTTTGCAGGACGCCGGCGACTTCGATTGGGGCCAAGCTCAAGTGGTGATTTCAGCCAGCCGCTCGGCTGCGGCGGTCCGCCTGGAGCAGGTCGCCGTAAACCGGGGCTGTCGGGTGGTCGGCTTCGGCGCGCAGGATGCCGTTGCCGGCAAGACGGTCCTGGTCGATGCGGTCGCCTTGGCATTGCAGCGGGTGCTATCCGCCATCGGTCGTGACGACGAGCTGCTCAGCGTGGATGCGGTGGCGATGCTGCCGGTCAGCTTCGCCGGGCAGGAGGGCGTGAATGAACTGGTGGAGCAGACGCGCGGACTGTTTGCCATGGAGTCGCCCGAGCCGGGCGTGTTCCCGTTGCAGGTCGCATTCAACCTGATCCCGCAGGTGGGTGCGCTATCCGAGTCGGATGACAGCGTGGTCGAACGTGAATTGACCGGACAGCTAAGGTCGCTGCTGGACCTGCCTGATCTGCCGATCAGCGTGACGGCCGTGTGGGCGCCAGTTTTCTTCGGGGCGGCCGTTTCGCTGCACGTCGGCCTGCGCGGCGAGCCCGATGCCTCCCAGTTGCGCAACCGGCTCGCCAAACGGGATGGCATCACGCTGATGGATGCCGGCTTGCCCGGCGGTGTGCCGACGCCGGCCACCGATGCGCTGGACAGCGAAAAGGTGTTCGTTGGTCGCCTTCGGCGGACGGCTGGCCAGCCAGGGCGCATTGCGATGTGGCTGGTTGTCGACATAACCCGCCTGGAAGCCGCGCAGATTGTCGATTGGCTGGAAAATTTGATTGAAAAATAATCGAGTTCGATGCTAACGTAAACTCAGCTTCAGGAAGTTTACCTAAACCTATGAGGAATCATGGGAATCTAGGATAGTCTGCCCAATGGTGCAGGTACGACAGAACAGGGGAATTTGTGATGAGAAGAGTGAATAAGATCAGCAGCTTGCTCGCCGCGTTGTTATTCGTTAGCGGTGAAGTCCTGGCGGCTGGTTTAGGCAAGCTGACTGTTTCCTCTACGCTGGGGCAACCCCTCAAGGCGGAAATCGAACTGCTCTCCGTATCGCCCGAGGACATGGGCTCCGTGGAAGCCAAGCTGGCGAGCTACGATGCCTACCGCCAAGCTCATATTGAACGTACCGGCACGCTTTCCGATCTGCACATGAGCGTAGAAAAACGCGCCAACGGCCAGCCCGTGGTGCGCATCACCTCCTCCTCGCCGGTCAACGATCCCTTTGTCGACTTGCTGGTCGAACTCAACTGGAGTTCCGGCCGCATACTGCGTGAATACACGATCCTCCTGGATCCGGCCCCGGCCCAGAAGCCGACGGCTGCTGCTCCCGTTGCGCCGGTAGCCGGCAGTGCCGCTCCGGCGACCGGGCCGGTCGCGGCGCCGGCCATGGCAAAACCCGCCCCATCAGCCAAATCTGCCGCCGCCGCCAATGGCTCGAACGGCGGCGTGCGCACCTACGGCCCGGTCAAGGCAGGCGAGACCCTGCGTAGCATCGCCGGCAAGGTGTTGCCGGCCAATGTCTCGCTGGAAATGATGATGGCCAGCCTGTATCACGCCAATCCGAAGGCCTTCGCCAGCAACAACATGAACCTGCTCAAGAAAGGGCAGGTGCTGAAGGTGCCGGATCGCGATTCGGCCATGCTCATGTACAGCCCGCATCAGGCCCGCCAGTTGATCGAGCAGCAGACCGAAGCCTGGCACGCCATGCAGAACCGGGTTGCCGATCAGGCTGCCCAGGCCAAGCCCGGCCAGGGCAAGGAAACGGCCGAATCCGGCAAGATCGTACCCGCCCAGCCCCAGGAAAAGGCCCCGGCGGCTTCGACCTCGCAGGATGTGCTCAAACTATCCAAGGGTGAGCCGTTCAAGTCCGCGGCCGATGCCAACAAGCGAATCCAGGCCCTTCAGGAAGATCTCGCTACCAAGAACCAGGAACTGCAGGATGCGCAAAGCCGGGTCAGTCAACTGGAAAAGACCGTGCAGGATATGCAGCACCTGATGGACCTCAAGGCCAAGCAAGGGGCCCAGGCACCTGCCGAAGGCGCCGGACCGGCCGCTGCGCCAGCCCAGCCGGTCCCGCCTGCGGCCAAGCCCACCGTCAAGCCGCCGGTAGCGCCGCCGCCGGTCGAGGAGCCTAGCTTCTTCGGCTCGTTGCTGGCCAATCCGCTTTACATCGCCGGCGCGTTGGGCGCTCTGGTGGTGGCCGGTCTGCTCTGGGTGTTCATGGTCGGCAGCCGCCGGCGCAAGGGGCTGTCCAGCTTCGAACAGAGCATCATGACCGGTGGCGACCAGTTCAAGACTTCCATCTTCAAGACGGGCGGTGCGGGCGCGGCTACCGAACGGACCGCGGTGACCCAGTCCGGCGCCACGACCGACTTCAGCCGCCTGGGTCTGGGTTCCATCGACACCCACGAGGTCGACCCGATCGCCGAAGCCGAGGTCTACATGGCCTACGGCCGCGACGCGCAGGCCGAGGAAATTCTCAAGGAGGCCCTGACCAAGGAGCCGCAGCGCCACGAGATCATGCTCAAGCTCCTGGAGATCTATGCCTCCAGGCAGGACGCGGCCAGCTTCGAAACCCAGGCCAGCGAACTGTACGCCAGCCTCGGTGATCCGGCCGGCAGCATGTGGCAGAAGGCTGCCGAAATGGGACGCTCCATCGATCCGAACAACCCGCTCTACCGCGTATACGGCGAAGTGCCCGACTTGCCGACGGTGGCTCCGGTCGTGCCTGAAGAGGAACATCCGGAAGTGGCCGGTCCGTCTACCGCTGCGCACGAGTTTTCCGCCGAGTCTGCCGAGCCGCTGGCGCTGACGGCCGAGGAAAGCAAAGCCGAGGAGGTCGCCGCGCCGGAATCGGATTCGCACGTCATGCAGTTCGAAATGCCGGAACAGGTGGAGGCGGCCCCGATCGAGGAAGCCCCTGAGTCGCTGCCCAAGACCGATCTTGGCGACATCACCCTGGACTTCGAACCGGAGGATATGGCGCAGATTTCCAGCTTCCGGCCGGAGGAGCCCGAGCATGCCGAATTCCCGGCCTTCGGTACCGCGCTCGAACACGGCCTCGAACCCATGGAGGAAATCCAGATCCCCGCGCCTGAAGAAGCCGAATTGCCCGAGGAACCGCAGGCACTCGAACCGGCGGTGGAACTCGGCGATCTCGGCCTGATGGCCGAACACCCGGCGGAAATGGTTGAGGCTGAAGCGTTTGAACGGCCCAAGACCAAACCGGAAGAGGGGGTTGTCGAATTGCCCGATCTTGACTTCTCCGGCATCGACCTGGAACTGAACGAGGCCGCTGAGGCCCGGGTCGAACCGGCTGAAGCCGCGCCGTCGGCCGGCATCGAAGCACCATCGAGCATCGATCCCGACCTGTTCGAAGAGGTCAACACCAAGCTCGATCTGGCCAAGGCCTATCTCGAGATGGGCGACAAGGAAGGCGCCCGCGAGATTCTGAGCGAAGTGCTCAAGGAGGGCGATGCCCAGCAACAGCAGCAGGCCAACGACCTGATGGCCGAGATCGGCTAATTGCATCCGACGCTTAGGATCGCGCTCTATATCCTCTCAGCCCTGGCCCTGCCGGGGCTGAGTTTTTTTGGGCTGGCGATCACCGCCGTCCTGGCCCTGGCGTTGCTCCACCGGCACCTGGCCGGCGTGCGTCGCCTGCTCTGGCGGGCGCGCTGGCTTTTCCTGCTGCTTGGCATAGGCTACGCCTACAGCCTGCCCGGTCCGGCCGGCATCCCTATGTTGGGCGAGTTCTCGCCTTCCACGCCGGGTCTCTGGCTGGGGGCGACCCAGATGCTGCGCCTGTTCCTGTTGCTGTGGCTGCTGGATGGCCTGGTCATCTCCATGGGCGAAGCCCGTCTGATGGCCGGACTCTACGGTCTGTTTTCCCTGATCGGCTGGTTGGGCTTCCCGGTCCACCGGACCACGGTCAGGCTGGGCCTCACACTGGAGGCCATGGAGGGCAATCTGGGCCGTCGGCGCGGGCTGCGCGAGGCGCTGGCCGGCCTGAACGAAACGGCCCAAGGCAGCACCCATTTCGAGATCCGGCCGAGCGCCTGGCGAACCTCGGATTCGATCCTGCTGATCTTGTCGCTGGCGGTACTGGTCGGGGTATGGCGCGCATAGTTCTCGGCCTGGAATACGATGGCCGCGCCTTCCACGGTTGGCAGACCCAGCCGGACGGCAATACTGTCCAGGATCATCTTGAATCTGCCTTGTCCCAGGTGCACGGCGCGCCGGTCTCGACCATCGTCGCCGGCCGCACCGATGCCGGCGTCCACGCCAGCGCCCAGGTGATCCATTTCGACAGCCTTAATTCGCGTCCGCCGTCGGCATGGGTGCGGGGTAGCAATGCCTTGCTGCCGCCCGGTATCGCCGTGCTCTGGGCACAGGAGACGGGCCTCGATTTCCACGCCCGCTTCGGTGCGCGGGAGCGGGCCTATCGCTACGTCCTACTCAATCATCCGGTCCGGCCGGCGGTCATGGCCGGCCGGGTCGGCTGGGTGCATGGCGAACTGGATGTCGAGGCCATGGTTGAGGCGGCGCAGGTGTTGCGCGGGACGCACGACTTTTCCGCCTTCCGGGCCGCCCAATGCCAGGCGAAGTCGCCGATCCGGGAACTGCGCCAAGCAAACCTGATGCGGCAGGGTCACTATGTGGTATTCGATTTCCGTGGCAATGCCTTTCTGCATCATCAGGTCCGCAACATGGTCGGCGCTTTGGTCTGGATCGGGCTTGGCCGGCGACCGCCGGACTGGATGGCCGAGTTGCTGGCCTCGCGCGACCGGACTCGGGGCGCGGCGACCTTCGCGCCGGATGGCCTGTATCTGGTCGACGTGCGGTACGATGCTGAATGGAACCTGCCCGCCTTCGACAACAGAGTGTTTCCCTTCCTATGAGAACGCGCATCAAGATCTGCGGCATCACCCGCGTCCAGGACGCCATCGCGGCCGCCAACTACGGTGCCGATGCGATCGGCCTGGTATTCGCCGAGCAGAGCCCGCGCCGGGTCGGCATCGAGCAGGCCGCCTGGATCGCCCGCGCCGTGCCGCCCTTCGTCAGCATCGTGGCCCTGTTCGTGAACCCGGATGCCGCCGAGGTCAGGCAGGTCATCGAAGCGGTGCAGCCCGATCTGCTGCAGTTCCACGGCGAGGAAGTGCCGGCCTTTTGCGCCTCCTTCGGGCGGCCGTTTCTGAAAGCGGTACGGGTAAGGCCGGAGCTGGATTTGTTACAATGCGCAGCTGACTTTGCCGGCGCGCGCGGCCTCCTGCTGGATGCCTATGCGCCGGATGCCCACGGCGGCACCGGTCACCGCTTCGACTGGTCGCTGATTCCACCCGAGTTGCCCCTGCCGGTGGTCCTGGCCGGCGGACTGGAACCGGGCAACGTGGCCGAGGCCGTGCGCCGCGTGCGGCCCTGGGCCGTGGATGTTTCCAGCGGCGTGGAGGCGGCGAAAGGAATCAAGGATGCGGCGAAGGTCGCCGCGTTCATCGCAGCAGTCAAGTTGGTGGACGAGGAATGAACAAGCACGTGCCGCAGCGATCCGGCGGCGCAGTAGGTTCGTAACGGAGCAATGACGTTGACTTACAATTATCCCGATGACAGCGGCCATTTCGGCCCCTACGGCGGCATCTACATGGCCGAGACCTTGATCCCCGCGGTGGAGGAACTGCGCGACCAGTACCTGCGTTTCCGCGACGATCCCGAGTTCAAAGCCGAGTTCGAATACGAGCTCAAGCACTATGTCGGCCGGCCCAGCCCGATCTACCACGCCAAGCGCCTGTCCGACGACCTCGGCGGCGCCCAGATCTATCTCAAGCGCGAGGACCTGAACCATACCGGCGCGCACAAGATCAACAACGCCATCGGCCAGGCCCTGCTCGCCAAGCGCATGGGCAAGAAGCGGGTGATCGCCGAGACCGGCGCCGGCATGCACGGCGTGGCGACCGCCACCGTGGCGGCCCGCTTCGGCATGGAGTGCGTGGTCTACATGGGCGCCGAGGACGTGCAGCGCCAGGCGCCCAACGTGTTCCGCATGAAGCTGCTCGGCGCCAAGGTGGTGCCGGTGGAGAGCGGTTCGCGCACCCTGAAGGACGCCTGCAACGAGGCGATCCGCGACTGGGTGACCAACGTCGAGAGCACCTTCTACATCTTCGGCACCGCGGCCGGTCCGCATCCGTATCCGATGCTGGTGCGCGATTTCCAGTGCGTGATCGGCAACGAGGCCAAGGTCCAGATGCCCGAACTGATCGGCCGCCAACCGGATGTGGTGATCGCCTGCGTTGGCGGTGGCTCCAACGCCATCGGCATGTTCCATCCCTACATCGATGTGCCGGATGTGCGGCTGATCGGCGTCGAGGCTGGCGGCCACGGCATCGCCAGCGGCCAGCACGCCGCGCCGCTGACCGGCAACGCCAAGGTCGGCGTGCTGCACGGCAACAAGGTCTACCTGATGCAGGACGACAACGGCCAGATCATCGAGACCCATTCCATTTCGGCCGGCCTGGACTATCCGGGGGTCGGCCCCGAGCACTGTCTGCTCAAGGATATTCACCGCGCCGAGTACGTCGCCATCAATGACGACGAGGCCATCGCCGCTTTCGACGCGCTGTGCCGCTTCGAGGGCATCATCCCGGCGCTGGAGTCCAGCCATGCCTTGGCCCACGCCATCAAGCTGGCGCCGACCCTGGGGCGGGACAAGGTGCTGCTGGTCAACCTGTCCGGCCGCGGCGACAAGGATATGAACACGGTCGCCAAGTTGAAGGGAATCACGCTATGAGCCGCATCGCCGCCACCTTCGACAGGCTCAAGCAGGCCGGCCGCAAGGCACTGATCCCGTTCGTCACCGCCGGCGATCCCGGCCCGAAGCTCACCGTGCCGCTGATGCATGCGCTGGTCGAGGCCGGCGCCGACGTGATCGAACTGGGCGTGCCGTTCTCCGACCCGATGGCCGACGGCCCGACCATCCAGCGCGCCTCGGAACGGGCCCTGAAACACGGCGTCGGCTTGCGCGACGTGCTCGGTATGGTCGAGCAGTTCCGTGCCCAGGATGCGAACACGCCGGTGGTGCTGATGGGCTACGGCAACCCGATCGAGGCCATGGGCTGGGAAGCCTTCGCCCGGCGTTGCGCCGAGGTCGGCGTCGACGGCGTGCTGACCGTCGATTTCCCGCCCGAGGAAAGCCATGAGGCGTTCGGCCATCTGCAGGGCCACGGCATCGATCCTATTTTCCTGCTGGCGCCGACCACTCGCGACGAGCGGGTCGAGCGGGTGGCCAGGCAGGCACGCGGCTATGTCTATTACGTCTCGCTCAAGGGCGTGACCGGTGCCGGCAATCTCGACCTGAGCGAGGTCGAGAAGCGGATTCCCCAACTGCGCAAGCACATCTCGCTGCCGATCGGCGTCGGCTTCGGCATCCGCGATGCCGAGACCGCGCGCCAAGTGGCGCAGGTGGCCGATGCCGTGGTGATCGGTTCCCGCATCGTGCAGGAAATTGAAAACTCGGCACCCGATGCGGTGCTGGTCAATGTGAAGCATTTCGTGGCCGGCGTGCGCGCCGCCTTGGACAAGTGAGGGTTCTACCGTGAGTTGGTTCCAGAAGATCATTCCCCCCAAGATTCAACGTCGTGTCGAGGCCGCCAAGAAGGTCGTGCCCGAAGGGTTGTGGAGCAAGTGCGCGGCCTGCGAGGAGGTGCTCTACAAGGCCGAACTGGAGTCGCATCTCGACGTCTGCCCGAAGTGCGGCCATCACAACCGGATCAGCGCCCGCCAGCGGCTGAACTATTTCCTCGACGAGGAGGGCCGCAAGGAGATCGGCGGCAACGTGGTGTCGGTCGACAGCCTCAAGTTCAAGGACACCAAGCGCTACACCGACCGGCTCGACGATGCGACCAAGGACGTTTGCGAGAGCGACGCCCTGGTGGTGATGCAGGGCACGGTTCTGGGGCTTCCGGTCGTCGCGGCCGCATTCGAGTTCCGCTTCATGGGCGGCTCGATGGGTTCGGTGGTCGGCGAGCGCTTCGCCCGCGCGGTCAAGGCTGCGTTGGCCGGCAAGCGGCCGCTGGTCTGTTTCTCCGCCAGCGGCGGGGCGCGGATGCAGGAAGGCCTGCTGTCCCTGATGCAGATGGCCAAGACCTCGGCGGCGCTGACCCAGCTCTCCGCCCACCGCCTGCCGTTCATCTCGGTGCTGACCGATCCGACCATGGGCGGCGTCTCGGCCAGTTTCGCCATGCTGGGCGACGTGATCATCGCCGAACCCAACGCCCTGATCGGCTTCGCCGGTCCCCGGGTGATCGAGCAGACGGTGCGGGAGAAACTGCCCGAGGGCTTCCAGCGCTCCGAATTCCTGCTCGAGCACGGTGCCCTGGACCTCATCGTCGACCGGCGCGAACTGCGCGCCACCATCGCCAACCTCGCTGCGCAGTTGATGCGCAAACCGGCTGCCGCCTGAATGGACCCCATGGGGCTGCCGGACTGGCTGGCCCTGCTGGAAAGCCGCCACACGAAGATCATCCAGCTCGGCCTGGAGCGGGTAGGGCAGGTCTGGGATGCGCTCGGCGTGGGACCACAGATGCCGGTCATCACCGTGGCCGGCACCAACGGCAAGGGCTCGACCTGCGCCTATCTGGAGACCATCCTCGCCGAGGCCGGCTACCGGGTCGGGCTCTATTCCTCGCCCCATATCCTCCGCTTCAACGAACGTATCCGCATTGCCGGCCGTGAAGCGGATGATGCGGCTATCGTCTCGGCCCTCGATGCCGTCGAACGGGCGCGGGGCGAGGTCGCGCTGACCTATTTCGAGCACACCACGTTGGCGGCCATGTGGCTGTTCAACCAGGAGCGGGTCGAGGTGGCGGTGCTGGAGGTCGGCTTGGGCGGCCGTCTGGATGCAGTGAACCTGTTCGATGCCGATTGCGCCGTGGTGACGCCGGTGGACCTGGACCACATGGAATATCTCGGCCCGGACCGGGAGGCGATCGGCTTTGAAAAGGCCGGCATCTTCCGTGCCGGCCGGTCCGCCGTCTGCGTCGATCCGGCGCCGCCGGCCAGCCTGATCCGCCATGCCGAGAGGCTCGGCGTCACACTGCTGCGCCTGGGCGCCGACATCCATGTCGAGCGTCATGGCGGCGACTGGCTGTGCCGGATCGACGGCGCGGTTTTCCCGAACTTGCCCAAGCCGGCCATGACCGGGATCTACCAATATGACAATGCCGCGGCCGCGATCGCCGCCCTGCATTGCCTGAAGGAGAAGCTGCCGGTAACGCTGGCGGCCATCCGCAGCGGCCTGGCACGGGCCCGGCTGCCGGGGCGTTTTCAGGTCGTCGGCCAGGCGCCGCTGCGGATCCTGGACGTGGCGCATAACCCCCATGCGGCGCGAGCACTGGCCGACAATCTAGCCGCATTGCCGCGGACGGGACGCAGGCTGGCCGTGGTCGCCATGCTCGCCGACAAGGATGCCGGGGCGGTGGTCGACGCCCTGGCCGGGCAGTTCGACCATTGGCATCTGGCCGGCCTGGCCGGTGCCCGGGGCCGGTCCGCCGCTCAGTTGGCCGACGTCTTCGGTGCAAGAGGGCTTTCCGTGTCGCTTCATGACGGGGTCGAGTCGGCATGGCGGGCGGCCTGCCAAGAAGCCGGTCCCGCTGATACAATCACCGCCTTCGGTTCTTTCCATACGGTCGCCGAAATCATGGCGCTTACTGCGGGCAAATTTGATGGCTGAGACACCCCCCTCCCCAGACGAACAGGCTTTACGCCGCAGGGCAAGGCGTCGCCTGGTCGGCGCCATCGCGTTGGCCCTGTTGGCCGTCGTGGTTCTGCCCATGGTGTTCGATCCCGAGCCCAGGCCGATGGGCAACAACGTCGATATCCGCATTCCGGGCCAGGATGCCCCGTTCGAGTCGGCACCGGCCGCACCTTCGGTAGCGGCAGCCGTACCGGGTGCGCCTGCGCCAACGCCCGCAGTCGCACCCGCACCCACTGCGTCACCTGAGAAGATGGCATCTGCTGCCCCGCCGGCCAAGGCAGAGCCGGCCGCCAAGCCGGTTCAGACCAATAACGCCAAATCCGACAAGAAGCCGGTTGCAGCTGCACAGGCCAAGCCAGCGCCGAAGGTTGAGGCCAAACAGATACCGAAGCGCGAGGTCAAGCCGAAGCCGGAGGAAGTGGCCAAGCCTGTCGAAGCAGCCAAGCCGCCGATCGAGAAAAAGCCTGCCGAGAGCAAGGCCGCCGCAGCCGGCCAAGCCTATTTCCTGCAACTCGGCGTATTCTCCAGCGAGGCCAATGCCAAGCAGATGGTGGCCCAGGCCCAAAAGGCCGGCTTCAAATCCTCCATCATGCCGGTCGGCGGCCAGTTCAAGGTAAGGATCGGTCCGATCCCGGACCGGGCCAAGGCCCTCGACTACGAGGCCAAGCTGAAGGCCAAGGGCTTGGCCGCGGTGCTGGTCGAGCCATGACGGCAATCGACTGGATCGCGCTGGCGATCCTGATCGGCTCCCTGGTGGTCGGTTTGGTGCGCGGGTTCGTCCGCGAAGCCTTTTCCCTAGCCGCCTGGATCGTCGCCTTTTTTGTCGCGCGTACCTTCTCGCCGCTGCTGGCGAGCTATATTCCGGGTGTCGATCAGCCGGGCCTGCGCCAGTTGGCTGCGGCGATCGTCATTTTCCTGCTGGTGCTGATCGTCGCCCGCCTGCTGGCGATCCTGGTCGGCAGTCTGGTGAAATTCGCCGGCCTGGGCGGCTTGAACCACCTGCTCGGCATGGTGTTCGGTGCCGGCCGGGCCGCCGTGGTGCTGGTGCTGCTGACACTGGCGGCCGGCCTTACCGCGCTGCCGCGCTCCGCCGCCTGGCATGACTCGTTGGTAGGCGCGCCGCTGGTGTCGGCGGCGCAGAAGATCATTCCCTGGCTGCCGCATGATCTGGCGGCTTTGATTCGTTTTAGATAGGACAGACTGCCATGTGCGGAATCGTGGGTGTTGTTTCCAGCCAACCGGTCAATCAGACACTGTACGACGGGCTGCAATTGCTGCAGCACCGCGGTCAGGATGCGGCCGGCATCGTCACCATGGACGGGAACAAGTTTCATATGCACAAGGGCATGGGCATGGTGCGCGACGTGTTCCGGACCCGGGACATGCGCAACCTGATCGGCAACGTCGGCATCGGCCACGTCCGCTATCCGACGGCGGGTTCGGCGGCCAGTCCGGCCGAGGCGCAGCCCTTCTACGTGAATTCCCCGTTCGGCATCGTCCTGGGCCACAACGGCAACCTGACCAATACCGAGGAACTGCAGGAAGACATGTTCCTGGAGGACCTGCGCCACGTGAACACCGGCTCGGACTCCGAGGTCCTGCTCAACGTCCTGGCCCATGAGTTGCAGGCCGCGGTCCAGGGCCATCGCCTGACCGTCGACGACGTGTTCAAGGCGGTGGCCGGCGTGCATCGGCGCTGCCGCGGCGCTTATGCCGTGGTGGCCATGATCGCCGGCTTCGGCCTGCTCGCCTTTCGCGACCCGCACGGCATCCGGCCCCTGGTGTTCGGCACCCAGGTCGGCACGGCGGGACAGGACTGGATGGTCGCCTCGGAGAGCGTCACCCTGGAGGCCATGGGCTTTCATGTCCAGGGCGACGTGGCGCCGGGCGAGGCGATCCTGGTGACCCTGGACGGCGAGGTGCACAGCAGCCCGAGTCCGGTGAAGGTCCCGTTCACGCCCTGCATCTTCGAGTACGTCTATTTCGCCCGCCCCGATTCGGTCATCGACGGTGCTTCGGTCTACGAGACCCGGCTGCGGATGGGCGAATATCTGGCCGACAAGATCAAAAACCAGTTCAGCCATCTCAAGATCGACGTGGTGGTGCCGATTCCCGACACCAGCCGGCCGTCCGCGCTGCAACTCGCCAACAAGCTCAATCTGTCCTACCGCGAGGGCTTCATCAAGAACCGCTACATCGGCCGCACCTTCATCATGCCCGGCCAGGCGGTGCGCAAGAAGTCGGTGCGCCAGAAGCTCAACGCCATGTCGATGGAGTTCCGCGGCAAGAACGTGCTGCTGGTGGACGATTCCATCGTGCGCGGCACCACCAGCCGGGAAATCATCCAGATGGCGCGCGATTCCGGCGCTCGGGCAGTCTATTTCGCCTCGGCCAGCCCGCCGGTCCGCTTCCCCAACGTATACGGCATCGACATGCCGACCCGGGCCGAGCTGCTGGCCAACGGCCGCACCGACGAGGAGATCGCCCGCGAGATCGGTGCCGATGCGGTGATCTACCAGGACCTGTCCGACCTGATCAAGGCGGTGCAGGAGGTCAATCCCAAATTGACCGCGTTCGACGCCTCCTGCTTCGACGGCAACTACGTCACCGGCGACGTCAGCGAGGAATACCTCGCCCGCCTGGAAGGGATGCGCGACGGCACCGTGCCGATCGTCTCGTCGCCGCCGACCCGGCAGATGGACCTGAATCTGGCGACCGGCAGTTGATGGAGGCCAACATGCACGACGAATTCGATTCCGCTGCACCGCTCGATCCCGATACCCTGGCGGTCCGGGCCGGCACCCTGCGCACCCCGTTCCAGGAGCATTCGGAGGCGATGTTCCTGACCTCCAGCTTCGTCTTCGGCAGCGCGGCCGAGGCCGCCGCCCGTTTTTCCGGCGTCGAGCCGGGCAACATCTACGCCCGCTTCACCAATCCCTCGGTCACCATGTTCGAGACCCGCTTGGCGGCCCTGGAAGGCGCCGAGCGCTGCGTCGCCTTCGCCTCCGGCATGGCAGCCATCCTGGCCACCGTGATGGGCCTGATGCGCGCCGGCGAGCACGTGGTCGCTTCGCGATCGCTGTTCGGCTCCACGGTCCAGTTGTTCAACAACATCATGAGCCGGTTCGGGGTCGAGACGACCTTCGTCTCGCCGACTGATCCGGACGCCTGGCGCCAGGCCGTACGGCCCAACACCAAGCTGTTCTTCCTGGAGTCGCCGTCCAATCCGCTGACCGAGGTGAGCGACATCCGGGCGATCGCCGCCATCGCCCACGCATCGGGCGCCTGGCTGGCCGTGGACAACTGCTTCTGCAGCCCGATCCTGCAGAAACCGCTGGAACTAGGTGCCGACATCGTCGTCCACTCCGCCACCAAGTACCTGGACGGGCAGGGCAGGGTGCTGGGCGGCGCGGTATTGGGCGGCAAGCAATTGATGGAAGGCGTCTATACCTTCCTGCGCACGGCGGGCCCGACCCTGTCGGCGTTCAACGCCTGGGTCCTGCTCAAGGGCCTGGAGACCCTGCCGATCCGCATGGAGGCCCATTCGCGCAATGCGCTCGAACTGGCGACCTGGCTGGAACGGCAGCCCAAGGTGGCCCGGGTGTTCTATCCCGGCCTGCCGTCCCACCCGCAGCATGCCCTGGCCATGACCCAGCAGAAGACCGGCGGCGGCATCGTCGCGTTCGAGACGGTGGGTGGCAAGGAATCGGCCTGGAAGGTGATCGACCATACCCGGTTGATCTCCATCACGGCCAATCTGGGCGATACACGCAGCACCATCACCCATCCGGCGACCACGACCCACGGCCGTTTGACGCCCGAACAACGGGCCGATGCCGGGGTCGGCGACGGCCTGATCCGGATTGCCGTTGGCCTGGAATCGGTCGAGGACCTGAAGCGCGACCTGGCCCGGGGGCTAGACCTGATCTGAGGCCGGAGGCCAGTCGACCAGCCGGCAGCCGGCGCGGTCGCAGCGCAGGTAGCCGCCCTGTTCGCCGTACCAGTCGGGCAGCACCCAGCGTTCGGCCTCGGGGCCTTCATCGATGCGGTGGCTGTGGCGGGCCGGCCGGTGGGTGTGGCCGTGGATCAGGTGCCGACAACCATGGTTGCGGAACGCTTCGGCCACCGCATCGGCATTGACGTCCATCACGATCATGGTCTTGCCGTCCTTGGCGACAGCGCTCTGGTCGCGCATCTGAGCCGCGAGCAGGCGCCGTTCGGCCAGCGGCCGGGCTAGCACGGCCTTTTGCCAGGCCGGGTTCCGCACCTGACTCCTGAACTGCTGGTAGGCCAGGTCGTCGGTGCACAGGCTGTCGCCGTGCATCAGCAGGGTTGGTGTGCCATGGAGATCGACCAGCGTCGGATCGGCCAGCAGCCTGGCGCCGCTCGCCCGGCAAAAGCCCTCGCCGAGCAGGAAGTCCCGATTGCCGTGCATCAGCACGATGTCCAGCCCGGCGTCGGCCTGTTCGCGCAACGCAACGGCGACCTCGGCCGGCAACGGCGATCCGAGATCGTCGTCGCCAAGCCAGGCCTCGAAGAAGTCGCCCAGGATGTAGAGATGCCGGGCCTGCGCTGCCGGCCCGTTGAGGAAGTTGCGAAACTGCCGCAGGGTCGCCGGCGTCTCCGGCGACAGGTGCAAGTCCGAGATGAATAGGCTGGCGTCAGCCCTCAACGATCTCGGCCCGTTCGATGACCACGTTCTCGACCGGCACGTCCTGGTGGCCGGCGCGCGAACCGGTGCGCACCTTCTTGATGCTGTCGACCACGTCCATGCCGTCCGTCACCCGGCCGAACACGCAGTAGCCATAGCCCTGGGCGGTCGGTTCCCGGTAGTCGAGGAAGTCGTTGTCGCTGACGTTGATGAAGAACTGGCTGGTCGCCGAATGGGGATTGGGCGTGCGCGCCATGGCGATGGTGTAGGCCTGGTTCTTCAGGCCGTTGTGGGCCTCGTTCTGGATGGCCTGACGGGTTTCCTTCTGTTCCATGTCAGCGGTGAAGCCGCCGCCCTGGATCATGAAGCCGTCGATGACGCGGTGGAAGATCGTGCCGTCGTAATGGCCGTCGCGCACGTACTGGAGGAAGTTGGCGACGGTGTCCGGGGCCTTCTCGGCGTCGAGTACGAGGCTGATCACGCCATGGTTGGTATGCAGTTTGATCATGGGAATTCCATTGGTTGAGTAAGACTAGTCCTTGAGGGCCAGGGCCGACGAGGAGGCGGAGGGCGATGATTGCAGGGTCTTTTCCATGGCGATGCGCCAGTGGCCGTTTTCCAGCTTGAGATACATGTTCTTGCGCGTGATGTCGTTGAGCTTGTCGCTGCGGTAATGCTGGGTGAGGTTGACCACGGCGATGCTGTCGTCGTCGTACATGAACAGGCTGAGGTCGCTCAGGCTGACCTGAATCCAGTTTTTCTGGCTGATGTTGCGTTCCTTGGCGGCCACCCAGGATTTGCCCAACTTGCTCAGCAGTTCGGGCGAGTAGTGGGCCATGTAGCCGCCGGCGTTCTTTTTCTCCCAGTCGTTGGTCCAGCTGTCCAGGACGCTCAGCAATGCCTGCCGCTTGGCCAGCCAGGCATCCCGGTCCAGCCATTCGGAATGCTGGGTGATGACCAGCGGCGTGTTTTCCGGCCGGATGTAGCGGGCGACGTCCTTCCAGTCCGGGTTGGCCAGCACCAGGCAGCCGTCGCTGGTCTTTGGCGGTCGGCTGTAGGTGTCGGGCGGCACGCCGTGCAGCCAGATGCCGTGGCCGCCGTTGCCTTGCTCTTGGTCCCACTCATTGGGGTAGTCGAGCGGGAAGGCGCCAGCGCCGTAGAACGACGTCAACTGGCTGCGGGGCAGTTCGGGCGACAGCGAATAGACGCCGAGCGGCGAGCGCTTGTCGCCCTCGCTGTGCTTGCCGACCCCCTTCTTGCCGACCGAGAGGTAGTAGTCGTGGATCAGATGCGGTTCGCCGCCGACGTTCTCGAACACGAACAGGCGGGCCCGTTCGGCGTCCGCCAATAGGGCATATTTCTGGTTCGGCGCCAGTTGCAGGATCTGGGCCGGCAGCTTGTGCGGATCGGGCTGGTCGACATAGTGCATCAGTCGGACCCGGGCCTCGTCCTTGAGACCGTCGAGCGAGCGATTGGCCGGATCGACCGGCGCGGCGCCGATGCCGGGCAGTTCGCGGGTCTTGGCGAGCAGCAGGTCGCCCTTGATCAGATAGGCCAGCTTGAAATCGGGATGCAGGGCGATCAGGCGGTTGACGCTGGCCAGGGCGGAATCGGGCTTGTTGGCCCGGATGTCCTTGAAGGCTGCGGCCAGCAGGCCGTCCAGCGAGGCAGGCGTACGAATCGAAACGCCGGCCGAAGGATAGGTGTCGGCGGCCCCGGCGTAGCCGGGAACCAGCAGCCAGACGAGCGCAGACAGGAGGGGCAGAAAACGCATGGCGGATCGGATCATCTTTCGGCGACGATCTTCCAGGCACCGTCCTGCAATTCCAGGGTCAGGTATTTGTTCGTCGTGGATTTCAACAGGTTCGACTCGTAGGTCTCCTTGAAGACCGCCTTGGCCTGGTTGCCTTTACGCTCGACCTTGAAGTCGGACACGGTGACCTTGATGTATTGCGGCGTGGTCAGGCGGTTGTTGCGCTGCGCCTCCCAGTCGCTCCGGCTCATCCCCTTGGGCGGTGCGAAACCGGCGCCGTAGAAGGACAGGTAGCCCGCTACGTCACGCGCGCTCCAGGCGGCCGCCCAATCCTGGATGGTCTTTTCCACCGCGGGATCCGCCTGGGTCGGTGCGGCTTGCGGCTTGTCGGCGCTGGCCGCTTTCGCGGGGCTGGCCGAAGGCGGCGTCGTGGCGGCGGCGTCCGGCGTGCGGGGCGTTTCCTGGGCGACGGCGGCGGCTTTGTCCTGGTTGCGCTTGGCCGGTTTTGTTTTTTCCAGGGCGGCCGGGGTGAAGATGTCCTTGACCAGGGCAAGCTTCATCCGGGCGTTGGCATTCGATTTGTCCAGTTGCAGCGCCTTGTCGTAGGCCTGCGAGGCCATCTTGGCATAGATGTCGCCCAGGTTCTCATGAGCGGTGGCATAGGTCGGATTGGTCCGGATGGCCTTCTCAAGGCTGTTCTTCGCCAGTTCATATTTGCCCTGGGAAGCGTAGAGCACCGCCAGGTTGTTGTAGGGCTCGGGCAGGTCCGGATAGTCCTCGGTCAACTCGGTGAATACTTTGATGGCCTCCTGGGTGCGGTTCATCTCGGCCAGGATCAGGCCTTTCAGGAAGCGGGCCTTGGGATCCTTGGCATTGTCGGCGAGATAACCGTCGACCTTATCGAGCGCCTGAACGGTCTTGCCCTGCCGTAACAGTTGCGAGGCATCCTGCAGGGAGTTTTGTGCGGCGGAGACGAAGCCGGGAAGGAGACAGACGATAAGAGCGAGTGCGAATCGATTGAAGGCCATTGGTGCTATACTTTTTCCGGTCATTTTCAGATGAATTGCCACGCAAATTCTAGCAGTCCGGGCTATTTTTATCACCTCCGCGACTCATCGAACTTATATCAAATAATCATGAGCGATACCACGCCGATACAGCACTTCATCCGCACCGTCATCGACAACGATCTGGCCAGCGGGAAACACACCGGGATCGCCACGCGCTTCCCACCCGAGCCCAACGGCTACCTGCACGTCGGCCACGCCAAGTCGATCTGCCTCAACTTCGGCCTGGCGCAGGACTACAACGGCACCTGCAACCTGCGTTTCGACGACACCAATCCGGAGAAGGAGTCCGAGGAATACGCCCTGTCGATCCAGGAGGACGTGCGCTGGCTGGGCTTCGAATGGAACGGCGCGGTGCGCTGGGCCTCGGACTACTTCCAGAAGCTGTACGACTACGCCGAGGAACTGATCCAGCAAGGCAAGGCATTCGTCTGCGACCTGACGCCGGACGAGATGCGCGAATACCGCGGTACCCTGACCGAGAAGGGCCGCAACAGCCCCTACCGAGACCGCACGGTGGCGGAGAACCTAGACCTGTTCCGGCGCATGAAGGCCGGCGAATTCCCGGACGGCAGCAAGACCCTGCGCGCCAAGATCGACATGGCCTCGCCCAATATCAACATGCGCGACCCGGTCATTTATAGAATCAAACGGGCACACCACATCCGCACCGGCGACCAGTGGTGCATCTACCCGATGTACGACTACACCCACTGCATCTCCGATGCGATCGAGGGCATCACCCATTCACTCTGCACGCTGGAGTTCGAGGACCACCGGCCGCTCTACGACTGGGTGCTGGACAACATCAGCATCGGCTGCCACCCGCAGCAGATCGAGTTCTCCCGCCTGGAACTGCACTACACCATCACCAGCAAGCGCAAGCTGCTGCAACTGGTGACCCAGGGCAAGGTGGCCGGCTGGGACGACCCGCGCATGCCCACCATCCACGGTATGCGCCGGCGCGGCTACACGCCCGAAGGCATCCGCGAATTCGCCCGCCGCATCGGCATTTCCAAGTCGGTCAACATCGTCGACATGGCGATTCTCGAAGGCGCCATCCGCGAAGACCTGGAAGCCAAGGCGCCGCGCGTCATGGCCGTGATCAGGCCGCTCAAGGTGGTGCTGACCAACTACCAGGAAGGCGTCACCGGCAGCCGTTCGGCCGGTTTCCACCCCAAGCATCCCGAGTTCGGCGAGCGCGAAGTGACCATCGGCCCGGAGATCTGGGTCGAGCAGGACGATTTCAGCGAAACCCCGCCCGCCGGCTGGCAGCGCCTGACCGTCGGCGGCGAGGTCCGTCTGCGCTATTCCTACGTGATCAAGTGCGACCAGGCGGTGAAGGATGCCGCCGGCAACGTGGTCGAACTGCGTTGTTCCATCGACCACGACACCCTGGGCCAGAACCCGGTCGGCCGCAAGGTGAAGGGCGTCATCCACTGGGTGTCCGTGCGCCATGCCATGCCGGCCGAGATCCGCCTCTACGACCGCCTGTTCACCGACCCCGAGCCGGACGGCCACAAGGACCGCGACTTCCTGGAGTTCCTCAACCCGGACTCGCTGGAGACGGTGCAGGGCTGGGTCGAGCCGGCGGTGAAGGACGCCGAGCCGGAAAACCGCTACCAGTTCGAGCGCATGGGCTATTTCTGCGCCGACCGCTTCGAGCACACGCCGGGCGAGAAGCTGGTGTTCAACCGGACGGTGGGGCTGAAGGATACCTGGGCGAAGGAACAGGGCTGAAAGCCGTGGCCGCCAATTTGTGATCCTTAAATGGGTAGGTTGTGCAGAGCAAAGCGAAGCCCAACAAGTTGTCCAGTCGAGGTGTTGGGCTTCCTTGTGTCAGCTCAACCTTGTATTTTGAAATCGAAGTTGCTGTACTCGGGTAAGCCCGAGCGGGAAGGTCGGACGCTGCGCCCAACCTGGAGCGTTATCGCTCGCAACGTAGATGTCGCGCCGGTCTTCCCAATCCTCTTGCGAGAAATCGGACAGTATCTTTGGCCCGACCAGGTCGGAAGCCCGCATTCACAAGGTAGATTGCGCGAGGAACCATCATGAAACCCATACTCGGAATCGATGTTGCCAAGGCCAAGCTGGATGTCGCCCTGCGCCTTCCCGATGGCAAGTTTCGCAGCAAGGTCGTGGAGAACGCCCCCGCCGGCTTTGCCACCCTGTCGGCTTGGTTGGCGAAACACGACGTGGAAGCCCTGCACGTCTGCATGGAAGCCACCGGCACCTATTGGGAAGCGGTGGCGGAATATCTCTGCGATGCTGGCTTCACCGTCAGCGTCGTCAACCCGGCCCAGATCAAGGCCTTCGGCAGCGCCGTGTTGGTGCGCACCAAGACCGACAAGGTCGATGCCCGACTGATCGCTGAATTCTGCCTGTCTCAGCCGCCGGCCCCCTGGCAGGCGCCTTCGCCGGCGATCCGCGAGTTGCGGGCGTTGGTGGCGCGCCGCGGCGCTTTGGATGCCATGCGCACCCAGGAAAAGAACCGCCTCCTGGTGGCCCGCGATGTGGTTCAGAAAGGCATCCAGTCCCACCTGGAGCACCTGGAGAACGCGATCGCCGAGGTCGAAGCGGCGATCCGCCAGAAGATCGACGATGATCCGAGCCTCAAGGAACAACGCGATCTGCTGGATAGCATCCCGGGCTTGGGCGATAAAACCATCCCGGTGCTGCTGTCATACTACGGCGGGCCAACGCGCTTCGACAAGGCCAAGGAGGCGGCCGCCTTCGCCGGATTGGACCCGCGTCAACATGAGTCGGGCAGCAGCGTTCGGGGTAAGCCCCGCCTGTCCAAGATCGGCCATGCCGGTTTGCGCAAGGCACTGTATATGCCGGCCATGGTGGCCATTACCAAGACGGCCTGGGGGCGTGCGTTCAGAGACCGGCTGGCCACCGCAGGCAAGGCGCCCAAGGTGATCATCGGCGCCATGATGCGCAAATTGGTCCATGTCGCTTATGGCGTGTTGAAGTCCGGTAAGCCATTCGACCCGAAATTGCATGGCGGCGTGGCTTGACGTCGATAACAGTATCTAC
>DASVZA010000031.1:0-16662 GCA_036391875.1 Parasulfuritortus sp.
TGGCCGTCCTGACCCTGGCCGCCCTGGGCGTGGTCTACGGCGACATCGGCACCAGCCCTCTGTACACGGTGCGCGAGGTGTTCGCCGGCGCCCATCATCCGGTGCCCATCACGCCGGACAACATATTGGGCATCCTGTCGCTGATCTTCTGGTCGCTGATCATGGTGGTGTCGGTCAAGTACACCGCCTTCATCATGCAGGCCGACAACCGCGGCGAGGGCGGGATCATGGCCCTGATGGCGCTGGTCAACCGGCGCAACCGCAACAGCCGCATGACCCACTATCTGGTGCTGCTCGGCCTGTTCGGCGCCGCGCTGTTCTACGGCGACGGCGTGATCACCCCGGCCATCTCGGTGCTGTCCGCGGTCGAGGGCCTGGGCGTGGCGACCCACTCCTTCGACGCCTGGATCATGCCGCTCACCGTCCTGATCCTGTTCGGCCTGTTCTGGATGCAGAAGCACGGCACTGCGCGGGTCGGCGGCCTGTTCGGGCCGATCACCACGGTCTGGTTCCTGGCCTTGGCGAGCCTGGGCATCGTCAACATCGCCCACCAGCCCCACGTACTGGCCGCACTCTCGCCGCATTACGCCCTGGCCTTCTTCCTGGCCAACCCGCATCTGGCCTTCATGTCGCTGGGCGCCGTGTTCCTGGCCGTGACCGGGACCGAGGCGCTCTACGCCGACATGGGCCATTTCGGTCGCCTGCCGGTGCGGCTGGCCTGGCTGGGCCTGGTGCTGCCGGCACTGACCCTGAACTATTTCGGCCAGGGCGCGCTGCTCCTGGAACATCCCGAGACGATCAAGAATCCCTTCTACCTGATGGCGCCCGACTGGGCCCTGTATCCCCTGGTGGTGCTGGCCACCGCGGCCACGGTGATCGCCTCGCAGGCGGTCATCTCGGGCGCCTATTCCATCACCCACCAGGCCATCCAGCTCGGCTACGCGCCGCGCATGCAGGTGCTGCACACCTCGAGCCAGGCCCAGGGCCAGATCTACATGCCGGCCATCAACTGGGGCCTGTTCGTGGCGGTGGTGCTGCTGGTGCTGGGCTTCGGCTCGTCCGACCGCATGGCCGCGGCCTACGGCATCTCGGTGTCCGGCACGATGATCATCACCACCCTGCTGGTCTACGTCGCGGCGCGCCGCGTCTGGCGCTGGGGACCGATTCGCGGCGGCCTGATCCTGGCCGGCTTCCTGGTCATGGACCTAGCCTTCTTCACCGCCAACCTGTCCAAGATCGCCGACGGCGGCTGGTTCCCACTCTCTTTCGCAGCGACCCTGTTCGTGATGATGACCACCTGGAAGCGGGGCCGCGACCTGCTCAAGCAGCGGCGCGACCAAGGCGGCGTGCCGCTCAAGGACTTCGTCGAGAGCATGGGCTTCGCCGACGTGCCCACGATCTCCGGCACGGCGGTCTTCCTGACGCCCAACCCGAAGCGGGTGCCGCATGCCCTGCTGCATAGCCTCAAGCACTACAAGAGCCTGCACGAACGGGTCGTGATCCTGAACATCCGCTTCACCGACGAGCCCTACGTGCCGATGGCGGAGCGGGTCCAGGTCGAGCATCTGGTCGAACGGTTTTACCGGGTCGAGATGCGCTTCGGCTTCATGGACCGGCCGGACCTGACCGCGACCCTGCACGCCTGCGCCCAGCAGGCGATGCCCTGCGAACTGGAGGACACCACCTTCTTCCTGGGCCGCGAACTGCTCAGCATCGGCACCGGCGGTGGCATGGCGGAATGGCGCAAGAAGCTGTTCATCGGCGAGTCGCGCCTGGCCGGCACGGCGGCGGCCTGGTTCAACCTGCCGGTCAACCGGGTGGTGGAGCTGGGGGCTCAGGTGGTGTTGTAAGGCCGTCGGATACTTGGTGGAACTGGCGCAGCTGGTCGAGCAGCCGCTGGTTCAGGGTGTCGAATTCGTCCAGGTGGTCCAGCGCCTGATCGGTGTGACCGCCCTGCTTGAGCGTCACCATCTGCTTGGCCAGGATGCCCAGATGGCGCCGGATCACCCGCACGTTGCCGAAGGCCTCGTGCCGGCCGTAGCGTTCCTGGCCGGGGCCGTCCAGCCAGCGGCCGAACAGGCAGCTGCGCTCGTCCAGATTGGGGAAGGCGACGTTCCGGTCCGCTCCGGCCCGCAGCCAGGCATTCACGCTGTCGAACCAGTTCTGGTGGTCGAACTCGGCCACCAGCAGGGGCAGTTCATGGCGCTGCCATTCATGCCTGCAGGCCTCGGCCCAACGCGGATCGGGCCGCCAGCCGGCGATCCAGGCCGGAATCGCGGCGCCCGGCATCGGCCGGGCGATGCCGTAGCCCTGGGCCAGGTCGCAGCCCAGGTGCAGGAGCAGGACGCCATGGGCCACGGTCTCCACGCCTTCGGCGATGACCTTGCGCCGGAAGGCTTCGGCCAGGCCGATGACGCCTTCGACGATGGCCAGGTCCTCGGTGTCGCGCAGCATGTCGCGGACGAAGGACTGGTCGATCTTCAGCGTCTCGGCCGGCAGGCGCCTGAAGTAGCTGAGCGAGGAGTAGCCGGTGCCGAAGTCGTCGAGCGAGAAGCTGACGCCCAGGCGCTGGCATTCCTCGATCAGCCGGGTGACGTGCAGGATGTCGTCCAGGGCGCTGGTTTCCAGGATCTCCAGCTCGAAATGCTGGGGCGGGGCATGGGGGTGCCTGGCCAGGGCAGCGGCCAGGCGGGCGGTCATGTCCTTCTGCTGCAGGTGGCGGGCCGAGATGTTGACGCTGACCGGCAGGTCCAGGCCGATCCGGTACCAGGACTCCATCTGCGACAGGGCCTGCTCGATCACCCATTCGCCCAGCTTGACCGAGAACTCGGTGTCCTCGATGAAGGGCAGGAATTCGGCCGGCGCCAGCAGGCCGCGCAGCGGGTGGTCCCAGCGGATCAGGGCCTCGGCGCCGACCACCTTGCCGTGGCGCATGTCGACCTTGGGCTGGTAATGGAGCACGAACTCGCCGGCGTACAGGCCCTCCTCGATGCGGGCCACGGCCTCTCGGTGGGCCCGGGCCCGGCGGTCGTGTTCCGGATCGAACAGGTGGTAGCGGTTGCGGCCGCTCTCCTTGGCGGCGTACATGGCCTGGTCGGCGTGGCGCAGCAGGGTGTCGGGGTCGGTGTCGTCGTGCGGGAACAGCGACACGCCGATGCTGGCCGAGATCTCCACCGGCTCCTCGGTGACCGCGTAGGGCTTGGCGATGACCTTGAGCAGGCGTTCCAGGGTCAGCTGGCATTCCTCGACGTCGGGCATGCCGGCCAGCAGCAGGACGAATTCGTCGCCGCCCAGACGGGCCACGGTATCGCCGGCCCGCAGCGCCATGGTCAACCGGCTGGCCACTTCCACTAGCAGGCGGTCGCCGGTCTCGTGGCCATAGGTGTCGTTGACCGGCTTGAAGCCGTCCAGGTCGAGATAGCAGACCGCCAGCACGCCGCCGGCGCGCCGGGTCTGGGTCAGGGCCATCTGTAGCCGGTCGGCCAGCAGCACGCGGTTGGGCAACTGGGTCAGGGCGTCGTAATGGGCGATCTGCTCCAGGTGCTGCTGGTGCGACTTGAGTTCGGTGATGTCGGTGAAGATGCCGACGTAATAGCCGCGGCCCTCGTCCTCGGCCGGCACGGCGGTGATGGCGAGCAGTTCGGCGAACAGTTCGCCGCTTTTCTTGCGGTTCCAGATTTCGCCTCGCCACTGGCCGGTTTCCAGCAGGGTCGCCCACAGCTCGGCATAGAACTCGGGATGGTGCAGGCCCGACTTGAACAGGGAGGGAAGGCGGCCGATCACTTCGTCCGGCGGGTAGCCGGTCAGTTCGGTGAAGGCCGGGTTGACGTTGAGGATGACGGCGTCGGCGTCGGTGATGAGGATGCCTTCCTGGGCGTGTTCGAACACGCTGCCCGACAGGCGCAACTGGTGAAAGTGCTCGCGTTCGCCGGTCTGGTCGCGGAACACCAGGACCGCGCCCAGGATCTCGCCGTCGTCGCCGGCCCGGATCGGGGCGGCGCTGTCGGCGATGGCGCGTTCGGTGCCGTCGCGGGCGATCAGCAGGGTGTGGTTGGCCAGCTCCACCACCTGGCCTTCCCGGAACACCCGCTCGACCGGATTCACGGCCAGGCTGCGGGTCGTTTCGCTGATGATGTTGAACACTTCCAGCATGGAGCGGCCGCGGGCCTCGGCGTTGCTCCAGCCGGTCAGCTGCTCGGCCACCGGGTTCATGAATTCGACCAGGCCTTCGCGGTCGGTGGTCAGCACGCCGTCGCCGATCGAGGCCAGCGTGACCTGCAAGCGTTCCTTCTCCAGCTCCAGGCTGCGACGTGCCTCTTCGATGGCCTCCGCCATCCGGTTGAAGGCCTCGATCGAATGGCGCAGTTCGGGGCTGCCAGTCGGTTCGATGCGGGCGGCCAGGTCCCCGTCGGCGACCGCCCTGGCCGCCCTGTCGAGCGCCTGCAGGGGCTGCAGGCCGTTGCGCAGGACCAGCCAGATGCCGAGGAAGTCGAGGCCGATCGCCGCCAGTAGGATGGCCAGGTTGCGCGTCGTGTGCTGCCAGAGCCGGTTGATCGCGGTCTGGGCGGTCAGGGTGAGTTCGACGTCGCCGTAATGCCGGCCGCCGACCACGATGGCGGCCCGGTCGGTGAGGTCGTGCAGGCCGAGCCAGCGGGCGAACCAGGCCGGGGCGTGCTCCGCCACCGGCCGGTCGCTGCTGACCAGCTGCGCGCCGGAGGCATCGAGATAGCGCGCCCGGTAGATCAGCGGATTGCGCACCTTGCGCTCCAGCACTCGCTGGAGCGAGGCGTAGTCGCCGATGACTGCGGGATCGGCCAGGGCATCCGGCAGGGTGTCGAGTTCCCATTGCAACTGCTCGGCCAGGTCGGTTCGGGCCTCGTCGGCCTCGTTGCGGGTTGTCGAATAGAGCATCAGCACTGCTGCCGCGAGCAGGGCGCCGCTGGCGATGACGAACAGGCGCCCGACGAAGGACAGCCTTTCCCAGAGTCGAACCAGCGGGCCGCTCACGTTATTTGGAACCCTTCACCACGGTATGTTTGTAGAAATCGATGTAGTTGCGGTAGTCGAGTTGGCTGCTTGGCAGGAATCCGTAGGGCGGTTTCTGCTGGATGACGGCGGCGCTGGCGGCCAATATCCGGTTGCCCTCGGGGTCGTCGTTCATGCCGGCGAAGGCCTTGCGCACCGCTTCGATCACCGTTGCTGGGACGCGCGGGTGGGCCGCGATGGGCAGGTTGTTGTAGGGCACCGATTGCCAGAGCACGCGGTAGCGGATGCCCTCACGCTCGGCGAACGCCTTCATCACCAGGTCGTTGACGCCGGCGGCGACCACCCTGCCCGCCTTGAGCTGGCCCATGATGCCTTCCTGGTTGCCGCCGAACACCGGTTCGACCCGGATGCCTTGCCGCAGCAGGTGGTCCACGGGCACGGCGTAGCCGACGAAGGCGACCGACGAGGGGAAGCCCACCTGGCGTCCGTCCAGGTCGGCCAGGGTGCGGATCGGCGAATCGGCCAGGGTCACGATCTGGCCGCGGATGGCCTCGGCCCGCGGCCGCAGGATGACCCGGTAACCGGCGGCCCCGCTGTCCGGCTGGAAGAAGGTGTTGGAATAAACGAAATCGTAATCGCCGCGGGCGATGGCGGCATTCGATTCGGGAGCGGTACGGGTGACCTTGAGCTGCAGTTCGATGCCGGCCCGGCGGCCGACGTAGGCCAGGATGGGGTTCCAGTATTCGGCTGTGAGCACCGGGCTGCGCTGGGACAGGACGCCGAAGGAGTAGCTGTCCGCCGCCAAGGCGACGAGACTCCAGACCAGACCAATCACCAGCACGATCAGCCGTTCCAAGCCGGGCTCCTTGTGTGATTACCGGGCTATTCTAGCCGGGAGCGCCTAACTTTTGTTATACGGGACGGATCCGGATCGGGCTTCAGCCCAGCAGGGCGGTGTAGGCCCGGCGCAGCAACTCCATCTCGACCGGGGTGCAGCCGCGCGCCTCGGTGATTGCGACGAAGCGGCCGCCCAGCCGCTCTGCGACCTCGAAGGGCGGATCGACGGTCTCGAAGCGGGCCAGCTGCACGGTCACCGGCCCGTCCGAGGTCTGCACCGTGGCCTGGAAGTCGGCCTCCGCCGCGAGCGCGCCGCTGTCCAGGCCGAGCCGCTGCTCCGTTGCCCGCAGCCAGCCGTTGGGGTGATAGGCGACCTCGGGCGCGCCATCGCCCTCATCTTCCACGACCGACAGGGTTGGCAGCGGGGTGAAGGCGCACATGCCGTGAGGGAATCTCAGGAAGCGCAGGCGGGCGCTGGTCTTCTGCTTGTGGGCCAGGAGCAGGCGCAGGTCGTCGGGCAAGTCGGACATCAGAGCATCGGCAGCAGGCGCGGCTCGGCCTTCATCGTTTCGCCCCGGCCCCAGGCGGTGACAGCCTCGATGAACCAGGAGCCCTTGTTGGGATGGCGGACGCACAGGTCGTATTCGGCGAAGTAGCTGCCGTCGCTGTTGACGATCAATTTGCCCACCCGCTCGTTCAGGTCGTTGCGCCAGATGCCTTCGTAGCCCGGCCGGCCGTTGGCCGGGTCGGTGACCTGGCTGAAGGCCAGCGACTCCAGCCGGATGTCGGGCAGCTTGCTGGCCGGCACGTACTTGATGGCTTCGCCGCGCAACGTGTCCACCAGCCGTTGGGCGGCGGCCTCGATCTCGGGGGGCAATTGGCCGGCCATTACCAGATGTCCGACGGGACCTTGAGCCGCTCGACCGGCGTGCCGCCCAAGAGGTGCTCGTCGAAGATGGCGCTGACGTCTTCCTTGGTCACCGGGCCGTACATGATGCCTTCCGGATAGACCAGGACGTTGGTGCCGGTACTGCACGGGCCCAGGCAGCCGGTGGCGGTGATCGCCACCTTGTCGAAGCACTGGCGCTGCTGGAACTGGAAGTAGAACTCGTCCAGCACGTCGCGGCAGCCCTTCTCGGTGCAGGAGCCGCGCGGGTGGCCGGGTGGTCGCTGCTGTGAACAGACGAATACATGTTTTTGCGGACGCGGCATCTTTCGTTTCCTTTGTTTTTGCGTCATTCCCGCGAAGGCGGGAATCCAGTTCGATTTCACTGGGCTCCCGCCTTCGCGGGAGCGACGAATCAATAAATCAGGCGCCGACCGGCATGGCCGAGTGGCTGTAGCAACTCTTCGGGCAGACTCGGCCGCAGGCGCCGCAGCCGATGCAGTCCATGGCGTTCTTGATGGTCATCACGCTCATCTGGTCTTCGTCCAGGTCCTCGTCCAGCTCGTCCTCTTCGCGATCCTCCAGCGACAGCACTTCGCGCGGACAGACCTTGTAGCAGCGGCCGCAGCCGATGCAGACCTTCTGGTTGATTTCGACCACGAACTGGGGGGTCCAGGCGGCGCCACCCCGGGTCAATGCGGTATAGGTATCCATTTCGCTTGCCTTGTATCGATCAGGTTTTCTGGGCGGCTGCCAGGCGGGCATAGGCGTCGGCCCAGGCCTTGCAGGCGTCGTAGGTGGATTGGGCGATGCCCGGAATCTCCTGGTAGCCGGCCGGCAGGCGGTCTTCCACCAGGTCGTGCAGCTGCGAGGCCCATTCGCTGGCCATGCGCTTCAGTTTCTTGACCTCGCGGTCGAGGTCCTTCAGTTCCTCTTCGCTCATCGTCGCCTCCTTACAGCCCGGCCACTTCCGGATATTTGCCGACGATTTCCAGGGCCACGGCGAGCAGCTTGTCGGCCTCGTCCTTCATCTTGGACAGGCTGTCGAAGCTGAAGCGGTGCACGTCGCGCACGGTGCGGTCCATGACCACCAGCTTGCCGACCGTGATCAGGGCGCGGCCGAAGCCTTCGTGGGTGATGTTGACCAGGGGCACGGCCATGTGGCCGCATTCCTTCTCGATCATCACGGCGATGGCGTTGTAGAAGCACTTCACACGGGCGATGGTCTCCTCGTCGGGGTCGCCGATCACCGGAATTTCGCGCCGCTGTTCCTTGGTCTTCACGAACGGCGCCAGGATCTTCTCCAGCGCCCAGTCGTCGTAGGTGCCGTAGCTGTCGATGGCGCGCATCTGCTTGACCATCTCCTTGATGAAGTCGGTGCTCAGGATCGGGTCGAGTTCGGCAGTGGCCGTGGTCATGTCATATCTCCTTGGGAAGTGGAATGCTTGTTTTGGCCTGTACGCAGCCGGGCGGGTCGGGCCAGCAGTCGGGCCAGCAGCAGGCCCAGGGCGATGCCGCCGGCCATGCCGGCCACGGCGCCGGGGTTGCCCAGGTCGTAGGCGGCGGCGAGCGAAGCGCCGGCCACCGCCAACCCGGACGGCAACAGATAGGCCATGAGGCCGGCCTTGAGCAGTTCGCCCTCGGTCACCGAGACCGTCAGTTCTTCGCCCGGTCGGGCGGAACCGTCGCAGGGCACCGGCACCAGTTTCTGGTGGCGGGAAAAATGTCGGGCCAAGCCGGACACCGCGCAACTGCTGCGCGAGCCGCAGCTGCCGCAGCCGGATTCCTCGCTCGGCTTGACCCAGGCGGTGCCGTTGCTGATCGAAATGATGCGGGCCTTGGTCTCGATCATTCCGACCAGCCTTCCTCGTCCATGGCGTCGAAGCGCGCCGTGTCCTTCGGTTTCAGGTTCTTGGCCAGCCAGGCCGGCGGGCTGTCGCTCAGGCTCTGGTTCAGGCCGCACAGCAGCTCATCGATGACCATGCCTTCCGGCACCTTCATGGGCTGGATGCCGGCCGCCAGCAGCTGCTTGATCGCCGAGGCACCGACCGCGTTGCAGTAGACCGCGGCGCAGCCGTCGAGCAGGGCGATCTTGCTGGCCAGCTTGCCCTCGTGGCCGTCCATGGCGGTCTCGTCGTCGGTGAATTCGGCGACCTCGACCAGCTTGGCGTCGTCCTCCGACAGCTCGTAGATGGCGAAGGCCTCGGCCGCGCCGAAGTGCTGGTCGACCTGCTTGCGGTCGCTGCTGGCGAAGGCGATCTTGACGCTCATGACCGGCGCCGCCTCAATGGATTGAACCAGCTTGAGATGTCTCATGGGCCTCTCCTTCCCGGTCCCGGTAGATGGAGCGGTAGGGCGCGATCTCGTGATGGCCGTGGCTGACCATCAGGTTGGCCAGATCGAACAGGGTCTGGCGGGTACCGCGGTAGCCGACCCACAGTTTCTGGTAGCCGCCGATCAGGTCGTATTGCGGGAAACCGGCGCGGTAGAGGGGCAGGCCCAGGCGGCGGGCGGTGTCGGCGGCGTGCGAGTTGCAGACGATCAGGTCGGCGCCGTTCTGCTTGATGGTCTTCTCCAGGTCCTCCAGGTCGCCCAGCTTGACCTCGGCGGCGGGCACGGCCTCCAGGACCGGCGATCGGGACGGCGCCACGGCGGCGGTCACCTCGCAGCCCATGTCGGCGACCAGGCGGGCCAGGCCGTAGAGCAGATCCGGGTCGCCGGCGATGGCGATCTTGGCGAAGCCGAGCATGAAGTGGGTGTCGACCATGGCGTCCTGCAGCTGGTCGCGCTGGCGTTCGATCTTCTCCGGCACCGGCTGGCCGGAGATCTCGGCCAGGGCGGCGACGAAGGCATCGACCTGCTCCAGGCCCATGAGCGATTCGAAGCGCCAGTCGGGCACGCCGCTGCGCTGCTTGAGCAGGTCGGCGGCGTCGTACAGGGAATGGCCCAGGACCAGGGTGGCGGCCGATTCGCCCATGATGCCGATGTCGCCGACCGGGGTGCCGCCCACGGTCAGCGGGCTGAATGCGGCCTCCGTCAGGTGGCCGTCCAGGGCGTCGCCGATGTCGGGCAGCACCAGGGGGCGCAGGCCGAAGGCCTCGACCAGTTCCTTGATGTGCTCCAAGTCGCCCGGGGTCAGGTGGGCGCCGGCCAGGATGTTGACCTGCTTCTTGCGCCGGCCGACCCGGGTCGTGTCCTCCGGCACCACGAATTCGATGATGGCCTTCACGGCCAGGGCGAAGCCGGATTCCAGGCAGCCGGTGAAGTCCGGCGTGTTGACCGGCACCACCGGGATGCCGTCGTACTCGGGATTCTGCTCGCGGAAGTCCTTCACCAGGCGGCGGATGTCGGTGCCCTGGGTCTCGGACAGGCCGGTCGTGGGCAGGCCGATCAGGGCCGGCTTGCTCTTCTCGGCGATGGTCTTGAGGCCGACCACCACATTCTCGTCGGCGCCCATCACGGTGGCCGACTGGTCCATGGCCGAGGTCTGGAGCGGGATCGGCTCGCGGAAGTGGCGCACGAAGAACACCTTGGCGAAGGCGGTGCAGCCTTGGGAGCCGTGCATCATGGGGATGGCCCGGTGGATGCCCAGGAAGGCCAGCGACGCACCGACCGGCTGGCTCACCTTGAGTGGGTTAACCGCGAGTGCTTTGTTGCGTTTGATGATCTCGGCCATGGCGCACGGTATGAATGTCGGGAAGTCATACCGTCCTTCGCAAGCCCCGTGCCAGAAGCCAAAATCCTGATTATTCATGGGCTTGTGCCGTTGTCGCCTTGTCGCAAACCCGACAAGCACCCTGCGATGGGCGACCCCGGACAATCCGCCGGGCCGGGTCCGCTCAGGCCAGGTCCAGCGCGTGCCGCAGCCGGGCGCTCAGTTCTTCTGGCGTCCGGGCGATGACTTCCTCGGGGATGGCGAACTTGCTAGTCAGGCGGGCATGGCTTTCGAAGCCGTAGGAGACGATGAAGGGCTGGATGCCGGCGGCCAGGGCGGCGGCGTAGTCCTTGTGCTCGTCGCCGCAGGCGTAGGCGCGGGCCGGGTTGATGTCCAGCCGTTCGCGGATGGCCTTGAAGTAGGGGCCCTTTGCCTCGCGCAGCGTCAGGCAGTGCATGAAGTCGAGCCGGCCGGCGTCCAGGCCGTGGCGGTCGAACAGGCGGGCCAGGGTGGCGTCCGGTTCGTGACAGACGTTGCGGGTGACCATGCCGACCCGGATGCCCGGAGTCTCGACCAGGTCGCGGACCAGTTCAGCCATGCCCGGGTACAGCTGCGCCTCTTCCCGGTAGATCTCGGTCAGGCTGTCGAGCAGTTCCCGGCGCGCGTGTTTGCCCATGTGCTTGGCCAGGTTGCGCGGGAATTCCTTGATCCCGCCCAGGTACTTGAACAGGTGGCGCCGCTTCTGGAAGCGGTCGAGGTCGCCCAGGTTCATGCCGTGCTGCGCGAATGCCGTGCCGATGGCGGCGAAGGCGTCGATGAGGGTGCCGTCGGCGTCGACGATGATCAAGCGGTCCTTGCTTCGGTACATGGGCCATCCAGTCCGGTGCCGTTAATGCGGCCCAAGGATAACCGGAACTCGTGCAAATTCTGATCGTGCCCGTCAGGCGGCCGATTGCGCAATCCGTCGCCGCAGGCGCTGGAAGTGGATCAGGCCGGCCGTCATGGCCAGCACGCCGCACAGGGACAGGGTCGGCCGGATGCCAACGGTGTGGGCCAGGCTGCCCACGGCCAGACTGCCGAGCGGCGCGACGCCGAGGAAGGCCATGGAGAAGGTGGCCATGACCCGGCCCCGCATGTCGTCGCGCACCCAGCTTTGCAGCAGGGTGTTGCTGCCGGCCGCGACCAGCACCAGGGAAAAGCCCAGCACCATCAGGATCGGATAGGCCAGGGCCTGGACGCCGTTGAGCGAGAACAGGAGCAGGGCGCCGCCGGCGGCGGCCGCGGCCAGGGTCACCCGGCGGGCCAGCCGGTCGATATTGGTTCGCGTCGCCAGGAATACGCTGGCCAGCAGCGACCCGGCGCCGGAGCTGCTGACCAGCAGGCCGAAGGTACTGGCGTCGCCGTGGAATATGGTCTTGGCGAACATGGGCATCATCACCACGGTGGGCGCGACCATGAAGCTGATCACGGCCACCAGGAGCAGCGCGCGGCGGATGTCCGGATGGCCGAAGGTGTAGCTCAGGCCCTCGCGCAGGGCGTGCAGGGCGGGCTTTGAGCTGTCGCCGTTGGGCCTCGCCCGGATCGCCAGCAGGGCGAGCAGCACAGCCAGGTAGGTGGCGGCGTTGAGCAGGAAGCAGAGCGCTTCGCCCATCAGGGTGATGGCGAAGCCGGCCAGGGCCGGGCCGATGAAGCGGGTCGAGTTCATCAGCATGGAGTTGAGGGCGATGGCGTTGGCCAGGTGGTCGCGGTCGTCGACCAGTTGCACCACCAGCGACTGGCGCACCGGCATGTCGAGCGAGTTGATGCAGCCCAGGACGAAGGCCAGGCCGAGCAGCAGGCCGGGCGTGATCCAGCCCTGCCAGGTCAGCAGGGCCAGGACCGCGGCCTGGATCATGGCCAGGGTCTGGGTCCAGATCATCAGCCGGCGGCGGTCCATGCGGTCGGACCAGACGCCGCCCAGGGAGCCGAACAGCAGGATGGGCATCTGGCTGGCGAAGCCGAGCAGGCCGAGCATGAAGGCCGACTGGGTCAGCCGGTAGGTCAGCCAGCCCATGGCGATCTGCTGCATCCAGGTGCCGGCCACCGAGATCAGCTGGCCGCTGAAATAGAGCCGGAAGTCGCGCGAGCGGAGCGCCCTGAGCGGGTGATTGGCGGCGGCCATGGCTCAGCGGAAATAAGCGCTCGGCGTGGCGCCGAACTGCCGCTTGAACATGGTGGCGAAGGCGCTCGGGCTGTTGTAGCCGAGGTTGAGCGCGACGTCGACCACCTTGGCGCCGCCGGCGAGCTGCTCCAGGGCGGTGATCAGGCGCACCTGCTGGCGCCACTGGCCGAAGGTCATGCCGGTTTGGCGGGCGAAGCGGCGCTGGATGGTCTTGGGGTCGACGCCGAGCTGATCCGCCCACTGGCTCAGGGTCGAGCCGTCGTCCGGCGCGGCGGCCAGCGATTCGCAGATGGTGAGCAGGTCCGGGTCGGTCGGCTGCGGCAGGCGCAGCGGCAGGCTGGGCAGCACCGCCACCTCGTCCAGCAGCAGGCCCATCAGCCGGCCGTCGCGTGAATCCGGCGTGTAAGGCTGGGGCACGGCGATGGCGGCCAGGATCAGCTCGCGCAGCAGCGGCGAGATGCCGACCACCTGGCACTGGCCGGGCAGGCGCGGGCTGGCGTCGGGCCGGATGTAGACGGTGCGCACCTTGACGTCGCCGACCATGCGCAGGCGGTGGGTCTCGCCGGCCGGCATCCACAGGCCGCGAGTGGGCGGCACCACCCACTGGCCGGCCGCCGTGCCGACCACCATGACGCCCTGCACGGCGTGGATCAGCTGGGCGGTGGGATGGCAATGCGGCGGCACCCGATGGCCGGAGGGATAGTCGATGGCCTTGCCGGTGACCGGGGTGGCGCCCTGGTCCAGGCCCTGGCCCGAGTATGGATGGTTACACGTGTCCATTTCGCGAAGAGCGGTGTCTGAATGTGGCGAGACGGACAGTCATCTTACCCGTAAATTGACGCCATCAGCCAATCGTTTTCGAGTCCGCCATGACCGACCTTCCCGCCACCCCCGCCGCCGAACGCACCGCCTTCAAGGTACTGGGCGCGATCAGCTTCTCGCATTTCCTCAACGACACCATGCAGTCGCTGATGATCGCCAGCTATCCGCTGTTCAAGGCCGGCTTCGACCTCGACTTCGGCCAGATCGGCCTGATCACCCTGGCCTTCCAGTTCACCGCCTCGCTGCTGCAGCCGGTGGTGGGCGCCTACACCGACCGCCATCCCAAGCCGTTCTCACTGGCCCTGGGCATGGGCTTTACCCTGGCCGGCCTGCTCCTGCTGTCGCTGGCCTCCAGCTTTCCGGTACTGCTCATGGCTGCGGCCCTGGTCGGCAGCGGTTCGTCCGTGTTCCATCCCGAGGCCTCGCGGGTGGCGCGCATGGCCTCGGGCGGCCGGCACGGCCTGGCCCAGTCGATCTTCCAGGTCGGCGGCAACGCCGGCGCCGCGTTCGGTCCGCTGCTCGCGGCCTGGATCGTGCTGCCCCACGGCCAGAAGAGCCTGGCCCTGTTCGCACTGATCGCGCTGCTCGGCATGATCGTCCTGGCCGGGGTCGGTGTCTGGTACCGCAACCAGCACCGCAAGCCGAAGCCGGCCGCGGCCCATGCCCACCACGGCCTGCCGCGCGGCCGGGTGCTGCAGACCCTGGCCGTGCTGATGGCGCTGATGTTCTCCAAGTTCTTCTATCTGGCCAGCATCACCAGCTACCTGATCTTCTACCTGATGCAGCACTACCAGATCGAGACCCGCGAGGCGCAGTACCACCTGTTCTACTTCCTGTTCTCGGTCGCCGCCGGCACCCTGCTGGGCGGCCCGATCGGCGACCGCATCGGCCGCAAGCAGGTGATCTGGCTGTCCATCCTGGGCGTCGCGCCGTTCACCCTGGCCCTGCCCTACGTCGGCCTGGCGACCTCGGCGCTGCTGACCATGATCATCGGCTTCATGCTGGCCTCGGCCTTCCCGGCCATGGTGGTCTACGCCCAGGAACTGGTGCCGGGCAAGGTGGGCACCATCTCGGGCATGTTCTTCGGTCTGGCCTTCGGCCTGGCCGGCATCGGTGCCGCCGTGCTCGGCCAGGTGGCCGACCACTGGGGCATCGTCACGGTCTACAAGCTGTGTTCCTTCCTGCCCCTGATCGGCCTGCTGGCCGTGTTCCTGCCCGACCTGCACCGGGCCCGGCCCGGTACGGCGCCGGCCGCGGCCCGGGCCTGAGCCTCAGCCCGGCATGGCGTCGCAGGGCGCGGCGCCATGGAAGCAGTAGCGGTTGCGGCCGGCCTGCTTGGCGGTATACATCGCGATGTCGGCCTTGCGCATCAGCTCCTGGGCATCGTCGGTGCCGTCGACCGGATAGATCGAGATGCCGATGCTGACCGTCGCCTGCAATGCGTGGCCGGCGAGCATGACGGGATCGCGCAGGGCGTGCAGCAGCTTTTCGGCCACGCCGGCGGCGTCGTCCGGTTCGGCGATCTCGGTCAGCAGGATGACGAATTCGTCGCCGCCCTGCCGGGCCACGGTGTCGCCGCCGCGGACGCAGCCGGCCAGTCGCGCCGCCACCGTCTTGAGCAGGGCGTCGCCGATGTCGTGGCCGAGCGTGTCGTTGATTTCCTTGAAGTGGTCGAGGTCCAGGAACATGACCGCCAGCGAACGGTGGTAGCGCCGCGCCTGGAGCAGCGACTGGTGCAGCCGTTCCAGCAGCAGGCGGCGGTTGGGCAGGTTGGTGAGCGGATCGTAATAGGCCAGGCGGTGGATCTCGTCCTCCTGGCGCTTGCGTTCGGTGATGTCGGTGAAGGCAACGACCGAGCCTGCGATCCGGTTTTCGCGGATGATGGGCGAGGAGCAGACGCTGACCGGCATCCGGCTGCCGTCCTTGCGCCAGAATGATTCGTCCTCGTTGCGGTAGACCTGGCCGGATTCGATGACCCGGTTGATGGCGCATTCGCTTTCCGGCTGCGGGCTGCCGTCCGCCAGGTGATGGTGGAACAGATTGTGGGCGTGTTGGCCGAGTAGCGCTTCGCGCGGCCAGCCCAGCAGCCGTTCGGCCTCCGGATTGACGTAGGTGATGAGGCCTTGGGCATCGAGCACGTAGACGCCCTCGCCCAGGGTCGAGGTGATTTCCCGCAGCCGGGTCTCGTTCTCGAACACGGCCCGGCGCCATTGCCGGCGGCTGGTCAGGGTCAGGACGATGTAGCCGGTCAGGACGGCCAGCAGCAGCGCAGCGACGATGTAGCTGGCCAGGGCGTTCGGATGCTCGGACAGCGAGGCGGAAGGCAGTTCGGCCGCCGGCAGGAAGGACACGACCTTCCAGAAATACTCGCGTTGTTCCAGGTCGCGGCTGCTGCTGCCGCCGGCCAGCGGCGAACCGGTGGAGGAGCGCTGGGAGGATTTGAGCGGATAGGTGGTGGCAAAGGTGAACAGCCCGGTCCTGGTCACGAAGCTGCCGGTCTCGTCGGTGGCGATCCGCCGCCACTCGGCCGGGTAACGCTCGGCGAAGGCGTGCGGCCTGCCGAACATGAAGCCCCAGGCCAGGCGCGGGTCTGGACTGCTCAGCCAGTCGCCGTCGCGGTTGATCAGCATGGCATGACGCTGGCCGCCCATCGCCTCGAGAAAATGTTCGATGAGGCTGCGGCCGTACACGTTGATGATGACCACGCCCTTCTTGTGGCCGGCCCGGTCGAAGACCGGGGTGCCGAAGCGCAGCATGGGCTTGTAGGGAATCTCGATCCGGCCGTGCTCGATGTTGAGGTCGAGGGGCGAGACGTAGACCTCGCCCCGCGCCAGCTTGAATGAATCCTTGAAGAAATAGCGGCCGCCCTTGTTCTGCAGTTCGGCGTCGGGTACGACGCGCGGCCGGCCGGCGTTGCCGTCGACGCGGACGATCTCCATGCCAGCGGCGTCGAGATAACGGATCTGGTCGTAGGCCGGCTTGGCCTGGGCCATGTTGAGGAGCAGCTCGGTGACGCCGTTCCTGTCCGCTTCGCTGCCGCTCTCCAGGTAGCGCTTGGTGAAAGGGGCGTTGGCCAACACCCTCAGATCCGAGGCGGTGACCTCGAAATCCTGATCCAGAAGATGGGATGCGACCACTGTCTTGCCGGCCTCCTGGACCTGCAGGGCGGCCAGCCGTTGACCGGTTTCGACCTTCAGGATGCCGAGGAACAGGACCGTCAGGATGCCCAGTGCCAGGATGTAGAGGACGGCGAACAGCGCCAAGGCCCTCTTCGGGATGGTGCGGGTGGTCTCCTTGGCGGGGGGCGGCGTGGGC
>DASVZA010000032.1:0-63548 GCA_036391875.1 Parasulfuritortus sp.
GGTGTCAGGACCGGAATAAAAAAAGTGTAAACAGGAAAGACGGCAAGCCTGCCGCTAATCTGATAGTTTGCGGGCAGACGCAACCGACGATACCGAGCGTGGCAAAGACGACGACCGCACAATCCGCCGCCGCCCAGGAGCAACCGGGCTGGCCGGTGCTGGCCGCCTACCTGGCGGGCTATGTCCTGCTCGACTGGCTGAGCTACATCCATCCGGTCCAGTCGCCGGCGATCACGCCCTGGAACCCGGCGCCGGCGCTCAGCCTGGTGCTGTTCCTGCGCTACGGCACTCGGTTCTGGCCGCTCGCCGGCCTGGCCGCCTTCGCCGCCGGCGCCATCGTCCGCGACATCCCGCTCGCGCCGCTCCACGCCGCCCTGGCCTCGCTCTGGCTGAGCGCCGGCTATGCCGCCCTGGCCAAGCTGCTGCAGAAACTGCGCTTCGACCTGCGCTTCCTGAGCCTGCGCGACCTGTTCATCTTCCTGGCGGCCGTCCCGCACTTCACCCTGGCCATCGGCCTGGGCAACGCCGCGCTCTACGTCTACGCCGGCCGGATCGCGCCGGCCGGTTTCCCGGATGCCGCCATGCGCTTCTGGATCGGCGGCATGGTCGGCGTGATCGTGATGGCGCCGCTGCTCCTGGTCCACTGGCAGCGCCTGTTCGCCGTGCCGCGCATCCGGGTGGTGGCCGAGCAGTGGGCGCAGAGCATCGCCATCCTGGTCGCGCTCTGGCTGGTCTTCGGCCTGGAGGCCACCGACGGGTTCAAGTTCTTCTACCTGCTGTTCCTGCCGGTGAGCTGGATCGCCGCCCGGAGCGGCATGGAAGGCGCCACGGTCGCCAACCTGGCGATCCAGCTCGGCGTGATCGGCGCCCTGCAATGGCTCGGCCATCCGGCCGACACCGTGCAGGCATTCCAGTTCCTGATGCTGGCCCTGGCCACGACCGGCCTGTTCCTCGGCATGGCGATGAGCGAGCGGCGCCGGGCCTTGGCCGCCGTGGCCGAACGCGACAGCGCGCTAGACCAGGCCCTGCGCGCGGCGGCCGTGGGCGAGATGACCTCGGCCCTGGCCCACGAACTCAACCAGCCGCTGATGGCCATCTCCAACTACGCCCGCGCCAGCCAGCACCTGGCCGGCGAACTGCCCGGCTCGGACGCCCTGCGCCGGGCCCTGGACAGCCTGGTGGGCGAGGTCTCCCACGCCGGCAGCGTGATCCACCGCCTGCGCGAGTACTACCGCTACGGCGGCATGCACCGGGAAACCCTGGCCGCGCGCGGCTACTTCGCCGAGGCGCTCGAACCGCTCGGCCAGCGGGCGGCGCGACGCGGCGTCCGGCTCGTCGCCGAGATCGCCGACGACGCCGGCGAATTCCAGGCCGACCCGATCCAGCTCGGCATCGTCCTGCACAACCTGGTCGGCAACGCCATCGAGGCGGTTGCCGATCTGCAGGAGGGCGCCCGCGAAGTTACGGTTCGCGTTACCCGGCCGGATCGGTTTACATTAAAGGCCTGCGTCGAGGACCGCGGGCCGGGCGTCGATCCGGCCCAGGCCGACGAGCTGTTCTCGCCCCTGGTCAGCCACAAGCCACAGGGCATGGGGCTCGGCCTGTCCATCTGCCATTCGCTGGTCGAAAGCCATGGCGGACGCATCTGGTACGAGGCGCGGCCGGGCGGCGGCGCCCGGTTCTGCTTCACGCTGCCGGTCTTGGAGGAATGAATTTGGAACCTACGGTCAGCATCGTCGACGACGACATTTCGGTACGCGACTCGCTCTCGCTGCTGCTCGGTTTGAAAGGCTTCCGGACGCTCTGCTTCGCCCGGGCCGAGGACTTTCTCGCCACCTACCAGCCGGACTGGACCGGCTGCCTGATCCTGGACATCCGCATGGCCGGCATGGACGGACTCACCCTGCAGCGTGAATTGCGCGACCGGGGCATGGACCTGCCGGTGATCATCCTGACCGCGCACGGCAGCCTGGAAGCGGCCCGCACCGCGTTCAAGGCCGGGGCGGTCGACTTCTTCGAAAAGCCGGTCGACGGCGAGATCATCATCGAAGCCGTACGCGAGGCGCTGGCCCGGCAGGCGGCCCAGCGCAAGCAGCAGGAGGGCACGGCCAACGCCCGCGCCCGGCTGGAGCAACTCTCGGAACGGGAGCGCCAGGTGCTGCACATGCTGGCCGCGGGCAAGCACACCCGCGAGATCGGCGCCGAGCTCGGCATCAGCCCGCGCACGGTTGAGGTCTACAAGAATCGGCTGATGGAAAAGACCGACGCCCACAAGCTGCCCGACCTGGTCCGCCTGGTCCTGGACGCCGAACGGGACATGGAGGCATAAGCGTGTTTGCGTAAGCACGCCATCGGATTTTCAGTCACCCACCCGGCCTAGTATCGCCCTCCTGTGGGCCTTTGGCCCATCCCGCGCTGCCGCCCTCGGCTGAAGCGGCTCAGCCGATCTCCATCCGGTAGCCGACCCCGGTTTCGGTCAAGAGGTGGCGCGGCCGGGCCGGGTCGGCCTCCAGCCGGTGGCGCAGGCGGCCGACATAGACGCGCAGGGTGTGGCCGCCCTCGCCGTGGCCCGGCCCCCAGACCTCGCGCAGTATCTGGCGATGGGTCAGCACCCGCCCGGCATGGGCGATGAAGCAGGTGAGCAGTTTGTACTCGATCGGCGTCAGGCGCAGCGGCTGGCCGGCCCGCGTCACCGTGCGCCGCTCCAGGTCCACTTCCACCTCGCCGAACCGGAACAGGCTGTCGGCCGGTGTGCCGGCCGACACCTGACGGCGCAACTGGACCCGCACCCGGGCCAGCAGTTCGGCCACCCCGAACGGCTTGACCAGGTAGTCGTCGGCCCCGGCGTCGAGCGCGGCCACCTTGTCCGTCTCCTGGCCGCGGGCCGAGATCACCACGACGGGCGCGTTCGAGCGCTTGCGGAAGGCGGCGATGAATTCGAGCCCGTCGCCGTCGGGCAGGCCCAGGTCGAGCATGACCAGGTCTGGTCCCAGCAGGGCAGCAGCCTTGCCGACGTCGAGCCGGCCGGCTTCCTGCACCGTGCAGCCCTCACCTTCCAGGGCCATGCGCAGGAAGCGCCGGATCTGCGGGTCGTCCTCGACGATCAGGACCCGGATCATGCCGCCTCCGCTTCCTCGCCGACCTCGGGCGGATTGCCGATGGGCAGGCTGAAACCGGCCCGGGCGCCGCCGGCCGGGACGTTGGCCAGGGTCAGCCCGCCGCCGTGCGCCTCGACGATCGCCCGGCAGATGGTCAGACCGAGTCCCTCGCGCGGCCGGCCGTCCGGGAAGCCGGGGCCGGCATCCTGCACCGTGACTTCGACCCGGTCGCCGTCGCGCCGGGCCTCGATCCGGATCGGGCTGCCGGCCGGGGTGTAGCGCACGGCGTTGTCGAGCAGGTTGCCGAGCACCCGCTCGACGAGCACCGCGTCGAATTCGATCAGGGGCAGGTCGGGCGCCAGCCGTACCTCGACCCGGCGTCCGGCCAGGGCTGGCTCGAGCAGGTGGATGGCCGTGCCGACCACGTCCTCCAGCAGCTGCCACTCCTTGCGCAGGGGCCGGTTGCCCGAGGTCAGCCGGGCCAGATCGAGCAGGTTGTCGACCAGGGCGGCCAGGTCCTTGGCCTGGTCGCGCAGGGCGCGGGCGGTCTCGTCGTGGGGCGCCGGCAGGCGGGCCAGGGCCAGCGTGTCGGCCAGGCCGACCAGCGCCGTCAGGGGCGTGCGCAGGTCGTGCGACAGGCTGGCCAGGATCGAATTGCGCAGACGCTCGGCATCGATCTGCAGCCTGGCCTCCTGAGCCGCCTCGACGAAGCGCAGCCGCTCCCGGGCCCGGGCCGCCAGTTGGCCGGTGATCAGCGCCACGGCCAGCATCACGGCGAAGGTGATCAGGTACTGGCTGTCGGCGACGCGGAAGGTGTAGTGGGGCGGCACGAAAAAGAAGTCGAACAGGGCCACCGACAGGAAGGCGGCCAGCAGGGCGGGGCCGCGCCCGAAGCGCAAGGCGAGCAGGAACACCGTCAGCAGATAGAGCATGTCGATGTTGGCCACGGCTACCTTGTCGTCTGACAGCCAGAGCAGCGCCGTGACCAGGATGCAGGCCAGCAGCGCCGCCAGGTAGGGCAAGACGCGGCACCTGCCGCCGTGGCATGGCGCTTGCTGGAGGAAAGAGAGCCGGTTCGGTTGGTTCACGGCCGACATGATGGCAGGATGGGCGTAAAAACGGTGTATACGCGCCGCCAATAATCCCCGAATTTTGTGAGGAGCACGACATGAGCCGTTTCGAGATGGGCGATTTGGTGTATTCCGCCCAGGATCTTTACAACGATCCGGTCGAGGAGACCGGCGAAAGCGCCATCCCAGGCGCCAGCGTCGACGAACTGCTGGTCTCGGCCGGCATCCGCGGCGTGGTGGTCAACGTCGGCCACGCCGAGTCCGACCCCAGCCAGGACATCTACCTGGTCCGGTTCGAGATGGACGCAGCCGGCACGCTGTCGTCGCCGGTCGGCTGCCTGGGCGAAGAACTGGGCCACGAACCGGTCGCCGCATGAGCGCGACCGACCCGGCCGAGGTCGTCCGCGCCTACCACGAGAGGACCAAGCACCGGCTGGACAAGTACGCCGACGGGCCCGGCAGCCTGGACTGGGACGCTCAGCCCGATCCGTTCCGCCGCTGGCAGGACACGACGGTCGTGCCGCTGCCGCGCAACCTCGCGGCAGCCGACATCCCCTGGTCGGCCCTGGCCGGAGAACGCCCCGCCCAGCCTGTGACGCTGGCCACGCTGGCCGTCCTGCTGCGCCACGCCGTCGCCTTGACCGCCTGGAAGCAATACGGCGACAGCCGCTGGTCGCTGCGCGCCCATCCTTCGTCCGGCAACCTGCACCCGACCGAGACCTGGGTCTGCGCGCTCGGCGTCGGCGGCCTGGCGGACGGCCTCTACCACTACCAGGCCCGCGACCACAGCCTGGAACTGCGCGCCGACCACCCGACCGACGAGGCGGCGCCCGGCCTCTGGCTGGGCTTTTCCTCCATCGCCTGGCGCGAGGCCTGGAAATACGGCGAACGCGCCTTCCGCTACTGCCAACTCGACCTGGGCCACGTGCTGGCCGCCGTCGCCTATGCCGCGGCCTTGAACGGCTGGTCGCCCCGGCTGCTGCCGCTCGGCCATGACGCCCTCGCCGCCCGGCTCGGCCTGGATCGGTCCGGCGAGTTCGCCGGCGTCGAGCCCGAGGAGGCGGATGTCATCCTGGCCCTGGCCGGGACCGCGCTGCCGCCCGCTTTCACGAACTGGCACGGCCGGCCCAGCCTGCTCGATCCGCATCCCATGTACCGCTGGCCGGTGATCGAGGAGGTGACCGTGGCGAGCCGCGGCCCCTTGCCGGATCTGCCGCTGCCGGCCACAACGACGCCCGCCGGGGCGGCGAACGCGACCGACATCGCCGCCGCCCGGGTCCTGTTGAAACGGCGCAGCGCCCAGGCCTTCGACGGCAATTCGGTCATGCCCGGCGGCGTCTTCCGCCGCCTGCTGACCAGCCTGCTGCCGGACGGTTCGCCGGCCTGGCGGCTGTGGACAGCGGCGGCCCGCGTCCATCCGGTCCTGTTCGTGCATCGGGTCGAAGGCATGGCGCCCGGCCTGTACGTCCTGCCTCGCTCCGACGACGGCCTGGCCGGCCTGCGCAGCGCGATGCGGCCGGAATTCGCCTGGCAACCGGCCGACGCCGAGTTGCCGCTGTACCAATTGATCGCGGCCAAGGCCGAGCGCACGGCGCGCACCGTGTCCTGCCACCAGGACATCGCCAGCCGATGCGCGGTGGCCTTCATGTTCGTGGCCGAGTTCGCCGCGCCCATCGCCGAAAACCCGGCTGCCTGGCGCCACCTGCACTGGGAGGCCGGCCTGCTCGGCCATTGCCTCGGCCTGGAAGCCGAGGCGGCCGGCTGGCGCGGCACCGGCATCGGCTGCTTCTTTGACGACGCCGACCGCGAAATCCTCGGCCTGGCCGACGACCGCTATCAGGTCGTCTACCATTTCTCGGTCGGCATGGCGGTCGACGACCCCCGGCTGACCACGCTGCCGGCCTATGATTGACGCCGAATCGGCCGCCGACCACCTGCCCGGAGCCGTGGCCGGCCTGGTGCGCGAGGCCATGGTCGAATACCGGCGCGACCCGGCGCGGGCCGACTTCATGCTCAACTATGCTTGCAGCCAGACCGCCGACCCGCTGCCGCTCTATCGGGTGCTGTACAAGTTCTACAACCGCCAGCGCCGCTTCGACCTGGCCCACGACTTCGCCGGCCGCGCCCTGGCCGAAGCGGCCAGGCAAAGCGGCCTGCCGCCCGAGCCCGGGCATTGGACGGGCTCGGCGCTGGCCGCAGCCGACCCGCTGCTCGCCAGCCAGTGCCTGCTGGCGCTCAAGGCCCTGGCCTTCGTCGCCCTGCGGCGCGGCGACGAGGCCGGATCGGCGGTCCACCTCGACCACCTGCGCCGGCTCGACCCCGAAGACGGCAGCGGCGCCTCGGTGGTGGCGGCACTGGCCCGCTCGCTCCGAGACGGATCGCGTTCCGAATCGCCCTGAGCGTCGCCGTGACCCGATACCGCCGGAGTTTCGCACCAGGCGATGCAAGTGCGCCCGGCAAACGGCCAACCCCTGCCGGCCGAAAGACTCTAGAATTGAGCAGGGTTTTAATTCTGTTACAGACAAGGCGCCGGCCGGGTTTCGTGTTCCGGGCGACGATGGCGACGGAGCGCCATTCGCCGCCCCAGAGGCCCGCGCCATGATGGCGTAAAATCAAGAACCTGCAGTGTATTTAGGGGACTGCATGAAGACGGCTGACGACCAGGCGGATGGCGACGATCCCGCGCGTTCGGAAACGCAAGGGACGACACTTTCGCTGGATGGGAACGCAATTCTGGAAGCGATGCCGTTGGCATTGTTCGTGAAGGATGCCGAAAGCCGGATCGTCTTCATGAACCGGGCCTGCGAAGCCATGTGGGGCAAACCGCTGAGTGAGATCGCCGGCACGGATGCCGGCGCCATCTTCCCGCCCGAGCAGATGGCCCTGTTCCTGGCCAAGGACCGCGCAATCTTCGCCGATGGCCGGATGGACGAATTCGAAGAGGTCGCCTGGAACGCCAGGTTCGGCCAGAACCGCATCTTCCGCACCATCAAGATGCCGGTTTACGACCCGGCCGGCCGGCCGCTATACCTGATCGGCATGACGCTCGACGTTTCCGAACGCGTGTATTCGGAAACCGAGTACCGGGCCATCCTCAGGACCACCCTGGACGGCTTCTGGGTCAACGATCTGGCTGGCCGCTTCCTGGACGTGAACGATGTCTATTGCCAGATGATCGGTTACGAACGCGACCAACTGCTGGCCATGTCGATCCCCGATCTCGAAGCCGAGGAAAGACCCGAGGAAACCCGGGCTCACATCGAGCGGGTACTGGCCACCGGCTTCGACCGCTTCCAGAGCCGGCACCGACGCAAGGACGGCAGCGTGCTTGACGTCGAAGTGACGGTCAACTACCTGCCCGTCGCGGGCGGCCGGATGGTGGTCTTCGTCCGCGACATCACCGCCCGGAAGCAGGCCGAATCGGCCTTGCTGGCGAGCGAAGAGCGGTTCCGGAGCATCTTCGAGAACGCCGGCACCGCCATCGCATTCGGCGACCAGGGCGGGACGCTCATCAACTTCAATACCGCCTTCCAGCAAATGCTCGGCTACCCGGAGCAACGCCTGCGCGGCATGAGTTTCGCCGAGTTCACCCATCCCGACGACCTGGCGCATGAGCGCCTGCTGCTGGAAGCGGTGCTGGACGGCGGGGACGACCACTATCGGCTGGAAAAACGGGTCGTCACGGCCGAGGGCGAAATCAAATGGACCGATACTTCGGTCTCGGCCATCCGCGACCCGCACGGCAAGGTAAACCACTTCATCGCCATCCTGACCGACGTCACCGCGCGCCATCTGGCGGAAACCACCCTCAACCTGTACGCCAACGTCTTCCGCCACAGCGCCGAAGGCATCGTCATCACCGACACGGACAACAAGATCGTCGCCGTGAACCACGCCTTCACCCGCCTGACCGGCTATCAGCAGGAAGAGGTGCTGGGCGAAAATCCGCGCATCCTGGCTTCGGGCAAGACTCCCGCCGAGACCTACCGGGCGATGTGGATGTCGCTCTATGCCTACGGCTATTGGCAGGGCGAGGTCTGGGACCGGCACAAGGACGGCCATCTCTATCCCAAATGGATCGCCATCACCGCCCTGCGCGACAAGAGCGGCGCCATCATCAACTTCATCGGCAGCTTCACCGACATCACCGAGCGCAAGGAGACCGAGGAAAGGATCAGCCGTCTGGCCCACCACGACGCGCTGACCGGGCTCTACAACCGCTTCAGCCTGCAGGACCGGCTCGGCCAGACGCTGCTGGCGGCCCAGCGCGACGGCAAGCAGGTGGCCGTGATGTTCATCGATCTGGACCACTTCAAGACCATCAACGACACCCTCGGCCACCACGTCGGCGACCGCCTGCTGGTCGAGGTGGCGCGGCGGCTGCTGGGTATCGTCCGGGAAAGCGACATCGTCGCCCGCCTGGGCGGCGACGAATTCGTCGTCGTGCTGTCCGGCATCGAAACGGGCATGGCCGCCGTCGCCGTCGCCAAGAAGGTCATCCAGGAACTGGGCGAACCCTATGCGGTCGACGGCTATGCGCTGCACTCCAGTCCGAGCATCGGCATCAGCCTGTATCCGACCGACGGCCCGGACGAGCAGACCCTGATGCGCAATGCCGACACCGCCATGTACCACGCCAAGGCGCAGGGACGAAACAACTTCCAGTTCTTCACCGAGGAAATGAACGCCACCGCCATCCGCCGGATGCGGCTCGAACACGACCTGCGCCTGGCCCTGTCGGAAAACAGCCTGCTGCTGCACTACCAGCCCCAGGTCGAAGCCAGTACCGGCCGATTCTGCGGCGTCGAGGCGCTGGTCCGCTGGCCGCATCCGGAGCAAGGCATGGTGTCGCCGGCCAGCTTCATCCCGGTGGCAGAGGAAAGCGGCCTCATCATGCCGCTCGGCGAATGGGTGCTGAACGAGGCCTGTCGGCAGATGGCGGAATGGAAGGCAGGCGGCATTCCGGTGCCCCATGTGGCCATCAACATCTCGGCCCAGCAGTTGGGTTCGCCCAACCTGGTCGGGCAGATCGACGCGGCCCTGGCCAAGCACGGTCTCAACCCCGGCGAGTTGAAGCTGGAGATCACCGAAACCACGGCGATGGCCGACCCGGAACACGCCATCGCGCTGCTGCAGGCGCTGCGCGATCTGGGCGTGACCCTGGCGATCGACGATTTCGGCACCGGCTACTCCTCGCTCGCCTACCTCAAGCGCCTGCCGATCCAGGTCCTGAAGCTGGACATGTCGTTCGTGAAGGACATCGAGACCGACGAGGACGACGCCGCCATCTGTGCCGCCACCATCGCCCTGGCCCACACCCTGGGCATCAAGGTGGTCGCCGAGGGGGTCGAGACCGAGGCGCAGCGCTACTTCCTGGCCACCGTGCACAAGTGCGACATGCTGCAGGGCTACCTGTTCTCCCGGCCGCTGCCGGCCGCCGGACTCGAAGACTGGCTGGCCGCCAGGCAATAGCCGACGGTCGCACCGGGCGGCGGCACTGGGCTAACCACGGTCCTTGCGCCACTGCGCGAAGGAGATGCGCGGCACGTCGAAACGATCGGTGGTGCGGCAATAGACCGAGGGCGAGCCGAGCCGGCCGATCGGCGCAAAGCCGTTGACGTGCAGGTTCGGCCCGATCAGTTGGTCGGCGACGTGGAACATGACCACCTCGCCGATGAACAGCGTGTTTTCGCCCAGGGCCTGCTCGCTGTGCAGCCGGCACTCCATGCTGGCCTGGCTCTCCGCCACGCGCGGAACCTTGACCCGCGCCGACGGTGCGGCATGCAGGCCGGCCGCCTCCAGCTCGCTCAGCCCGGGCGGAAAGTCGGCCGCCGAGAGGTTCATGGCGTCGAACAATTCCTCGGTCACCAGGTTGACCACGAACTCGCCGCTGGCCCGCACGTTGCGCGCCGTGTCCTTGGCCTCGCCGGCGTCGTTCAGGCCGACGCTGAACAGGACGTAGAGCGGATCGCTGCCGACCGCGTTGAAGAAACTGAAGGGCGCGAGGTTGACGACGCCGTCCGGTCCCTGGCTGGTGACCCAGGCGATCGGCCGGGGCACGACCAGATTGGTCAACAGCTTGTAGTTGTCGGCGACGCTATGTTGGGCGGGATCGATCTGCATGGGGTGGTCTCCTGTAAGGGCCGTTCGGCTTGCCGGCTAGGATAACCGCCGGATCGACCGGCCCCCAACTGGCAGTCGCCTCCAAGCGGATAGACCTGGAATCCCGTTGGCCAAGTCGGCGCACCGATCTCGGCCGATCGCCCGGCCAGAGTTCGCCCGCAAAAATGCCCGCCCATAAGAATCAGGCCTGGATGGTTTTCTTGCGCCGGGCCGTGATTGATAGAGCCGAACAATGTCCAAGAGCGCACCAGGAACCCCTTGCCACCAGACACCTTCTTGAAGCTCTCGTCAAACATGACGCGAATCGATGCTATCGACCGCCGTGCAGCCGAATCAACTCCGCCACGGCGGCACGATGGTTCTCGACCGCGTAGGCCAAGGGGGTATGCCCGTTCCGATCCTTGGCGTTGACCCCTGCGCCCCGTTCGAGCAGCAACTCGACGATGCCCTCGTCGCCTTTGGCCGCCGCGATATGGAGTGCCGTATAACCGCTTTTGCTTTGCGCATTGAGGTCGGCGCCATGGTCCGCCAATAACCCGACCATTTCCTGATTGCCTTGCTTGGCCGCCTGGAGCAACGGAGTGAATTGATCGGCCCCGCGGGCGTTGACATTCGCGCCTCCGGCGATCAGCAGTCTGGCAATATCCTTCGCGTCACGGAAGGCGGCCGCATGCAGAGGCGTATTGCCAAACTTGTCTCCGGCGCCGGCTGCAGCGCCATGCTCCAGCAGCAACCTGGTAACGCTGACCCGATCTTCCATCGCCGCCGCCATCAACGGGGTATAGCCACTCTTGCTCCGTGCATTGACGTCGGCGCCGTGCGCGATTAGCAAACCGACCAGTTCCACGTTGCCTTCTTTGGCCGCATCGTAGAGTGGCGTGACATCGTCGCCGGATCTGGCGTTCACCACCGCCCCTTTGGCGATCAGGAGGGCGGCGATGTCCTTGTGACCGTAGTGTGCAGCCGCGTGCAGTGGAGTACTCCCCTTGTCGTCGCGGGCGTTGACGTCGGCGCCGTGCTCGATCAGCAGTTTCGCGATCTCGGTCTTGCCGTTGGTGGCGGCCAGGACCAGGGGGGTGACACCGAATTTATCCCGGGCATCCGGATTGGCGCCATGGGCGATCAGCGCCTCGGCGACGCTGACGTGCCCCTGCATGGCCGCCAGATACAGCGGCGTGGCCGCCTCCTCGTCATCCCTGGCGTCGACCACGGCGCCTTTGGCGAGCAGCAGGTTCACGCTCGCCAGGTCACCGCGAAACGCTGCAGCCTGAAGCACGGTATGCCCTCTGTCATCCCTGGTATTGACGTCGGCACCCGCCGCAATGAGTTCGCCGACGGCACGGGAATCGCCGGATTCGACGGCATGCATCAAAGCCTCACCGGAATCGGCAAACGCAAGAACACTCAGGGAACCACCCAAGATCAGGCCGGCAGCCCAGATCAGCACACGTCCGAACATGACTATCCCCCTCGGCAACAAATGAACGTCTCGCATGCACTATTTATAGGCCTGCATTCGACTCGCCGACGACCTAGTCTGAATTACATGGTCACCATCGGTAAGGAGGATTCCATGGCGAAACGCAACTATCCCCTGGGCAAGGTCTACGCCCTGCTCGAACCCGGCCCCGTGGTGCTGCTCGCCACCGCCGGCAAGGACTGGCCGGACGTGATGGCCATGTCCTGGCAGATGCCGGTCGAGTTCGAACCGCCGCTCGTCGCCTGCGTGCTCGGCCCCTACGACTACAGCTACGGCCAGCTCCGAAAGAACCGCGAGTGCACGATCAACATCCCGACCGTCGAACTGGCCGAGAAGGTGGTGGCGGTCGGCAACTGCTCGGGCCGCGACGTGGACAAGTTCGCCGTCTACGGCCTGACCGCCAAGCCGGGCGCGCTGGTCGGCGCACCGCTGGTCAAGGAATGCTACGCCAGCCTGGAATGCCGGGTGCACGACACCCGGATGGTGAACCGCTACGGCATCTTCATCCTGGAAGTGGTCAAGGCCTGGGTCGACACGGCGGTCAAGGAACCGGCCACCCTGCACCACCGCGGCTGGGGCAAGTTCGCCGTGGCCGGCCAGACGATCAGGATCGCGTCGCGCATGAAGTGAACGCCAGCGGGGCGTTTCGCTTTGCCGGCCGGAAGGGCTAAGATATCGGGGCGGTCTGCCGACCGCTTCCTGGAACACCGAACCATGCCCCGCTTCACCCTTTCCGCCTGATCGGGCCGCTGCCATGCCGCCGTCCGAACGGCCCCTGCCGACTGCTTTCATCTCCACCAGCCTGTCTGCCGCGCTGTCCTGCGCCAAGACGAAGGTGCGCGCCTGATGAGGTCGATCCGCCCGTCCCCGCAGCTCCTGGTCTTCGCCCTGGTGGCGGCCGCCTTCACCAACATCTACCTGACCCAGCCGGTGCTGCCGGTGATTGCCCACGAATTCGGCGTCGACGCCGCCGGCGCTTCGCTGACCGTGTCGGCGACCGTGCTTGGCATCGCCCTGTCGACCCTGTCCTTCGGCCGTCTGGGCGACAGCCGGCCGCTGCGGCCGCTGATCCTGACCGGCGCGGCCATGGTCGCCGTGGCCGGGCTGGCCTGCGCCCTGACCTGGAACTTCGGCCTCTTGGTCGCCGAGCGCTTCGTCCAGGGCCTGTTCATCCCGGCCCTGACTTCCTGCGTCGCAGCCTACCTGGCCAACAGCCTGCCGGTCGAGCGGCTCAACGTGGTGATGGGCGCCTACGTCTCGGCCACCGTGGTCGGCGGCCTGGGCGGCCGGCTGCTGGGCGGCTTCATCCACCCGCCGCTGCACTGGCGCTACGCCTTCGTCAGCGCCGCCGTACTCCTGGCCGCATCCGCCTTCGCTGCGGCCCGCTGGCTGCCCGGCATCGACCAGCGGCCGCACCATCCGCAAGGCGAGGTCGGCTTCCGCGAACTGCTCGCCTCCTGGCCGGCGCTGCGCATCTATGCGGTCGCCTTCGGCGCCTTCTGGGTGTTCTCGTCGACCTTCAATTTCCTGCCCTTTCGGCTCAGCCGGCCGCCGATCTCGGCCTCGACCAACCTGATCACTCTTCTCTACACCGTCTATCTGGTCGGCGCGGTGATGGGCCCGCTGGCCGGCCGCCTGGCCAACCGGCTGGGAAGCGGCCTGACCATGGTGCTGGGCGCGTTGGTGTTCGCGGTCTCGCTGGCCGGCCTGCTGGTGCCGAACCTGGCCATGGTGGTGCTGGCCCTGATCGGCAGCTGTGCCGGTTTCTTCACTACCCACGCCGCCGCGGCCGGCGCACTGAACCGCCGGCTGACCGCCAGCCGGGGCCGGGGCAATGCGCTCTACGTGCTGTTCTACTACGTCGGCGGCGCCTGCGGCATCACCGCCAGCGGCTATGCCTGGCGGCAGGGCGGCTGGCCCGGCGTGGTGGTATTGAATGCCTCGGTATTGGCGATCCCGGTGCTGGTCGGCCTGGTCGAAATGCGCGCCAACCGGCGCGATCGACCAGCCGCAGCAGTCCCAGCCGGAATCAGCAACCTGGCCGAGTGATCCGCGCCGCGTCGCTCACGCTCTCCGGAAGCGGTCGTCCTCGACCATCCGGCAAAAGTGCTGCATGAGGTAGGGGTCGTGCTTGCCGCCGGTTTCTTCGTGCATGACCGCGATGATTTCGTCGTGGCTGCGCGCCTGGTGGTGGTAGGAGCGCGTTTCCGCCATCGCATCGTAGCTGTCCGAAATGCCGATGATGCGGGAGAAGATGGGAATGTCCTCGCCGGCCAGGCAGTCTGGATAGCCGCGGCCGTCGAAGTGCTCGTGATGATGGCGGATCGCGGTTGCCGCCGGCGCGGCCGCATCGGTCTCGGTGGCCAGCATGATTTCCTCGCCGATCAGGCAGTGCTGCCTGATGAATTCCTTCTCGGTCTCGTCCAGGCACGACGGCTTGCCCAGTATGCTGTCCGGAATGCCCAGCTTGCCGATGTCGTGGAAACCGGCCGCAATGCCGAGCATGGCCAGTTCGTCGCTGCTCAAGGCGCATCGCTGGCCCAGGCCGAGGGCCAGGTTCCGCACCCGCTCTGAATGGAGCCGGGTCGGCTGGTCACGGTAGCCGAGCGCGACGAACAACGCCCGCGTATGCCGTTCCAGTGTGTTGATGTCCTGTTGGGTCATGGCAAATCATTGTGCTGAATGCAGGGCAATTATAGGCCTTGCCCGGCCATGCCCGATTTGTTTTGCCGACCACCCGGCGAGTGGACGGCGGCCCCCGGCTCAGGCAAACGGCAGGCCAAACTCGGGCCCGATCAACCTCAGCCAGTCCTCCAGCCGCGTTTCGAGCAGCATCTTCTGGTTGTCCAGATCCTGTACCAGGCCGACGAACTCGCCGTCGCGTTCCGCCGCGGAGGCGATGAAGTCGTAGCTGTCGGTCGGCCAGCCGCCCACCACCCGGGCACCGCGTTCATGCACGAAGTCGTACAGCGTACCCAGCGCGTCGCAGAAGTTATCGCCGTACTTCTCCTGGTCGCCGAGGCCGTACAGGGCGACGGTCTTGCCGCTGAAGTCGACCCCGGCCAGTTGCGGCAGGAACTCGGCCCAACTCGGATTCTGGCAATCGGCCTCCAAGCCGGGCAGGGCACCCTCGCCCAGGGTGGGCGTGCCGAGGATCAGATGCGAGTAGCCGGCCAGCAGCTCGGGCGTCGCCTTGTTGACGTTGAGCGGGTCGGCCAAGTCGTCGTTGTCGGGAAAGCGACGCTTGATCATCTTGGCGATCTTGCGCGTGTTGCCGGTGTTGCTGCCGAAAAAGATGCCGATGCGGGCCATGTGCGTTCCTGTCGATGTGTGGTTGGTCACCATGAGGAAGCAATCGGTGCGCCATTGCTGCGGCGGAGGTCGATGGCCGGAGGCCGTAAGGAACGAACCGGCTCGGTCGGCCCGTCATGCCGGGGGGTCTTCGATGTCCACGACACAAAGCGGTGTAGGACTGCTGTCGCCGCGAAGGGAACGCCCATCCCGTGCCGCCGATAGGGCCGCATCCGCCTAATTTCGGATGCCCACCCCTGTATAAACGACATTTATTATCAAATTCTCGTTTTGTTTTGTATTCCTACTTATAGGCAGTCGGGAAAACGTTGATTCATTCGCTTTTGTCGCGCCCGCGTAAGCGGGAGCCCAGTCGGATCACGGGGCTGGATGCCCGCTTGCGCGGGCATGACGAATAAATCAGCGCTTCCTTAGATGCCTTACACACTTAGGCGGCGGATAAAAGCCGTGACGTCAAACGTTAAGCCAGAGGAGAAATGCCATGAGCCACATCCTGGGACTGCTTACCCACCCCGATCACGAAATGCACGATATTGCCAAGGAAAATGAGAGCATTTCCTACCATTATGCCCACCATGTACGGTTGCTGGCCGCCATCCCCGTGGTCAGCACCTTTATCGGCACCACCCGGATCGGTTGGCAACTGGGCAGTGAACGGATAGTCCTCAGCCAGACAACCGCCTTTCTTCTGGGCGTCCTGTTCTATGCCGCCATCCTGGGGGCGGTGGCCATCATGGGCAATGTGATCCACTGGTTGGCGAGGGACTACCCGCAGAGACCTAGCGTGCCCCGCTGCGTGGTATTTGCCGGTTACATTGCGACCCCGATGTTTCTAAGCGGTTTGATCGCCCTGTATCCGATCATCTGGTTGTGCGTCTTCGTGGGCACCATCGGCCTGGCTTACTCCGGGTACCTTCTGTTCCTGGCGATACCCAGTTTTCTCAATATCGGCAAAGACGAGAGCCTGCGGATTTCCGGCTCGATTTTTGCCATAGGGGTATTGGTGCTGGAGCTTCTGGTTGCGATCAGCGTATTGATCTGGGGATACGGATACGGGTACCGCTTCTAGATTTTTGACACGGGCGGGTATTCGGCCTTGCGCATCGAGCGGACGGGGTTCCGCTCTGCCCGCGAGGGCGTTCCGCATTCCTGACGCTGCAAGGGGGCACCGTTTGAACGCCTGCTGTTCCAGGCCACTTGGGACAGCAGGCGCCTCGTTACGGCCGATCGCCCAAGGGAAGGCCGACCGGCTGCACCAGCGACAGGATAAAAACACGGGTACGACACCCGACCCTCCCTAGCAAATCCATGCCGGCTTCCTCATGCTGAAATACTGACGATACGGCCGAGTCGCGGCTACTTCCCGAATCGATGGCACTGCGGGATGGAAGCTCATTTCCTTACGGCTCCATTTGCAGCCAGTTTCCCGCGTTTTAGCTTTGCCGAGCCGCCCGGCCGACGGCGCCGGCGAAAGGCTACAATGACGGCTCGACGACAAACAAAGCGGAACCATGTGCGGCATAGCCGGTGAACTTCGCCTGGACGGCCAGCGGCCGGACCCGGTGCTGATCCAGAAGATGAACAAGGCGCTGGCCCGACGCGGACCGGATGCCGAGGGCAGCTATTTCGACGGCCCGCTCGCGTTCGGCCACCGCCGGTTGGCGATCATCGACCTCAGTCCGCGCTCGGCCCAGCCCATGGTCGACGACGAGGCCGGCCTGGCCCTGGTCTTCAACGGCACCATCTACAACTACCCTAAACTGCGCGCCGAACTGATCTGCAAGGGCCACGCCTTCCATTCCGACGGCGACACCGAGGTGATCCTGCGCGCCTACGCCGAATGGGGCGAGGCCTGCGTCGAGCGGCTGCACGGCATGTTCGCCTTCGCCATATGGGATCGTGGCAAGGGCCGCCTGTTCCTGGCCCGCGACCGGCTCGGCATCAAGCCGCTCTACTACAGCCTGGCCGACGGCTTCGTCCGCTTCGCCTCGTCCAGCCAGGCGCTGCTGGCGGCCGGCGGCATCGATACCGGAATCGACCCGGTTGCGCTGCATCACCAGTTCACCCTGCACGCGGTGGTGCCGGCGCCGCATACCGTGCTCAAGGGCGTGCGCAAGCTGCCGCCGGCGACCACCATGAGCGTCGACCTGTCCGGCCGCACCTTCGAGCGGCGCTATTGGAGCCTGGCCGCGCAGCGACCGGACAAGGCGATGGACGAGCAGGAATGGCAGGCCGCGATCCACGACGCGTTGTGCGCGGCGGTGCAGAAGCGGCTGACGGTGGCCGACGTCAAGGTCGGCGTGCTGCTTTCCGGCGGTCTCGACTCCAGCCTGCTGGTCGGCCTCTTGGCCGAGCACGGCGTGGGCGACCTGATGACCTTCTCGGTCGGCTTCGAGGATCAGCCCGAGGAGCGCGGCCACGAGTTCGAATATTCCGACGCGGTGGCGGCCCACTTCGGCACCCGCCACCACCAGTACTCGATCCCCAACAACGAGGTGCTCGACCGCCTGCCCGAGGCAGTCGACGCCATGGCCGAGCCGATGGTCGGCCAGGATGCGGTGGCCTTCTACCTGCTGGCCGAGCAGGTCTCCAAGACGGTCAAGGTGGTGCAGAGCGGCCAGGGCGCAGACGAGGTGTTCGGCGGCTATTTCTGGTATCCGCGCATGCAGGCCGAGACCGAAGGCGCGCCGGTCGATCGCTTCCGCCGACACTATTTCGACCGCGACCACGACGAATACCTGGCCACGGTCGATCCGCGCTTCCACGGCGCCGACCATACCGCGGCCCTGGTCGCCGCGCGGCTGGCCGAACCGCTGGCCGACGAGTTCATCGACCAGGTGCTGCGCATGGACGTGACCATGCTGATCACCGACGACCCGGTGAAGCGGGTCGACAACATGACCATGGCCTGGGGCCTGGAGGCGCGGGTGCCGTTCCTCGATCACGAGGTGGTGGAGCTGGCGGCGCGCATGCCGCCGGAGTTGAAGCTGGCCTCGGGCGGCAAGCACATCCTGAAGGAGATCTCGCGCGGCCTGCTGCCTGACGCGGTGATCGACCGCAAGAAGGGCTATTTCCCGATGCCGGCGCTGAAATACGTGCGCGGCGACTTCCTCGAGTTCATGCGCGGCATCCTCGATTCGCAGGCCTGCCGCGAGCGCGGCCTGTTCCGGCGCGATTACGTGGACAGGCTGCTGGCCGAGCCGGAGCGGCACCACACCCGCATCCAGGGCAGCAAGCTGTGGCATCTGGCGCTGTTGGAGTTTTGGCTGCAGCGCAATGTCGACCGCGCCTGATCCGGTCGGCCTGAGTCAGGCCCACTCGACCCGGTTGCGGCCGCCGTCCTTGGCCCGGTAGAGGGCGTCGTCGGCCCGGGCCAGGGCGCTATCGGCCGAGACGTCGTCACCGGACAACTGGGTGACGCCGATGCTGACCGTGATGCGCAGCGTCTGGCCGTCGCCGACCTCGGCCTCGCCGGCTTCGATCCGTTCCCGGAGCCGCTCGGCGAATTCCACCGCACCCTGGCGCTCGGTGCCGTAGAGCAGGACGCCGAACTCCTCACCGCCCAGCCTGCCGGCGTGGTCGGTCTTGCGCAGGCTGTCCCGGACCCGCTCGGCGAAGCTGCGCAGCACCTTGTCGCCGGCAGCGTGGCCGTAGTTGTCGTTGACCAGCTTGAAGTGGTCCAGATCGAGCATGAGCAGGGCCGCCGAACCGCTGCCGGAACGCTGCATGCGGGCGGCCTCCTTCTCCAGCATGGCCAGGAAATGACGGCGGTTGGGCAAGCCGGTGAGCGGATCGGTGGTCGCCAACTGCTGCAATTCCGCCTCGAGCCGCTTGCGCTCGCTGATGTCCTGCTTGATGCCGACGAAATGCTGGATCTGCCCCGATTCGTCGAGCACCGGCGCGATGATCAGCTCCTCGTCGTACAAGGTGCCGTCCTTCTTCTTGTTGACCAACTCGCCGCGCCAGGTCTTGCCGGCCAGGATGGTATTCCACATGGCCTCGTAGAAGCCCTTGTCCTGGACACCGGACTTGACCAGTTCCGCCGGCCGTTTGCCGACCGATTCATCGCGCGTGAAGCCGGTAAGCGCCTCGAAGGCCAGGTTGACCCATTCGATGCGAGCCTCCGGGTCGGTGATCAGGATCGCGTTGGCGGCGGCTTCCAGGGCCGACACCAGGAGCCGGTCGCGGGCTTGGGCCGCGTGACGCTCGCTGATGTCGCGGAAGACCACCACGGCACCGTAGCGGATGCCGTCCCGCTCCATGGCGGCCGCGGTCATTTCCACCGGGAAGCCCGAACCATCGCGCTTGAAGAACCACTCGTCGGTATGCCGTGGACGGCCGTCCTGCAGAGTCAGGAAGATGGGGCAATCGGCCTCGGGATACGGGTGGCCATTCGGCAGGTGATGGTGGATCAGGCCATGGCTATCCTTGCCCAGCAGTTCGGCCTCGTCGAAGCCCAGCATGGCCACCGCGGCCGGATTGACGAAGGTGCAGCGCCCGTCCTGGGCGACGCCGTAGACGCCTTCGCCCAATGCGCCGAGCAGGCGCCTGCGGGTTTCGGCCTCCTGCCGCAAGGCGATCTCGGCCGCCTTGCGCAGCGTGATGTCTTCCGCCACCCCGCTGGTGCGGATGATCCTGCCGGTCTCGTCCCGGATCGGGAAGGTGCGGCTGTGGATCCAACGGACCGTGCCGTCCATGTGCAGGATGCGGAACTGCTGGTCGAACGTACCCGGATCCGCCTTTTCGGCCTCGAACGCCGCCAGCACGCGCTCCCGGTCTTCCGGATGGAGCGAATCGGCAAACGACCACGGTGCCTGGTACAGGCTTTCCCGGCTGCGGCCCCAGACGGTTTCGTAGGCCTTGTTGATGTAGAGCATCTCATCCTGGGTACGGACCCAGAACACCATGTTGCTGTTGTCGGCGAACTGACGCAGGCGGAGTTCGCTCTCGGCCAGGCGCTGCTCCTGCGTCCCCAACTGACGGTGCCGGATGCCGAGCAGGATCAGCAGGCCGACCACGGACCCCAAGCCTACCAGCCCGATCACGATGGCGGAGCGATGCTTGTCGAAGATGTCCTGCCAGGTGAACGAAGGCGGCCGGTCGTAGGGCGGCAGACGCAGTTCCTGCAGGACAGCCCGGACCGGCTCGTAATCGGAGGGGATGGCCCAGCCGTAATAGCCGCCATGCAGGCTCGCCGGGTGTTTGAATGGCATGGTGTACAGGGCGGCGGCCACGCGCCGGGCCAGGTCTTCGTCGACATGGGGCATGGCGGCGAACGGCCACTCGGGATAGAGCGAGGTGGACAGCAGGAAGGGAAAGCCGGCGGCGGCCCTGCGATTCAGTATCTTCAGCCTGCCCGGCCCCAGGCGCCCCTCCTGTCGCATTTTTTCGATCAGGCCCGTGCGCACGAAGCCGGCATCGGCACGCCCCTCCAGGACGGCGTCGATCACCCGGTCGTGGGGCATGCCGGTCACCAGCAGCTTGACGCTGCCCGGCATCGGCAGGCCGGCCTGGACCATCTCGTAGGCCTCCGCCTGGTAGCCGCCCAGCGAGCCGACATCGGGCGTGGCGACGGTCCTGCCGCGCAGGTCGGCCAGCGTGTTGATGTCGCGGTGGTCGCTGCGGACGACGATCACGCCGCCGAACTGGTGCAGCGGCTGGCCGTTCTGCTCCTCGATCAGGGTCGCCAGGGGCGAGGACAGCCCGTTGCGCTTGGTCATCAGCACGTAATGGCCGGGATTGGTCAGCACGAAGTCGAGTCGATGCCGGCTCAGGGCGGCTTCCAGTTCGGCGTAGCCGAGCGCCTCGAGCCTGACCGGGCGGCCGATCCGGGAGGCCAGATAATCGGCGGTGGGCTGCCAGCGGGCCAGGGTTTCCGCTTTCGGCCTAAACGCCAGCACGCCCAGGGTCACGTCGTTATCCGCGGCCCACAGGGCGTGCGGCAACCCGACGCAAAGCAGGACTAGAAACCGGGCCAGGGCGGCGATCAGATTGTTTTTCATCGAAGTAGGGGCGGATGCCTGCACGTATGGTCAAGGACGGACGGCGCCGTGGCACGGACATCGAGCAGTCGGCGCTTACAGTATAGATTTAAGATTCGAATGTCTTGTAAGTCGCTTGATTCGACACGCTCTGCCACCAACCTGTCGCAAATCCGACAAGGCGTCTGCCAAGTGGCAATCCGGACACGGGGTTGGGCCGGACGCGCGCCACATATCCCTTATGAATCATATCGATAACCAGGCCATTCCGGCTGGCACAGGCCTTGCGACATCTCCTGCACAGAGGATCAACACAGGAGAAACGACATGATCACGCTGACCCCCAAGGCACAGTCCGCCGTCGAGAAATTCATCCAGGGTTCCGCCAGTCCCGTGGCCGGCCTGCGCATCGCCGTCTCGGGCGGCGGCTGCTCCGGCTTCCAATACGGCATGAGCCTGGAAGAGCAGGCCGCCGAGGATGACGTGGTCGTCGAATGCGGCAGCGTCAAACTGCTGGTCGACCCGTTCTCCGCGCCGCTGCTCTCCGGCGTCACGGTGGACTTCGTCGACAGCCTGAACGGCTCCGGCTTCAAGTTCGAGAACCCCAACGCGAGCAGTTCGTGCGCGTGCGGTTCCTCGTTCTCCGCGTAAAGGAGCACGGCCATGTGGGACTACTCGGACAAGGTCAAGGAACACTTCTTCAGCCCGCGCAACTCGGGCGCGCTGGAAGAGGCCAACGCGGTCGGCGACGTCGGCTCGATCAACTGCGGCGATGCGCTGCGCCTGATGCTCAAGGTCGACCCCGAAACTGAAACCATCCAGGACGCCCGCTTCCAGACCTTCGGCTGCGGCTCGGCCATCGCCTCTTCGTCGGCCCTGACCGAGATCATCAAGGGCATGACCCTGGACGCCGCACTCAAGGTCTCCAACCAGGACATCGCCGACTATCTCGACGGCCTGCCGCCGGAGAAGATGCACTGCTCGGTGATGGGCCGTGAGGCGCTGCAAGCCGCCGTGGCCAACTACCGCGGCGAGGAGTGGAAGGACGACCACGAGGAAGGCGCCCTGGTCTGCAAGTGCTTCGCCATCGACGCGGTGCTGATCGAGGACACGGTGCGGGCCAACAACCTGGCCACGGTCGAGGACGTGATCAACTACACCAAGGCCGGCGGTGGCTGCTCGTCCTGCCACGAAAGCATCGAGGAAATCCTGGTCAAAGTGCTGGCCGAGCGGGGCGAGACCTTCAACCCGCACGCCGTCGCGGTGAAGGCGGAAGAGGAGAAGCCGGGCAAGCTCAACAACCTGCAGCGCATCCGGCGCATCGAGACCATCCTCGATTCGATCCGGCCGCAGCTGCAGCGCGACCACGGCGACATCGAGCTGGTCGACGTCGACGGCAAGACCATCTACGTCAACATGATCGGCGCCTGCGCCGGCTGCCAGATGGAAGCCATGACCCTGCAGGGCATCCAGACCCGGCTGATGGAAGACCTGGGCGAGTTCGTCAAGGTCGTGCCGTCGCGCGCCGGCGCCTACGCCCGCGCCGCCAGCCACGCCTGATTATTCACCCCCTCTCCCTTGAGGGGAGAGGGGCAGGGGTGAGGGTGGAGCCGCCAAGGCCAGACTGAGCGCCACCCCTTCCACCCTCTCCCCAACCCTCCCCCCTCAAGGGGGAGGGGGTTAAACGAAAGGAAACCCCATGGACGGCATCTACCTCGACAACAACGCCACCACCCGCGTCGATGACGCCGTGGTCGCGGCCATGCTGCCCTTCTTCACCGAGCAGTTCGGCAACCCTTCTTCCATGCACAGCTTCGGCAACAAGGTCGGCCTGGCCATCAAGAAGGCCCGCATGCAGGTCCAGGAGCTGCTCGGTGCTGAGCACGAATCCGAGATCATCTTCACCTCCTGCGGCACCGAGTCCGACTCGACCGCCATCCTGTCGGCGCTGAAGGCCAGCCCGGAGCGCAAGGAGATCATCACCACCACTATCGAGCATCCCGCGGTGCTGGCCTTGTGCAGCCACCTGGAGAAGGAAGGCTACAAGACCCACTTCCTCAAGGTCGACGCAAAGGGCCGGCTGGATCTGGACGAGTACGCCAAACTGCTGACCGACAAGGTCGCCGTGGTGTCGATCATGTGGGCCAACAACGAGACCGGCACGCTTTTCCCGGTCGAGCGGATGGCCGAGATGGCCCATGCCGCCGGCATCCCGTTCCACACCGACGCGGTGCAGGCGGTGGGCAAGGTGCCCATCGACCTGAAGAACTCCAAGATCGACATGCTCTCGCTCTCCGGTCACAAGCTGCACGCGCCCAAGGGCGTCGGCGTGCTCTACCTCAAGCGCGGCGTGCGTTTCCGCCCGCTGCTGCGCGGTGGCCACCAGGAACGCGGCCGGCGGGCCGGCACCGAGAACACCGCCTCCATCGTCGGCCTCGGCCTCGCCTGCGAACAGGCCATGCAGCACATGGAATACGAGAACACCGAGGTCAAGCGCCTGCGCGACAAGCTGGAGGCCGGCATCTTGGCGCAGGTGCCGCGCGCCTTCGCCACCGGCGACGTGAGCAACCGCCTGCCCAACACCAGCAACATCGCCTTCGAATTCATCGAGGGCGAAGCGATCCTGCTGCTGCTGAACAAGTTCGGCATCGCCGCCTCGTCCGGCTCGGCCTGCACCTCCGGCTCGCTGGAACCCAGCCACGTCATGCGCGCCATGGGCATCCCCTACACGGCCGCCCACGGCACCATCCGCTTCTCGCTGTCGCGCTACTCGACCGAGGCCGAGGTCGACCGGGTGATCCAGGTCGTACCGGAGATCGTCGCCCAACTCAGGAAGCTATCGCCCTACTGGGGCGAGAAGGGTCCGGCCGAGGAACCGGAGAAGGCTTTCGCGCCGACCTACGCCTGACCGCTTGGCCTCTACACTGGTCGGAGATTTATCGCGAAGCAGCACCGGCCGTGTGGTGGTCGTTGGCTGCACTTCGGTCAGGCCATCGCCACCTCCGGTAACCGGACATTCATGAACGTCCGCTTCCTAAGATTGCTGTCTGCAGCCGCCCGTTGCCGACGTTCAATCACATCCGACTAAGGGCTACTTCCGCAACCCTATGAGGCCATTCGCAGACCATGGCATGAACATGCGGTGGACAGTCGGATATGTAACTTTTCATCGTTAGTTAGCCCGAATGGGCCATTTACAATGCAGATTCACGGGAATAGTTTGAGAGGGAAAAGGGGGCGACCATCCCTTTCACAGGGGGATACGAAGAAAAGCCGAATCGGCGACCGCGAATCCCAATACGAAACTTGTAACTTTATATGAGGTTGTCATGAAGATAATTTTCAGGTGGGGTAAGTCTGCGTTGGTGGTTGCGGCTCTGATGGTTGCGGGCGCAGCAAACGCCTCAAGTTTTACGGCTGCGAGTGACGGTGGCGGCATTTGGTCTTTTGGTGCTCCTGACACCACCACCTATGGTGAAACCTTCAACCTTTCCAATCAGAGCAACGTTCAAGATTGGACCTACTACGCGCAAAGCGGGAATGCCGGCAATCTGCAATTTGTAATTGCATCCTGGGATGGCACCAAGGCCGTCGGCCCTGCCCTGTACAGCAGTTCCAGCTTTAGCTATGGCGGTGGCTCCCAAGCCCTGAGCTTTAGCGGTATCAACACCATTCTTGGGGCCGGTAGCTATATAGCCTATATCACTACCGCCGGCTTATCTAATGCAGTGACCGGTGTCACTATGGCAGGTTCCAACGAAAACGGCGGCTTGGGTGGCGCATTCTGGTTTAATAATTCAAATGGCGCCGACCCCTTAACGTCGGGTACCGCCTGGTCCGGCTTCTGGCTTCCTCCTAATCTGGCTTTTACCGCCAACATTTCCTCTGTTTCCGCCGTTCCCTTGCCCCCTTCCATCGCCATGATGTTCACTGGCTTGGGATTGCTCGGCTTTATGGCCCGTCGTCGTAAGGGCATAACAGCCGATATCGCTTAACGTAGTCTCTCAGAACACGGCCACCCCTTTGGGGTGGCTTTTTTATTGTCCTGCCCATCGAAGATGATCGATAAGCGGACTGATCAACAACCCACTTTGACTGGCCGCTTAAGGTTCTACGCGCTCATTTTCCCCGGCTCCCATTAGCCGTCATCCGCTGAAAATTCGCTATATGAGTTCCGCCCTCAATGGCCGGTGCGTCAGCCTCTATAAATCCCGATCCTTCGACCGCTTTGTTCTCCGTTTCTGTTTAATGTGGATGCAATTGGCAGTCGGACCCGAGATTATTGAGCGGCCCATCGGGCACGATTGCGCAGTCGTTCGCGCTTTGTAGGAAACCCGACGAACAAGGTCGGCGCGTTTAGTTGTTGACCGGGTCTAGGCCGATCGACAAACGCAATCCTATTTTATTTCAATGCATTAAATGCAAACGCAGGGCTGGCATGTCGTTTGCGACGGAGAGTACATGGCAACCCTGGACCGAGCCTGAACCATGACCACCCGCACCATCATCATCGACGACACCACCCTCCGGGACGGCGAACAGTCGGCCGGCGTCGCCTTCACCCTGGAGGAAAAGCTGGACATCGCCCGCCGCCTGGACGTGCTGGGCGTGCCGGAGCTGGAGGTGGGCATTCCGGCCATGGGCGACGGCGAGTGCGACGGCATCCGGGCCGTGGCGGCGCTGGGGTTGAACGCGAAGCTGGTGGTCTGGAGCCGCATGCACGGCGGCGACCTGGAGGCCTGCCGCAACATGAAGGTCGACATGGTCGACCTGTCCATCCCGGTGTCCGACATCCACATCGGCAAGAAGCTGAAACGCAACCGCGACTGGATCCTGCAGACCATCGCCGAGATGGTGCCGCGCGCCCTGGACATGGGCCTGGAGGTGATCGTCGGCGGCGAGGATGCCTCGCGGGCCGATCCCGAATTCCTGATGCGCGTGGTGACCGCCGCCGAGGCGGCCGGCGCCCGCCGCTTCCGCTTCGCCGACACCCTGGGCGTGATGGAGCCGTTCGGCGTCCACGAGACGATCAAGACCCTGCGCGGCATCTCCGACCTGGAAATCGAGATGCATGCCCACGACGACCTGGGCCTGGCTACCGCCAACACCCTGGCCGCCTGCCGGGCCGGCGCCACCCACGTCAATACCACGGTCAACGGCCTGGGCGAACGGGCCGGCAACGCGCCGCTGGAGGAGGTCGCCCTGGGCCTGAAGAAGCTGTACGGCCTGGATACCGGGGTCGACCTGGCCGCCTTCCCGGCCCTGTCGGAAAAGGTCGCCGCCGCCTCCGGCCGGCCGGTGTCCTGGCAGAAGAGCGTGGTCGGCGAGGGCGTGTTCACCCACGAGGCCGGCATCCACGTCGACGGCTTGCTCAAGGATCCGGAAACCTACCAGGGCTTCGATCCGGGCGAGGTCGGCCGGGCGCACAAGCTGGTGGTCGGCAAGCATTCCGGCTCCAAGGGCGTGCTGCTCGCCTATGCCCGCATGGGCCTGACCCTGAGCCCGGCCGAGGCGCGCGAGCTGCTGCCCGACATCCGCGCCTTCGCCGAGAAGGCCAAGCGCTCGCCGGCCGACCACGAACTGCTGTTCCTCTATCAGCGGCTGATCGGGCGTTCCTCGCCCAGCGCAGTGCATTGAGCACATGAAAACCGCACCGCTCGAACCAAGCTGTCATTCCCGCACAGGCGACGACAAGGCGCCGGGCCTCCTAACTCTGCTGATGGAGGACGTGCGCTGCGTCTTCCAGCGGGACCCCGCCGCCCGCTCCGCCTTCGAGGTCATCACCACCTATCCCGGCGTGCACGCCATCCTCATGCAGCGCATCGCCCACCGCCTGTGGCGGGCCGGCCTGCGCTACCCGGCGCGCTTCCTGGCCTGGTTCGCCCGCCTCGTGACCAACATCGACATCCACCCCGGCGCCACCATCGGCCGCCGCTTCTTCATCGACCACGGCGCCGGCGTGGTGATCGGCGAGACGGCCGAGATCGGAAACGACGTTACTCTGTATCACGGCGTCACGCTGGGCGGCACCACCTGGAACAAAGGCAAGCGCCATCCGACGCTGGGCGACGGCGTGGTGGTCGGCGCCGGGGCCAAGATCCTGGGCGCCATCACCCTGGGCGACCACGCCCGGGTCGGCGCCAACTCGGTGGTGGTGAAGGACGTCCCGGCGCACAAGACCGTGGTCGGCATCCCCGGCAAGCAGGTCGCCCGGCTCGACGCGGTCGGCGAGAACACCCTGGGCATCAACCTCGACCACCACCTGATCCCCGATCCGGTCGGCAAGGCCATCGCCTGCCTGATGGAGCGGATCGAGGTGCTGGAGCGGCAGGTACGCGAACAGGGCGGCACGGTCGACGGCCAGTGCGACGCCTGCGACGCCGACGACCTGTGCGGCGCCAACCAGAAGTTGAAGAAGCGCTGACATGGACCTGCTGAATTTCGACCAGACCTCGCTCTACTTCGAAGAGCCCGTCGCGCCGGCCGTGCAGGACCTGATCGCGGCCGCCAGCCGCGCCTACGGCGAACCGGAGGCCGAGGCCTTGCTGCTCCGGGCCTATTTCCTGGCACCCGAATCGCTGCTGGTGCTGGTCGCGGTCTACCGCTACTTCTTCTATCAACACCGGCTGGAAGAGGCCCTGCTGGTCGGCGAGCGCAGCCTGCACATCGTCGGCCGCCGGCTCGGCTTTCCGGACGAATGGTCCCGCCTGCACCCCGACTTCCTCGGCCAGGCGGTACTGCGTTCGATGGGCCTGCTGCGTTTCTACCTGCACCTGCTCAAGGCCACCGGCTACGTCAACCTGCGGCTGGGCCGCATGGAACAAGGCCGGGGCCTGATCGAAAAACTGATCGAACTGGACAGCTACGACCGCTTCGGCGGCAAGGCGCTGCTGGACACGATCGTGGAGGCGGTGGCGGCACGCATCGCCGAAGCGGCGGCCTGAATCTCACTCACGGAGAACTTAAATGGACGAACTGACCCTGGACGAAGCATTGGAAGAACTGGAATCGGCCGAGGATTTCTTCAACTACTTCGGCATCCCCTTCGATCAGAAGGTGGTGCACGTCAACCGCCTGCACATCCTGCAGCGTTTCCACAACTACATCGCCAAGACCGGCGGTCTGCCAGCGGAAGAAGCCGCCCGCCGTTCCGCCTACACCGCGCTGCTGGCCCGTGCCTACGAGGACTTCGTCCACTCCGACGCGCTGACCGAGAAGGTGTTCAAGGTGTTCCACATGCACGAGCCGCAGACCGCCTTCGTGCCGCTGACCTCGATCAGCCTGGCCCAGGCCGCTCCGGGCCAGGCCCCCACCCACGAGGCGGGCGGCTGCGGCTGCGGCAACAAGGGCCCCTGCCACAGCGTCGAGGGCGCATTGAGGTCCTGACGCCATGCGACCCCGCTTCGACTATGGCGACGCCGTGCGGGTCACCCGCAACGTGCGCAACGACGGCACCTACCCCGGCCTGGTGATGGGCAACCTGCTGGTCCGGCGCGGTTCGGTCGGCTATGTGATGAACGTCGGCACCTTCCTCCAGGACCAGTTGATCTACACCGTCCATTTCATCGACCAGGGCCGCATCGTCGGCTGCCGCGAAGAGGAACTGCTGGGCGCCGACGAACCCTGGACGCCGAGCAAGTTCGAAACCCGGGAAAAGGTCCGTTCGGCCGTCACCCTGGCGGTGGACGGCGAAGTGCTGGTGCCGGTCGGCACCGAGGGCGAGGTGATGCGGGTGCTGCGCGACACCGAACAGGGCGTGCAGTACCACGTTCATTTTCCCGGCCACGTCCTGCAGGTACCCGAGCGCGTCCTGGCTCGGCTGGACGGCGAGGAATCCGCCGATGACGAGCAAGAAGGAGACTGACATGAACGTCGCCTATCTGGTCTTGAAGACCGCCAACAGCCTGTTCGGCAAAGGCACTTCCGCCCTGTCCTCGAGCGAACTTGAAAAGGCCGAAAAACTGGCCGCGCGCCAGCTCGATCTGGAAGCCAAGGTGCTGGCCAGCCCGGAGGCGCGCGACGTGGTGGTGCCGGAGGCGACCCTGCAGGCCGCCCTGGCGGAAGTGCGCGGCCGCTATACCGACGACGAGGCGTTCCAGAACGACCTGGCCGGCAACGGCCTCAGCGTCGGCCAATACGCCGAGGCGCTGGCGCGCGAACTGAAGGTCGAGGCCATCCTGGAAAAGGTCGCCAGCCGCTCGGCCCAGGTGAGCGATGTCGACGTCGACCTCTACTACCAATTCCACGCGGACGAGTTCATGCGCCCGGAAATCCGTCGGGCACGGCACATCCTGGTCACCATCAACGACGACCTGGCCGGTAACGAGCGGCCCGCCGCCCGGCAGCGCATAGACGAGATCGCGACCCGTCTGGCCAAGGATCCAAAGCGGTTCGAGGAGCAGGCACTGAAGCATTCCGAATGCCCCACCGCCATGAACGGTGGCCTGCTCGGCGACGTGGTGCGCGGCAAGCTCTACCCCGAGCTGGAAGCCGCCCTGTTCGCCCTGGCCGAGATGGAGATCAGTGCCGTGATCGAATCCGAGATCGGCTTCCACATCCTGCGCTGCGACGAGGTGCGGCCGGCCGGCCCGGTGCCGCTGGCCCAGGTCCAGGACAAGGTCCGCGCGATGCTGGAAACGCGCCGTCGACGCATCTGCCAGAACGCCTGGCTCAAAAGCCTGACCGGTAAATAGCCCGAAAGCACGGTTTCCCCTGTTCCGACGATGCGGCACAATGGCGGGAATTTCAGGGATCGGTAGTGCAGCACATGCAAGTCATCGAAACCCCCATCGCCGGGGTCCGTATCGTCGAACCCAAGGTGTTCGGCGACGCACGCGGTTTTTTCGTGGAGACATGGAACCAGGTCCGCTATGCAGAGGCCGGCCTGCCGGGACGCTTCGTCCAGGACAACCTGTCCTTCTCGCGGCGCGGAGTGCTGCGCGGCCTGCATTTCCAGAACCCGAACGGCCAGGGCAAGCTGGTCTACGTCCTGCAGGGCGAGGTGTTCGACGTCGCGGTCGACGTCCGGCTCGGTTCGCCCACTTTCGGGAAAAACGTCTCAGCCATCCTCTCCGCCGACAACAAGCGTCAGTTCTACATCCCGCCCGGCTTCGCGCACGGCTTCTGCGTCACCAGCGAGACCGCGCTGTTCGCCTACAAGTGCACCGAGTTTTACGAACCGAAGAGCGAGGCCAGCATCCTCTGGAACGATCCCGCTCTGGGCATCGACTGGCCGGTGACGGCGCCCGAGCTTTCGGCCAAGGATGCCGCGGCGCTGACCCTGGCCGACTTCCCGCGCGACAGACTGCCCATCTATGAAGGCTGATCGCCGCATCCTGGTCCTCGGCGGCGACGGCCAGGTCGCCTGGGAACTGCGCCGCACGCTGGCCGCGCTGGGCGAGGTGATCGCCGTCGGTCGCCGCACCGCGCCCCATGCCGTCGACCTCATGCAACCCGAGACCATCGGCCCGCTGGTCGAGCAGCTCCGCCCCGACTGGATCGTCAACGCCGCCGCCTACACCGCGGTCGACAAGGCCGAGCAGGAGCAGGAGGCCGCCGCCGCGGTCAACGCCATCGCGCCCGGCCTGTTGGCGGAGGCCGCCGGCCGGGTCGGCGCCCAGTTGGTGCACTACTCCACCGATTACGTATTCGACGGCACGGCGACCGTACCTTACAAGGAAGACGACGCCCCCAACCCGCAGGGCGTCTACGGCCGGACCAAGCTGGACGGCGAGGAGGCCATCGCCAAGGCCGGCTGCGACTGGCTGATCCTGCGCACCGCCTGGGTCTACGGCGCCCGCGGCGGCAACTTCATGCGCACCATGCGCCGGCTGGCCCGCGAGCGCGATGAGCTGCGCGTGGTCGCCGACCAGCGCGGCGCGCCGACCTGGTCGCGCCACATCGCCGAGGCTACCGCCCAGGTCCTGGCCCAGCTGGGCGACGACCGCGCGAACTGGCACCGCGCCTGCGGTGTCTACAACCTGACCTCGGCCGGCGTCGCCAGCTGGCACGATTTCGCCGCGGCCATCGTCGAACACCAGCGCCAACACGAAACCATCGCCTGCCGGCAGGTGACGCCGATCACCAGCGCCGACTATCCGACCCCGGCCAGGCGCCCGGCCTGGTCGGTGCTCGACAACGACAAGCTGGCCCGGACCTTCGGCGTCCGCCTGCCCGACTGGCGGACGGCCCTGGCCCAGGTGCAGGAAGAAATCCCACTCCACGCGAACGTCTGACCATGGCTAAAACACTCCTCGTCACCGGCGGCGCCGGCTTCATCGGCTCCGCCGTCATCCGCCACCTGATCAAGGACAGCGACCACCGCGTGGTCAACGTCGACTGCCTGACCTACGCCGGCAACCTGGAATCGCTGGCCGATGCCGCGGCCAGCCCGCGCTACAGCTTCGAAAAGGTAGACATCCGCGACGCGGCCGAAGTCGGCCGCCTGTTCGCCCAATACCGGCCGGACGGCATCATGCACCTCGCCGCCGAGAGCCACGTCGACCGCTCGATCGACGGCCCGGCCGAATTCATCCAGACCAACATCGTCGGCACCTACACCCTGCTCGAGGCGGCCCGCAACTACTGGTCCGGCCTGGAGGGCGCGGCCAAGTCCGGCTTCCGCTTCCACCACATTTCGACCGACGAGGTCTACGGCAGCCTGGGCGACACCGGCCTGTTCACCGAGGAGACCTGCTACGAGCCGAACTCGCCCTACTCGGCGAGCAAGGCCTCGTCCGACCATCTGGTCCGCGCCTGGCACCACACCTACGGCCTGCCGGTGGTGACCACCAACTGCTCGAACAACTACGGTCCCTACCACTTCCCTGAAAAGTTGATCCCGCTGATGATCCTCAACTGCCTGGACGGCAAGCCGCTGCCGGTCTACGGCAACGGCCAGCAGATCCGCGACTGGCTCTACGTCGAGGACCACGCCCGCGCCCTGGTCAAGGTGCTGCTCGAAGGCACGCCGGGCGAGACCTACAACATCGGCGGTCACAACGAACAGAAGAACCTCGACGTGGTGCACATGCTGTGCGACCTGCTGGAGGAGATGCACCCGCAGAAGCCAGCCGGGGTGAAGAATTACCGCGACCTGATCACCTACGTCGCCGACCGGCCCGGCCACGACCTGCGCTACGCCATCGACGCCAGCAAGATCCAGCGCGAGCTCGGCTGGGTGCCGGAAGAGACCTTCGAGACCGGCATGCGCAAGACCGTGCGCTGGTACCTGGACAACGAAACCTGGTGGCGCCGGGTGCGCGACGGCAGCTATCGGGGCGAACGGCTCGGTTTGGGCAAATAAGGGAGCAGAAGAATGAAGGGCATCATCCTCGCCGGCGGTTCCGGCACCCGGCTCTATCCGCTGACCATGCACGTCTCCAAGCAGCTCTTGCCGGTCTACGACAAGCCGATGATCTACTACCCGCTGTCCACCCTGATGCTGGCCGGCATCCGCGAGATCCTGGTCATCACCACGCCCCACGACGCACCGCTGTTCGAGCGCCTGCTGGGCGACGGCAGCCAGTGGGGACTCAGCCTCAAGTACGTCCAACAGCCCAAGCCCGAGGGCATCGCCCAGGCCTTCCTGCTCGACCGCGACTTCGTCGGCGACAACCCCTGCGCACTGGTGCTCGGCGACAACCTGTTCTTCGGCCACGACTTCGCCAATCGAGCCAAGGAGGCCGCGCAGATCAAGGCGGGCGCCAATGTCTTCGCCTATCGGGTGCGCGACCCGGAACGCTACGGCGTGGTCGAGTTCGACGCCACGGGCCGGGCCATCAGCATCGAGGAAAAGCCGGCCAAGCCCAAGTCGCACCACGCCGTCACCGGCCTCTACTTCTACGACGGCCAGGTCGGCGAGATCGCCGCCAGCCTCAAGCCCTCGGCGCGCGGCGAGCTGGAGATCACCGACGTCAACATGGAATACCTGCGCCGCGGCCAGCTCACCGTCACCGACCTAGGCCGGGGCACCGCCTGGCTCGACACCGGTACCCACGAGGCCCTGCTCGAAGCCTCGGCCTTCATCGAGACCATCGAACGCCGGCAGGGCCTCAAGATCGCCTGCCGGAGGAGATCGCCTGGCGCAACGGCTGGATCGGCGACGACGACATCCGGCGCCTGGCCAAGCCGCTCGAGAAGAACCAGTACGGGCAGTACCTGCTCGATCTGCTGCGGGTCGGCTGACCGTACTCCGAGCAGCCACCGGCCACAGTTCGACGATGGCGCTCCCCAGGCCACCACGCTCCGCCGACCTGCCGAGGTGGTGCGGCCTTGGCCGCCGACTGGGAATTTCCTACCTCCTGCTTCTGCCTCTGCTCACGGCATGCCTGCCCAACGCGACGACCTACTATCGCCCCTCTGCTGAACGGGGCAGGGTGATCAAAAACCACTGCGTGCCCACCGAGTCCAATATCGAGTTTCCTGTGGGGCCGCTTAATGTCGGCGCCTATACCGTCGAAGGCCAGCGCGACGTCATCGCCACACTGACCCTCCCTACCCAGCCGGCTCCAAACGCGACAGGGCAGCCGGCCTGGCGGTCGCTCCACTTCTCGAGCGGTGATTTTGTAATTCGCGACCTTGACCGCAATACCGTGCACAAGGCGCTCCGGGTACGCGCGTTCCGGGATGACAAGTCGGACTCGCTCACTGCGCCATACCATGCGAACCCGGGCCGCAGCTATTTCTGGGTCGATGTGTATGTGCCCAATCCGGCCCCGAAGAACTTCGAGCTATCGAGCCCGCCGCTCGTGATCGATGGCCAGGAATGGCCCATCCCCGTGCTGCGGTTCGAGCGCAAGACCTGGGCCGGCATTTCGCCATTCAACTGCTAAGGAGGCACCGGTTTATCTGCCTGTTGTCGTTCCCGGTCAGACGGGAACCCGGCAAAAAACGAAGGCCTGGATGCCCGGCCTTCGGGCTATGACGAGGAACACTCCAATCTTGCTTGGGCTGCTTGACACCAACATACCAATCGGTATGTAATGCCGCCATGGACACGACCCGCGACCCCGACCTCACCCGCCAGCGCATCCTGGAAGCCAGCGCCAAGGAAATCCACCGCCAGGGTTTCCAGGCCGCCAGCATCGCCAACATCCTGGTCGACACCGGATTGACCAAGGGTGCGCTGTACCACCATTTCCCGAGCAAGAAGGACCTCGGCCTCGCCGTGGTCGACGAGATGGTCGGCGTCCGGCTGATCGAGCGGAACATCGCCCCGTTGCGCGAAGCGGCCCACCCGGTCCTGGCCATGATCGACTTGATCGGCCGCAAGCAGGCCCAGGACGAGGAGTACATCCGGCTGGGCTGCCCGCTCAACAACCTGATGCAGGAGATGAGCCCGGTGGACGAGGATTTCCGCAGCCGGCTCAACCGCATCCTGGCCATGTGGCAGGACACCTTCGAGGATGCCCTGCGCCGCTCGCAGATGGCGGGCGAGGTGCGCGGCGAGGTGAATTGCCGCGCCGCCGCGCTGTTCATCGTCTCGGCCTGGGAGGGCTGCACCGGCATCGCCAAGAACATGCAGTCGGTCGAGAGCTACCGGGCCTGCATGTCGCAACTGCAGTCCTACGTGGCCAGCCTGCTGAAGAACTAGCGGAAAAAATTTACCCCGATACATACCGACCGGTACGTATCTTTTTGACCTGAAAGGAGCACATGATGACGATTGTCCAGACCGTTTCACCCGACCAGGCCAGCGGCAAGGTGGCCCAGATCTATGGCCAACTCGAACAACGCTTCGGCCGCGTCCACCAGGGCTACCAGCTGTACAGCGCCAGTCCCGACCTGATGGAGCAGATCTTCCAGCAGAACGGCTACTACATGCAGCACCCGACCCTGGGCTTCCCGCTGCTGGCCCTGATCCGCATGCTGGTTTCGCAGCAGAACGACTGCGCCTACTGCATCGGCTTCAACGAGGCGATGCTGATCGAGCGCGGCATCCTGACGGCCGACCAGGTGATCGCTGCCAAGGGCGACCCGAGCACGGTGCCCCTATCCGACAAGGACAAGGCCATGCTGCTGTTCGTGCTGAAGGGCACCAAGGATGCCAAATCGATCCAGGTCGGCGACCTCGACGCCTTGCGCGCCCTGGGCTGGACCGACCGCGACATCGTCGACGGCCTGTTCCACGGCGCCCGCAACGCGGCGGTCGACATCATGTTCGACGCCTTCAAGGTCGAGAACGATTTCTGAGATCACCACGCTTCAACCGTCATTCCCGCGCAGGCGGGGGTGACGCAATCAAACCATCCACAGGAGAACAGGATGAACGTATCTGAAGCCATCGAGGCCCGCCGCGCGGTAAAGGCCTACGACCCCGAACATCGCATGACCCAGGCCGAGATCGACCGCCTGATGGGCCTGGCCATGCTGGCGCCGACCGCATTCAACATCCAGAACTGGCGCTTCGTGCTGGTCACCGATCCGGCGCTCAGGGCGCAGATCCGCGAGGTGGCTTGGAACCAGGCCCAGGTCACCGATGCCTCGCTCCTGATCATCCTGACCGCCGACCTCAATGCCTGGAACAAGGACCCGCAACGCTACTGGCGCCTGGTCGACCAGCCGGTGCGGGACTTCCTCGTCCCGGCCATCGACGGCTATTACCGCGGCAAGGCGCAGGTCCAGCGCGACGAGGCCATGCGCTCGTGCGGCATCGCCGCCCAGACCCTGATGCTGGCCGCCAAGGAGATGGGCTACGACACCTGCCCGATGGACGGCTTCGACTTCGACGCCGTGGGCAAGCTGATCAACCTGCCCGCCGACCATGCCATCGCCATGTTCGTCGTCGTCGGCAAGGCGGTGCAGCCGCCCTATCCGCGCAGCGGCCCGGTGACCATGGACGAAGCCGTCGTCCACAACCGGTTCTGAAAGGACAGCCCATGAGCTTGTTGCAGACCATCGCCCCCGACGCCGCCACCGGCGAACTGGCCCAGATCTACGCCGGCATCCGGCAGGGCTTCGGCTCGATCCCCGCGGCCTTCCAGTCGCTCAGCCCGAGCCCGACGCTGCTCAGGCAGATGATCGAGCGCATCGGCTATTACATGCAGCACCCGCGCCTGTCGCCGGCGCTGCTGGCCAGCATCCGCATGCTGGTGTCGACCCAGACCCATTGCCAGTACTGCATCGATTTCAACGCCGGAATGCTGATCAACATGCTGGGCTGGACGCCGGAGCAGGTGGCCGCCGCCCAGGCCGACCCGGCGGCCGCCAACCTGCCGCAGCGGGAGAAGGCGATGCTGCTGTTCGTGCTCGCCGCGACGCGCGACTCGCGCTCGGTGACCGGCGCCGACCTGGACGCCCTGCGCGCCCTGGACTGGACCGACACCGACATCCTGGAAGCCGCCGGCTACGGCGCGCAGATGGTGGCCTCGGACATCCTGCTCAACGCCTTCAAGGTCGAGCGCGACTTCTGACTCAGCGCGCCGGCTTGAGCGGCTCGTCGGCGTAGCGCCAGATGTTCACGTCGCGGCCGCTCTCGCGGATCTTCTCGGCCCGGGCCGACAGATAGCGCTGGAAGCTCGGCTCGGTCTTGTCCGCGCCGCTGGCGACGTAGTCGAACATGCCGGCGGTGTGGAATACCCGGAAGCCCGACTCCCAGCGGATGACCTCGTGCCCCGATGCGTCGAACAGGACGATGCTGGGCGCGTACTTGACGTCGAGCTGGCGCGCCCAATCGCGCACGGTGGTCTTCTCGCCGGACGGGGTGACGATCGGCTCGCGCGACCACATGTCGAGCTGCACGTCGTCGAAGCGCGCCAGCTGCAATCGCACCTCGGGGTCGGCCAGCACGCGGGCGTGCAGGGTGACGCAGTCCGGGCAGTCCTTCTGCTCGAAGAACACGGCCAGCGGCTTGGCCGGCTTGCCCTTGCGGCGCAGGTCGGTGAGCGGCTTGAAATACGGCTCGGCCATCAGCTTGCCGTCCCCGGCGGAAGTCTTCTCCAGGCCGGCGACATAGTCGCGGAACGGCTGCTTGTGCTCGTCGCGGTTCGCCACCCAGTCGAGTGCCGCCTTGAAGCGGGCGGGCGGGGTGTAGCCGTTCAGGCGCAGCACCACCTCGCCGTTTTCGTCCAGGAACAGCAGGGTGGGGGTGAACTGCACCTTGTTGGCCGCGGCGAAGGTCTTCTCGGTGTAGCGTTGGCCGTCGAGGCCGGTCACCTCCTGGTCGCCCCACATGTTGATGCGGATCACGTCGAACCGGGTGCGCAGGGTGTGCTCGATGTCGCGCTGGGCCAGGTTGCGGGTCACCAGCAGGTGGCAGTACGGGCAGTTGTCCTGGGTGAACAGCAGCAGCACCCGCTTGCCGGCCACCTTGGCCTCGCCGACGTCGGCCCTCAGGTCGAGGAAGCTGGCCTTGAACCAGGTCGGGTATTCGGTTTCCACGCCGCCCAGGAAAGCACCCTTGGCCGGCGCGGCGTCGGCGGCGCAGGCGGCGGAAAGCCAGCCCAGCAGCAACAGGGTCATGATCGTACGCATCGTATTGTCTCCTCCATCTCCGGAACGACATTATCCAGGCCCAGGCCGAAATGCGCGACGGGCCATTGACAGCCGATCCGGGCGCCGGCCATCATGGGGCCATGATCCGAATCCACTCCATCCCCGCCAACGTCCGCCGACTGCGCGTATGCATGTCGCCGCGCGTCGTGGCGTCCGGGCCGGAGGAGAATCGATCCTAAGCTGAACCGACAGATTCCCCGAAAGGCCGCGGACCCCGCCAAGGTTCGCGGCCTTTTTGTTTTCCCGGCCAAATTAAAAGAAGGAGGTAGTCATGGCAATGCATTGCAATTTGCAGGTGGCAGCACACCAGGAGATCGATCCGCACGTCCGCCGCATGCCGGTCCCGCCGGACACGCACCCGTCCCCGCAACCTCCTTCCACATGATCCTGGAGTGCACGACATGTCCATACCGGCCGCCTATCTCACCGTCATCCTGATCTGGTCCACCACGCCGCTCGCCCTCAAGTGGAGCGTGCAGGGCGTCGATTTCGCCTTCGCCGTCGCCGCCCGCATGGCCATCGGCCTCGCCCTCACCACGCTCATCCTGGCCGTCTGGCGGGTCGGTCTGCCCCTGCACCGCCGTGCCCGGCAAAGCTACCTGGCCGCCGGCCTCGGCCTGTTCGGGGCCATGAGCCTGACCTACTGGGGCGCGCAGTACATCCACTCCGGCCTGATCTCGGTCCTGTTCGGCCTGTCGCCGCTGATCACCGGCCTGATGGCGCTGTTCTGGCTGGAAGGGGAAACGCTCACCCCGGCCAAGCTGGCCGGCATGCTGCTCGGCCTGGCCGGGCTGGCGGCGATCTTCGGCGACAGCGGCGAGATGGCGGGCGCCCACGCCGCGGCCGGCGTCGCCGCCCTGCTGGTCGCGGTGGTCGTCTATTCCGGCAGCCTGGTCTGGCTGAAGCGGATCGGCGACGACAGCCCGCCGCTGGCCACCACCGCCGGCAGCCTGGCGGTGGCGCTGCCCCTGTTCGGCCTGGTCTGGTGGGCGGCCGGCGGTCAGGTTCCCACGGCGATGCCGGCCCGGGCCGGCGCCGCCATCGCCTACCTGGGCGTGTTCGGCTCGGTGCTGGGCTTCGCGCTGTACTACTACGTCATCAAGCATCTGGAGGCCGGCAAGGTGTCGCTCATCACCCTGGTCACCCCGGTCATGGCCCTGCTGCTCGGCAACCTGCTGAATGGCGAGGCGGTCAGCGGCCGGGTCTGGCTCGGCACCGCCGGCATCGGCCTCGGCCTAACCCTGCACCAGTGGCAGGCGCTGGCGGACTTGGCGGGCCGGCGCGACAGGACGCCCGACGTCGATCTCGGCCCGGAAGCCGCCGCCCAGGAGCAATAGCGTTACCATGATCGGCAGCGCTTCATCGTCGAACCCCAAGCAGAGGAGCATGCGGCATGAGCAATAACACCGATTCCGGACCGGCCATCGCCCAGACACCCGAGCCGCCCTATTACGCGGTCATCTTCACCTCGCTGCGCACCGAGGGCGACCGCGGCTATGGCGCCACCGCGCGCCGAATGGTCGAACTGGCCCGCGAACAGCCCGGCTTCCTGGGCTTCGAGTCGGCCCGCGAGGGCCTCGGCATCACGGTCTCCTACTGGTCGTCACCCGAGGCCATCCAGGCCTGGAAGGCCCAGGCCGAACACCGCCTCGCCCAGGCCAACGCCCCTGAGTGGTACACGGCGTTCCGGGTGCGGGTCTGCCGGGTGGAACGGGCATACGGCTTCTGAAACCGGCCTGGACGACTGAGCAAGAATCGGGTCGCCGGATGAACCTGCTTCGGGTGCAATCGAGCCCCCTGACCACGACACGGAGCCCACCCATGAAACCTGCCGCCGCCATCGCCCTGCCACCCCGCCCGACCTGGAGCCGTATCGCCCTGGGCTGGCTCGGTTCGCTGCTCGCCATCGTCCTGGTCGCCGGCCTGGCCGACGCCAGCCAGCGCATCCTGGTGCTGGGCTCGTTCGGCGCGTCCTGCGTGCTGGTGTTCGGCTTTCCCGACCTGCCCTTCTCCCAACCGCGCCACGTCCTGCTCGGCCATGTCCTGTCCAGCGCCATCGGCCTCGCCGCGCTGACCCTGTTCGGCCCCGGCCCGCTGCCCATGGCGCTGGCCACGGCCACCGCGGTCGCGGCCATGATGGCCCTGCGCTGCGTGCATCCGCCGGCCGGGTCCAACCCGGTCATCGTCTTCCTGACCCAGCCCGGCTGGAGCTTCCTGCTCTGGCCGACCGCGCTCGGCGCCCTGCTGTTGCTGGCCGTGGCGCTGGTCTTCAACAACCTGGGCCGCACGCGGCGCTACCCGCAATACTGGTGAACGGAGCGAATCGATGGCTGAGATCCCACCCGACGACTGGCTGCACGAAGGCGAGCGCGAGGCCCAGCGCCGCTTCGGCGCCGACGACGCCTGGGATGCGGCCGGCCTGTCGGCCATGTTCCGCGACACCGTCCCGCCGGCGCTGGCGGCCTATCTGGAGGGCCTGCCCTTCTTCTTCATCGCCACCGCCGACGCGCAGGGCGCCTGCGACTGCAGCTTCCGCGGCCGCGAGCACGACGCCTCGGGACGGCCCTATCCATTGCTCAAGGTGCTGGACGAGCGCCACCTGGTGTTCCCCGACTACGCCGGCAACCGGCTCTACAACTCGCTCGGCAACATGCTGGTCAACGGCCACATCGGCATGCTGTTCGTCGATTTCGAGCGCCGCAACCGGTTCCGGGTGAACGGCCTGGCCGAGATCGTCGAAGACCGCGCCGCCCATGCCGACCTCTGGCCGCTGGCCCAGCGCTACATCCGCGTCACCGTGGAACAGGCCTACGGCAACTGCAAGGCGCGCATCCCGCGCATGAGCCTGCTGCCGGCCACCGACAGCGAGCTCCAGGATGAATGACGAGGCGAACGCCGACAGCCGCGACGCCCGGCGCGTCCACCGGGCGCTGCTGCTGCTCGCCGAACACTGGCGCGAACAGCCCGGCCTCGACTGGCTGGCCGACCGGGTCGGCCTGTCCGGATTCCATCTCCAGCGCCTGTTCACCCGAAGGGTCGGCATCAGTCCCAAGCGCTACGTGCAATGCCTGACCCGGGCCGCGGCGCGCGACGCACTGGCCGATGCCCGCAGCCTGCTGGACACGGCGCACGCATGCGGCCTGTCGGGTACCGCCCGGCTGCACGACCTGTTCGTCCGCTACGAGGGCATGACGCCGGGTGATTTCAAGCAGGCGGCCGCCGGCCTGACGCTGCGCGAAGGCGAGCTGGACACGCCGTTCGGCCCGGCCTACGCCGTCTGGGCGCCGCTCGGCCTGAACCGCCTGGAGTTCCATGCCGATGCGGATGCCCTCGCCCGCCTGCGGCAAACCGCCCGCATCGACTTCGCCGGCGCCGAATGGCAGGCGCTCACCACGGACGACCGGCAACGCCTGGCCAACGCATTCGCCCCACAACCGGTCGAAGACCGCCTGCCGCTCTGGGTGTCCGGCTCGGCCTTCCAGCTCAAGGTCTGGGAGGCGCTGCTGGCGATTCCTCCCGGCCGCTGCGTATCCTACGGCGGGCTGGCCGAGGCGCTCGGCACCCCATCCACCGCCGCGGTGGGCAATGCCGTGGCGGCCAACGCACTGGCCTGGCTGATCCCCTGCCACCGCGTGATCTGCGAGGACGGCCGGCTCGGCCGCGCCCGCTGGGGCGAAGCGCGCAAGCGCGGCATGCTGGCCTGGGAGACCGGTCGAGCCGTCGACTGACCGCCGCCGGCCCATGTCTGTGGCAGCATTAGGCATCGCCCGTCCAGGACCGAACCCATGTCACGCGCCCAACGCCTGCTCGACCTGATCCAGATCCTGCGCGGCCACCGCTACCCGGTGACCGGCGCCTACCTGGCGACCGAGCTCGGCATCAGCCTGCGCACGCTGTACCGCGACATCGGTGCGTTGCAGGCCCAGGGCGCCGCCATCGACGGCGCCCCCGGCCTGGGCTATGTGCTGCAGCCCGGCTTCATGCTGCCGCCGCTCATGTTCAGCGAGGACGAGATCGAGGCCCTGGCGCTCGGCACGAGTTGGGTCGCCAAGCGCGGCGACGCCCGGCTCGGCAAGGCCGCCAACCGCGCCCTGGACAAGATCGCCGCCGTCCTGCCGAAGGAATTGCACGGCATGCTGGACACGTCCGGCCTGCTGGCAGTGCCCGCACCGCCGCTCTCGGTCGACGACGAAACCATGGCGATGCTGCGCCACGCGATCCGCTACGAACGCAAGATCGAGATCCGCTATCGGGACGTCAACGAGAGCGAGACCCGGCGCACGGTCTGGCCATACGCGCTGGGCTATTTCGACCGGGTCCAGATACTCGCGGCCTGGTGCGAGCTGCGCCAGGACTTCCGCCATTTCCGGACCGACCGGATCGGCGAGCTGGCGGTCACCGATGCACGCTACCCGAAGCGGCGGCAGGCGCTGTTGAGCGAGTGGCGGGAGAAGGCGGGCATACCGAAGGACTAGGGAACGTCATTCCCATTACGACGCGCCGGTATACTGCGGGTCGCCTTTCAGAACGACACCAAACCACGAGGAGACGACACCCATGACCCAAGGCTATTTCGACCCGCCGGTATTCATCAAGGAACAGCATGAAACGCCCGTCGACATCTCGCAAACCCCCTATTTCTACAACGACGACGGCCGGCCGACCTACCACCAGGAGCCACCGCCAGGCGTGAGGCCGATGGCCCCCGCCCCCACCGACCCGAGGGTCGCCATCGGCCGGGAATACGTCGTTTCCGAGGTGATCGGCGTCAAGCAGACGCCGCCCTGGGGCGTGGAAACCCAGCTCGGCTTCATCGCCGACGAGGTGGTCTTCGAGCCGATGTGGGCGACCCGCGACGTGGCGGCGGCGTTCGGCATCACCCTGGTCGAGAAGGGCCAATGCGTGCCCCTGAGCTGCCCCGTCCCGGAACTGGCCCAGATCGAATACGAATACGGCGTCTTCGCCGGCCACTGGTCGCCCTACCAGGGCACCGGGAACGCGCTGCTCACCGTCGTCTGCACCGACCTCGAGCACCACGATTTCCCGCACATTTTCGCCTCGATCGACCCCAAGCTGTCGCTGGTCATCTCGGTCGGCCGCTACTGGCCCAAGCTGAACAAGATCCGGCTGGCCGACCTCTGGGTGCCGCGCGGCAGCGCGCTGTACATCCCGCCCAAGCCCGCGCTGCCGGACCAGGAATGCCTGGACCTGCACAACAACCGCAACTCGGCCCGCGCCTGCTGGGGCAGCCTCGAGCAGAGCACCGTGACGACCAAGACCCTGCTGCAGAACAAGAACGGCTTCTTCTACTGGTTCTGGAACGCCACGCCCACGGTCCACACGAATCTGCCGACGAAGGGGTAGTCGCTCGAAGCGGCGTAGCGTGAGAAAGAGAGACTAAAAGGGACAGTGGCAAAAAAATTGTGCAATCAATCATCATGGCGGCGAGATTCGAACTCGCGACCTCTCTGCCCGTTCCGGTGTTGAGTCACCAAACGTAGATAACAGAGTGCTCTATCCCCTGAGCTACGCCATGTGAGAGCATCTTGCCGAATGCAAAATGCTAAATCCATGCCGCCAAGCAGCCAGCCGTAGCGGCCTAGCCGCTTGACGTGTCGGTCTAGCAGCTAGACGGATTTCTGATCCATTTCCTGATCCAGTCCGCAATGGTGCGCTGTGCATTCGATTTCGTAAGGTTTGCGCCTATTTTCTCGCTATGCTCCAAAACTTCAGGCATCAATTCTGACGCGGCGTGATTTGCCGACCGCCATTTTCCAGCCTGGTATTTCTGAAGAGTCCATTCTTTCAAGGCACCCTCTTTTGCGTGCCGTTTCTTGGCGCCAGCTTTGCCATTAATCGCCCGTTCCGCTTTACGATGCCAATAGTTGCTCAGGTGGATTTCACCCTGCAGCGCCAGATCATTCGCGGATACAGAATCCGCCAGCAGATCCAAGGCCCCCTCGATGTTGTCAGGGAGGCACAATGCGGCATGCATGATGCAGTCGAAAGAGAGGGCTTCAAGAATCTCGCTCGTCCCAGGGAGTTTTTTAAGCTGCGTTCCCCGCAGCATTTCCTGGCTTCCCTTAATTGCCGTGTAGTGTCGAGCAATGAGTATTCCGCACTCGTTATATTTCTCGCACCCCTTAGCGGTAGATAACTCTCTTTCTAGATCGCTCGGCACCATACCCGACAACTCTAAAGTCTTGCGTATTAACGCCGCTTCATAGTGATGCGCAAAGCGGTTCACTCGCCAAGCCAGGACCAAAACATCATCGAGTTGCTCGCCATGGCGTCCGCTTATTCGCCGCAGTACTCCTATCGAATGGTTTCGCCATTTCTTACCGAGGCGATTCACGGCATCAGAATCAACGTCCTGGAGTTCAGTCGCCTGTTTGAGCGCTTCGGCCAACGCTATTTCTTTCGCAAACGCTTTAACCTCGTCGCTATATTGCGGCGGATTGTTAATTGGTTGAATGTTCCAGGACATCTGCCTTTCCTCGATGGAATTCTTACTATTAGACGGAGCAGGTGCTGCTAACCAGTATAAGTCGAATGCTTAGCCGATAAATTTTTCTCCTGCTGACACAACCTGTCAGCAGCCTCCCTTATCGTCCTCCCGTCATCTCAGACAAACGACAAGGAGAGTAGCCATGACCGACCCCGATCTCATCATCCTGTACGTGAACGACGTGCCGGCCAGCGAGGCGTTCTACGCCGGCCTGCTGGGCAAGGCGCCAGTTGAGTCTTCGCCCGCATTCGCCATGTTCGTCCTGGCCAACGGCCAGCGGCTCGGACTGTGGGCACTGCATACGGTCGAGCCCGCGGCGGTGGCAACCGGTGGCGGCGGCGAACTGTGCATTGCGCTCGACGGCGACGCGGCGGTCGATGCCCTGCATGCCGACTGGCAGGCACGCGGCCTGACCTTCGCCCAACCGCCGACCAGCATGGAGTTCGGCCACACCTTCGTCGCACTTGATCCGGACAGCCATCGCCTGCGGGTCTACTCGCCGATACCGCGCTGACATGTTCACCTCGCTGTTGCTCCGGCCGGCGCATCTGCGCACGCCCGACCGCGTCAAACGCAACTGGCTGGCGGTGGCCTCGGCCAACCACGTACGCCGAGGTCGGGCCGAAGGCTTCATGCAGGTCTGCCACGGCAAGGCCGGCCCGCTGCGCCGGATCCAGCCGGGCGATCGCGTCGTCTACTACTCGCCGACCGAGACCTTCGGCGGCGGCGGCGCGCTGCAGACGTTCACCGCCATCGGCATCGTCGCGGACGGCGAGCCCTATCGCCACGACATGGGCGACGGTTTCGTGCCGTACCGGCGCGACGTGCGCTGGCTGGATGCCCATGACGCGCCGATCCGGCCGTTGCTCGACCGGCTCGAATTCACGGCCAGGACCCGGAACTGGGGCTACAAGCTACGCTTCGGGGTGCTGGAACTCAGCGAACGCGACATGGCGCTGGTGGGCGAAGCGATGGGGGTGTTCGCGCCGGAGCAGGTCGAACAAGCGCGATAAGGTTACGAACGGCTCTTACCGCTACCCTCACTTACGCAGGTGGCTGAGTGCGAAGCACTCGAACGGCGTATCGTTATGCACGTTCGACTGAACGGGAGGTTCGATCATGACGGCCGTCTTTTCCTGCGCCGCACCGGCCGGAAGCGCCATCCAGGCACGGTTGGCTGGTTCCTATTTCCACGACTGTCACGCCATCGAGGTGGAGGATACGGGACGTTCGGCCCTGGGCCATTTCCTCGTGGCCGCCGCCCGTACGCCCGGCTGGGTGGAGACGCTCATGATCCTGCGCAACCGTCTGGTCCGGCTCGTCGGGCTGAAGGACCTCGGCGGCCTGAGCGGCATCGACCCAACCAAATCGGCATCCGGCTACGCCGCCGGCGACCGGGTCGGCATCTTCACGCTGATCGAGAACACCGATGCCGAGGCACTGCTCGGCGACGATGACAAGCACCTCGCCGTCGTGCTGTCCGTCTTCAAGCAGCCGTCCGACCGAGAGGGTTTCGTCAGGGTCTACGTGACCACGGTGGTGCACGTCCACAACCTGCTGGGCCGGATCTACATGCTGCCGGTCGCGCCGATGCACAAGCTCATCGCGCCCGCGGTGACTGCACGCATGGCGAAAGCCAAGGGCTGAGGCACTGGCCCGGACCCTGCTGTACCGGCGACCCGAGACCGAAACTGTACCGTCCTTCCGCCCGCCGGCTCGGTTAGACTGAGGCATCCGACCAACACCCTGCCGCCCATCATGAAAGCCGACAACTTCGACCTGCAACGCTACTTCGACCGCATCGGCTATGCGGGCGAGGCGCGGCCCGATCTGGCCACGGTCGCCGCCGTTCTGCGCCGCCAGTTGCACAGCGTGCCGTTCGAGAACCTCGATGTGCGGGCCGGCAAGCCGATCTCGCTGGTGCCGGAGGACATCGTCGACAAGCTGGTCCATCGCCGGCGCGGCGGCTATTGCTACGAGATCAACGGCCTGTTCGCCATGGCCCTGGAAGCGCTCGGCGTGGCTTACCGCTTCGTCGGCTGCCGGCCGATGACCTATCATTCCCGTCGGCCGCGCACCCACATGGCGATCCTGGCCATGCTGGACGGCGAGGAATGGCTGTGCGACGCCGGCTTCGGCAGCTACGGCATGCGCGCGCCGATGCGCCTGGCCGGCAGCGGCGAGGTGCGCCAGGACGACGACACGTTCGAACTGCTGCGCCAGGACAATGGCGAATTCCTGTTCCGGGCAAAGATCGACAATGAATGGTCGAACCAGTACAGCTTCGACCTCGCGCACCACGAGTGGGTCGACTTCCTGCCCGCCAACTGGCTCAACTCGACCCACCCGGAAACGCTGTTCACCACCCACCTGATCGTCATGCGCCAGACCCCGGAAGGGCGCGTCATCCTGTTCGACGAGCGGCTGAAGACCGTGGCCCACGGTGAGACCACGACCCGCGTGATCGTGTCGGACGAACGTGACGCCGTGTTGCGCGACCTGTTCGATCTCGACCTGCCGGCGTGAACGAATCCAATCGATTGCACGTCAATATAAGCTCCACCAGAATGGACGCCGACAGGCGCCGATTCATCGCCACATCGACCAACCCAGAGAGGAGCACATCCATGTTCAAGCCATCCGCCATCGTCCTGGCCGCCCTGCTAGCCGCCGCCCCCGCCGCCCAGGCCGCCGGTTTCAAGCTGACCAGCCCCGAGATCAAGCCGAACGCCACCCTCGCCAACCAGCAGGTGTTCAAGGGCTTCGGCTGTGCCGGCGACAACGTCTCGCCGGCGCTCGCCTGGCAGGGCGCGCCCAAGGGCACCAAGAGCTTCGCCGTCACCGCCTACGATCCGGACGCGCCGACCGGCAGCGGCTGGTGGCACTGGGTGGTGTTCAACCTGCCGGCCGACACCAGCGGCCTGAAACAGGGCGCCGGCGATCCCAAGGCCGGCCTGATGCCGGCCGGCGCGGTGCAGAGCCGGACCGACTACGGCCAGACCGGCTACGGCGGCCCCTGCCCGCCGGTCGGCGACAAGCCGCACCGCTACATCTTCACCGTCTACGCCCTGAAGCTCGACAAGCTGCCGCTGGATGAAAACAGCCCGGCCGCCATGGTCGGCTACTACCTGCACCAGAACATGCTGGGCAAGGCCGTCCTGCAGGGCCGCTACGGGCGCAAATGATCGACGGCCTCGACCATCTGGTCCTGACCGTGGCCGACGTCGAGGCCAGCGTCGCCTTCTACGAACGCACGCTGGGCATGGCGCCGGTCAGCTTCGCCGGCGGCCGCCGGGCGCTGGCCTTCGGCGCGCAGAAGATCAACCTGCACCCGCACGGCCGCGAGTTCGAACCCAAGGCCGCCCGGCCGACGCCCGGCTCGGCCGATCTGTGCTTCCTGACCTCCAGGCCATTGGCCGAGGTCCAGGCCCACCTCACCGCCTGCAGCGTCGAGATCATCGAAGGCCCGGTGCGCCGCACCGGCGCCGCCGGACCCATCCTGTCCATCTATTTCCGCGACCCCGACGGCAACCTGATCGAGGTCGCCAACCGCCTGCCCGAATAACCGCCCATGCCCGAAATCATCAACGCATTCGGCCAGCCCATCGGCAGTCCGCTGCCGGGTTGGCGCCCGCCGCCCCATCCCTCGGCCACGGCCATGGAAGGGCGCTACTGCCGCCTGGAACCGCTCAACGCCGCGCGCCACGCCGACGCGCTGCACGCCGCGAACGCGCTCGACCGCGACGGCCGGAACTGGACCTATCTGCCCTACGGCCCATTCCCCTCGGCCGACGCCTACCGCGACTGGCTCCGCGCCGGCGAGCAGAGTGTCGATCCGCTGTTCTTCGCCATCGTCCCGAAGTCCGACGACCGGCCGGCCGGCATCGCCGCTTATCTCCGGATCGCCCCGGAGGCCGGCTCGATCGAGGTCGGCCATCTCCACTTCAGCGAGCGCCTCAAGCACAGCCCGGCCGCAACCGAAGCGATGGTCCTGATGATGGAGCGCGCCTTCGCGCTGGGCTACCGGCGCTACGAATGGAAGTGCGACGCCCTGAACGCCCCTTCGCGCGCTGCGGCGCAGCGGTTGGGGTTTTCCTACGAGGGCATCTTCCGCCAAGCGACGGTGTACAAGGGCCGCAGCCGGGACACCGCCTGGTACGCGGCCATCGACTCGGAATGGCCGGCGCTGCGCCAGGCCTTTACCACCTGGCTGGCGCCTGAGAACTTCGACGAACGCGGGCAACAACGTCAGCGCCTGAGCGAGCTGACTCGGTCCATCGTCCAGATGCGCGGCTAAGGCCGTCTAGCCGCCGCGCGAGCGGCGCCTGATGTCCTCGATTTCCGCATCGCCCAGGCCGAGCGAAGCCAGGAACTCGCGATGCGCCTCGGGCGCGTCCCGCTCGAACGCCTGGTGCCAGCGCCGCCGGCCCGCCTCGTCGACACCGGCCTCGGCCAGCATCGCCACCCATTGCTCGACGTCCACGCCGTGGCCAGCCGCCCCTTTGCCGCTACGGCGCAGCAGTTCCACCACCAGCCGCTGCTGGGCGCGCAACTGGCCGATCTCGTCGTTGATCGCCGCCAAGCGTTTCTCCAATGCCGTAGCCGGATTGTCGCCGCCGGATTCATCCAGGATCGCTCGGATCGCCTCCAGCGGCAGGCCCGCCTTGCGGTAGGTGTCGATGCGCGTCATGCGCGCCGCCTCGCGTTCGCCGTACAGCCGATAGCCCGACGGGCTCAGCCCGGCCGGCTTGAGCAAGCCGATGCGGTCGTAGTAGAGCAAGGTGGCGCGGGCGAGGCCGAAGCGCCGCGCGAATGCGGTGATGGTTTCCGGCTGCATGGCGCCCCGCGTCACCGGATCGCCGCCCGGTCCGGCCCGACCCAGCCGGCATGGGCCTCGGCCGAATTCAGCAAGGCGTCGCTGTAATGACGGGCCAGCACGCCACGCGAATCGTCGACCAGATCGGGATTGCGGACCAGAAAGGCGTCGAAATCCGGATCTGCCGCATCGTCCATGCGTACCGCCATGATCCGCATCAGCGCCTCGGTCAGGGTGTGGTTGAACTTGCCCGGCGCGCCGAACTTCATCGCCAGGCTGCGGATGCCGTCGCATACCCGCGCATTGCCCTCGTCCAGTCCGTAACGGCGCAAGTGCAGCCAGCCCATGCGCAAATGGCCGCGGTGGTCGAAATACTCCGGCCCCAGGTCGAGGCGTTCGAAACGGATCATAAAGGTGTCGTCGTCCAATTGCTGCATGCTCTGTCCTCGTAGTGTAGGAACAGGCAGGATGGGGTGTGAAGCGGTAGACGGGTCAAGCCGGATTAGCTGGTGGTAAACCTGACCTAAGGTTTCGCCTTTCGATCATCTGGCCGCTATCAGGCTAAAACACAAATGGCTGAGTTGAACCTTGAGCCGCCCTTGGAAGCTCTGGTTTTGGTGAGCAAGTCATCTTTTCACAGCGGACAACCGGGCAGCGTGATACAAAGGGCGCCCACCCAAATCTTCTTGAATGCCAATGACCATGGGTAGCGGATTCAAACAGGCGGGTGTGCTCGCCGCACTGGGCGCGGCGATTTTATTCGGCGCCGGCACGCCACTCGCCAAGCTGCTATTGAACAACGTCAGCCCGTGGCTGCTTGCTGGCCTACTCTATATTGGTTCGGGCATTGGCCTAACTGCATTCCGCTGGCTCACCAAGGCACCAGCCGTCAGATTGCCAAGGAATGAGACCCTTTGGTTTGCCGGGGCGATTTTGGCAGGTGGGATCGTTGGCCCCGTCCTCCTAATGCTGGGTCTCACTGGAATGCCAGCCTCCGGTGCTTCTCTGCTGCTTAATGCCGAGAGTGTGTTTACGGCGCTGTTGGCCTGGTTCGCCTTCAAAGAAAACTTTGACCGTCGAATCCTGTTGGGGATGGCCGCCATTGTTCTCGGCGCCCTGATCCTGAGTGGAACTGGCGAAACGCGGTTTTCCGGAATGTGGCCGTCACTGGCAATTCTCGGGGCGTGCTTTGCGTGGGGAATCGACAACAACCTCACGCGCAAGGTGTCTTTGACTGATGCAACCTGGATCGCGTCCGTCAAAGGCTTGGTCTCCGGAACGGTCAACATGCTTCTCGCGTTCGCGCTAGGTGCTCATTTGCCAACGCTGCCTGCCATCGCGGGTGCCATGTTGGTCGGCCTGCTGGCTTATGGGGTTAGCCTGACACTCTTTGTCCTTGGGCTACGGCATCTCGGTACGGCTCGAACTGGCGCTTACTTTTCCATTGCTCCATTCTTCGGTGCATTGCTGGCTGTTGCCATGGGGGATGCCGTCACGGTTCCATTGTTAGCTGCGGGGGCGCTGATGGCCCTTGGCACTTGGCTGCACCTAACTGAACATCATGAGCACGAACACCAGCATGAGTTTATGGAGCATACGCACGCCCATACCCATGACGAACACCACCGGCATGAGCACGATTTTCCGTGGGATGGAACCGAGCCGCATACCCACATGCATGTCCATACGCCAATGCGTCATGCACACACCCATTACCCGGACAGTCATCACAGGCACCCACATTAGCTGTTAGCCATTGTCCGCTTTGTGCCGAAGTGTTGTCGGTTTATACATGGGTGCGTGCGTCCGTTTCGAGGCGACTGCTGTCCCACAAAACAGAAAACAGACATTCATGAAGCCCCATTTGACGAAAGACGGTCAAGCCGTAGGCTCGGCCCAGACCGGCGGGTTGTTTTCCAGTTCGGCCCATTCCTCGTCGGTGTAGAGCCGGGAGCGGGTCAGGAAGGCGAGGCCTTCCGGTCCTTCGAGCGAGAAGGTGCCGCCGCGGCCTTCGGTCACGTCGATGATGATCTGGGTGTGCTCCCAGTATTCGAACTGGGCCTTGCCGATGTAGAAGGGACAGCCGCCGATCTCGCCCAGGCGGACGTCGCGCGCCGGGTTGACCATGATCTCGCCGGGCAGGTAGCAGTTGGCGGCGCTGCCGTCGCAGCAGCCGCCGGACTGGTGGAACATGAGCGTGCCGTGCTTGGCCTTGAGCTTCTCGATCAGGGCCAGCGCGGCCTCGGTGGCGACGACGCGTTCGACCATGTTGCCCCCTCAGGACGGTCGTCATTCCCGCGCAGGCGGGAATCCAGTTTTGTGACTGGGCTCCTGCCTGCGCAGGAGCGACGACATTTGCAATCGATCCGGCCGCCCCGTCGTCGAATTGGCGGGGCGGGGTCGGCTATCAGAAGAAGCCCAGCTTCTGCTCGGAGTAGCTGACCAGCAGGTTCTTGGTCTGCTGATAGTGGTCCAGCATCATCTTGTGCGTCTCGCGGCCGATGCCCGATTCCTTGTAGCCGCCGAAGGCCGCGTGGGCCGGATAGGCGTGGTAGCAGTTGGTCCACACCCGGCCGGCCTTGATGGCGCGGCCCATGCGGTAGGCGACGTTGCCGTTGCGGCTCCAGACGCCGGCACCCAGGCCGTACAGGGTGTCGTTGGCGATGGCCAGGGCCTCGGCCTCGTCCTTGAAGGTGGTCACGGCCAGCACCGGGCCGAAGATTTCCTCCTGGAAGATGCGCATCTTGTTGTGGCCCTTGAACAGGGTCGGCTGGACGTAATAGCCGCCTTCGAGATCGCCGGACAGGACCTTCTGCGCGCCGCCGATCAGGCACTCGGCGCCTTCCTGCCTGCCCAGGTCGAGGTAGGACAGGATCTTGGTGAGCTGCTCCTTGGAGGCCTGCGCGCCGACCATCGTGTCGGTGTCGAGCGGGTTGCCCTGCTTGATGGCGGCGACCCGCTTCAGGCAGCGCTCGATGAACTTGTCGTAGATCGATTCCTGGATCAGTGCGCGCGACGGGCAGGTGCAGACCTCGCCCTGGTTGAAGGCGAACAGCACCAGGCCTTCGATGGCCTTGTCGAGGAACTCGTCGTCCTTGTCCATGACGTCGGCGAAGAAGATGTTGGGCGACTTGCCGCCCAGTTCCAGGGTGGCCGGAATCAGGTTGTTGGCCGCGGCCTGGGCGATGACGCGGCCGGTGGTGGTGGAGCCGGTGAAGGCGATCTTGGCGATGCGGGTGCTATTGGCCAGCGGCATGCCGGCCTCGCGGCCGAAGCCGTTGACGATGTTGAGCACGCCGGGCGGCAGCAGGTCGGCGATCAGCTCGGCCAGCACCAGGATGGAGACCGGGGTCGACTCGGCCGGCTTGAGCACCACACAGTTGCCGGCGCCCAGGGCGGGGGCCAGTTTCCAGGCGGCCATCAGGATCGGGAAATTCCAGGGGATGATCTGGCCGACCACGCCGAGCGGCTCGTGGTAATGGTAGGCGACGGTGGTCTCGTCCAGGTCGCTGATCGCGCCTTCCTGGGCACGCAGGGCACCTGCGAAGTAGCGGAAGTGGTCGATGGCGAGCGGGATGTCGGCGGCCAGTGTTTCGCGGATCGGCTTGCCGTTGTCGACGGTCTCGGCGTAGGCCAGCAGCTCCAGGTTCTGCTCCATCCGGTCGGCGATGCGCAGCAGGATGTTGGCGCGCTCGGCGGCCGCGGTCTTGCCCCACTTGTCGGCGGCGGCGTGGGCGGCATCCAACGCCAGTTCGACGTCCTCGGCGCTGGAGCGGGCGGCCTGGCTGTAGGGCTTGCCGGAGATGGGCGTGACGACATCGAAATACTGGCCCTTGACCGGGGGCGTCCACTTGCCGCCGATGAAGTTGTCGTACTTGGCCTTGAACTTGAACTTGGCGTCGGCGCTGCCGGGTGCTGCGTAAATCATGGCTATTCTCCTTCAGGTGCTTGCGTGAGTTGGTATCGGATCCGGCTTCATGTCCGAATCTGTTAACCCTTTCGCAAAGGGCGTGCCAGCCAGCCGCCTGCCATAAGCCATTGATTGAAAACATTCCCGTCTTCGGCCTGTCATAGCAATTAGGGATCACGGAGCGTATCGTTCCGTGACACTGTCTCGAAATGACACAGCCGCCCGGACAAACCGTCGGATCGGCTTGCGACCGCCGGTCGAATCCTGAATAGTGGGTACCGCAAGGCGAGTGCGAGGAGAAAATCATGGTGCCGAATCCGATCACCAAGGGCCGCGGCGCGGCCCTGCGCCGGGCCCGCAACCAGTTGCTCGAACATGGCGAGATTCCGCCGGAGGCGCGGGTCGGTCCGGTCGTCGCGCGCTCCTGGGGCCGCAGCCAGGAGGCCGGGCTGGCACCGGTCGGCCGCCTGCCCGAATCGCTGCATCTCACGCCTTTCCAACTGGCCCGTGCCGTCGATCGGCAGCGCGAATTGATCGCCCACGCCCGGCCGGTGATGGAATATCTCTACAGCCAGACCCGCGACTCGGGCAGCATGGTGATCCTGGCCGATGATCGCGGCGTCCTGCTCCACGCCCTGGGCGACGCCGTCTTCCTGGAACGGGCCGAGCGGGTCGCCCTCGCGCCCGGCGCCTCCTGGCACGAGCAATACCGCGGCACCAACGCCATCGGCACCGCCCTGGCCGAAGCCTCCCCGGTGGTCATCAACGGCCCCGAGCACTATCTCGAACGCAACGGCTTCCTGACCTGCGCCGCCGCACCGGTGGCCGCGCCGGACGGCCACCCGCTGGGCGTGCTCGACATCTCCGGCGACCACCGCCGGCGCCATCCCCATACCTTCTGCCTGGTGCGCACGGCCGCCCAGATGGTCGAAAACCGGCTGTTCGAGGCACGCCATGCCGGCGACCTGCGCCTGCGTTTCCACCCGCTCGTCGAAGGCATCGGGACACTGGCCGAGGGCGTGCTGGCGCTCTCCGCCGGCGGCACGCTGATCGGCGCCAATCGCGCGGCGATGGCGGCGTTGGCCCTCGGCCCGGCTGACCTCGGCGTGCTTTCCCTCGACGAGATATTCCACCTCGCCTACCAGGACGTGATCGACTGGAGCTACCGCCGCGGCGGCGAGCCGCTGCCCGTCCACTGCCGACAGGAAGGCGGCCATACCGGCGACACCCTGTTCGTCCGCATCGAGTCGGCGCCCCGCGCCCGCCCGGTGGCGATCGTCCGCCCCGGAATCCACGAGGACGATGCCCTGGCGGCTCTCGATACCGGCTGCGAAACCGTGCGGGCGGCGGTCAGGAAGGCCCGCAAAGTGCTGGGCAAGCCGATCCCTGTCCTGCTCCAAGGCGAATCAGGCGTCGGCAAGGAAGTGTTCGCCAAGGCCATGCACGACGCCGGCCCGCGCAGCGCCCGGCCCTTCGTCGCGGTCGACTGTTCCTCGCTGCCGGAAAACCTGATCGAGGCCGAACTGTTCGGCTACTCGCCCGGCGCATTCACCGGCGCCCGCCGTGGCGGCTCGCCCGGGCGGATTCGCGAGGTCCAGGGCGGCACCCTGTTCCTCGACGAGATCGGCGACATGCCCCTGGCCATGCAGACCAGGCTGCTGCGCGTGCTGCAGGAAAGGCAGGTCACCCCGCTGGGCGGCGGCCACGCCGTGGCGGTGGACTTCGCCCTGATCTGCGCCAGCCATCGCAACCTCAAGGCGGAGATGGAAGCCGGACGCTTCCGTGCCGATCTCTATTACCGCATCAACGGCCTGGCCCTGATGCTGCCGCCCCTGCGCGAGCGCAAGGACTTTCCGGTGCTGCTCTCCCGGCTGCTCGACGAGGCGGCGCCCGGCCGCCGCGTCGGCCTGGACGCACCGGTTGCCGCCACCTTCGCCGAGTACCCCTGGCCGGGCAACCTGCGCCAGCTGGTCAGCGTCCTGCGCACCGCCTGCGCGCTGCTCGACGACGACGAGAACCGGATCGGCTGGCAACACCTGCCGGACGATCTGGTCGAGGAACTGCGCCGTCCTTCCGCGCCCCTCATCGACGCCCCGCCGGCAGAGGACACCGAAAATCTCCATGAACTCTCGGCCGCCGCCATGGCCCGCGCCATCCAGCTCAGCCAGGGCAACATGTCGGAAGCGGCGCGCCGGCTCGGCATCAGCCGCAACACGCTTTACCGCCGGCTGCGCAGACAGGATCAGCCGAGCGTGGCCGAATAGCCGGCGGCGTACTGCCTCGCGCCAGAATGCGCCGCATGGACGCCCCCAACGTACACCCGGTATTCGACTGGCTCTGGTCGTCCGGCCAGTTGTCCCGCGACGATATCCTCGAACTGTCCGACCTGGGCATCGACACGGTCATCAACCTGGCCCTGCCGACCTCGTCCAACGCCCTGCCCGGCGAGGCCGAACTGGTCACCGGCCTGGGCCTGACCTACCTCCAGATCCCGGTCGAGTGGGAACGACCCGAACCGGAACAGTTCGCCCGCTTCGTCGGCCTGCTGCAGGCCTGCGCCGGGCAGAGGCTGTGGGTCCACTGCGCCAAGAACATGCGCGTCTCGGTCTTCGTCTATCTATACCGCAGGCTGGTACGCGGCGAGGACGAGGCGCAGGCCGCGTTCCCGATGCGCGAAGTGTGGAAACCCAACCCGATCTGGCAGATCTTCATCGACACGGTACTGGCGACCTGGCCCCAGGAACACGGACCGGCAACCGCCCGCACTGGGCGATAGGGAAAAGCAATCCGGCGCATTGCCGCAATCCATTGGCCGCCGGCCCGATCGTCGTCTGTAATGAAGTTATCACCGCTCTGCGCGGGCTGCCTCGGAGGAGACGATCATGACCTTGAGCCTGTACAGCACCTACAAGGCGCTGCGCCGCGACGCCGCAGCAGAAACCGCCGCTCGGCCGGTTGCGACTGGCCGCCGCGCGCCCTCCCGGATCGTGCCGGTGTTGACGATGCTGGGCATCGGCCTGGCCGGCATCGCCTGCGGCGACGATCCCCAGATCCCGGACCGGCGCGGTCGCGGCACCTGACCGGAGCAGCGCGGCATGCCGACCTGGTGATCGGCGATACGGGGCTCAAGTTCGCCGGGCCTGCCCGTTTCGGTCGATTGCATGAACCCGGGCGGCGATTCCTCCACATCGGCGGCGCCGACCCGATGTCGATCGGCCGGTTGACGGCCTGATCATTCGCTCGGCAGGATTTTGTGCATGGCCATCGGACGCTTTTCCCGGATCGCCATTTCAGCCATCTGCTGTCTGATCGCCGCGCGCCAATCGACGCGGGGGCGATAGCCCAGCCGCTCTTCGGCCCGCCGGTTGTCGGCGTTCGTCTCTTCCAGCAGATGCACGACGCTGCGCGTGACCAGGGGCGGCCAGGGCATGAATGGGTCGAGCTTTTCCATCAGCCAGGCGAACGGGTAGGCGACGGCAAACGGCACGGAGAAGTGGGGCAGCGGCAGGCCGTATTCGTCGTGCAGAAGCCGGATCACCTCACGCACCGTCGGTACTTCCGGGCCGACGATGTTGAAGCCTTCGTAGCCCGACAGCCCGGGCGCCGTCGCGGCCAGCGCCATGGCCTCGCCGATGTCCTCGCCGGCCGTGATCGGCAGCGAGGTGCGGCCGCCGTCGACCCACGGCACCAGTTGGGTCTTCAGGCGCGGCACCAGGATGGGCAGGACGCCCAGCGCATAGTGGCGGCCGGCGAAGATGCCGAAGCGCAGATTGACCATGACGGTCTTTCCGCCCGCCCGTCGCCGCAATGCGTCTTCGATGGCGACCACGCTGGCGAGGTGGGGCCAGGCAGTGCGCGGGATGCCTTCGCTCATCGGGTCGGCCGAGCGTTCCGGGGCGGCGGCCGAAGTGGTGCTGACGTTGACGAAGCGCCGCACGCCGCGTGCCGCGGCGGCCTCGATCAGAGCCAGGCTGGGCTCCAGGTACAAGTCGCGGCTGCGCTCGCCATGGCCGAACAGCGAGGTCCAGGCCATGCAGTGGCAGACCGCGTCGACGCCATCCAGCAGCCGGGCGCGATAGTCCGGGTCGCGCAGGTCGCCGACCCGCACCGCCCCTTGATAGCCGCCGGGCAGGCGGTCCGGATCGCGGCAGGCGGCGACCAGCTCGTGCCCCTCCCGCCGCATCAGCGCCTCCAGCGTGTGGCGGCCGACGAAGCCGGTGGCGCCGGTGACCAGGATGGTGGCCATGGTGTCTCCTCCCGTTTCCCGACGCCGCTGCCGGCCGGTCAGACGAACAGGCAGACGTCGGCGTTCTTCGCCTCGGCCAGGTAGCTGGTCGCGCCGATCCAGTCCTCGATCTCGGGGATGAACTCGTCCTTCTTGTAGTTGAACAGGTCGACGGTCATCTGGCAGGCGACCATCTTGACGCCGGCCTCCAGGCACAGCGCGCGCAGCTCGCCGATGCTGGCCACGCCCTTGGACTTCACGGTCTGCTCCATCATGGCCGTGGCCAGGCTCTGGAAGCCGGGCAGGCTGGCGGCCAGGGTCGGCACCGGCATGTTGATGTGCTTCAGCCAGTCGGGGCCGAACGGCATCTTCATCGGCATGGCCGGATTGCCCAGCGGCGAGACCTTGAGGTCGAGGTCCTTCTTGAGCAGCTCAAGGCCGTAGAAGGTGAAGAAGATGGACGAATCCCAGCCCAGCGCCGCGGCGGTGGAGGCCAGGATGAAGGGCGGATAGGCCATGTCCATGGTGCCCTTGGTGGCGATGATGGCGAGCGAGGGAATCCGGTTGGCCTCGCGCTCGGCCAGCTTTTCGTCCAGGCGCTTGTCGAACCAGGCTTCCAGGCTGGCCATGTCGGTCGGCATGGCGTCCGGCCGGTTTTCGGTGGAATGAAGTTTGGCGACGTTCATGGTGTCCTCCTCATGCCTTGCGGATCAGGAATTCGTAATCGCCGCCCGCCTGTTGCGAGGAGAGCAGCGTGTTGCCGGTCTGGCTGCAGAAGGCGACCATGTCCTTGAGCGAACCCGGGTCGGTGGCCACCACCTTGAGGGTGTCGCCGGTCTGCATGGCGTTCAGGGTCTTCTTGGTGCGCAGGATCGGCAGAGGGCAGTTGAGGCCGCGTGCGTCCAGGGTCTGATTCGATTCCATGTGTTTCTCCTTTCGTGAGGACACCATTAGTAGACCGGTCGGTCTAGTGGCGATCCAAAAAAAAGCCCGCTCGGGCCGGTCGCAATGCCGGGTCCGCAACGCGGCCCCGGCGGTAAAGGTTCAGTGGCTCATCTCGATCCTCAGCGTCTTGATGGCCGGGCCCAGGACCTGGATCAGCTCCGGGTCGTTGCGGGTCTTGGCCAGCAGGATGACGCCCTCCAGATAGGCCAGCATGGCCGACGCGGTCGCCTCGGTGTTCAGCGCCGCCAGGGCGCCGGTCCGCACCGCCTCGTCCAGGGTCGCCTGGAACTTGTCCCGCGCCTTGTCGAACACCGCGTTGAGCCGGGCCCGCATGACGTCGTCGCGGGTGCTCATCTCCAGCGCCAGGTTGCCGAACAGGCAGCCGCGCATCCGGCCCTCCAGGTCGGCGCTGGCCTTCTGCCAGTAGTAGGCCGCGTCGATCATGTAATCGAGCCGCTCCATCGGCGGCAGGTTCAGGTCGAAGGCCTCGGCCACGAAGCCGTGCGCCCAGTCGCCGGCCATGTCGTCGATCACCGCCAGGGCCAGGTCGCGCTTGGACGGGAAGAAGTGGTAGAAGCTGCCCTTCTGCACGCGGGCGGCCTCGCAGATCTCCTGGATGCCCACGTCGGCATAGCTGCGGCCATGGAACATCTCGCGGGCGACGGCGAGAATGCGGGTGCGGGTATCGGTTTCGGCGTTCATGCGTTTCATGATAATAGACCGGTCGGTCAAGTCAAGCGGGTTTCGTGAAAGGCGAGCAGTTTACCCTGCGACATTGAGCAATCCCGGTCAGGATTCGCAACGCGGCAGCCGGCATAGTGCGGCCCCATGGAAACAGGAATGCGGATGAACAACGGCAGGGCGAAGGCCTACGCGGCGCGGTTCGGCAAGGTGCTCGACTACATCGAGACCCACCTGGACGAGCCCCTGCCGGTCGAGCGGCTGAGCCAGGTCGCGAATTTCTCCAAGTTCCATTTCCATCGGCAGTTCGCCGAATACACCGGCACCAGCGTCGCGCGTTACGTCCTGCTGCTGCGGCTGAGACAGGCCACCTACCGCCTGGTCTTCAACCGCCGCAGCCGGATCATCGACGTCGCCCTGGATGCCGGCTTCGAAAACCCGGAATCGTTCTCGCGCGCATTCAGGAACACCTTCGGCCAGTCGCCCTCCGAATTCAGGCGGAAGCCTGACTGGCCCAACTGGCACGCGCGCTACCGCTTCCAGACCCCGGAAAGGACAAACATCGTGCAAGTGGAAATCGTCGATTTCGAAACCACCCTCATCGCCGTGCAGGAACATCGCGGCCCGGTCGAACGGCTCAACGAGGCAGTCGGCCGGTTCATCGACTGGCGCAAGGAAAGCGGCCTGTCGCCGGTCCGGACCAGCCGCACCTTCGGCATCGCCTACGACAACCCGGACACCGCCGAGCCGGAGCGATTCCGCTTCGACATCTGCGGCGAGGTCGCGGCCGAGGTGCCGGCCAACCCGCAGGGCGTGCTGACCAAGACCATTCCCGGTGGCCGCTGCGCCCGGGTCCGGCACCTGGGCCCGCACAACCGGCTGGGCGAGAGCATCTATCCGCTATACCGCAACTGGCTGCCGGGCAGCGGCGAGGAACTGCGCGACTTCCCGCTCTACTTCCACTACCTCAACCTGATGCCGGACACGCCGGAACACGAACTGGTCACCGACATCTATCTGCCGCTGAAGTGAGCGCCCGCCCGCTCGCCATCGCCCACGGAAACTGATACAACCAACGGCATGACGACGCCCGCATTCAAGGACCACTTCACCGCCGTATCCGGCGCCTATGCCGACTTCCGGCCGAGCTACCCGCCGGCCCTGTTCGACTGGCTGGCCGATATCGCCCCGGGGAAAGCCATGGCCTGGGACTGCGCCTGCGGCAGCGGCCAGGCCTCGGTCGACCTGGCCGACCGCTTCGAGCGGGTGATCGCCACCGACGCCAGCGAAAAGCAGCTGGCCGGCGCCAAGCCGCATCCCCGGATTGCATACCGCGCCGCGCCGGCCGAGGCCTCCGGCCTGCCGGACGCCTCGGTCGATCTAGTCACCGTCGCCCAGGCCCTGCACTGGTTCGACCGGCCGCGCTTCTACGCCGAGGTGAACCGGGTCCTGAAACCGGGCGGCGTGCTCGCCGTGTGGAGCTACGGCATCCAGACGGTCGAGGGCGACGAGGTGAACGAACTGGTCCAGCGCTTCTATCACGATACGGTCGGCGCCTACTGGCCGCCGGAAAGACGGCTGGTGGAGGAGGGCTACCGGACCATCGACTTCCCGTTCGCCGAAATCGAGATCCCCGCTTTCGAGATGAGCGTGCAATGGTCGATGGCGCAGCTGCTCGGCTATTTCAGCAGCTGGTCGGCGACCGGCCGCTACATCAAGGAACGCGGCGAAAACCCGGTGGCGGAACTGGCCGAGGCGCTGGCCCCGGCCTGGGGCAATCCGGACACGTCACGGCGGGTAACCTGGCCGCTGGCGGTCCGGGCCGGACGAGCCTGATCGGCGGCACCCGGACGGCGGCGGTGCGGCCGCGTCACCGCTTCAGATACTGGCCGAAAAAACGCACCGTCCTCTGCCACGCATCGACCGCCGCCGCCTCGTTGCCGCCGCCCGGCGTGCGCTCAAAACCGTGTCCGGCATCTTCATAGGCGTGGAATTCGTGCGGCGCCTGTGCCGCGGTCAATAGGCCATCGAGTTCTTCGGCCTTGGCAAACGGAACCGTCTGGTCATCTTCGCCGTGCATGACCAGTACCGGCGCGCTGGTCTTGGTGAACGCGCCTCGGAATCTGTCCAGGGATTTATCGGTTCCCGCCCCGGTCAGCGCCCCGTAATAGGCGACGCCGGCGCTCACCTGATTGGTGGCCGCCAGCCAAAGTGCAAAGTATCCGCCGTTGGAGAAACCGATGGCGCCCAGCCTGCCGCCGTCGACATGAGGATCGTCGCGCAAGGCCGCCAGACCGGCGACGAAGTCGGCGTAGATCGGATCGGCATACGTCGTGAAGGTATCGCGCCGTGTCTTGGCCGTGATGCCATACGCCTCCATGAAATGCGGCACCAGAACGACATAGCCCTGGTCGACCAGCCTCTTCGCAAACTGCAGATCCGCAGCATCCAGGCCGCGGCTGGTATGCAGAAGCAAAATACCCGGGTGCTTGGCCGAATCGTCGGGCGTCAGCAATTCGGCGGCCATCCGATGGTCGCGGCCGATCTTGATGGTGGCCTGGGCCGCGTACAGGGGCTGGATCGAGGCGACCAGCACGGCGCAAAGCGCGGCGGTCAACCAATGCAAAGGCTTGAACGGTCTCATGGCAACTCCTCCATTCGGGCTCGTGGCGAGGCGTTTCAATGTGCGATCGTGACCCTGCGGATTCTACATCCGCCCGGAATGCGCAAGCGACGCCGACCTGTCCAATCCGCACAGCAACCAGACCGAGCAGTTCATTTTCCTGGCATTGCGCCGCGCCATAAACAAAACGGGCCACGAAACTCGTAGCCCGTTCGTCGTTCAGGGGAACGTGCTTACATCGAGGTGAAGTCCAGATCCAGGTGGGGCGAATCGGCGTCTTCCATGTTCTGGTCGATCATCGCCCAGGTGTCCGGATCGATGATCGTTTCAGCGGGGTGGTGCGCAAAGGCGGCAAACGAGGAGAACGCGGAGGCGACCACGGCGGCTTGAATAATCCTTTTCATATCCTGATTCCTGTGAAGTTCAAAAAACATCAAACGACCTGGTCCGGCTTGATGGGCACCGATCCGGCACCCGGGCGTCGTACTGGCCGTCGACGGGAACCATGGTAAAAACCCGATGTATCGAGGGGGTAACCACCCGGTTACAGAATGTATCCGGGTGTTTCATAGGCGGCAGGCCTGAAGTACAGGCCGTCAGTGGCAGAACATTTCCGGCGAGCAAACGACGGCCCCGACCCGCCCCCGTGGCGGGCCGGGGTCATCCGCTACAGCTCAAGACCGCGCAGATCGAAGCGATCAAGGTTCATGACCTTGGCCCAGGCCGCCACGAAGTCCTTCACGAATTTCCCCTGGGCATCGGCACTGCCATAGACCTCCGCCAGGGCGCGCAGCTCGGAGTTCGAGCCGAACACCAGATCGACCCGGGTGGCGGTCCATTTCGGCTTGCCCGTAGCCCGGTCGGTGCCCTCGAACTCTTCCTCGGAACCGGCCACCGGCTTCCACTCCGTGCTCATGTCGAGCAGGTTGACGAAGAAGTCGCTGGTCAGCACGCCGGGACGCGAGGTGAAGACCCCGTGCTTCGCTTGGCCGTGGTTGGCGCCCAGGACGCGCAGGCCGCCCACCAGCACCGTCATCTCGGGCGCGGTCAGGTTCAGCAGTTGCGCCTTGTCGACCAGCAGCGCCTCGGACGGAACATCGGGGAACCTGCCGCTGCGGTAGTTGCGGAAGCCGTCGGCGATCGGCTCGAGTACGGCCATGGAGGCGACGTCGGTCTGTTCCTGCGAGGCGTCCATGCGGCCCGGTGCGAAGGGTACCGTGACATCGAAGCCCGCGTTCTTCGCGGCCTGTTCGACCCCGGCGCAGCCGGCCAGCACGATCAGGTCGGCGAGCGAGACCTTCTTGCCGCCCGCCGCCGAGGCGTTGAACGACTTCCGGATGCCCTCCAGCTTGCCCAGCACCGTTTCCAGTTGTCCGGGCTGGTTGACCTCCCAGTCCTTCATCGGCGCCAGGCGGATGCGCGCGCCGTTCGCGCCGCCCCGCTTGTCGGAGCCGCGGAAGGTGGCGGCCGAGGCCCAGGCAGTCGACACCAGCTGCGCAACCGACAGGCCGGCATCGAGCATCCGGGCCTTGAGCGAGGCGATGTCCTGGGCATCGACCGGCGGGTGGTCGACGGCGGGGATCGGGTCCTGCCAGATCAGTTCTTCCGCCGGCACTTCCGGGCCCAGGTAGCGGGCGCGCGGACCCATGTCGCGGTGGGTCAGCTTGAACCAGGCGCGGGCGAAGGCGTCGGCCAGCTCGTCCGGATGCTCGTAGAAGCGGCGCGAGATCTTCTCGTAGACCGGGTCGAAGCGTAGCGACAGGTCCGTGGTCAGCATGGTCGGCGCATGGCGCTTGTCTGGGTCGTACGCATCCGGCACGGTCTTGGCGCCGGCACCGCCCTTGGCCGTCCACTGGTACGCGCCGGCCGGGCTCTTGGTCAGTTCCCATTCATAGCCGAACAGGGTTTCGAAGAAGCTGTTGCTCCACTTCGTCGGCGTGGTGGTCCAGGTGACCTCCGGCCCGCCGCTGATGGTGTCGCCGCCCTTGCCGGAGCCGTAGCTGCTCTTCCAGCCCAGGCCCTGTTCCTCGATGGGCGCGGCCTCCGGCACCGGCCCGACGTGGGTCGCCGGGCCCGCGCCATGGGTTTTGCCGAACGTGTGGCCGCCGGCGATGAGTGCCACCGTCTCTTCGTCGTTCATGGCCATGCGACGAAACGTCTCACGGATGTCGCGCGCGGCGGCCACGGGGTCCGGCTTGCCGTCGGGGCCTTCGGGATTCACATAGATGAGTCCCATCTGCACGGCGCCGAGCGGCTTGGCGAGCGCCCGCTCGCCGGAGTAG